>UBJO01000001.1 GCA_900465665.1 Hyphomicrobiales bacterium
CCCTCGGCTAACCGCTTACGGTACATCGAAAGCTGGCCAATCTGGACGGAGTTTTTGCGTCGGCTGACCCGCCGAGGTCTACGCGGGGTTAAGCTGGTCGTTTCCGATGCGCATGAGGGCATCAAAGCTGCCGTTTCCAAGGTTTTCAACGCCACATGGCAGCGGTGCCGCGTTCACTTCATGAGGAATGTGCTGGCGCATGCCGGAAAGAGCGGGAAGCGGGTCGTATCCGCCTTCACCGCAACGGCCTTTGCCCAAGAGACGCCGACGGCGGCCAGCGCTCAATGGCGAAGTGTTGCCGATCATTTCAGACCGAAAGCGCCGAAGCTCGCCACTATCATGGATGAAGCTGCAGACGATGTGCTCGCCTACATGACCTTCCCGAGAGAGCATCGGGCGAAGTTACACTCGACGAATCCAATTTAGCGTCTCAACGGCGAAATCAAACGACGAACCGAGGTTGTCGGCATCTTTCCCAACGATGAAGCCATCGTCCGTCTCGTTGGCGCATTGCTCATGGAGGCGAACGACGAGTGGACCGTCAAGCGAGGTAGATTAGAATGGCTTGTTGCCGCCACGGGCTGGGATCACCGGCCGCTTCAGCGCGCATTCAACCTGTCTTACGCCGCTCGTCACCCAGCAAGCCGTCCAGGAAAAGGTTCGCAGATGCTGCGACACGCTCCTGCGTAAAAGTCCGCGCATGGGAGCTTTTACGTCGCGCAACGTCATGCCCAAAGCGCAAGCGTCGTCTCGATTGATGCACCTGCTATCCATGACCTCCGAATCATAGAGACCTATAGATTCAGACCACAGATAAATATGCAACTGTAATCCTTCTGTAATGGGCCTTTGTTCGTCAAGGCCCTCATTACCAAAATCTCGTCACCAGGATCATGCTTCTGTCCGTGGTCAACACTAGGGTCGCCACACCATGCCATAAGATCAGAACCGGCAGGTCAATCTAGGCGGCGTGATTGCCGAGGCATCACAGCATTACTTACGACCTTGCCGGGCTCTCGTCCCGGTGACGGGACTTGATTGCGACGAAATTAGAACTTCGGCTCGATGCCTTTACTTATGCCGCGGGGACTTCTTTGCCCCAACGAAACTCGGTCTCATCCACCCACAGACGATGAAGGACAGTCGCAAGCTTGCGGGCAAGAGCGACTTTTGCGCGTTTCATGCCACGCCGCTTTGCCACATCGACTGCCCATCGCTTCAGTGCCGAGAACCGGGTGGCGCGGGTCAGCATGATGTGGGCCGCCTCGTAAAGGGCAGTGCGCACCATAGTGTCACCGACCCGGCTGATGCCACCATCCAGATCCGTTTCGCCTGATTGGTACTTCTTCGGCGTTAGTCCGAAGTACGCTCCGACGGTTTGGGATTTTGCAAACCGACCAGGGTCGTCAACCGCCGAGCGATAGGTGATCGCGACGAGTGCGCCAACCCCCGGCGTGGTCATCAGTCTCTGGCAGACCCGATCTTGGCGAACGATCTTCAGCATCTCACGATGCATCTTGGTGAACTCGTTCCAAAGTGCATGACGGGCATGCAACATAGCACCGATGACGGTCTCCAATACAGGATGTCCGTCGCCGAGCTCCAATGTCCGTCCTTCAAATCGACCGCGGCTCACCTCGCCGACCTTCAGACCATAGCCACGCAAAATGCCCCGAATGCTCAACTCCACGTCTCGCAATTTAGCTTGCAGCAGCTTGCGACCAGTCAGAAGCGCGCGAACATCCTGCGAGCCGGGAGACTTCGAATGCACCGAGCGATACCATCCCATCCGCAATAGCTGTGCGATGCCACGCGCATCTTTCCTGTCCGTCTTGATAACATCGCCGACAGCGCGGCCTTCACGTGACGGGTTTCCAGCAGAACAACATCAAAACCAGCTTTCGTCAGACCTTCATGCAACCATTGAGACAATGGGCCCGCTTCCAGGCCGATCCGCTTCAAAGCAAACCCCAGCGATGTTAGGTGTTCGATGAGCGCATCCGGCTCACTCGCCACCTTCGTCTCGCGGATGATCTTGCCTGCCGAATCCACCAAACAGACGCTGCTTGCTTCCAAAGAAACATCAATTCCGGCAAAGTACTCCATGGCTGTTCCTCGCTTGATGTTTGGGGCCGACAGGTTCGGACCCCGTTTCAACATCGTCATTCTGAGGGACAGCCACCAATCTGGCTACAATCTCGGAAGCGCCGGCCCATTACGGCATCTAGCCTGCAAGTTAAGAAACTATTTATAAAATCGTGAAAATTAGAGAGGGACGATCGTAGCAACGCGGCATTCGAGCGCGTTGCATCGCAAGACGTGGTTCAATGAGTAAATGCTCACGCGCGAGACGGTGCGTAGCAATGCGTATGGAGTATAGCGTATCATGAGTTTTAATCCCCTTGCGGCGGCCTTCGCCATCAGCCTTATTGCCTCGCCGGTTCTCGCCGCCGATTTCGGTTCCTACGACCAGCCGTCTTCCGGAGGATGGGAAGGCGCCTATGCCGGTGTCCACGGTGGCATGGCCTCCCCGAACCTCAACCCGTTCTCCGGCAACAAGGGCCTGAGCGTCGGCGGACAGGCCGGCTACAACACCATGGTTGGCGGCGCGGTCGTCGGCGGCGAAGTGGAAGCCTCCTATCTCGGCGACAGCCGCGTGAAGGTGGAAGACGGCAAGCTCAAGGAGCGTCACCGCCTGAGCGCTAAGGGAAAGGTCGGCGCGCCGATCGACCAGACACTGATCTACGGCACCGCCGGATTTGCCATGACCAATTTCCGTGACAACGGCAACATCGCTGGTCCCGATGGCTGGAAGCCGGGCTATATCTTCGGCGCAGGCGTCGAGCAGAAGCTGACCTCGAACGTCTCGGCCCGCGTCGAGTACAACTACACGATCACCAACAGCGTCCGCACCTTCTCCAACGGTGTCGGCACGACGGGCAACGTCCACGACCACACGCTGAAGGCTGGCCTGAACGTAAGCTTCTAAGGCTTCATATAGCTCTGACGAGCTATGAAGCGCGCCTAGCTAACCTGGAAAACCTCGCAAGCATATTGCGAGGTTTATTGTTAGACGATAACCCGGATCACATGTCTCGTTGGTTCCCATCGGTTAGTAGCGAACCATCGGAAGACCACGATGCCGACGATCGAGCCATGAACAACAGGCTGGTGACAACCATTCAAAGCCGAGATCGCCATATTCGACCGGCTGAGAAGCGATATAGGCGTGAAGCCAAATCCTGTCTGAACAATGTCGCTTGGGTAGCTTCATTCCGGCAACGACATTTCGGGACAATATCCGGACTGGCGATAAACTCTATGGCTTCTTGCCACTCCTACAAAAGCGTATGTTTTCGCAAATGCGGGCGTACAGCGAGGCATCTATAGCGAAGGGCAAGTTAGCGGAAGCCGAAGGCGGCACGCGCTTCAATGCATTCGCTGTCGCCGGGGAGACAGTCGCGGCAAACTTGCGGCCGGATCTCGTAGACCATGCAAGATGTTCTTGTACCCACGGAGCCATCGAGCGCCGAGCAGCGATTGTCATGGCAGCGCATGCCTGTCTGATCTTCGGCGACGAAGCGCGCGGGCAAGCGATCAAGATCGGCATCCGTTTCAGTCGAGAATCGCGGCCATTTCGATGAGTACGAACAGCAGGCGCCGCAGGTCTGGCAATCGAAATCGGCTGAAATGGTCATCGTCGCTCTCTTTTTCGGATGATACGGTGCGTAGAATGCAGCGAGACTTTGTCGATTTTGGCACGATCGCGCGGATTGCAGGCGCCGGGCACCGGCCGAAATCCATCTTTCATGCAAATGATGACCCTCAGATGCACGCTGGGAGTTGATGGACGCGCAACAGCACTATAGGTTCGCGTCGCCATTGCAAGCAAAACACTTAAAAGGGAATATCCATGCCTGAGGGTACAGTAAAATTCTTCAACGAGGACAAGGGCTTCGGTTTCATCACGCCGGAAAACGGCGGAACTGACGTTTTCGTTCACATCACGGCACTGCCGCGCGGCGCGTCGCTGCGCGAAGGCGACAAGGTCAGCTTCGACCTCGGCCAGGACCGCAAGACCGGAAAGTCGAAAGCTGAGAACGTCTCAATCCTCTGATTGAGCTTATAAAGCGTCTAGCCTGTTTGCTTGGTCAGCAGGCTAGACCAACGCTCGGTGAGGTCTCCAAGTGGGCGCGCGCGTATTATCACTAATGATAGATCGAAGTGACATAGAAAGTTACAATCCACGCGATTATCGTAAGTATACCAAGCACCATTATTAAAATACGCAACTGCTGCTCCAAGTCATTTCATGCCGTTCCGGAGGGATACGCAGCAGGCGACCATCCAGTTCAATTGCCGTTAAGTATTCGTTAGCCGTAGAGCTTTTGGCGCCGATTGGATCTCCCACCACATGCTTGGCGACAATGCTTTAATCACTAGGCCGGAAACGGGTCTTCGAGCCCGGACCAATTATGCGGATTGGCGCGTGCCAGACATCCATCGAGCTTGGAGCGGATACCAATTTCATCCATGTCCACACCGATAAAGAGAAGTTCCTGCCGCCGATTGCCCCAAGCGTCGTCCCACTGACTTCGTCCTGCTCATGGAACTGGGGATGATCGGGCCAATCTTCCCGGGAAACAGTAGCCCACCGAAATCCCATTGGTTCGCATCGACGCTGTATGCCTGCGGGCGACATCAGGCCAACGTGCTGCGGACGTGTCGCGATCCAGAAAATGCCCCTTGGCGCGAACGACGCCCGGCCACGGCGCATCAACTACCATCAACTGAAGAGTGATCAGCTGGTGGTGACTCAACAGTCGGACGACGAGATAACCTCGCAGCAGGCAGCCATCAATCTCGACCCGAGTGATCCGCTCAGCTATCACGCCATGGCTTTCGCCCTCATCCTCAACGGTCAAGCCGAGAACGGCTTAGATTACGTCAGGCGTGCCACCAGACTTGATCCGAAGCTGAGTTCTTGGCGTCATTTCCTCCAGGGCTTCGGCCTCTTCATGAACAGACAGCGTGAGGCAGCCGCCATCGAACTGAGAAAGGCGCGCAGCAGCCAAGACGATTTTGATGCATGGTCGCGCTATCTGGGAAATCAGCTATTGCTCAGCATTTACGAAACATCCGGGCAGCGTAGACTTGCGGCAAGCATCCGCGCGGACCTGGACGTTCAGTCGCAGGATGAAGGCGCTCGGGCGCACACGCGCCTACTCGCGATGAACGAATTCCCGTTCAAGACTTATGCCGATACCTTGCTGTTGTCAGAGCTCGAGAAAGCCGGCGTCCCTGAAATGCCGTTCGACCTCGACCCAACTTCGCCGTCTCGACTGCGTGGGTACGCCATCCGCGCCGCAGTCTTCGGCCATGAACTGACAGGCACTCAGCTTGAGACCAACGAGGATGTCGTTAGCCGCACCGGCCTCGACGGTCGTGCGTCCGTGACCGTCGGAGCATGGCACGGCGAAGGATTGAGCCAGATCGAGGGAGACGCCATCTGCTCCTGGTTTCCGACCTCGCCCAGAAATCGCTACGCGGTCTTTTCCGAAAATGCCGCTGCGCCCAAAAGCGTCACCTATCTGTATGTTCGCCCGTCGGCCCGCTTCCGGCTACATGTCGCCGAGTAATGTGCACATAGCCATTGCGATTGGTTATGTGCCGGCCAGAACATGACCGGCACACAGGTTTTGATTACCGCATCTGCAGAACGATCGGGTTGCTGCTCGCGGGATCCGTATGCTCGCGCATCGCCTTCACATCCTCGGCCTTCACCGGACCGCCATGATTGCCCCAGGAGGAGCGGACATAGGTCAGCACGTCGGCGATCTCGTGATCCGACAACTGCTGGCGGAAGGGTGGCATGCGGTAGGCATCGGGAACACCCGCGGTCACCACGCGTGCCGAGCCGTTGAGCGTGGCGTTGACCTGAGAGTCGACATGTTCGATCAGCGAGGCGGCCGATCCAGCCAGTGGCGGGATCCACTCGTTCTTTCCGCGACCATCGACCCCGTGACAGAAGCTGCAGCGAGTGGCGTAGGTCTGCGCGCCCGGCGCGCTGTTGGCGGCCGTTGCGAGGACCGGTGTTGCCTCCGCATAAGCCCACGGTGAACCGTCACGGCTGGCGTCGCCCGGAAGCGTTTTCAGATAGTGGCTGATCGCCTTCAGGTCTTCGTCCGTCATGAACTGCGTGGAGTTGTTGTAAGCGTCCGCCATGGAGCCGAAGACCACCGCGTGCTTGTTGCGGCCATTCTTCAGGAACTGGAAGATGTCGTCCTCGCTCCAGCGGCCGAGACCCGTGTTGTGATCCTGACGAAGGCTCGGCGCATACCAGCCGTCAAGCAACGCGCCGGAAAGGAACAGCGGGCTTGCGTCGTCCAGCGCCTTTTCGTTCATGGTCAGGCTGCGCGGCGTATGACACGCACCGCAGTGCCCGGCCGCCTGCACGAGATAGGCTCCACGATTCCAGAGCTCGTCCTTGTCCTGCTTGCTGACATAGATGCCCTGATCGACGAACACGGCGTTCCACAAAGCGAGTGGCCAACGCATGTTCAAGGGCCACTTGATGCCGCTCTGCCTGTTCGGCTCGTTGGCGGGCTGGACGCCGTTCATGAAGAAGGCATAGAGCGCGCGTACGTCGTCGTCGTTCAACTTGACGTAAGAGGGATAAGGCATGGCTGGATAGAGACGACGGCCATCCGGCGTCACGCCTTGACGGACAGCACGATCGAAATCGGCCAGCGAGTAGTTGCCGATACCTGTTTCACGGTCGGGCGTGATGTTGGTGGCGAAGATCGATCCGAGCGGCGTGCCCATTTCAAGGCCGCCGGTAAAAGGCTTGCCGCTGGGCGTGCTATGACAGGCGACACAGTCGGCCTGGCGCGCGACCATCTCGCCACGCTGCATCAGATCCGTGCTTGCCGCCCCGAGGCGGTTCCGCCGTCGAAGGGTGAGGATGGTTTGCTGGTCACGAACCATGTCAGGCCTCCGCCGATGATGACAATGATCGCGAGAAGAACGAGAAGGATTTTTTTCAAGGATTGGTCATCCCTTATGAGTGCTGCGTTTGAAGGCTGTTGCCTCAGGCTCAAACGGCCGGGGAACGATCCTCCCCGGCCGGCACGGGCGGTGCGACGCTTACGCGCTAGCTTTCAAACGTGTAGTGGGAGAGCGGCATGCTGCGGATGCGTTGCCCCGTCAGGGTAGAGACAGCGTTCGCCACAGCCGGCGGGATGGCAGGCAGTCCCGGCTCTCCGATCCCGCCCATCTTCTCGCCGCTCTCGATGATCCGCGTATGAACCCGCGGCATCCGGCTCGGAGGAAGGATGGGATAGAGATCGTAGTTGCGCGCGACCGGCTCGCCCTTTTCGTAGATGGCCTCTTCCAGGAGCACTTGCGAAAGGCCAAGCGCCGTTGCCGAATTGACCTGCGCCTCGATGATCGCCGGATTGACGATGCTGCCGGGATCGATGGCTTCCCAGATATCGTGCACGACAACCTCGCCCGCCCGGATCGAAACCTCCGCGATCGCAGCGGTAAAGCTGCCGAACGGAGAGGCCATGGCAACCCCGCGCGTGCGGCGCGTGCCGTCCTCGGCCGTGAACGGGCCACGCTTCCAGCCACCGGACATCTCGCCCACGGCCTTCAGCAGGTTTGACAGTCTGGCGTTATCCTTCAAGAGCTGCACGCGCAGTTCGTAAGGATCCTTGCCACCCTTGTCCGCCAGTTCGTCGAGGAAGGTTTCGTAGAGGAAGTCGTTCATCGAATTACCGACCGAACGCCAATAGGCGAGCATTGTCGGGTTCTCGACGTAGATCTGAGCGATCCGTCGGTTGGGGATGGCGTATTCCTTGCCCGTCAGACCTTCGACGGCGGTCTCATCGAGCTTGTCCTCGCTGTGGCCGTTGATGTTCTCCGAGGGGCCTTCGCAAATGCTGATTGCCTCGAGTGCGATCGGCATTCCGCTTTCATCCAGGCCACCACGGAATCGCACCGCCGCCATCGGCCGCAGCGGGTCACGCAGAAACTCCTCTTCGCGGCTCCAGATCAACTTGATCGGCTTGCCTGTATCCTTGGCGAGTTGGATTGCCTGCGGGTATGGATTTGCAGCAGGATAGAGGAAGTGACGACCGAAGAAGCCGCCAAGAAGCGGGCTATGGATGTTTATCTTCGACGCATCCAGGCCGATAAGCTTGGCAATGGCGGCCTGATACATTTCCGGCGCCTGATTTGGCATCCAGAGGTCCAGACTGCCGTCATCGTTGAACCGCGCCAATGTCGAAGGCGGCTCAAGCTGGCCGTGGTGGAGATACTGGCTGTGGTAGGTCGCGGTGACCACCGTCTTTGCCGATGCAAGTGCACCGGCAGCATCGCCCTTGCTCTCCGCGTCCTTGCCGTTGCCCGGCTCATTCGCGAGGCGTTGGCTGAACGCAGCGGTCGAAAAATCCGCCGGCATGGCGCGGATACCCTCGATGATCGGCGTCTCACCGGCCTCGCTCCACTCTACCTGCAGCGATTCAGCGGCACGCTTGGCATGCCACCAGCGCTCGGCCACAACCGCAACCGCGCCCGGAAGGCGGTGGATCGACTGAACGCCGGCCATCGCCTTGACCGCATCCTCGTTGCGGATCGCGCCGACCGACATGCCGAGGCGCGGTGCGTGTTGCACGGCGGCGTGAAGCATGCCGTCCACCTTGCAGTCGATCGCATAGATCGCCTTGCCGACGGATTTGGCGTGAACGTCAAGCCGCTGCACCGGCTTGCGGATCCAGCGAAATTGGCCCGGATCCCTTAGAGTGACGCTGTCGGGCGCCGGAACTGGAAGCGCCAATGCATCGTGGGCGAGATCGCCATAGGCCACTTTCTGGCCCGTGGCGGCGTGCACCACATAACCGGGTTCCGTCGATAGCTGATCGACCGGCAGGTTCAACCTGCCGGCGGCCGCCTGCAAGAGCATCGCGCGCGCCAGCGCGCCGAGACGGCGCATCGTGTCATAGCTCGTACGCACCGACATGCTGCCGCCGGTAATGCGCATCTTGCCCATCACGACGAGATAATCGGGACCAGTCGGCGCGTTCTCGACGACGAAGGACTGTGGGTCCAGGTCGAGTTCTTCGCCAACGATCTGCGCCATGGCGGTAAAGACGCCCTGCCCGCCTTCGACGAACGGGCTCATCAGCCGGGCCGTATTGTCCGGACGGATTTCCAGGAAGGCCGGAACGCGGGTACCGGGCGCCATGCTTGCAGCGGCTTCCTGAGCACGCACGGCGCGGACCGGCACGCCGAAGCCAATGACCAGCGCGCCGGCAGTGGCGCCCATGGTTCCAAGAAGGAAGCGGCGCCGGGAGATGTTGACCGGCTCGCCGTTCGGGACTTCGCCTTCGGCTTGAATATTGTGAGTGATCTCGTTCATAGCGTGCCTACTTTCTGTCCGGCGAGATCCTGAACGGCCGCCTTGATCGAGTTGTAGGTTCCGCATCGACAGAGGTTCACCATCGCAGCGGCGATATCGTCATCCGAAGGATTAGGGGTCTGCTTCAAAAGCGCGGTCGCGGCCATGACCTGGCCGGATTGACAGTAGCCACACTGCGGAACCTGATGGGCAACCCATGCAGCGACCACCTTTTGGCCGACCGGATCATTTTCCATCGCCTCGATGGTGGTGATCGAATGGCCCACAACACTGTCGATCGGCGTCACGCAGGATCGAACGATCGCGCCATCGACCAGCACGGAACAGGCACCGCATTGGGCAAGACCGCAGCCATATTTGGTTCCGGTCATGCCAAGTTCGTCGCGAATGACCCACAGCAGCGGCGTGTCACCTTCCGACTGAACTTCATGCGTCTGGTTATTGATCTCAAGTCTCATGATCGCTCCTTGACAGCCGGCACAGCTGGATTCAGCTGCGATCGGTCGATCCCTTGGAATCAAGACCAGGAGTGAATCCGCCCAGTCTCGCAGTTAGCCTTTGAGTTTCGTTTATTTCACCACCGGTTATAAGTGGCTCGAAATTGCTTGGGCTTATGAAGCACGGACATAAATGCGTTGTCGGTACGCGTGGCCGAGTGGTCACGCGTACCGACACTGTCGATGTTGGCATGCTAACATTTTGACGACACCTCGAAAAGCCGATCGCAAGGCAAGCAACTGATCGTGATCGTCGACGCGACGGTCCAGCGCGAAGCGCTCAGCCGCGCGTCTCTTCGACGCCCTCGTCCTCGACAGGCCTCTTTGTCCGCATCACCTTCAACACGAAGACAAAGAAGGCGGGCACGAAGAAGATGGCGAGGATGGTCGCCGAGATCATGCCGCCGAGCACACCCGTTCCGATAGCGTTCTGGCTGGCGGCACTTGGTCCGGTCGCAATCGCCAAGGGCACGACACCGAGCGTGAATGCAAGCGACGTCATCACGATCGGGCGGAAGCGCAACTTTGCGGCGCCGACAGCCGAATCCAGCAGCGATCTGCCTTCGGCGTAGTAGTCCTTGGCGAACTCGACGATCAGGATGGCGTTTTTCGCCGACAAGCCGATGATCGCGATCAATCCGACCTTGAAATAGAGGTCGTTCGGCATGTCGCGCAGCATCACGGCCAGTACCGAGCCGATCACGCCGAGTGGCACGACCAGGATGACCGAGATCGGAATGGACCAGCTCTCATAGAGGCCCGCGAGGAGCAGGAACACGAAGAGGATGCTGAGGCCGAACAGGAACGGCGCCTGGCTGCCTGACGTGATTTCCTCCAACGACTGGCCGGACCATTCGAAGCCGAAGCCTTCTGGCAGTTCCGACGCCAGACGTTCCATTTCAGCAATGGCTGCGCCGGTCGATTGGCCAGGCGCCGGCGCACCGGAGATGCGCACGGTGGGATAGCCGTTGTAGCCGACGATCTGTGGCGGGCCTTTCTGCCACTGCGCGATCGCGAAAGACGACAGCGGAACCATGCCACCGCTGGCATTGCGCACGTTGATCTTCAGCACATCCTCGATCTGCAGGCGGCTGCGATCCTGCGCCTGCACGATCACACGCTGCATGCGTCCCCTGTTCGGGTAGTCATTGATGTAGGAGGAGCCCAGATTGGCGGTGATCGCGTTGTTGATGTCCGCGAACGTCACGCCGAAGGTGTTGGCCTTCTCGCGGTCGATGACGAACAGAACCTGCGCGGCATCCGGCAGGCCTTCCATGCGCACGCCGGTCACGACCTGGCTTTGCGCGGCCTTCGCCATCAGTTCGGCCGTCGCCTGCGCAAGCGCTGCCTGTCCGAGGCCCGCGCGATCCTGAAGACGGAAGGAGAAGCCGCCGGTTGTACCGAAGCCCTCGATTGGTGGCGGCGACAGCGCAAAGGAGGTCGCGTCCTTCAGTGCGAAGAGTTGCATGTTGGCGCGGTTGGCGATGTCCTGCACCGAATTGCCCTCGCCGCGCTCGGACCAGTCCTTGAGCGTGACGAATGCAAGACCCGCATTGGCGCCATTGCCCGAGAAGCTGAAGCCCTGAATGGCAACGATATTGGCAACGGCCCGCTCCGCCTTGAAGATCGTTTCGATCTTGCGGATGGATTCGATCGTGCGGTTGGCACTGGCTTCCGGCGGCCCCTGGATGTCGACGATCAGGAACCCCTGGTCTTCGTCGGGAACGAAGGATGTCGGCAGGTTGACGAACAGGTAGCCGAGACCGACGGCGAGCGCGAGATAGACGACCATCATGCGGCCGGCGCGACGCGCCATTCCGGTGACGGATGCGGCATATCCGTTGGTCAGCTGCTCGAACTTGCGGTTGAACCAGCCGCCGGGGCCGCCCTTCTGATGATGACCGCCCTTTATCGGCTTCAGGAAGGTCGCGCAAAGTGCAGGCGTGAGCGACAATGCCAGGAAGGCGGAGAACAGGATCGAGACGACCATCGTCAGCGAGAACTGCCGGTAGATGATACCCGTCGATCCCGGGAAGAAGGCCATCGGAATGAAAACCGAGGATAGAACAAGCGTAATCCCGAGGATGGCGCCGGTAATCTGCCCCATCGCCTTGCGCGTTGCAGCCTTGGGAGCGAGCCCCTCCTCGGCCATGATGCGTTCGACGTTTTCGACAACGACGATTGCGTCATCGACCAGGATGCCGATCGCGAGAACCATCGCGAACATGGTCAAGACGTTGATCGAAAATCCCGTCGCATACATGACCGCACAGGTGCCAAGCAGCGCCACCGGTACCACGAGCGTCGGAATGACGGTGTAGCGGAAGTTCTGCAGGAACACGAACATCACGATAAAGACCAGGACAATCGCTTCGAGCAGGGTGTGGATCACCTTCTCGATCGAAGCGGAAACGAACGGGCTGGTATCGTAGGGAACGCTATACTCGACGCCCTTCGGGAAGAAGCGGCTCAGCTGGTCCATCTTGGCCTTGATTGCCGCGGAAACCGCCACGGCGTTGCCGGTAGACGACAACTGGATGCCTAGCGCCGCCGACGGCTGACCATTGAGACGGCTGGTGAAATTGTAGGATTCCGCACCTTGCTCGATACGTGCGACATCCTTAAGTCGGACCGTGGAGCCGTCGGGATTGGCACGCAGGATGATTTCGCCGAACTGTTCCGGCGTGCCCAGCTGACCCTGGACGAGAACGGTAGCCGTCAGATCCTGGGTGATGGGGTTCGGACTTGCTCCGATCTGTCCGGCCGCCACCTGCGCGTTCTGCGCGGTAATCGCGGCGTTGATGTCGTCGGTGTTGATGTTGAGGCCGACCATCTTGTCGGGATCGATCCAGACACGCAGCGCGCGCTGCGCGGCGAAGAGCTGGGCACGACCGACGCCATCGATGCGTCGGATTTCGCCGATGACGCTGCGATTGATATAATCGCCTAGCTCGACCTCGTCCCGGCTGCCGTCGGTCGATGTCATCGATACGATCATCAAGAACCCGGAACTTGCCTCTTCGACGGTAACACCCTGCGTACGCACGGTGGCGGGCAACCTCGCCTCGACGCGACGGATCGCGTTCTGAACATCGACCGATGCCTGGTCGATGTTGGTTCCGGCCCGGAACGTGGCGTTGATGCTGACCGAACCGGAATTGTCCGAGGTCGATTCAAAATACATCAGCCCGGCAACACCGTTCAGCTCATCTTCGATCTGGCGCGTCACGCCCTGATAGATTTCCTGCGGCGATGCGCCGGGGTATGCCGTGGAGATCGTCAGCTGCGGCGGAGCGACCTTCGGATACTGCGCGATCGGCAGGAACGGGATGGCGATGATCCCGGCGATGGAAATGAACAACGCGAAGACCCAGGCCAGAATCGGCCTGCGAATGAAAAGTTGTGCCATGATCGATTACTCCGGTGCCTTCGCGGGCTGCTGAGAGGAACTCGTCGCTTGATCGGCGGGCTGCCATGCCTCGGGCGCCACCTTTCCACCCGGCTGAACCTTCTGGACGCCATCGACGATCACGGTTTCGCCCTGCTTCAAGCCACTTTCGACGAGCCATTCGGAGCCCTGCGCCTGGCCGAGCGTGATCTTGCGAGGTTCCGCGACATTGTCGGCCCCGAGCACGTAGACCTGCGCCTGGCCAGTATCGTCGCGGATGACTGCGCGCTGGGGAACGGTGACAGCATTGTGCTTGACGGCTTGCTCGATCCGCACGCGGACATACATGCCGGGCAGCAGATCACCCGACTTGTTCGGGAATTCTGCCCTCAGCGTCACCTGTCCGGTGTTGGAATCGACATTGGCGTTCGCGAATAGAAGCTTGCCGGGCTCGGCGTAGAGCGAGCCATCGTCGAAGACCAGTTCAACCCGCGCTTCGCCTGGGGCGGTGCTCGCCAGCGTACCGGCAGCCACGGCCTTCTTCAGGTTCAGCAGTTCCTGCGCCGATTGCGTGAAATCGGCGTAGACAGGATCGACCTGCTGGATCAGCGCCAGGTTCGACGTTCCATCGGCTGTCACCAGCGCGCCTTCTGTCACCAGAGCGGCACCGATCACACCGGAGATCGGTGCGCGAACTTCCGTGTATTCGAGATTGATCTTTGCCTCGTCGAGACCTGCCTCGGCGGAAGCGACATCGGCGCTTGCCTGAGCGAGATTGACGGCAGCGGTGTCGTAATCGATACCTGATGCGATATTGCGGTCACGAAGGCTCTTCTGGCGCTCAAGCTGCAGTCGCGCATTGTCTTCGATCGACTTGGCGCGCTGAAGGGCCGCTTCCGCGCTCGCGACGCGAACCTTAAACAGGCGTGGATCGATGCGATAGAGAACATCGTCCTTCTTCACCGTTGCGCCCTGCTCGAAGACACGCTCCTGCAGAATGCCGGAGACACGCGCCCTCACCTCAGAAATACGGGTCGCGGCGATGCGGCCAGGAAGCTCGTTGACAACAGGTACATCCCTGCCCTTGAGTTCGACAACGCCGACCGCTGGCGGTGGCATCGCGGCTCCCCCTTGAGCCAACGCGGCCCCAGATGCGGCAATCAGAAAAGTGGTGGCAATCAGGCACAGCTTCAGGCGCGCCGTTCTACTACGCTGCATTCCGTATTCCTTCTTGAATTGCACCGCGCCCCTTAGGGTGCGTCATGTCTTGTCGGCGTAAGAGAGATAGATTGACCGTATGCCGTCGAGAATCTCACGCCGCTCCACCTCCGGCCACGTATGAAATGTAAAAAGCTCCGTGCAGAAGAAGCCTGTGAGCGCCAAATAGGCCATGAGCGCTGCCTTCGGCCGCGCGCCTTCCGCCATCTTTCTCAGATCGAGATCGCACCACTCCCGCATGGTCTCCTGAAGCTTTTCACCGCTTGCCATCGACGCGCTCACCGCCATAGCAACAGCGCGATCGGTGTCATCAATCGTGCTCTCGGCCGACGCGATGCGGCCGAAAAGCTCCGGATGCGGCGTATCCTTGGCTGCCAACACGCATTCTTCGACATGCGCGACATCAGTCTTGAATTTGCGATCGACAAGCGCCTCCAGCAAGCCGCTCTTGGACTTGTGGTCGTAGACCACCCTCGCCTTGCTGACACCAGCCTCCTGGGCGACGGCATCGATCGAGAGCCCGGCGGCGCCCAGGCGCACAACGACGCGCTCGGCAGCATCGAGGATATCATCTTCGCTGATTTTTCTCGTACGGCCCATCGCACGCTCCTGTTCGGCGATTTATTTACGAACGGTCGTCTTTAAATGCAAGCGCAAAATTGTTGCAGCGCAAATTCCGCGCCTCGCTATAATGCGATGCGATGCAGCCCTAGAAGCTTGTAATGACCGCGATACCGGGCGTCTCGGCCTTGTCCATGGTCATAAGCTCGGGAATTGCTTCGGCAAGGCCGATCCTTTTCGAGATCAGCTGCTGGGGCTTCATCTTGCCGGATGTGATCATCGTCAGCATGGCGTCGTATCGCCAGGCCTGCATGCCATGGCTGCCATAGATCTCGAGCTCATGCCCGATCACCTGGGCCATCGGGATTTGCGGCGTCGCGTGCTCGCCGAGCATCAGACCGACCTGCACGTGCCGACCACGGCGGCGGAGATTCTTGATCGAGTTGAAGCAGGTCGTCGGATGACCCAGCGCGTCGATCGACACATGTGCGCCGCCCTTGGTGATCTCACGCACCGCTTCGACCACATCAGGCACGGAACCGGCATTGATCGTGGCAAGCGCGCCGCATTGGCGGGCGAGCGCCAGCTTGTCCTCGGTCAGGTCGATGCCGATGACGTTTGCGCCAAGGGCGGTGGCGATCATGATGGCCGAGAGGCCAACGCCGCCGCAACCGTGCACGGCCACCCAGTCGCCGGGGCCGGTGCGCGCCTGATCGGCAACGGCGCGGAAAGACGTGGCGAAGCGGCAGCCGAGACCGGCGGCCGTCGCGTCGTCAATCTCCTCCGGCAGGGTAACGAGGTTCGTGTCGGCATAATCGATCGCCACATATTCGGCGAAGGATCCCCAATGGGTGAAGCCGGGCTGGAACTGGCTTGGGCAGACCTGCTGGTTGCCGGAATGGCATTCCGCGCAATGGCCGCAACCGGAAACGAAAGGCACGGTGACGCGGTCGCCGACCTTGAAGCGCATCACGCCCTTGCCCGTCGCCACCACCTTGCCGGCCAGTTCATGGCCCGGCACATGCGGCAGCTGGATATCCGGATCGTGTCCCTTCCAGCCATGCCAATCGCTGCGGCACAGACCTGTCGCGCCGACCTTGATCACCACGCCGCCAAACGCCGGCTCTGGATCGGGCAGTGTCCGAATCTCCGGCGTTTGTTCGAACGCTTCGTAATACATGGCCTTCATAATGCATTCCCTCGGGCTTCATAATGTTCACCCGATTTGGCAATGCATCGGGGTGCAAGATCGCTGTCCAACGCTATAACAGTCTACCACCGTTACAAAGCGCGTTCGCGCTTGGCTGTCCAGGTCCGGCGGACTCGGCTGCTCGCGACTACCCGCCGCCTCAGGCCTTGGCGGAAATCGAACTCAGTTCCTCCAGGTCGAGGTCGCGTTCGAGCTCACGCAGCGTCTCATCATCGATTTCACCCGCACGATGAAGGCGGATAAGCTCCCTGCGGCCAGCCGCGACAGCTTCGAGAACGACGTCGAAATGTGCCTGCAACATCGGCACGTAGTCCTCGGTACGGGCAGCGTAGTCGACGATGGCGGTCGCGCGGTGTTCGTAGCGTTTCAGCAGCTGCGGATGGATCAGTGTGCCGGCTTCATCGTAAGCCAGCCCCTGCACCGTTGAGAACTGCACCTGTGCCATTGCAGCTTCAGCCTGGCTCATGGTCATAGGAGCGCGCTCGGTTTCCGCATCTCCCAGTCCTGCCAATGCGATCACCTTGCCGAGCGTCGTCCCCTGGATGAGCACTGTGCCGGCGATCACAACGAAGGCTGTGATCAAAATAAAGTCTCGCTCTGGAAAGTCTTCCGGCAAGCTCAGAGCGAGCGCGAGCGTCACGACGCTACGAACATCCGCCCAGCCGAGTACGGACACGCCTCCGAGGCCCAAAGGGACGGTCTTCGCAAGGCCAGCGGAATTGCACAGGCGGACAACGAGATCGGCGCCGAACACCCAAATGAACCGCGCCAGCACAAGCGCAAGGAGGACGACGACAGCCGGAAACGCCATGGATTCGATCATCGCACCGAAGCCGCCACCGCGCTCGATTACGTCCCTCAACGAAAGGCCGATCAAGATGAAGACTGCGGCCTCCATCAGGAAGATTACGACTGTCCAGAAAGACGTCCCGCGCATACGCGTCGCAGCCGAAAGAACCGTATGCTGATGCCAGGACGCGATCAGGCCCGTCGTAACAGTCGCAATGACGCCGGATACGTGAAGCTGCTCGCCAAGAAGATAGGCGACCCAGGAAAGCAATGCCGTGGATGCTATGATCAGATAGTCGTCCTGCAGGCGACGAATGAGTTGGACCCAGACAGTTCCCACGACAATGCCGACGGCAGCACCGCCGACGGCAAGGAGCGTAAACGTGCCGACAGCGTCAAATACGCTGAACGTCCCGGTTGCCACCGTCGCCACGGCGAAGCGGAAGACAACCAGACCACTCCCGTCGTTTAGAAGGCTCTCGCCTTCGAGAAGTATCTGCAGACGTCGCGGCAACTTCACTCGCTCGAGAACCGCACGTGCGGATACTGCATCGGGCGGGGAAACGATTGCTCCCAAAGCGGCGCACGCGGCCCATGGCAGTGACGGCATCAGCAGATGGACGACCACGGCGATCACAGCGGTGGTAAAGAACACGGCGCCGATCGCAAGCGAGGCAATGCCAAGCATGTGACGACGCAGCCGCTCTACGGCGATGGACCAAGCACCGTCGAACAGCAAGGGTGGGAGAAATATAACGAGCACCAGCTCCGGATCGACCGTGATTGCCGGCAGCCCGGGCAGGAAGGCGAGCAGCGCACCGCCCGCGAGAAGCGCCACGGATGGAGGCAGTCCCAACCGATGAGCAAGATAATGAAGCGCGATGATCGCCACGAACATTGCGATCACAAGTTCAAAGAGATGTGTGCCGTCCATTGGTTTCCCCACCGCGATGGTCGGGACATAGGATGACGACTTTCGCGGAAAGGCAACATGGCGCACTGGAAGGCCGCTTCTTCCAGCATCGCCATAGGCTGAGGATGTCTTCGCTAGCTCGGAGCCCCAACTGTCAGATACCGCCGTGCGCAGTAAAGAAGCGCGTCCTCGTTGCCCCCAGCGCACAAGCCAAGAACGCGCCCGAACAGCACCCGATGCGTCCCTTGATCGACGGCGTGTGTCAGCTCGCATTCGAAGCTGACAAGGGCGTCCTCAAGAACAGGCACACCAGTCTTCCCTTCCGTCCAATGCCCCATTGCGAAGCGTTCGGCCATCGCGGTTTTGCCGCCAAACAGATTGGACAACGCTTCGTGGCTCGGGGCGAGCGTATTGACGCAGAAGAAACGCGCGGTCTCAAATGCCGGAAAACAGGAGCTCGTCCGGTTTATGCAGGCGAGCAGAGTGGCCGGCGTATCACTGACGCTGCAAACCGCTGATGCCGTGAAGCCATAAGGCCCGTCGTCGGCCCGTGTCGTCACGATGTTGACCGCCGCGCCAAGCCGCGACATGCCGCGACGGAACTGCATGCTTTCCACCGTCTCGAAGCTGTGATCCATGATCCCCATGTCAGGCTCCTATACCCGTTCCGGCCGTTCAAAACCCATGCGATCGCGCAGGGTGTTGCCCTCGTACTCGGTCCGGTAGATGCCTCGCTCCTGAAGGATCGGCACGACCATGTCGACGAAATCGGTCAGGCCATCAGGGAAGTGCGACGGCATGATGTTGAAACCGTCCGCAGCGCCGGTTTTGAACCAGGTCTCGAGCGTGTCGGCGATGTATTCCGGCGTGCCGCAGAGCACCCAATGCCCGCGCGCCGCGGCCATGAGGTTGTAGACATCCCGCAGCCGCATGTTCTCGCGCCGCGCCTTGTCCAGCATGACCTTGGCGAAGGCGTGGTAATTGTCCGATGGCTTCAGGTCGTCGGGAATGGGACCATCTAGATCGTAGACGCTCATGTCGATGCCGAAGCGATCGGACAGCAGCGACAGCGCATTGGTCTCGCTGATGAAACCCTGAAGCGCCGCGAGTTTGTCGTGCGCCTCGCGCTCGGTGCGTCCGACGATCGGCATGAGACCCGGCAGGATGACCATGCTGTCTTCAGCACGACCATATTTCGGCAGGCGATCCTTGACGGAGCGGTAAAAGGCACGCGCCTCGTCGAGATCCTGTGTGACCGAGAAGACCACGTCGGCCGACTTGGCCGCCAGTTCCTGGCCGGGACCAGACCCGCCGGCCTGCAGGATGATCGGCTGGCCCTGTGGCGAGCGGCCGATGTTCAGCGGTCCCTTGACCTTGAAGTGTGCTCCCGCGTGGTCGAGGCAGCGAACCTTGGCCGGATCGATGTAAAGGCCCGTCTCGCGATCCGCGACGATCGCATCGTCCGCCCAGCAATCCCAGAGGCCGCGAACGACAGTCAGGAATTCCTCAGCGATCTCGTAGCGCTTGGCGTGATCGGGATGGATGGTCCCGAAATTCGCAGCCGCCGTCGGGTTCGCTGTCGTCACCGCATTCCAGGCGGCGCGACCGCCGCTGAGGTGATCGAGCGACGCGAAAACGCGGGCGACCGTGAAGGGATCGCTGTAGGTGGTCGAGACTGTGGCGCCGAGGCCGATATGCTTCGTCGCGCCGGCGACGGCCGAGAGCAGCGTCAGCGGCTCGAGCCGAGCCGTGTAGGAAGGATGCGCTGCAGGATCGGCGTGCAGGTTGTCGCCCATGAAGATCAGGTCGAACAGGCCGCGCTCGGCTTCCTGCGCGATGGCGCGGACCTGGTCGATATTCTGGAAACTATCGACCGCGCCCGGCATCCGCCATCCGGCGACGTGGCTGCCGGTACCGAGAAGGAAGAGGCCGAAGTGAATCTTGCGTGTCATGCTATGCTTATCTCCAGAAGACGTAACGCCGCTCGGCGAAGCTGATCGCGCCGAAGAACACGAGGCTGATCGTCGAGGCGACGATGATGGCCGCCCAGACCTTGACGAAGTCGATCTGCAGAACCGCCTGATAGATCACCCAGCCGAGGCCGCCATAAGCGCCGAGCATCTCGGTGACGATGGCCACCAGCACGCTGCGCACCGTGGAGACGCGCATGCCGGCGATGATCAGCGGCAGCGCGGTCGGCAGGCGCAGCCGCCAGACGATGGCAAACTGTCCGGCGCCGAAGGAGCGGATGAGATCGACCGTCTTGCGGTCGATCCGGTCGAGGCCGGCGATGGTGCTGAGAAAGATCGTGAAGGAGACGGCGATCGCTACCATCACCACCTTCGACGTCATGCCCATGCCGAACCAGAGCAGGACGAGCGGCGAATAGGCGACGACGGGGACCGAATTGATGGCGGTCGCCAGCGGCAGGACGACACCGCGCGCGGCGGGGATGACGGTGACGAGGACGGCGAGCGACATGCCGATGGCGCAGCCGATCACATAACCCGCAAGTGCTTCACCCGCCGTATAGGCGGTGGCGTCGAGAAGATTGCGAGCGTCCGAGACCATTCCGGAGAGAATGCTGGAAACCGAAGGCATCACATAGGCGGGCAGGTTGAAGCCGCGCGCTGCCAGTTCCCATATAACCGCGATGAGCAGCGCGCCGGCGATGCCGCGGCCGATCTGGCGCAGGTTGTCCGTGCGTTGAGTGCTCATTTCTCGATCCCCCAGAAGACGATATGGCGCTCGGCCCAGGAAACGAGGCCATAGAGCCCCATGCCAAGACAGGCGGAGACGACGATGGTTGCCCAGATGCCGACGACGTTTTCGTTGTACATCGCCTGCAGCAGCAGCACGCCGAGGCCGGTCGTGTCGCCGAACCATTCGCCGACGATCGCACCGACGAGAGCCAGCGAAGAGGCGAGCTTCAGCGCGACGAAGATCTGCGGCAAGGCGGCCGGCAGATAGATGCGCCTCAGGATCTGCCCGTCCCTGGCGCCGAAGCTGCGCATCAGTTGAACCTGCTTCGGATCGACCGACGAAAAGCCGAGGATGGCGTTGACCGTCACCGGAAGGAAGCTGACGTAGAAGGAGATCACCGCCTTGGCGAACAGCGTGTTGCCGAACCAGAGCACGACCACGGCGCCGAAAGCGATGACCGGAATGGTCTGCGAGACGATGAAAAGTGGGAAGAACAGCTCGCGAAGCGCAGTCCAGCGATGGAAGACGACCGCGATCGCCACGCCGAACAGGCTACCGGCGACGAAGCCGAACGCCGTCTCAAGGAAGGTCCGCCACAGTCCGGCAAGATAGGCGCCGGGTGTCGCCATGATGTTGACGGCAATGGCGCTTGGGCGCGGCAGATAATAGGGGCGGATGCCGAAGGCCATGACGATCACTTCGATCGCCAGCAGCCCTACGGCCAGCCACAGGATTGGTTTCACCGCTGCGTAGATCCTGCCCGTCGAGATGACGGGCAGGTTTGTCGCGGAAGCTTTCATTCCAGTCACAGGCGTCGTTCCTCGGCCGGGATCTTGTCGATGAAGGAAGCGTTGAAGGCTTTGTCAAGATCGACGGGCTTGGAGATCACGCCGTACTTGGCGAGCAATTCGTTAGCCGAACCGACGGCTGCTTTGTCGATCGCGAAGATGCCATCCGTGGAAGCTTTGCCCGCCGTCATCAGCGTCTTGATCTCGGACAGCATGAATTCCTGCTGGGCGCGGTCGAGAGTCGGCGCAATCTTCATGATGATGTCGATCGCCTCCTTCTCGTTGGCGAAGGCTTCTTTCCAACCCTTGACGCTGGCGCGCAGGAACTTCTCGACGAGCTCAGGCTTCTCGGCGGCGGTCTGTTCGGAAACGATCAGTGTATCGCGCGGGAAGGAAACGCCGCTGTCCTCGGGCACGAAGAGGTTGAGGTTTTCCTTACCGACGCGCTGGTTGATGACGTAGAGCTCGTTGTAGCGGGTGGCGGTCACGACATCGACCTGCTTGTCGACGAAGGGGGTGACGGAAACCTGCTGCGGCTGGATATCAGCTTCCTTGGGATCGATGCCGGCCTTCGACAGCATGGCCGCAAGCACGTGGTTGGCCCCGGTGAACCAGGTCGTGATCTTCTTGCCCTTGAAATCGGCAACGCTCTGAACCGACCCGTCTTTGTGCGACACGAAGACGAATGGGGTCTGCTGATGTGCAACACCGATGCAGACGATCGGCAGACCCTTGTCACGTCCCGCGAAGACGCTGTCAGTGCCGCCGGAGAGGCCGAACGTGTCGGCGCCGGTGGCGACGAGGTTTTCGGTCAGAAGGTTCGGTCCGCCAGGATTGATGGTGAGGTTGATGCCCTCGTCCTTGTAATAGCCCTTTTCGAGAGCGACGTAGAAGCCGGCGAACTGAGCCTGTGTAAGCCACTTCAGGCGCAGGCTGGCATCGACCATCTCCTGCGCGGAGGCCGGAGCGGCACCCATACCGAGTGCCGGAAGCGTTATGGCGGCGGCAGCGAATGCTGCGATGACGTTACGTCTGTTAAGCATGAAACCCTCTTTTATAGTGTTCGTGACTTGTCGTTGCCTCCTCCCAGATGTGCTTACTGCCGGAAATCCGAGCCTTCCCTGTCCAGTTGACGCAGGAACGCCGGCCATTCCCGTTCGCCGGCAATAAGAATGTCGCCTTTGCTCTCCCAGAACTGGCGCGCCGCCTTCTCGCAAACGTCGTGTGGGGGGATGACGAGTTCGGCGCCAGAAGCGCTCGCGGCCTGGAGATCGAGCTGGATGCGTGCGGCGCGCTCGAAATAGTAGAGCAGCATGAAGGCTTCGCCGGGCGTGCGGCCGATGGTGAGGATGCCGTGATTACGCATCAGCATCACCTTGTTGTCGCCGAGATGGCTGATAAGGCGCTCCTGCTCCGCCAGATCGATTGCAACGCCTTCATAGGCATGGAAAGCCTGGCGCTGATAGAAGCGCATGGCGAACTGGCTGAGCGGCAACAGGCCGCCCTTCTGCGACGATACGGCGACGCTGGCATCGGAATGCGTGTGCAGCACGCAGACGGCATCATGGCTCGACTTGTGCAGCGCGCCGTGAATGACGAAAGCGGCCTTGTTGACCGTGTAGGGCGTGTCGTCGAGCTTGTTGCCTTCGATGTCGATTTTCACGAGGCTCGACGCGGTTATTTCCTCGAACAGGAAACCGTAGGGGTTCAGAAGGAACTGATCCTCGTGGCCGGGCACGCGCATCGAGATATGATTGTAGATCAGATCGTCCATGCCGAGGCGGGCCACCATGCGGTAGCAGGCGGCGAGATCGACGCGAGCCTTCCATTCGTCTTCGGCGATATGGGCCGGGCGACCCGAATAGTGGTCAGTCATAATCTGTTTCCTCATGCTTCAATCAGTGTCCGGCGACCTGGAAGGACTTCATGCTTTCCTCCTCGATTGCCTTAAGAAGAGTCTTTTTCAGTGAAATGAATTCGGGAGACGTGACGATATCGGCCTTGCGCGGACGCGGCAGGTCGACAACCTGTTCGAGCTTCACCTTGCCTGGCCGCGCAGTCATGACCAGCACGCGGTCGCCGAGGAAGATAGCCTCGTCGACGTCGTGAGTGATGAACAGAACCGTGCGCTTGTGCTTCTGCCAGACATCGAGCAGCCAGCGCTGCATCATCGTGCGGGTGAGCGCATCGAGCGCGCCGAACGGTTCGTCGAGCAGCATCAGGTCGCGCTTGAACAGGAAGGTACGCATCAGCGCCACGCGCTGGCGCATGCCGCCTGAGAGCTGGTTGGGATACTGCTTCTCGAAGCCGGCGAGACCGAACTCGGGAAGCATCTCCATCGCCAGCTTGCGAGCCTCGGCGCGCGGCATGCCCTCGATTTCAAGCGCGATGATGGCGTTGTCGATGACATTGCGCCACGGCAGCAGCAGATCACGCTGCGGCATGAAGGATACCTTGCCGAGCAGATCGGAAGCCGTGGAGCTCACGCCCTTCAGGCGCAGGATATTGCCCGCATCCGGCTCTTCCAGACCGGCAAGGATGTTGAAGAGCGTGCTCTTGCCGCAACCGGAGGGACCGACCACGGTGACCAGCTCACCAGGGCGAATGGACACCTCAAGATCACTCAGCGCCTTCGTCGCGCCGAAGGTCTTGGAGACGTTGCGCAGCTCAATGAGCGGCTTTCCGTCATCCAGCGCATCGGCGGATTCGAGCAAGGCCGGAGCTGGGAGAGTGGCTTGCGCCTTTCGCGGTTTCAGCAACTCGATCAGCCCCATGGCGCCGGAAGCCGGACCGCGAGGAAATAGTTCGGTCGGCGTAATCGCCCTGTCAGTCATGAGCACGACTCCTGTCACGTATGCAAATCTTCGTCGAATAAATACAAGCAAGCACCGTGCCAGATGCAGAACCACGTAATTTTCAACCCAAAAACCTACATTTACCGCGACGGAGAGCGGTGATTAGGCCTGCAATCACCGCATCAGCGCAATAATTATACATTCTTATCATTATTTGCATACATATACTCAATATTCGTGTTCCTGATGCGCTATTTGTTGTGCACGACGTGGGTATTTTTTAGCCATCAGACATCAAGGCTCGAAATATCGGCAAACAGCCATTTTCGCGGATGGGCATGCGCAAAAAAAGACCGGGAACGACGCTGTCCCCGGTCCTCGAAAATTGACGATGAAGGCCTGGACCTAGGAGAGCGCCCGCTTCATCATCCCGAAGAAACCATTGTTCGACGCCTTCTCGACAACGCGGGCGTTGACCTTGAACTCGGGCCAGCGATTGCCGAGAACTGGCGGGTGAACGGCGGAGAATCCTCGGGTGATCTCACCCGCGGTCTCGATCCGGACAACGGCGTCGCGCGCAATCTCGATCAGATCGGAATTGAGCGCCATGGCGCAGGTCAAAGAGTCCGGATGCGTGCTGATCGGCCGACCGTAGCGCGCCTCGGCCGTCTGGCGGGGCGTGGCCGAAACCTTGCGGTAGAACTCCGACAGCGGCGTTTTCATCGCGAAGATTTCGTCGAGCTGGTCCGCTTCGAACAGGCTGGAGCGCATGGTGAGCGTCCAGGTCGAAAGCGTGATGTTGAAGCCCGCCTCGAAGACGATCTTCGCCGCTTCCGGATCGATGAAGAAGTTATATTCCGCGCAGGGCGTGATGTTGCCGACCGAGTTGTCGGTGCCGCCCATAATCCAGAGATGGCGAACCGCCTTGGCGATGCGCGGCTCCTTCATCACCGCCAGCGCGATGTTGGTCAGCGGCGCCTGGGCGAGGATGTCGATCTCGCCGGGCTCTGCCATAACCTTTTCGATGATCGCATCGACCGCATGCATCGTTTCAGGCCGCTGGCGGGCGATCGGCAGGTTGGCGCCGCTCATCCCATCATTGCCGTGCATGGTGGAGGCTTCCCACGGCTTGACCATCGGTCGCCGCGCACCGCAGTAAACCGGCACCTTGCCGGAGAAGCCGGCGGCCTCGATGGTCGCCAGCGCGTTTTCCACCTGCTGGTCGAAGGGCACGTTGCCGACGCAGACGGTCACCGCCTCCAGCGTCGACCCCGGCGTCTTCATGGCCAGCAGCAGGGAATAGGTATCATCCCCTGCGGTATCGGTATCGATGATAAGCCGCATCAGTAGAACTCGAATCCCATGGTACGGGCATGATAGTAGAGCCCGCCATCTTGCACGATCAGAAATTCGGCGCGGGTGTTGCCGTCATTGTGGTGGCTGTGTTTGGCGGCGGCGGGTGTCACCAGCGTTGCCCAGGGCGACCAGTCGCATTTCTGCTCGGCAACCATGGAATAAGCGGGATCGCCGGCAACGACCAGCGTGATGGCGGCCGAATTGTGCATGTGCGGCGGCTGCGCGCTCTTCGGCTTCAGCGTGTTCAGCGAGAGCGTCATGGTCGGCGTGATGTTGCGGGCGGCTTCGGTCTTTTCGGCCGAGAAGATCAGCGCGTGACCTGAGGTCGAGGCATTGGCGTTCGAGCTGTAGACCACATCGAGCTGATGGGTGATTTCATCGGCCGGATAGTGCACGAACTGCACTGCGGCTTCCTTGCCGGTGACCGGGGCGGAGGTGTCGAACTTCAGCTGCGGGTCGTTGCCGACCGCCCAGAAAACGCAATCATCCTTGGCGGTGATCGCCGACGCGATGCCACCCGGCAGAAGAAAGACATCGCCCTTGCCGAGCGTCGCCTTCTCGTCACCGACGACGAGGTTGGAGCTGCCCTTGATGACATACCAGATCGACGCCGTGTTCACGAGCATGGTATCCAGCGTTTCACCGGCCTTGACCACAGCATAGCGCGCCAGCATCAGCGGCGTCGTCGCGGCAAAGCCGCATTCCATCTTCTGGGACTGGTCGCAGTTGATGAAGCCGGTCTTCCCCATCTTCATCGCCTCAGCCGGCTCGTCCATGAAGATGTGCCCCGGCACGGCGGGAAGCTTTATGTTGAAGGCATTGCCGGAATTGAAATAGCGGCTGCGCGCCTCGGCCGCGTTGGCGGGCTCGCGCGGCAATTGGACCGGCATTTCGGCCATGTCGTTGGCTGTGCTCATCATGCATCTCCTTGGTTGAACGAAACACCCGCTTCCTCCAGAAGCAGGTCGAGAAGAACGGTCGCGCCGGCGGCGACATGATCCGGTTCGGACCATTCGTCCGGGTGGTGGCTGATGCCGCCCCGGCAGGGAATGAAGATCATCGCGGACCGCGTCAACGGCGCCATCTGCCGCGCATCGTGTCCGGCCGCGGAAAGAACGTCCAGACGCGACAATCCATGCCGGTCCGCCGAAACCCGGATCGCCTGCGTGAGCCCTTCATCGAATCCATTGGAAGGCGCGTCAACGAGACGGCGGATTTCGACGTGGCAGGCGCCGGCCTCGGCGCGTGCGATCTCTTCCAGCCGGGCGCCGCACGCTTCCAGCACGGTATTTTCGGGATGGCGCAGGTCGATGCGGAAGCTAACCTTGGCCGGGACGACTGACGGCGCATTGGGCTCGACGACGACGCGGCCGATGGTGAACTTGATCAGTTCCTCGCCGGCCATCGCATCATGCATCCGCGTCGCCATGCGCGCGAACGCCTGCACCGCATCCTGCCGGCGGGCCATCGGCTCGGTGCCGGCATGCGCCTCGCGGCCGGTGATCGTGATGTCGTAGGTCTTCTTGCCTTGGATGCCGGAGACGACGCCGATGACGGCGCCTTCCGTTTCCAACACATCGGCCTGCTCGATATGTGGCTCGATGTAGGAGTGCATCGGAAAACCAAGCTCGCGACGAGGCAAATCGGGGAACGCGGCATGCAACGAGCCGAGAGCTTCACCGACGCTAATACCGTCGGCATCGCGCACGGCCATCACTTCTTCGGAAGTGCGCATACCAGTAAAGAGCTCGGAGCCCATCATGCCGGGAGCAAAGCGGCTGCCCTCTTCGTTCATCCAACCGACGACCGTGATAGAACGCTCGGGCGTCAGGCCTGCTTCCGATATCGCGGTCACGGCCTCGAGCGCGGCGAGCACGCCGAAGGCCCCATCAAAAAGACCGCCTGTCGGCTGGCTGTCGATGTGACTGCCGGCAACGACAGGCGCCAGGTGGGGAAGCGCGCCTTTTAGGCTAAGAAACAGATTGCCCGCCGGATCGGTCGAAGCTTCGAGGCCGGCCGCCGCACCCCAGGCGATGATCCGCCGCCATGCCAGGATCTCCTCGCCCGAGAGCGCCTGACGGTTGACGCCGCCACCGGGCAGCGCGCCATCCTCGCCGAGGGCCATAAGGCGGGTCCAGAGCCGGTCGGGAGAGATTGCGGGCCGCGCCATGTCTTTCACTCCGTCCGCATCACCTGCCCGGGATCGGCACGCGGGTCGCGCACTTTCCAGGCGCCCTGCTCCACCTGGGCGATGAAATCGGACACGAGGGAATTGAACAGCATAGGTTCTTCGAGGTTCAGCGTATGGCCCGTCTTCGGGAAGATGGCGAGGCCTGCGGCCGGCAGCATTTTCTTCAGGTAGATCGAAGGCTGCAGGCAGTGATCGTCCTCGTCGCCGGTCATCACCAGCGTCGGCACCATCATCGTCTTCAACTGCTCCTCGAGATCCCAGAAGGACGGGCGGCGGCACTGGACCCCGCGCATGGTGTTTGCGGCGCCGACGGCGGAATGATGCGACAGGCGCTCGGCAAAGGCCGCCCAGCCGCGCGGATCCTTGTTCTGGAACTGCACCCGGCTGGCGCCGAGCGAATAGATCTTCGAGAACCCAACCGGATCCTTCTCGAAATTGTCGGCGACTTTCAGCGAGGTGTTGCGGAAATAGTCAGCGGTTTCCCGCTCTGTCCCGTAACCGGCGCCGGCAACCGTTAGTGACAGCGCGCGCTCCGGCGTGCGAAGGCCGAAATGCAGGGTGGCGAAGCCGCCCATGGACAGGCCGACGATATGCGCCTTTTCGATGCCGAGCGCATCGAGCACGGCAACCGCGTCATCAGCGGCATTGGCCTGCGAATACATCTCCATATCCGTGGGGATATCGGATGGCGCATAACCGCGCGCCGCATAGGTGATGCAGCGGTGACGACGGGCAAAGAAGCTCATCTGCGGTTCCCAGGCGTCGTAGTTGCCGCCGAACTCGTGGATGAACAGGATCGGCGTTCCGCTCTCTCCTGCCGTCTCGTAGTAAAGCTTCGTTCCATCCTTCGCGGTCGCGTACATGTGAAAGCCTCTTTGCCTCGTATCGTCGATGGATATGCCGGCCCTAGAAAAGGGCCGGAACGTCGTTGAGCGTGCGCGCGGTTTCGATATAGCGCGGAAGGCCTTCGCAGAAACGCTCTGCCCAGGCCGATGGCACCGAGGTCGAGACCTTGATGAAGCGATCACCAAACGCGGCCGTGTGGTAACGACCCTGGCGGATCATCACGCCCTCGCGGCGGGCAGCCTCGACGATCGCCTCGGGAGATACACCGGTAGAAGCGGTCTCAAGAACCAGGAAGTTGCCGTGCGAAACCGGGATCGGAACCGAAAGACCGGTCGCCTTGGAGGCATCGATGATCATCGCCTTGTTGGCGCTGTCGATGCGGCGCACGTCCTTCATCCATTCCGACTTGACCGAAAGGCCAGCCACCGCCGCGCGCTGGGCCACGACCGATGCGCCAAGCACCGAGGTTGAGGCGGCCGAGAACTCGTCGACCAGCTTCGGCTCGGCGACGAGAGCGCCGATGCGCATGCCGGCGAGACCGAGCCACTTGGAGAACGATAGCGAAACCACCGTGCCCTCGGGCGCGACCTGCAACACCGGCGTATGGCCGTCGGCGAAATCGCGATAGGTGCAATCGTGAATCAGCAGCGCGCCGACCGAACGGGCGATCTCGGCGAAGGCTTCGATCTCTTCGCGGTCATAACGGATGCCGAGCGGATTGTTCGGATCGACGATGTAGATGATGGCGCAACGCTCATCGACGTTGGCGCGCAGTGCCTCGGGCGTCAGCTTGTAGTTGACGGAAGCGTCGTAGATCGGAATCTGGACAACTTCGGCACCAGCCTGCTCGGCGAACATGCACGGCCACTTCCAGGTGGGGTCGGTGGTAACAAACGTGGTGCCAGGCTTCGACCGCGCTTTGCAGATCATCGCGAGCGCATTGACGCCGCCTTCAGTGACAAGTGCTTCGGCCGAGGTTCCTGCAACGCCGAGATCGGCGACGATCGCGCTGCGCAGTGCCTCGAAGCCCATCGGCGGGGCATAGGCATTGAACTCGCCGGCTTCAACCGAGCGGATCATGGCTTCCGCGACCGCCGGATGGGCGGGCACGTGATTGGTGTTCTGCCCCATCCACGCCAGGTCGGGCGTGGAGAACAGATCGTCGAAATAGCGGTTGCGGGTGCGTGCGTCGGCCATGAATCAGATCACCGAACCGCGTGCTGCAATGCCGCCGTCGATCGTGACGACCGTGCCGCTGATGTAGCCGGCCTTGGGCGACGCCAGGAAGACGCAGAGATCGGCGACTTCTTCGGCGGTTGCCGGACGCTTGCCCGGGTACTTGTCGTAGAGTTCTTCCCAGCGGCTCTCGTCGCCGAGCATGTCGATCGCCTTGCGCTTCATGATCTTGAACATGCGCGGGGTATCGACCGGGCCGGGGTTGACGCCGACGACGCGAATGCCTTCATCCATGCTGCGGCCACCGAGCGCCTTGGTGAAGCTCATCAGAGCGGCATTGCCGGTGGAACCGGCGAAGTATGCCGCATCCCAGTTCTCGCCGGAATTGCCGATGACGTTGATGATGACGCCACCTTTGCCTTTGCGGCGCTTCCAGAATTCGCGCGCCAGCGTGATGTAGCCGAACACCTTGAGATCGAAGCCACGACGGATCGATTCGTCCGTGACGTCCTCAATCGAACCTGCAGGGATATCGCCTGCGTTGTTCATCAGGATATCGTAGTCACCGCAGGCCTTGTCGAGCGCCACCATGGCCTCGGTCGTGCCGAGATCGGCTTCGTGTACGGTGACATTGACCGGATACTGCGCCAGCTCGGCCTTCAGCTCTTCCATCGCCGCGCCGTTACGGGCGGCAAGGTGAAGGTGACATCCTTCAGCAGCCAGTATTTTCGCGATGGCATGACCGATGCCCTGCGAGGCTCCAGTGATCAGTGCCGTCTTTCCAGCAAGATTAAGTTCCACCTGCATCTCCTATATGAATACATATTTCACCTTCTTGCATACGCCGATTTATGATCATGTCCATAGAGTTTTTTGCGATCCAATTGGATTTTTTTACCACCAAAGCGCAATTTGACGAACATTTCCGCATGCAATGCGAATTAATGAGGCACGCAGCTTATTTGTTTAGCGTTTGCGCGATTATTTTCGAAAACTCATTTCGTGTATACGAATACCTATTGCATGAATACCGAAAAGGCATAATGTCGCATCCAAGCCCTCGGGCGGAATGACCTCTGAAACAGACGGCTGGAATTTTCATGGCAGATGTGTCCCTCAAAAACGTAGGGAAGACTTACGAAAACGCCTCGGCGAATACGATCGAGAACCTGAACCTGAACATTCGCAGCGGTGAGTTCGTGGTGCTTGTCGGCCCGTCGGGCTGCGGCAAGTCGACGACGCTCCGTATGTTGGCGGGCCTTGAGGAGTTGACCGACGGCGAGATCTGGATCGGCAACCGGCGTGTGGACGAGCTGGAGCCGCGCGATCGCAACATCGCCATGGTGTTCCAGAACTACGCGCTTTATCCGCATATGACGGTCGCGCAGAACATGAGCTTCGGCCTGAAGCTCTCGGGCATGGACAAGGCCGAGATTCGCCGCCGCGTCGAGGATGCGGCCAAGGTCCTCGATATCTCCGCCCTGCTGGAGCGCCGCCCCAAGCAGCTCTCAGGCGGTCAGCGCCAGCGCGTCGCCATGGGTCGCGCGATGGTCCGCGATCCCGCCGTCTTCCTGTTCGACGAGCCACTTTCCAACCTCGATGCGAAGCTCCGCGGGCAGATGCGCGCGGAAATCCGCCGCCTACACAAACGGCTGAAGGCGACCACTGTCTACGTCACCCACGATCAGGTCGAGGCGATGACGCTGGCCGACCGCGTGGTGGTGCTGAACAAGGGTCTAATCGAGCAGCAGGGAACGCCGCAGGAACTCTACGAACGTCCGGCCACGCGTTTCGTCGCGGGTTTCATCGGCAGCCCGACCATGAATTTCCTGCCGGCCGACGTCGTCATGGAAGGCGAGACGCCGACGCTGAAGTTTGCGGGGGCCATGCTCGCCGCTCCCGCCAACAAGCTCGAAGCCTTGAAGGCCTACGCCGGCCGCCGTGTCGAGATCGGTCTGCGCCCCGAACATTTCCTGGCCGATGGCACAACGGAGATCTCCGTCCCAGTCGACATGGCCGAACTGCTCGGCCCGACGACACTCGTTCATTTCACGCTTGAGGGCGTTGCCTGTTCGGCCATGCTGCCGCCGGAGTTCGCCGCGGCCGAGGGGCAGACCCAGTCGCTGCGCATCGCCCGTGACCGCATGTCTCTCTTCGACCCGGATACCGGCCGCGCCATCTGACGCGACCACTGCCTGTACGACTGCATAAAAACAAGGAGAACAGCTGATGAATGCACGCATACTCTTTCTCGCCGGCCTGCTTGGCGCCACCGCGCTTGGCGGCACCGGCGCATTTGCCCAGGACAGCGCTGCCTGTACCGGCGAGGCCGTGACGCTGCGCATTTTGCGCACGCCGGGAAACTACCCCTATCCGGCGCCGATGGAGGCCTGGCAGAAGGAAAATCCCTGCGTCAAGTTCGAGATCAACGAAGTTCCCTTCGCCCAGCTGGCCGACACGATCTCCGTTCAGGCCGCGAGCTCCAATCCGCCTGACGTGCTGGTTTACGACGGTCCGAACACACAGTCCTACGCCGCCTCCGGTATCCTGCTGCCCATCACCAAGTACTTGCCAAAGGGCTGGGACGAGGACATCCTTCCCGCAACCAAGGCCGAGCACAGCTACGAAGGCGAGGTCTATTCGCCGGGCATCGAGCAGACCACGGTCGCCATGTACTACAACAAGAAGCTCGTCGAAGCCGCCGGCATCAAGCCGCCGCAGACGCTCGACAAGGCCTGGACCTGGCCGGAAGCACTGGCTGCTTTCAAGGCCTGCCAGCAGGGCCCGGCCGGCGCACCGAGCGTCTGGGGTCTCGGCCCGACTCGTTTCGGCAACGGCCAGCCCGGCCTCGTCTATCAGGACTTGATCTACCAGCGTTCAGCCGGCGACCCTAAGGCCGATCCGCAAAGCTCCGCCTACAAGACCTTCTGGGCACTCTCCAAGGACGGTAAGTCGGTCGAGGGATACCTGAACACGCCGGAGGCGATCGAAGCCCTGAAGTTCTACAAGTCGCTCTTCAATTCCGAAGGTGTGGCACCCAAGGTCGGCATTCCGAATGCCTTCTTCGACGGCAAGGCCTGCTTCTACATCGATACGCCTGCCGCCGGCAGCGCACTGATCAAGGATCCGAAGATCGAATGGGGCATCACCCCGATCCCGTACTTCAAGACGCCGATCGTCCACACCGGCTCGACCACGATCGGCGCGACGGCGCGTTCCAAGCATCCCGAGATCGCTGCAAAGTTCGTGGTCGACATGTCCACGGGTGAATACGCCTACATGAACGTCAGCCAGCGCGGCAATCTTCCTACACTGAAGAGCCTGTTCCCACGCTTCGAGACCTACAATTCTTATCCGATGAAGGTCTTCGTCGATCAGCTGCAGGAATGGGGCCAGCCGCGTCCTCCGGGTCCGAAGTTCGCCCAGTACGACAAGCTCGTCACCGATGCTCTGCGTGCCGTGGCCTTCGGCGGCGATCCAGCCGACCTGATGGCGGACGCCGAGAAGAAAGTACAGCGAGTTCTCGATCGCTAAGCATTGGACGCAAGAATGTCGGTCTCAAATACCCTATCCACGGCTTCGGCCACAGCGAAACCAAAAACGCGAAAACCCGCTACCAAGCGGCAGAAGCGGGATTGGCTGTTTGCGGCCGGCTTCCTTGCGCCGTTCATGATCCTGTTGCTGGTTTTCCAGTACGTGCCCTTGCTCGTCATGGCCCGCAACAGCGTCTATGACTACTCCCTGCTCAACCCGGCCGCCGCCAAGTTCGTCGGGTTGCGCAACTTCACCGACATGATCGATTATGACGATGCCGCCGTCTCCTTCGGCGTTACCTTCCTCTTCGCGCTCGGCGTCGTCGTCTTCGTCATCCCGGTCGCCTTCTCGCTGGCGCTCTTCCTCACTTCGAAGCTGCCGGCGCGCGGCCTTGTCCGCACCATGATCATGCTGCCGGTCGTGACCTCCTCCGTGGTCGTCGCAACCATGTGGTCCTTCCTGCTCGACCCCTCGAACGGACTGATCAACGGCGTTTTGAACATTATCGGCATCGGCAACCAGCCCTTCCTGACATCGACGAGCCAGGCGCTTCCGGCCCTGATCGCCATGACGCTCTGGCAGCAGGTCGGCTTTGGCGCCATCCTCTTCCTCGCCGGCCTGCAAGGCCTGCCGGTGGAACTGACCGAGGCCGCCCGTATCGACGGCGCCACGCGCCGCCAGGTTCTCTGGAACGTGACGATCCCGCTTCTGTCCCGTACGACGCTCTTCGTCGTCGTGATCATGACGGTGTTTTCGCTGCAGGCCTTCGCGCCCGCCTTCCTAATGACCCAGGGCGGACCGCAGGACAGCACCAACCTGATCGTCTACCACATCTACAACAGCGCCTTCATCATGCAGCAGGCCGGCTATGCCTCGGCACTCTCAGTGGCGCTGCTGCTCGTAGTGCTTGCCATCTCCATGGCGCAGATGGCTCTGCTGCGCTCTCGCTGGAATTACTGACATGAAGAAGCAACATCTCCGGCGCGGCGCCATGGTCGCCCTCGTCATCGTCGTCATCCTGTGCTGCTTCCTGGCGCCTTACGCCTGGATCGTCTCGTCGTCCTTCAAGAACCAGCTGACGCTTTTCAACGACGTCACGCCGCTCTCCTGGCGCGCCTTCCTGCCGGTCGAGGGGACATTCGAGAACTATCGCACGCTGTTCGAGCGTACCAATGTGCTGACCGCGCTGATGAACACGGCGATCGTTGCCGGCGGCCAGGTGGCGCTGACGCTGCTGCTCTGCTCGATGGCCGCCTACTCGCTGACGCGCATCCGCTTTCCCGGCGCCAAGATCGTCTTCGTGCTGATCCTGCTCACCTTCCTGCTGCCGATCGAGGCGATGATGGTGCCGCTCTATCAGGTGGTTTCAGGCCTCGGCCTCTCCAACTCCCTTCTCGGCGTCATGATCCCCTGGATCGCCAGCCCCTTCGGCCTGTTCCTGCTGAAGCAGGCGTTCGAGGAACTGCCGGTCGAGCTCGAGGACGCTGCACGGATCGATGGCGCCGGTCATGTGCGCATCTTCTTTTCGATCGTGCTGCCGAACGTGAAGGTGCCGATGCTGACGCTCGGCCTCATCACCTTCCTGTTTTCGTGGAACAGCTTCCTGTGGCCGCTCGTCATCATCCAGGATCCGGCAATCCAGGTCATCCAGGTGGCGATCGCCCAACAAGGTTCGCCGACGCAGCTACCGAACTGGGGCGAAACCTTTGCAGGCGCGACTGTCGCGACCGTACCGCTCATCCTGCTCTTCCTGCTGCTGCAGAAGTATTTCACGCAGGGCATGACCACCAGCGGGATCAAGGGTTAGGCCATGAACGCACCGGCCCACAGCCTTGCTCCGCTTTCGACGCTGGACGCCCCGATGGGCGGGCAGATCGGCTATCGCGTCTTCGGAAGCGAAGGCGACTGGCTGGTGCTTATCCACGGCTGGTGCGGCAATGCAGAGCACTGGGACGCGATCGCGCCCGAACTGGCGCGAGACCACCGGGTGCTGGCGGTCTCGCATCCCGGTTTCGGCGGAATGCTCCCGCCGCCGCCAGCCGGCCAGACGATCCGCGCGATGGGTGCCGCTGTCGCTCATCTCCTGGCTCGTCTCGATATCGAAGGCGCGACGCTGATCGGTCACTCGATGGGCGGCCCGATCATGACCGAGGTCGCGATCGTTACGCCGGATCGCGTCACGGCGCTGATCGGCCTCGATACGCTGACCGACCGCGACTATTACGGCCGTGTTCCGGACGACGAGCTCGTCAGACGCCACGAGGAGTTCGCCGCCGACTACGCGGGCAGCATGCGCGCCATGATCGATATCATCGTGCATCCGTCCACGGACGAGGCGATGCGCCAGGCAATCACCGACAGCATGATCACTTCGGCCCCCGCGGCCTTCGCGCTCGACGTTAAGGACGACCTCTTCGCCTGGGACGCCGAAGAGCGCTGGCCACTGGTCAACTGCCCCGCCGTGATGCTCAATTCTGCCTGGGTCGCGCGGTTGGCGGATCCGAAGCCGATGGCCTGTTTCAGCAGTATCGACGTCGTCGAATACGACTCCGGACACTTCCCGATGATCGAAGCTCCCGCGATGATTGTGGAAAAGCTCCGAAGCTGCCTTGCGACGCTCTTATACCCATAATCCACCCATTGAATGCACCGCAAAAAGAAAAGTATAAATGCCGCCAGCAAAATACAAATTGGCCATTCGCAGTTCGGCGAGAGGAGTGACCGCATTGGATCAGGATGACACGCGTCTGCCCGAGGCGGCAAACGGGGTGCGCGCTCCTACCCGCGCCGGCGAGCTGCGTGAACAGCTTGAGCAGATGATCCTGGACGGCAGGCTCGAACCCGGCGAGCGGCTGGACGAGATGGAACTCGCGCGCCGCTTCGGTCTGTCCCGCACGCCGGTGCGCGAAGCCATCAAGGCGCTCCTGGCCATCGGGCTCGTCGAGACGCGCGGCCGCCAGGGCACACATGTGGCGCTGCTTTCCATTCCAGCGCTGATCGAGATGTTCGACGTGATGTCGGCTCTCGAAGGTCTTTGTGCCCGACTTGCCGCCCGCCGCGCAACGCCCGCCGAACGAGCCGGCATGCGCAAGGTGCACGAGGAACTGGTCGAAGCGTACAATTCCGGTGATCCTGTCGCCTTTTACAAGGTGAACCAGAAATTCCACGACCAGCTTTACGAAGCGGCCCACACGCATTTCATCGCGGATCAGGCGATCCAGCTTCGCCGCCGCATCGGCGCCTACCGCATGCGCGCCACCTACCAGCCCGGCCGCATGCTGAGCACGCTGACCGAGCACGTCCGTATCATGGATGCAATCGATGCCGGTGATCCGGAAGCAGCGCGCAAGGCTGCCAGCGACCACGTCCAGCTGCTCGGCGACCAGTTGACCGACTTCATTTCGTCGCTGCCGGCGCATATGAGCCGCGCGCAGTAAGACGCTCCAAGCTCAGTTCATGCAGAGACCGCGCGACAATCGTCGCGCGGAGGAGAAAATCCATGTCCGACCCACAACGCCTCGTCATCCTCAATCAGCTCGGCCCAGAACTCGGCAAAGCGCTCGAAGAGCATCCTTTCCGGCCGGTCGTGATCCAGGATTCCGTCCCGGCGGAGCCATGGAAGATCGCACCGGATGCCGACATCCTGGTGACGGGCGGCTTTGCCAACTGGAAGCAAGCGCCACGCGACTGGCGGTTTCCAGAGCGGTTGAAATGGGTGCAGTCGCAGACGACGGGTATCGAGATCTATCCGCCACCCCTCCTGCAGGGCCGGGTCATGACCTGCGGGCGTGGACTGAACGCGCTGCCGATCGCCGAGTTCGTCTTCGCGGCGATACTGCGCAGCGAAAAGCGGCTGGAAGAGACGCGCGCCCGCAGCGAGGCGGACTGGCGCCGGCACGACATCGGCCGCCTATACGGCAAGACGCTCGGCCTCATCGGCTACGGAAGTCTCGGCCAGGCGATCGCCCGCCGGGCGCTTGCCTTCGACATGAATGTCATGGTCAACCGCCGCACCGCCTGGGAGGGTGAGCGTGGCATCACAGCGGCCGGGATCCATGAGATCTTCGCAGTTGCCGACCACCTCGTCATCGCCGCGCCGCTGACTGCGGAGACGGAAGGCATGATCGATGCCGACCTGCTTCGCGCCGCCAAGCCGGGCTTGCATCTCATCAATATATCGCGCGGCGGCGTCATCGATCAGGAAGCGCTGGTAGCGGCGATCGTTGCGGGAAAAATCGGCAGCGCAACGCTCGACGTGACGACGCCGGAGCCGCTGCCGGACGGCCACCCGCTCTACACCTTGCCCAACGTCTTCATCAGCCCGCACATTTCCTGGGCAGGCGGCGATCAGGATCAGGCTTTCCAGCAGCGGCTGATGAAGAACCTCGACGCCTATCTGAAAGGCGAAGAGCTCGAGGCGCTGGTCGATCCCGTTCGCGGCTACTGACCGGGATCGACCTCACTCTGAAACCTAGCCCCGAAGCGTCGGACGTCTGCGGTGGAACGACGTCTTCGTCTGGTAGGCTCCGCCTGCCCGGCATAGCAAAGCCTCGGCGAAGGGGCGACCGACGAACTGGAAGCCGACGGGAATTCCCTTGGTGCTCTCACCGCACGGCATGGTGATCGTCGGGTAGCCGCAAACGTCGAAGGGCGCCGTGAACGGCCCGATCGCAAGGATCGCGGCGGGGTCTTCGCCGAGCGATGACATGAACTCCAGTGAGGGGCCGGCAACCGGCAACCCGGGCACCATGAGCAGGTCGATATCGGCGAACATGCGCGCGATGCGGCCGTTGAATTCGCGGCGATCCTCCAGCGCTACCGCCATGTCGCGTGCCGTATGGGCGCGACCGCGCGCGAGCAGGGCGGACATCCGCTCGCCGTACTCGCCCTTGCGCGCCGGATAGGTCGCTTCGTGCGCCATCGCGCATTCGACCGCGCACTGCACCGCCCAGCCGCGCAGCACCGCGTCGGGGTCCGGGAAGCTGACATCCACGAAACGGGCGCCGAGACCGCGCATCACCTCGACCACGGCCTCGATCGACGCCACGACCCCGTCGGTCGCGCGCGACGCGATGAATGCTCGATCGATACCGATCGTCAGGCCGTTGACATCGGCGGACAGAGCAGCGGCGAGATAGTCATCGACGGGAACCTGCACTGCCGTCGCATCCGCCGTATCAGGTCCGGCGATGGCGCCGAGAAGGGCGGCGGCATCAGCAACGCTGCGGGCCATCGGGCCGACGTGATCGAGCGAGTTCGCAAGCGGGAAGACACCGTGGCGGCTCACGCGGCCCCAGGTCGGCTTGATGCCGACAACGCCGCAGCAGGACGACGGCAAGCGAATGGAGCCGCCGGTGTCCGTGCCAAGCGTGGCATAGGCGAGGCCCGACGTGACCGCCACGCCCGACCCCGATGACGACGTTCCGGTCCAGTGCGCGGCGCCGAAGGGATTGATCGGAGGCACGATCGACGGATGATGATCCGCATAGACGCCTTCGGTCAACGTCAGCTTGCCAAGCATGACAGCGCCGGCCGCCCGGAGACGCGCGGTCGCAGTCGATTCCTCGACTATGTCTTGGCCCGCGAAAATAGGGCTGCCGAAACCCGTCGGAATATCGACGGTCGCAAAGGCATCCTTGACCGCGAGCGGAATGCCATGGAGCGGCCCGCGCCAGTTGCCGACCTCGATCTCGACATCCGCCTTGCGCGCAGCGGCGAGCGCCACGTCCGGCGCGACTGCCGCATAGGAATGCAAGTCACCGTCATGCGTGGCGATCCGCTCGAGCATCAGCTCCGTCAACGCGACAGAAGAAATTGCGCCGCTGCGCATCGCCTCCCCAAGCTGGGTAAACTCGGCGGACCACAGTGGCTCATCAGTCATCGGTTATCCTCTTTGCATTGTCGGCATGGCAATCGTTGCAGGCAATTCAGCCTAAAAAAATCACATTTGTCAAAAATGAATACATAATAGGCACAAATCGCGTTTTCTAATCAAAGCGTAACTGGAACACGGCCTTTTACCGGGTCGAATCCAAGAGAAAGAACCTTAAACGGGCGCAAAACAAACTGGCATGTATATTGCAATCATCTTTCTGCATACACAAAAAGGGGAACTACACCATGAAGCGCTCTTTCAAGCACAGTGTTTTGTCGCTCGCATTTCTTGCTACCGCAATTGGTGGCTCAGTTTCGGCCCACGCCGCGGAGGCCGTATCGATCCGCCTCAAGTGGGTCGCCCAGGCGCAGTTCGCCGGCGTCTACGTCGCCAAGGCCAAGGGCTTCTACAAGGACGCCGGCCTCGACGCGACGATCAGCCCCGGCGGCCCGAACATCAACGTCGAAACGCTGGTTGCCTCCGGCGCCGATACCTTCGGCATCGCCAGTGGCACTGAAGGCGTTCTTTATGCCCGCGAAAAGGGGCTGCCGCTGATCTGCATCGGCATGTCGCAGCAGATCACCCCTTTCGCCTATGTCACCTACGACAATTCCGGCATCAACTCGGTCAAGGACTTCAAGGGCAAGTCGGTCGCTACCTGGATGACCGGCCCGCAGTTCACGCTCTATTCAGTGCTCGCGCACGAGGGGCTCTCGCAGAGCGACGTCAACGTCGTCTCGCAGCCTTTCTCGATGCAGCCCTTCATCGACAAGCAGTACGATGTTGCGACCGTGACGCTCTACAACGAGCTGAACACGCTGAAAGAACAGGGCATCAACAACATCAAGACCTTCCTGCCAGACGATTCCGGCGTCACCACGCAGCAGGATTCGATCGTCACCTCGGAGAAGATGATCAAGGAAAAGCCGGAAGTGGTTCAGGCCTTCCTGGATGCCACGCTCAAGGGCTGGAAGTACGCCTTCGAGAACAAGGCTGAGGCCACCGATATCGTCATGGCAGCAGGCTCCGGTCTCGAGCGCAAGCACCAGGAACTGATGCTTGAAGAGATCGAGAAGCTGATGCGCGCCAAGCTCGGCGGCAGCCAGGGCCTGGGCGCCATCGACATGGTCTCGATCAAGGCTGTCCACGACAGCCTGATCGAATACAAGGCGCTGAAAAAGCCGATCGATCTGGAAGCGGCCTTCGACCAGACCTTCTGGGCCAAGACGCCCGCATCTGCGAAGTCGATGTGATCGTCGCAATCGGGAGCGGATCAGATTTGGATCTGCTCCCGTCTCGGATGACAGAAACGCGTGGCGTGAGAACGCCGTGGTCACGGTGCCGCGCGACTTGAGCCGTCCTGCACCCTTATCTTCGGAGTTTTCATGAGGCGACGTCTTTTCCTTGAGCATCCAGCGGCCGGCATCGTGCTTGCTGTGTTCGCTTGGCTGGTGCTCGTGCCGCTCTTCGACGTGCCACCGCGCTATCTCCCTTCGCTTGGCCGCGTCATCGCCGACGCCGCATCCGTCAGTTCCGAGCTCTGGAACAGTTTCCTGCACACTCTTGCTGAGACCGCGCTCGGCTTCGTCGCCGGCGTGGCGCTGGGAGCCGGCTTCGGCATACTCTTTGCCAGCAACAGGTTTCTCGAGCGCTCCGTATTGCCGCTCTTCGTCGCCTTGCAAAGCGTTCCCGTGATCGCTTTTGGCGCCATTGTCGTCATCTGGTTCGGCAATGGAATTCTCGCCAAAGTCGCTATCGCGCTCTACCTCACTTTCTTCCCCGTTTCCGTTGCAACGCTGCGCGGCCTGCAGATGGTCGACGAGAAGCGTGTCGCGCTATTTTTGAGCTTTGGCGCGTCGAGGGCCCAAATCTTCTGGCGCCTTGCATTGCCAACCGCGCTGCCCTCGGTATTCACCGGCCTGAAGCTCGGCGTATCGCTCAGCCTCATCGGAGCTATCGTCGGCGAGTGGTTCGGCGATAGCGTCGGGCTCGGCGTGATGTTGCTGCAGGCGCTTTATTTCGAACAGGTCGAGCGCGTCTGGGTCTTGATCGTCATCTGCGGTCTGCTAGGCGCGCTGCTCTATGGTCTTCTAGCCTTTGTTGAAAGGAAGTACGTCTGGTGGCGCATCGTCTGAAAACCCTGGCCACCGAGGCAATTCCAGTCCTCTTCGCCATCGTAATACTTCTCATCGTCTGGGAGGTTGCTGCATCCTTCGGCAACATCCCGCAATATGTCCTGCCCGCACCAAGCGCCATAGCGTCCGCCACCATGACGTCACTGCCGCGTCTGGCGGATGGCCTGTGGTTGACGACCCTTGAGGCCGTTTCCGGCTTCGCGGTCGGGTCGGCGCTCGGCTTGCTGCTTGCCTGTCTGTTTCTTCTCGTGCCGACGCTGCGCATACTGTTGTTGCCGCTGATCATCGCCTTGAACACTGTACCATCGATCGCCTTCGTGCCACTCGCGCTGCTGTGGTTTGGCATGGGCGCTGCCTCAAAGATCGCGATTGCAGCGCTTGCCGTCAGCTTCGCGGTGTTATTGTCGGCACTGGAGGGTTTCTCGCGCACGGAAGATGGGCATGTGAATCTTCTGCGAAGCTTCGGCGCCGGCCGGTTTGCGCTGCTGTGGCGCCTCCAGTTTCCAGCCGCCATGCCGTCCATCGCAACTGGCTTGCGCATTGGGCTTGCACGTAGCACCATCGCGGTGATCGTTGCCGAGATGCTTGGTGCTTACAAAGGTATCGGGCAGATCGTCTATCGCGCCACCGCCGAAATGGATTCACAGACGGTTTGGTCGGCCATTCTTGTATCGTCCTTGACGAGCCTGGCGCTCTACGGCCTGCTGGTCGCCGCGGACAAGCGCCTGATCTGGTGGCGGTGAGACGGCCGGATCGTCAAATACGCGACGAAGGCTTCTCCTTGGCTGTTTGCAGAGCCGCGAGAACGGATCTCTCCGAGCGCGCAAGGTAGGCGTCCAGTTGAGCCGATGCCGCCTCGATGTCGCCAGCCTCAAGAGATGCGAGAAGCTCGCCGTTCAGGGCGATATAGGGGTCATGCAGATGGGCGGTATCCTCGAACTGAGCGAACACCAAGCGTAGCTCCGCCAGAACGAGCTCAAAGCAGGCGCTTAGCCGCGGGCTATCGCATAGCTCCACCATCGAACGATGAAACTCCATGTTAATTGTGCCGACGCTTCTCCAGTCGCCAGCCTGTCGCGACGCCTCGGTGCGCGCCAGAAGCTCTCTCATGCGGCCTAGCGCGGGGTGCGTGCGGACGGCGGCACGAACTGCACCCTTCTGGATGACGTACCTCACCCTGTAGATATCCACCACCGAAGCCTCGCCCGGCGTGGCAACGAAGACGCCGCGGTTGGGGATGTGAACCAGCAGGTTCTGGCTCGTCAGCAGGCGGAATATTTCGCGCAGCGTGTTGCGCGAGATCCCGAACTGGGCAGCGATCTGCTGCTCGGAAAGCTTGGCGCCCGGCGCCAGCTCGCCCGAGATCAACATCTCACGGATCTTTCCCGCGATCTGCGCCGTCAGCGGCTCGTCTTCCATTTCAGCAACAACAGCGCGCATCATCAACGCTCTTTCCCCATTTGCCCAAGAACACCATATCGCTCGAGAGAGTGCACGAACCCACCCTATGCCCCATTCAGACAGCACTTCTCAAAAATGAGTCCCAACCATATTGTTCAACAATCAATATTCCTTTATTGAACAATAATCCGTGACGTCGGTATTTTCAATGGAGATGGAACATGGCGGCAATCGATCTGAACAGCGATCTCGGCGAAAGCTTCGGCCCATGGCCGATGGGCGACGACGCGGCCATGCTGGCGACGGTGACCAGCGCCAATATCGCCTGCGGCTTTCATGCCGGCGACCCTGCCGGAATCCTGACGGTGCTTAAGGAAGCGGCGCGGCGCGGTGTCGCCGTCGGCGCCCATATCGGTTACCGCGACCTCGTCGGCTTCGGCCGCCGCAACATCGATCCATCGAGCGCCGAACTCGTCGGCGACACGATCTACCAGATCGGCGCCCTGCAAGGCCTCGCGCAGGCTGCCGGAACGAAAGTGCGCTACGTCAAGCCGCACGGCGCGCTCTACAACACCATCGCGCATGACGCCCGCCAGGCCGCCGATGTCATCGAAGGTATCAAGTCGATCGATCCGAGCCTCGTGCTGATGGCGCTGGCAGGCGCGCCGATCGTAGAGCAAGCCCGTGAGGCCGGGCTGACCGTGGTCTGCGAGGCCTTCGCCGACCGCGCCTATAACGTCGACGGCAGCCTCGTCAGCCGCCGCCTGGCCGGTTCCGTGATCCATGATCCTGAAGCCGTCGCCGAGCGGATGCTGCGCATGGTCAACGAAAGCCGCGTTGTGGCGATCGACGGAACCGAAATCGCGCTCGACGCGCAGTCTATCTGCATCCACGGGGACACGCCGGCGGCCGTCGCGATCGCCCGCACGCTTCGGCAGACGCTCGAAGCACACGGCGTGGACCTCAAATCCTTCGTCGATATGTCGTCATGAGCCAGCGCCTGCGTTTCCTGCCATCCGGCAGCGACAGTTTCCTCGTCGAGCTCGACGACCTCGCCGCAACCCTGACCCTGCTCGACGCCCTCCTAGCGGCGGGGCTCGAAGGCGTGCGTGAAGTCATCCCGGGCGCGCGCACCGTCATGGTGCGCTTCGATCCGTGGCTGACGAGCGCGGCAGGGCTCTACGACAAGATCGCCGCTCTCGACCTTTCAACACGCTCATCCCGAGGTGGCGAGCTCTTCGAGATCCCTGTCTCCTATGATGGCGAGGACCTCGGTGACGTCGCCGAGATGCTCGGCTGCACGGTAGAAGAGGTCATCCAGCGCCACACCGAGGCGACCTACACCGTCGCCTTCACCGGCTTCGCCCCCGGCTTCGCCTATATGACGTCAGACGACCCGCGTTTCGACGTGCCACGCCGCAAGAGCCCCCGAGTAAAAATCCCCGCCGGTTCAGTCGCCATCGCCGGCAAGTTCGGCGGGATCTATCCGTCCGACAGCCCCGGCGGCTGGCAGTTGCTCGGCAAGACGCCGTTCGCGATGTGGGACACGACGCGGGAGCGTGCCGCACTCCTGGCGCCCGGTGACCGCGTGCGCTTTCGCGACATCGCCAAGGGCGCGGTCGTCCCGGTTTCCGCACCCAAGCCGGCAGCCAATGAGGCTCCAGAACAGAAAGCCGGATTGCTGGTCACCCGCGCGGATCGTCCCGCGCTCTTCCAGGATCTCGGCCGACCGGGCCTTGCCAGCCAGGGCGTCTCCGAATCCGGCGCGCTCGACCGCACGGCGATGATCGAGGCCAATCGCTGCCTCGGAAATCCGCGCGATACTGCCGTGGTCGAAGTGCTGTTCGGCGGCTTCGCCTTCAAGGCTGATCGGCAGGTCACCGTCGCCGTAACCGGTGCGCCCTGCCCGCTGACGATCCGTACGGCGGCGGGCGGCGAGAGCACCGCGAATTTCGCAAGCCCGATCGCCCTTGATCCCGGCGACGAGCTCGTGCTGGGCATTCCGCCCGAGGGCATGATGAGCTACCTCGCCCTGCGCGGCGGGTTCGAGGTCCAGCCGGTGCTCGGATCGGCGGCCAGCGACACGCTCGCCAAGGTCGGCCCGGCGCCGATCGCGGCCGACGATATCCTGGTTCCGGCCGAGCGGCGATCACTTGCGGTCATGCCGACTGACGCCGAGCAGCGACGCCTGCCGCGTGCCGGCGAAGTCGTGACGCTCGATATCGTGCTTGGTCCGCGCACGGACTGGTTCACCGAGCAGGGCGTCGCCACGCTGACATCGCAGGAGTGGGACGTGACGCCCCAATCGAGTCGCGTCGGTATGCGCCTTGATGGCAAGGTGGCGATCGAGCGTTCCGACAATGCAGAACTGCCCTCCGAGGGCACGGCACTTGGCGCGATCCAGGTACCGCATAGCGGCCAGCCCGTGCTCTTCCTTGCCGATCATCCGCTGACAGGCGGCTATCCGGTCATCGGCGTCGTCGCCAGCCACCATCTCGACCTCGCCGGCCAGATCCCGATCGGCGCCCGTATCCGTTTAAATCCGATCTCCGCTTTCGAGCCGCGCGAGGTCATCGCCGGCAACGAGCCGAACAGGACACTGATTTCATGAAAAAGCTGCTCATTGCCAATCGCGGCGAAATCGCCATCCGCATCATCCGCGCCGCGCGCGACAATGGCGTCTCCTCGGTTGCGATCTATTCGGATGCCGACGCCAGCTCGCTGCATGCTGAACTTGCCGACGAAGCCTATGGCCTCGGAGCCGGGCGCCCCGCGGACACCTATCTGAACATCGAGAAAATCCTCGAGATCGCCAAGCGCGCCGGCGCCGACGCCGTCCACCCAGGCTACGGCTTCCTCTCGGAACGCGCGGAGTTCGCGCAGGCCGTCATCGATGCCGGCCTGCTCTGGGTCGGCCCGGCGCCTGATGTCATCACGGCGCTCGGCGACAAGGTCGAGGCGCGGCGGATTGCCGAAAGCGTCGGCGCACCGCTGGTGAAGGGTTCCGCCGGCCCGCTGGCTTCAGCTGCCGAGGCCGTCGCATTTGCCCGCGAGGCCGGATTGCCGCTGGCGATCAAGGCCGCCTTTGGTGGCGGCGGGCGCGGCATGAAGGTGGCGCACTATATCGATGAAGTCGGCGAACTCTTCGATTCCGCCGTTCGCGAAGCCGTCGAGGCCTTCGGCCGTGGCGAATGCTACGCCGAACAGTTCCTGGAAAAGCCACGCCATATCGAAGCGCAGGTGATCGCCGACAGCCATGGCAACACGGTCGTGCTCGGCACCCGCGACTGCTCATTGCAGCGCCGCAACCAGAAACTCGTCGAAGAGGCGCCGGCTCCCTTCATCACCGAGGAGCAGCGCCAGCGCATCCATGATGCCGCCCGCGCGATCTGCGCCAAGGCCGGCTATACCGGCGCCGGCACGGTCGAGTTCCTGCTTTCGCAGGCCGGCACGATCTCCTTCCTCGAGGTCAATACGCGCCTGCAGGTCGAGCATCCGGTGACCGAGGAAACCACCGGCATCGATATCGTCATCGAGCAGCTGCGGATCGCCGATGGCGAGCCGTTGTCGGTGACGGAAACGCCCAAGCCACGCGGCCACGCCTTCGAATTCCGCATCAATGCCGAAGATCCGGGCCGCGGCTTCCTGCCGACGCCGGGTCTCATCACCCGCTTCCGCGCACCATCAGGTCCCGGCATCCGCCTCGACACCGGTGTCGAAAGCGGCTCGGAGATCCCCGGCCTCTACGATTCCATGATGGCGAAGCTGATCGTGACAGGCGCCACCCGCGAAGAGGCGCTTGTTCGCGCCCGCCGCGCGCTCGCCGAGTTCCGCATCGAGGGCGTCGCGTCCGTGCTGCCGTTCCATCGCGCCGTTCTCGAGGAAAAGGACTTTACCGGCGAGGACGGTTTCAAGGTATTCACCAACTGGATCGAGACCGAATTCCGTGGCGTCGCATCCTCGCCGAGGATCGAGCCCGCCGACGGCAACCTCATCCGCAGCATCATCGAGGTCGACGGCAAGCGCCACGAGATCGGCGTGCCGGCGGCGCTGTTTTCCGGCCTCGCCGCTGCCCCGCAGGCATCCGCGGCACAAGCGCCCCAGCAGCGCGAAGGCGCTGTTACCGCGCCCATTCCCGGCACCTTCCGGCAGTGGCTGGTCGAGGACAATGCAACGGTTGCCGAGGGCGAGATCGTTGCCGTCATCGAAGCCATGAAGATGGAGACACGCGTTGCCGCGCCCAAGGCCGGCACGATCAAGCTCGGCGCCAAGGTCGGCGACAGCGTCGGGCTCGGCGCGGAACTGGCGATCATCGCGTAAGAGGAAGTCTAAAGCTCAAGACAAGAAAGCCGGCGGGTCTTGCGATCCGCCGGCTTTCTTTTGTTCAGATCATAAAAGAGCGGTCAGTTCTGCCGCATGAACTGCTGGATGCGGCTGTCGGCCGGAGAATTCTCCAGTTCATCAGCGGTCATGTTGACGACGACGTGGCCGTTTTCCATCATCACCACACGGTCGCTGATGCGGCTGACGAAGCGCATTTCGTGGGTGACGATGACCATGGTCATGCCTTCGCGAGCAAGGCCCTCGATCACCTGCAGCACTTCGCCCACCAGTTCCGGATCGAGCGCAGAGGTCGGCTCGTCGAACAGCATGATCTCAGGGTCCATGGCGAGCGCGCGGGCGATCGCCACACGCTGCTTCTGGCCGCCCGAGAGCTGATGCGGGTACTTGTTGGCATGCGCCGCCAAACCGACACGGGCCAGGTGGTTCATCGCCGCCGCGCGCACCGCCTGCTTGTCGCGATTGCCGTGGTAGCGCGGACCAAACGTCACGTTCTCCAACGCCGTCATGTGCGGGAAGAGGTTGAACGACTGGAACACCATGCCGAGACAGGTGACGCGATGATGAAAATCGGGAACCATGCGGTACCCCTTAGCGTCGGCCGTGATCCAATCGTTTCCGTCGAGCGTGATGCGGCCGTTGTCGATATCCTGCAGCGCGTTGATCGTGCGGATGAGTGTCGTCTTACCCGAGCCAGAAGGACCGATGATGCTCAGCACCTCGCCCTTGCGCACCTGAAGCGACACATCGGCCAGCGCCCGCTTGTCGCCGAAGCTTTTGGCTATGCCATCGATGCCGACCACGACCTCTTCACCGACGCGGCGTTCGTTGCTGGCAACGTTTGCCTGGGCAACGGCTGTCGGCACCACAATCTCGGCGCCGGTCATCCTGGAGATGTCGAGACGCCCTTCAAGGCGCGCCAGGAAGAAGCTGAAGATCGAGACGACGAGCACGTAGTAGAACGAGACCGCGACCAGCGTTTCGATGACCATGAAGTTGCGGGTGTAGAGCCGCTGGCCGACGAGCAGGATTTCCGCGAGCGAGATGACCGAGACGAGCGAGGTCAGCTTGACGATGGTGATGAATTCGTTGCCGAGCGAAGGCAACGCCACGCGGATCGCCTGCGGCAGAATGATATGCCGGTATTTGCCGACGGGGCGGACGCCGAGCGCGTGGGCCGCTTCATGCTGCCCCGGATCGACGGCGATGAGGCCGGCGCGGTGGATTTCCGCGAGATAGGCGGTTTCCGATATGACCAGCGCGATCAGCCCGGCCCAGAAGGGGACCGACAGCACCGGCCCGAGCGCCGGCATGAACTGCGGCATGTTGTAGACGAAGATCAGCAGCACCAGCAGCGGCAGGCTGCGGAAAAGCCAGATGTAGGTCTTCGCGAACCAGCGCACCGCGCGCAGGCTCGATTGCCGGGCGAGTGCGAGCAGGAAGCCGAGCACGGTTCCGATGACCCAGGTCAGCACGCCGAGCCAGGCGACGAGCGCGGTCGCGCGCCAGAAGTCCGGATATAGCAGGAGGCTGAAGAGGTAGTTCCAGTCGAAGTTCATGGGCGGGTATCCCCAAAAGAGCAGCGGCGCCGAAGCGCCGCGCATTCCTGTGTTGATCAGTCAGGCGAGCGCCTCACCGGCACCCGCCTTGAGCGCTTACTGCCCGACAGCCGCCTTGAACTCGGCTTCCGTCGACTTTGCCACTCCGTACTTGGCGAACAGTGCCTCGTAATCGGCATCGCCATCGAGCTTCGCCAGCGTATCGCGCAGGAAGGACGCGACCTCGGTGTTGCCCTTCTTCACGCCGAAGCCGACGATGACGGGATAGAGCTGTTCGGTGGAGGTGACCTTCAGGCGACCGTTCAGCTTCTTGGCGGCATCGGCGAGCACTGCCGAGTTCTCCAGCTGGGCATCGACGCCACCGGACATGACGGCCTGCGTTGCCTCGGGCGAGGTCGGGAATTCGCGGGAATCGATCAGGTTGGCCGAGCATACCGACGTGTTCAGCTTCTCGAGCTCGGGAATCCAGGCCGCACCCTTGATCGAGCCGACGCGCTTGCCGCAAAGCTCTTCCGGTTTGGTGAAATTCTGGCCGCCCGCTGCCGAAACCGCGATCGAAACGCCCGTCTTCATGTAAGGGATATAGTCGATCTGCTTGGCGCGCGGGGCCGTCACGTAGAGCGTGGAGGCGATGACGTTGAACTGGTCGCTGGAAACGCCGAGGATCAGGTTTTCGAAACGGGTGTCATGAAAGGAACCGTCGCTGCCGGTCTTCTTGCCGATCAGCTTCATCAGCTCGACGTCGAAGCCGGCGGGCTGGTTGGCGTCGTCGAAGTAGTTGTAGGGCGGATAGGTGAGATCGACACCGATCTTCAGCGTTTCCGCATGAGCCGCCGTCAGCGGCGCCGCCAACATGATGAGACCAGCAAGGAGTTTTTTCATGGACTGTTCCTCTCGATTGATGGCTCATTTTTGTTGAACAATTATGAGATTGCAATCCCCCTAGATGCATAAAGTTTCATCAACGGGCGGATTTCGAGCAGATCGGCCACCTGCATCCCGGCGAAAGCGCTTGACGGGCAGCGGACAAGCGACTGAATTAACGAGATAAACCGAAGCATCCCAACTAAGACATGGCAATACGTCGAAAAAGACGTCGAACAATATATCCAATTCCGAAGCAGGAGGCGCATGGATTTGCCAATCATGGAAAGCGAGACCTCCAGTGCATGGCACCTCGGAACTTCCCTCGCCTCATCGCCGGCATCCTGACATGCGGACTTCACCTCTCTTGACATGCGTAAGTTGTTCAACAAAAATAAATCACCAAGGAGACGCTATTGACCAACCAGAATCCCCCCGACCGACCTCTTGTGCTGACGCAGACCGCCGCCGGCCTGCTGCGCGACAAGATTCTGCGTGGCGAGCTTGCACCCGGCGCGCCGCTGCGCGAAGTTGTGTGGGCGGAAGCGCTGAACGTTTCGCGCAATACGTTGCGCGAGGCGCTGCGGGATCTGGTTGCCGAAGGTTTGATCGAGCATCGTGCGCATTACGGTGCGACGGTGCGGGCGCTGAATTCAACCGAGATCAGCGAGATCTACGCGATCCGAATGACGCTAGAACTGCGCGGCGTCACCTGCAGCGCCTACGCATCGCAGGAGGCAATGTCGGAACTCGTCGCCCGCGTCGAGGCGGTGCACCGCGCCGCCCTTGCCAAGAACTGGCAGCAGTGCGGCACTGCATCGCTGGAATTTCACCAGCAGATCGTCGATTTCATCGGCAGTCCGCGGCTGAACGACGTGTTTGCGACCGTTGCCGCCCAGGCCCGCCTCGCCTTCTCGATGGCGCCGGATGCCCGCCGGTTCCAGGAACCGTGGGTGGCGCGCGACGTCGAAATCTGCAGTTTGCTCTGCGACGGCGACCGCACGGCAGCCACCCGCGCACTCGAACTCTATCTGCAGGAATCCGAACGCGTGGTGCTGGAAGCCGCCCGCGCGCAGAACCTGCCCCGCCCCAAGAAGACATTGGCGACGCCTGCCGATTGACGGCAGCCCGCCCGGCATATCAGGAGAAAATGAGGGATGAAGCCCCAGCCGATTACCAGTGCACCGGAAGACGCAGCGAGCCGCAAGGCGATCAAGCCGGTGATCTGTTATCCCGTCGAGACGCTGCCGCGCCCGGATCTTACGGCATACCGCGCTTTGCGCGACGATCTGGAGTTCGTCGAGCGCGTGGTCGTGCCGCCGCGTGATGCTGCGTGCTGGACCGTGCCGGCCGGCCATTTCTGCCGGATTCTCTCCAGCGAGGGCTCGCAGGTGGGCGATCTCAACCTCTTCAACGCCAACAATCTTGAGGAACGCCTCTTCACCGGCAAGACCCGGGCGCTGAACGGCACGCATGTCGGCCTCGGCGACCAGCTCTTCTCCAACATGCCCTATCTGCGCCCGATCGCGACGATCACCCACGACACGCTCGACTGGTACGGTTTCGACGAATTCGGCGGCTCGGTGCATGACGTCATCGGCACGCGCTGCGATCCCTATACGCACAATCTCTTGAGCAATGGCGGCCAGTATCACCACTGCTGCCACTCCAACCTGACCCGCGCCTTCGCCGCGAAGACTGGAAAGTCGCTGCAGGAGGCCGGCACCTATATTCACGACGTGCTCAACGTCTTCATGTGCACCGGCTTCACGCGCGATACCGGCCAGTATTTCATGAAGGCAAGCCCGGTTCGTCCCGGCGATTATCTCGAGTTTTTCGCCGAGATCGATCTCCTCGGCTGCATGTCGGCCTGCCCCGGCGGCGATTGCTCATCCGAGCATTCCTCGGACGCGGTTGCCTGTTATCCGCTGGTGGTCGAGGTCTACAAGCCGGCCCGTCCGCCGGAAGGCTGGAGCGCGCCCGAGATCAATGGATACGACGGCACGCACGGGCTCTGAGCCACAAAAATGGTATTATAGCATGAGGCTCCCGCGAACTGTTCGCGGGAGCCTTGTTTTAGGTGAACTCACAGACTGGCCAGCCTGTTGCCACTGACACGGATCGAACCAAACCGCATCTGCGACGTTTACCGATTTTGGTTTCAGAAAGGAGCAGTCCGATGAAGAGAACGTTAGCCGCAGCTTTTGCAGCAACAATGGTGCTCGTCGGAGGTTTTACCCCGGTGATGGCGCGTGATCACCGTCATCACGACGACACGGGACGCGCCATTGCCGGCGGTGTTGCCGCAGGCGTGGTGGGCGGATTGATCGGTGGCGCCATCGCGAATTCCGGCCCGCGTTACATCGACCCGCCGCCGCCCCGCCCACGTTGCTGGTATGAGGATCGCGAGGTCCAGAACGCCTATGACGGCGGCTCGCATGTCGAGTCGGTTCGTGTCTGTAACTAAGTATCGAAAGGCACCGATCTGCCATGCTCAAGCATGGCAGGTCTCGCCGCATGGAATTCCAACCTCTTCACCATTTGATCTTGTGGCGGTAAGCTTGCCCTCGGCAGGGAGGCCGCATGATCGACAAACTGGAATTTTTCATCGCGGTTGCCAATGAAAAGCATTTCGGCCGCGCCGCCCAGGAATGCGGCATATCCCAGCCTTCCCTCTCCGCCGCCATTCGCCAACTGGAAGACCAGCTCGGCGTCATCCTCGTGCAGCGTGGCTCGCGCTTTCAGGGTCTTACCCCGGAGGGGCAGCGCGTGCTGGAGTGGGCCCGCCGGATCGTCGGCGACGCGCGCACCATGCGCCAGGAAATGCGCGCCGCCCGCGCTGGCCTTGCCGGCCATATCAGGATCGCCGCCATCCCGACAGCATTGTCGATGCTGCCGCAGTTGACCGCACCCTTTCAGGAGCGCCATCCCGACGTCACCTTCTCAATCGTCTCGCGCAACTCGCTGCAAGTGCTTAGTATGCTTGAGAATCTCGAGATCGACGCCGGCATTACGTATCTCGAAAACGAGCCGCTCGGGCGCGTGACCAGCGTTCCGCTCTATGCTGAACAGTATAATCTCATCACCGCGGCCGGCAGCCGGCTGTCCGATCGCGAGAGCGTCACGTGGAAAGAGGTCGGCGATATCAGGCTCTGTCTATTGACGGCCGACATGCAAAACCGGCGCATTATCAACCAGTTGCTGTCTGAAGCTGGAGTAACGGCGCAGCCGACGCTTGAATCCAATTCAATGATCGTGCTGTTCTCGCATGTCCGTACTGGCCGCTGGGCAAGCATCATGCCGCGCAACGTCGCGAAATCATTCGGCTTTCCAGCCGAAATCCGGATGATCCCAATTGTCGAGCCGCAAGCACATCATGTCGTCGGTCTCGTGGCGACCCACCGCGAACCCTTCACGCCGCTGGTCTCCGCGTTGCTGCACGAAGCGCGCATCCTCGTCGACAAGCCGGATTTTTAATAGGAAAATCCTATCGACTGACGTGACAGCTTTATTGATCGCTTCGTCCTTCCCTGAGAAAGTTCTATAATGATTTGACGGTTCCGCATCGTCGGCTGATGGCTTTCTGGAGGAGAGCTTGCCGAACGTACGCGGACGTCGCTGCTGGTCTGGGAGGGCCACTGATGAATATTCGTGTCGCCAATAGCGATATTTCCGATCAGGTGCGCGACATCGTCGATCGTCTGAAGACGCTCGAAGGGCCGATGCTGCCTGTCCTCCACGAGATCCAGGACGTATTCGGCTATGTCCCGCAGGAGGCGCTTCCCGTTATCGCCCATGGGCTCAACCTGTCGCGGGCCGAAGTGCACGGCGTCGTCACCTTCTATCACGACTATCGCAATCATCCGGCGGGCCGGCATGTGCTGAAGCTCTGTCGCGCCGAATCCTGTCAGTCGATGGGCGGAGACCGTCTGGCCGAGCGGGTGAAGGCGATGCTTGGGATCGACTGGCACGGCACGACGACCGATGGGGCAATCACGCTGGAACCGGTTTTCTGTCTCGGGCTCTGTTCGTGCTCTCCATCGGCGATGCTTGATGGAGAGGTTTATGGCCGGGTCGATGTCGCCGATCTCGAGGAGATGATCGCGGAGGCACGCCGATGAGGGTCAGGATCTATATCCCGCGCGATGCGGCCGCACTGGCGCTCGGCGCCGACAAGGTGGCCGATGCGGTTGCCAAGGAGATTGCCGATCGCAATCTCGATGCGGTGATCGTGCGTAACGGCTCGCGTGGCATGCACTGGTTGGAGCCCTTGGTCGAGGTCGAAGTAGCCGGGCAGCGGATCGGCTATGGCCCCGTCAAAACGCGGGATGTCGCGGGATTGCTCGATGCCGGGTTGATGTCGGGCGGCGATCACCGGCTCTGTCTTGGCGCGGTCGAGGAGATCGCGTTTCTCAAGCGACAGACACGACTGACCTTTGCGCGTTGCGGCGTGATTGATCCGCTCTCGCTTGCCAATTATGAGGCGCATGGCGGCTTGGTTGGTCTCCGTCGCGCCGTTTCCATGCAGCCTGCCGATATCGTCAAGGACGTCACCGATTCCGGTTTGCGTGGACGCGGCGGCGCGGGGTTCCCGACCGGCATCAAGTGGAAGACCGTGCTCGATGCGCCGGGTGCGCGCAAATATATCGTCTGCAATGCCGATGAGGGCGACAGCGGCACGTTTGCCGACCGGATGATCATGGAGGGCGATCCCTTCGTGCTGATCGAGGGCATGGCGATCGCGGGGCTCGCGACCGGTGCCACCAAGGGCTTCGTCTATATCCGCTCGGAATATCCGCATGCGATTGCCGCCATGACCGAGGCGGTGGAGATCGCCGGACGTGCCGGCGTGCTCGGCCCATCGGTGCTCGGTTCGGGCAAGGCATTCGAGATCGAGATCCGCACCGGCGCCGGCGCCTATGTCTGCGGCGAGGAAACGGCGCTGTTGAACAGCCTGGAGGGTAGGCGCGGCATCGTGCGCGCCAAGCCGCCGCTGCCGGCGCACAAGGGCCTCTTCGACTGTCCCACCGTCATCAACAACGTGATCTCCCTCGCTTCCGTCCCTGTCATCATGGACAAGGGAGCTGCCCATTATCGCGATTTCGGCATGGGCCGCTCGCGCGGCACCATCCCGCTACAGATCGCCGGCAATGTGAAGCATCCCGGTCTGTATGAGGTGGCGTTCGGCCTGACGCTTGGCGAGATCGTCGACGAGATCGCCGGCGGCACGGCTACCGGACGGCCGGTTAAGGCGGTGCAGGTGGGCGGACCGCTGGGGGCCTATTTTCCGCGGGCGCTGTTCGATACGCCGTTCGACTACGAAGCCTTTGCCGCGAAAGACGGCCTGATTGGCCACGCGGGGATCGTCGTCTTCGACGACAGCGCCGACATGCTGAAGCAGGCGCGATTTGCGATGGAGTTCTGCGCGGTGGAAAGCTGCGGCAAGTGCACGCCCTGCCGTATCGGTTCGACGCGCGGGTTGGAGACGGCCGACAAGATCGCCAGCGGTATCGAGCCGGAGAAGAACCGGGCGCTGCTGGCCGATCTCTGCAACACGATGAAGTTCGGCTCGCTCTGCGCGTTGGGTGGGTTCACGCCTTATCCCGTGCTGAGCGCGATGACGCATTTTCCTGACGATTTCGCGCCGGGGCCGATGGTGGAGGCTGCGGAATGATGAGCGCTGCGGCTTGTGATACCCCCCTCTGCCCTGCCGGGCATCTTCCCCACAGGTGGGGAGATTGGCTGGGCTTACCCGCTCGCTCAACGCTCATCGGTTGGCGCAAACCTCACCGCGAGTCGATCTCCCCCNNCTCCCCCCTTGTGGGGGAGATGTCCGGCAGGACAGAGGGGGGTGAACCGCTCCAACGCCTCAGACGAACAGCATCAAACAGCACGTACCGCTCCAGACAGGAGGCACACCATGTCCCTCGTTCATGAAATCGACTACGGCACGCCGGCCTCCACCTCCGAGACCATGGTGACGCTCACCATCGATGGCAACGAGGTGAAGGTGCCCGAAGGTACCTCCATCATGCGCGCATCGATGGATGCCGGCATCGAGATCCCCAAGCTCTGCGCCACCGACATGATCGACGCCTTCGGCTCCTGCAGGCTCTGTCTCGTCGAAATCCAGGGACGCAACGGCCTGCCCGCGTCCTGCACCACGCCGGTTGCGGCGAGCATGGTGGTGTCGACGCAGACGAACCGGCTCAAGGACGTCCGTCGCGGGGTGATGGAGCTCTATATTTCCGACCACCCGCTCGAATGTCTCACCTGTGCTGCCAATGGCGATTGCGAACTGCAGGACATGGCGGGCGCCGTCGGACTGCGCGATGTGCGTTATGGCTATGATGGCGACAACCACGTCAAGGCGCGCGACAATGGCGGGCTGAATGCCAAGTGGGCGCCGAAGGACGAAAGCAATCCCTATTTCACCTACGACCCGGCAAAGTGCATCGTCTGTTCGCGCTGCGTGCGCGCCTGCGAGGAGGTACAGGGCACCTTTGCGCTGACCATAGAGGGGCGCGGCTTTGATTCCCGGGTTTCGGCCGGCATGCACGAGGATTTCGTCTCGTCGGAGTGCGTCTCCTGCGGTGCCTGCGTGCAGGCCTGCCCGACGGCCACGCTGACCGAGAAGTCGGTGATCGAGATCGGCCAGCCGGAGCATTCCGTGGTGACCACCTGCGCCTATTGCGGCGTCGGCTGTTCGTTCAAGGCGGAGATGCGCGGCGAGGAACTGGTGCGGATGGTGCCGTGGAAGGATGGGCAGGCGAACCGCGGGCACTCCTGCGTCAAGGGCCGCTTCGCCTACGGCTATTCGAGCCACAAGGACCGCATCCTCAATCCGATGGTGCGCGAGAAGATCACCGATCCCTGGCGCGAAGTGACCTGGGAGGAGGCCTTCTCACATGTCGCCTCTGAGTTTCGGCGCATCCAGTATCAGTATGGACGCGAATCGATCGGCGGCATCACGTCGTCGCGCTGCACCAACGAAGAGACCTATCTGGTGCAGAAGCTGGTGCGCGCCGGCTTCCAGAACAACAACGTCGACACCTGCGCCCGCGTCTGCCATTCGCCGACCGGCTACGGCCTCGGCCAGGCCTTCGGCACCTCGGCCGGCACGCAGAATTTCGACAGCGTCGAAAAGAGCGATGTCGTCGTCATCATCGGCGCCAACCCGACGGATGGGCACCCGGTTTTTGGCTCACGCCTGAAGAAGCGCTTGCGGCAAGGCGCCAAGCTGATCGTCATCGATCCGCGCCGCACCGATATCGTGCGGTCGCCGCATGTGGAAGCGGCCTATCACTTGCCGCTGAAGCCGGGCACCAACGTCGCTGTTATGACCTCTCTGGCGCATGTGATCGTCACCGAGGGCCTGTTCGACGAGCGCTTCATCCGCGAGCGCTGCGATTGGTCAGAATTCGAGGACTGGGCGGCCTTCGTGGCCGAGCCCCATCATAGCCCGGAAACAACGGAGGCACTGACCGGCGTGCCGGCGGAGATGCTGCGGGGTGCTGCCCGTCTCTATGCCACGGGCGGTAATGGAGCGATCTATTACGGGCTCGGCGTCACCGAGCACAGCCAGGGTTCGACGACGGTCATGGCGATCGCCAACCTGGCGATGGTCACCGGCAATATCGGCCGTCCCGGCGTCGGCGTGAACCCGCTGCGCGGCCAGAACAATGTGCAGGGCTCCTGCGACATGGGCTCCTTCCCGCACGAACTGCCGGGTTATCGCCATGTCTCCGACGACGCAACGCGCGACATCTTCGAGAAGCTCTGGGGCGTGAAGATCAGCGACGAGCCGGGGCTGCGCATTCCCAACATGCTGGACGCCGCGGTCGATGGCTCCTTCAAGGGGCTCTATGTGCAGGGCGAGGATATCCTGCAGTCGGACCCGGACACCAAGCATGTGGCGGCGGGGCTGGCGGCGATGGAGTGCGTGGTCGTCCACGATCTCTTCCTGAACGAGACTGCGAATTACGCGCATGTCTTCTTGCCAGGCTCGAGCTTCCTCGAGAAAGACGGAACCTTCACCAATGCCGAGCGGCGCATCAACCGCGTGCGCAAGGTGATGAGCCCGAAGAACGGCTACGCCGACTGGGAAGTGACGCAGAAGCTGGCGCAGGCGATGGGCCTTGCCTGGAGTTACCAGCATCCGTCCGAGATCATGGACGAGATTGCGGCGACCACGCCAAGCTTCGCAATGGTCTCCTACGACTATCTGGAGAAGATGGGCTCCGTGCAGTGGCCATGCAACGAAGCGCACCCTCAGGGATCGCCGATCATGCATGTCGATGGCTTCGTGCGCGGCAAGGGCAAGTTCATTCGCACCGAATATATCGCGACCGACGAACGCACGGGACCACGCTTCCCGCTGCTTCTGACGACGGGCCGCATTCTCAGCCAGTACAATGTCGGGGCGCAGACGCGGCGCACCGAGAATGTCGTCTGGCATTCCGAGGATCGGCTGGAGGTGCACCCGCACGACGCCGAACAACGCGGCATCCGCGATGGCGACTGGGTGAAGCTGATGAGCCGCTCCGGCGATACGACCCTGAGGGCGCTTATCACCGATCGCGTCTCGCCGGGCGTAGTCTATACGACCTTCCACCATCCCGACACGCAGGCCAACGTCATCACCACCGACTTTTCCGACTGGGCGACCAACTGTCCGGAGTACAAGGTAACCGCCGTTCAGGTCTCGCCGTCCAACGGCCCGACGGACTGGCAGGTGGAGTATGACGAGCAGGCGCGGCAGAGCCGACGTATTTCTGGCAAGCTCGAGGCGGCGGAGTAGACGATGTCGTACGGCACCCACCACAAGCTTGTCTATATGGCCAACCAGATTGCTGGATTCTTCGCGACCCAGCCGGAAGCCGAGGCCGCGCAAGGCGTGGCCTCGCACATCAACAAGTTCTGGGAGCCCCGCATGCGCCGGCAGTTGTTCGAGATCGCGGAGCACGGGGCCGATGCGCTCAGTCCGTTGGTGCTTCGGGCCGTGCCACTGATCAAACGGCCGGCTGCGGAGACCCCACCTAGGTCTGAAACAACCATCTGACTGGCACCACCGGCGGAATTGCAGCCGTCAGACAACCGCGCCCTTCAGAACCCAAAGCGTCCGCGCAGCTTTGCTATGATGCTGCGGCTCGATAATTGCGACAATCGCAATTAAATCGAAATTATTCGTGCAATTGCTTGCCAGGGCTCTTCCCTTCAATATCTCCTCATCAGACGAACGCGAGGTTCGCAAAAGGCGGCTCCAAGCCGTTGTTCCGTTTGTCGCCATTTGAGAAGAATTGAGGTTGAGATCATGAAGTTGCCTTCCCTCCCCCAACTCCTGAGCTTCAACGCGGGCTACGTGGATACGCTCGGATTTCTCGCGCTATCGGGCCTCTTCACTGCCCACGTCACCGGAAACTTCGTCACCTTGGGCGCAACTGCGGCACTCGGCCTTGGCGGAGCTTTGTCGAAGCTCTTGGCGCTCCCGGTATTCTGCTTCGTTGTCTTCGCATCGCGCTTGGCCTGCCTGAAATTGCAGGCCTCGGATCGATCCCCGATCCGCCCGATGCTGATCGTGAAGCTGGCTCTTCTCGCCGGTGTAGCGATTTTCGCGCTCTATCATGGACCGTTTCACGCGGACGAAAACATCGTGACGCTTTTCGTCGGACTTGTCCTTGTTTCCGCGATGGCCATACAAAATGGGCTCCACAGGGCACACCTTTCGAAGGCGCCACCTTCCACCCTGATGACCGGGACGACAACGCAGATCATGCTCGACCTTGCAGACCTCTTGGTCAGCGCGAAGTCGGAAGAGACGGCAGCGCTGAAGGCGCGGATCGTGAAAATGGGCACCGCGGTTATCACCTTCGCCCTCGGCTGTGGCCTCGGCGCCGCCGGCTACATGTTCGCTCCGGCCGCAGCCTTCACTCTGCCAGCCATTCTGGGCGCGATCGCACTCTTCGCCAGCACGGCAGGCGCCGCAGCTTAATCCTCGCACCCACGACTACCGGACCGCAGAAGGAATGCCGCAATGGACACAGTTGGCGAAATCGGCGGCTTGGCAAGTCTGATCGCACTGATCCTCAAGCCGATGGCATCGGGCCTCGAATTCTTCGGTGTCGGCGTCATCCTGGTCGGCGTGGTCGTCGCAACAGTCCGCTATATCAGAGATCTGGTGTCCCCGGCGACGCATGACGCCTACGACAGATATCGCGCAAACCTCGGACGCGGCATCTTGCTCGGCCTCGAAATCCTGATCGGCGCCGACATTATCGCGACGATCATATCGCCCCTGACATGGGAAAGCGTCGGCCTGCTCGGGCTGATCGTCCTGATCCGGACGTTTCTCAGCTTTTCTCTTGAAGCCGAGATCGACGGTCAGTGGCCATGGTCGCGGGCGTCGAAAGGCGGCGCGGAGAGCCGTTGACGGTAAAGCGAAACGGTCTCAGCCTCGGGGCCAAATAATCTTCCGCTCCTTCGATATAATCCTCCGATCATTTTCATCCGACAGTGTCGGCAAGGCAGATCCTCGTTCGTCCTAGACCGGGAAAGCACCGAGAGGAGACCGGCATGAAGCTCTATTTCAGCAGAAATCCAAACCCACGTCTCGCTGTTGCTGTTGCCAGGTATCTGGACGCAACCATCGAATTTGAATTCGCGGCTCCTCTAGAGGCTGGGCAATCGGAACGCTACCGCCCCCTTAATCCCAATCTCCTCCTTCCGATCCTCGAACGCCCCGGACGATCGCTATGGGAAACCGACGCGATCGCTTGTTATCTGTCCCGGCATACTGGTTCGAATTTCTGGCGCACCGATGACGATGAACCGGAGATGATCCGCTGGATCAGTTGGGCGAAGGATAATTTCGTGAAGGCATGTGACGCGGTCCATTGGGAGCGTGGGACGAAGCCGCGTTACGAGATTGGCACCTGTGACGAAGAGCAGGTCGAAGCCGGGCTGAAGCAGTTCCACCGGGCGGCGACACTGCTTGAAGCCGAGCTTGCCGATCGCATGTGGCTCGTTGGCGACACGATCTCCTTCGCAGATTTCCGCATGGCAACCTTCCTACCATTCAACGATGCCGCGAAACTGCCGATCTCGGACTATCCTGCCATCCAGCGCTGGTCGGACCGCTTGAATGATATCGAGGCGTGGCGTGACCCATTTGCTGGGCTCGACGCGCCACCGATGCCGCCACTTCCCGTTTGAATTGGCGAAATTACCGAGGGCATGTCGCGAAGTTTGAGTTGACGTTTTCAACGGCGACGCCACACTTGTGAATTGCAGCAATGTGGGGAGGACGTTGATGGAAGACGCAAACCAGTGGCGCCACATGGCAAGCGCCCCGAAGGACGGCAGCCGGATTCTCGTAACGATCCATCCATCCGAACAGGGACCGGCTCAGGTTGATCTTGCCTACTGGTCGAACGGCGATCGGTTTGGCTCGGAAGGCTGGCGATCATCCGATTCCGCCCCCGGTCGCATCATCGAATATCCCGATCCGGAATTGAAATGCTGGATGCCCATGCCTTCAGCCAACATCAGCCAGAGCTCGTTGCCCTCCCCCTGGGAAGGCGATGATATCCTGCAGCTCGATGGATCCGGGATCTAGCGCATTGGCAGATCCACGGCCAAACCTTACCCGTGGCTCGCGTCGTTCGGCACCAGCGGCTCGACATCCTTGACCTTGGCGCGGTGGAAGATGAACAGCCCAGCCAGCACGATCACTGCAGCGCCGATCAGCGTCTGTCGGTCGGGAAACTCGCCGAAGAACATCCAGCCGAAGATGATCGCCCAGAGCAACAGCGTGTATTGAAGCGGCGCCAACAGCGAGGCGGGTGCAAGCTTCAGCGAGCGGGTGATCATCAGATGCGCGGAGCACGAAACGACGCCAAGCAGCAACAAAGCCATCAGCTGGCTCCCGCTAAATGCACTCCAAGTGCCAACGCTAAGCACTGCCCCAACAGCAAGACATCCAAGCGTCTGCAACGTCACAAGCGTGGCGTCAGGCGTCGATCGCAAGACGCGACCGAGCACCAGCGTCAACGAGAAGGAAATGCTGCCGATCAGACCGAACATCGAGGGCCATGAGAGCATCGCCGACGACGGGCGCAGCGCGATCACAACACCGATGAAACCGACCAGCACCGCCAGCCAGCGCCGCCAGCCAATCCGTTCGCCAAGCAGGAAATGCGAGAGCGCCGCGACGTAGATCGGACCGGCCATGTAGAAGGTCATGACGTCGGCAAGCGGAAGATAGGCGACGGCGGCGTAGAACAGCCCCGTATCAGCGGTGGCGAGAATGACGCGCACCAATTGCCATTGCGGCTTCTCCACCCGATAGAGCGAGGTGATCGGTTGGCGCGACAACATCGGCCCAAGCACGAAGAAGGCGCCGAGAGAGCGAATGAGCAGAACCTGACCGACGGAAAAGCTCGCAACGAGCCATTTGCCCATGGCGTCGTTGAGGGCGAACATGAAATCGCCGACGAGCATCAGGACGATACCAACCAAAACGGCGTTTCCGCCCGCGACAAGAGCCGCCTGCCTGTTCATGATTTTCAAGGCGCTCCGTGACGCCATTCTATGACGAAATTCCGGCGGCAAACCCGGTCAAGGTTCACCACACCACGACGCTGCTTATTTGATTGGCAGATGCTTACTCCGGCGGCAAACCATGTTGCAAGAGGAGAAGCGGCCATTCTGCTCGTCCCAACAATGTATCGTTGCCTCGCCAGCGCTAATTTAAGGCTTCGTTAACCACGTTGCCGATAGGAATTGTTAACCGTCCCGCCGATGTCTGGTGGGTGTCCGCTAAGCGTCGGCCTGCAGATGAAACAACTACTCCCGGCATTTTCTCGCCGTCTAGGCTTGTTTACGGCGCTGGCGTCCATCGCACTGCCCGCACATGGCTTTGCGCAATCGGCTTGGTCCGGGGCTACGGACAACGATTTCAGCAACGCGGCGAATTGGACCCCAACCGCGCCCGATGCCACCGACACGGCGCGCGTCGATAGCGGCTCTCCTCAGGTCTCGAACGACGTGACGGTCGGCCACCTGGATGTGGGTGGCGGCAACGTTACCATCAGCAATACAGGCGTATTGACCACGACGAACGGCACGACGATCACGTCGGGCACCGTCAGCATCAACAGCGGCGGCGTGATGAACTCGAACGTCAGTCTCGATGGCGGCAGCTTGTCCCTCGACGGCCACCTCAACGGCCGACTCGATCTCAACAATGGCAATGTTTCGGTCAACGGCACGCTCGGCAGTGCCGTCGTTGGGGCGGGGACAGCACTTACGAACAGCGGCACCTCAGGTCAGATCAATGTCTCCACGGGCGGAACGCTCGTCAACAATAGCGGTGGGACCATCGAGGCGGTTACGAACGCGGGCATCGCTTCGAGCGCCGGCACGGTCGGCGACGTAACGAACACAGCGGGCAGTTTCACAAACGACGGCACCGTGACGGGAAGGACGACCGTCTCGGGTGGAACGGTCACGAACAACTTCGTCATCACCGACGCCGATGTCGCGGCAGCCGCGACCTTCGTCAACAATAGTGGAGCGACCGCAGGCGCCGTGATAAACGCCGGCACCGCGTCCAATGCCGGCACGGTGGAGAGCCTCACCAACACGGCAGGCAGCTTCACCAACAACGCCGGCGGAACCATAACAGGCAAGACTACCGTCGAAGGCGGAACCGTCACGAACAATTTCGTGATCACTGACGCCGATGTCGCCGCGGCCGCAACCTTCGTCAACAACACCGGAGCAACGGCAGGCGCTGTCAGGAATGCGGGGTCGGCCAGCAACGCCGGGACGATTGCCTCCGTGCAGAACGATGGCGGGACGTTCACCAACAACGCCGGCGGAACCGTCACCGGCGGCACGAACATCAGCGGCGGCAGCGTCACGAACAATGCGAGCCTGAATAACGTCAATGTCGGCACGGCCGGCACGTTCACCAACGCCAGCGGGGCAACCGCGGGCGCTGTCACCAATGCCGGCACGGCATCCAATGCTGGAACCATAGCGAGCCTGACCAACACCGCAGGCAGCTTCACCAACAACGCCGGCGGCACGATTACGGGAACGACCACCGTCGAAGGCGGGACTGTCACGAACAACTTCGTCATCACGGATGCCGATGTCGCCGCTGCCGCCGCCTTCATCAACAACACGGGCGCCACCGCCGGAGCCATCAGGAACGCCGGGACCGTCACCAATGCCGGGACGATCGCCTCCGTGCAGAACGACGGCGGGACATTCACCAACAATGCGGGTGGCTCGGTGACCGGCGTGACGACCGTGGCCGGTGGCAGCGTCGTCAACAACGCGACATTGGCAGATGTCGATGTGGGCGCCGCTGGCAAATTCGTCAACAATAGCGGCGCGACCGCGGCGACAGTGACGAATTCCGGCATCGCGGCAAACGACGGAACTATCGCGGCGCTCCAGAATAATGCCGGGACATTTTCCAACACCGGGACGATATCGGGCGCAGCCACGGTTTCCGGCGGCTCGCTGATCAACGATGGTGTTATATCAGGGGCCGTCGGTGTCGACGAGGGTGGTCTGCTCTCCGGCAGCGGCACCGTCGGCGGCATCCTCGTGAACGCGGGCGGCGTATTGGCGCCAGGCCCCGGGATTGCAACGCTTGGGGTCAGTGGCGACGTGACGTTCGCCACGGGTTCCACCTACCAGGTGGACATCGCGACCGGCGGCCTTTCCGACAGGGTGGATGCGACGGGCACCGTTTCTGTCCAGGGAGGAACGCTTGCCGTCAAGGCGGCAGCCGGCAACTATGCGACAGCAACCAGCTACACGATTCTGACCGGCGGCAGCATAACCGGTACGTTCGACACTGTGACGAGCGACTTCGCCTTTCTATCGCCAACGTTGATATACGACGCCACCACCATCGACATGCGGCTGGATCGCAACGGCGTGCAATTCGCGGACGTGGCCGATACGGCAAATGGCCGGGCAACCGCCACGGCCGTCGAAGCGCTGGGATCAGGCCACGCCGTCTACGGCGCGGTCCTGTCGCTTGACACCGCTACTGCCGCGAGTGGCTTTTCGCAGCTGAGCGGCGAAGCCCATGCCTCTCTCAAAAGCGCGTTGCTATGGCAAAGCCGCTTTCCGCGCGAAGCAATCCTCGGCGAGATCGCCTGGGGACCACATAAGCGAGAGAGCGACGCAACCTTCTGGACCTCCGGATTCCTGTCGTCTAACGTTCTGTCAGGCGGCGACAACGCTGCCGGGATCGACGCGCGCTTCACTGGTGCCCTGTTCGGGACGGATGCGCCGGTCTCAGATCACTGGCGTGTCGGCGGCGTGGTCGGTTACGGTCAGCAATCGTTAGATCAGGTAGACGCAAACGCTTATTACGCCGGGCTTTACGCCATGGGCGATATCGGCCCCGTGCAACTCGCCGGAGGCGCCATCTACGCACACAACGAAGCATCCACGCGGCGTGATATCGCATTTGGCACATTTACGGACCAGCTATCCGCAAAGTATGCGAGCGCCACCAGCCAGGTCTTTGCCGATCTTTCGTGGACCTACGAGTGGGACACGGTCAAAGTTCAACCGTTCGCGAATCTGGCCTACATCAATCTCGATACTGATGGCTTCCAGGAGCAGGGTGGCGACGCCGCACTCTCGGTAGCCGGTGGAAACGCCGCGATCACCTCATCGACGGTCGGAGTGCGCTGGGCGATGGATTGGCCCGAAAACGAATTGCCTCTCTCCGTTTCCGGCTTGCTGGGCTGGCGGCATATCGCAGGCGACGTAACGCCGTACTCGCGCATGGCGTTTTCGGGTGGCTCGCCTTTCATAATCGAGGGCACAGAGATACCTCGTGATTCCGTCGTGGCGGAGATCGGCGTCTCCGCGAAGCTCTCAAAGTCCGCGCGGTTAACGCTGAACTATTCCGGCGAATTCGGCAAAGGCCTTCGCTCCAACGCCATCCAGATGAACCTCGTAACGAGCTTCTAAGACCACGGCTCTGACTGTCAGCAACAGCCTGAAGCACCAGCGATAATTACCTTCGTCACCTGGCACCGACGCGCCGAATTGCGAAACGCATCACCTCATGCATCGGTATGAGTGGCGCAATCACGTGCACGCAACATCCCAACTCAATTTGACGCATATCGATTTTAAAGTTGACGCGCGCAAAGTTTAGTGATGAATAGGCGGCGTCGGTTGGCTCAGGAGGCGGCCAGATCCGGCGGTCCCAAGCACAGGCCTCGATACGTTTCCGGGAGGAAGAATTGACTATTTCTCGCATCGCAAAGTCGCTGCTCGTCTCCGCCGCGTTCACGCTGGTCGCCGTCACCGCGCAGGCCGAGGGTATTGGCGCATCGCTGCTGACGCAGCAGCATCCTTTCTACAACGAGCTCGCAAAGGCGATCACCGCTGAAGCCAAGGCGAAGAACGTCTCCGTAGAGATCGCGATTGCCAATCAGGACCTGAACAAGCAGCTCGCCGACATCGAAGACTTCATCGTCAAGGGCGTCGACGTCATCATCATGTCGCCTGTTGACAGCAAGGGCGCGCTCGCAGCCGTCGCCCGCGCTGAGGCAGCCGGCATCAAGGTCATCACCGTCGACGTTCCTGTCGAAGGCGCCAAGGTTTCGTCCTACATCGGCACCGACAACTACGCCGGTGGCGTCAAGGCGGGCGAACTGATGGCCGAACAGCTCGGCGGCAAGGGCAATGTCGCGATCATCGACTATCCGCTGGTCCAGTCGGTCGTGAACCGCGTCAACGGTTTCAAGGAAGCCATTGCCAAGCACCCCGACATCAAGATCGTTTCGATCCAGACCGGCATCACCCGCGCCGAGGCTCTCGCTGTTGCGCAGAACATGCTGCAGGCAAACCCTGACATCAACGGCATCTTCGGCTTCGGTGACGACGCGGCTCTTGCTGCAGCGGTTGCGGTCAAGTCTTCCGGCCTGACTGGCAAGGTCAAGGTCGTCGGCTTCGACGGCATGCCTGAGGCGATCAAGGCTGTCGACAGCGATCCCGACATGGTTGGCGTGATCCAGCAGTTCCCGGACCAGATGGGCAAGCTCGCCGTCGATACCGCGCTGGACCTCAAGGCCGGCAAGGACGTGCCTGCCGAGCAGCCGATCGTTCCCGGCGTCTACGTCAAGAAGCAGTAAGTCCTCCCAAGGCGCACTGTGCGAAGGTCCCAAGTATCGCACAGTGACCGCTCCTTCCGGCGGCCGGGCTCTTTGAAGGACCGGCCGCCGGAAAGCAGCGACATCTCCGCGATAAATCAGAGCGCCCCACGCATCCATCCGATGCCTGCGGCTCTTGGTGAAAGGTGACGCCATGGAAACCTCCGGCGACAACGCGATCCTTGAGATCAAGGACATTACGAAAGTTTTCGGCGCGGTGACCGCGTTGAAAAGCATGCAGCTGAAGGTTCGGCCCGGCAGGGTCCATACGATCCTCGGCGAAAACGGCGCCGGAAAATCGACGCTGATGAAGATCCTCGCCGGCGTCTACCAGCCGACATCGGGGTCAATCCTCCTCGACGGCAAACCCTATGCGCCGGCCAATCCGCAGGATGCGGCGGCAGCGGGTCTGACGATCGTCTTCCAGGAGCTCAGCCTCTGCAACAATTTGAGCGTGGCCGAGAACATTCTCGCGACCCGCGAGCCGACCAGGGCCGGCTTCATCAACGACAAGGCGCTGGTGCGCCAGGCAGCCGCGATCGTCGCCGATCTGAAGCTGCCGATATCCGTCCAGGAGCGCGTCGGCGACCTGTCGATCGCCCAGCGCCAGCTGGTCGAGATCGCCAAGGGCCTCAGCATCGACGCCAAGGTCGTCATCCTCGACGAGCCGACGTCCTCGCTTAGCGACAGCGAAGCCGAAATCCTGTTCGAGATCATCGCGCAATTGAAAGCGCGCGGCGTGGCCGTGATCTACATCTCGCACCGCATGGAAGAGATCATGCGGCTCAGCGACGACATCACCGTCGTGCGCGACGGCAGCTACATCACCACGCGCGACAAGTCCGAAGCCACAATCGACGAGCTGATCGCCCTGATGGTCGGCCGCGACATGAACGAGATTTATCCGCCGCGCGATGTACCCGCTCCAGCGCTTACCGAAAAGCCGGTTCTGGCGGTGAGCGGGCTCTCCAGCCACGACGAGTTCGAGGATATCTCCTTCGATGTGCGCCCCGGCGAGATCCTCGGCTTCTTCGGTCTGATCGGTTCCGGCCGCTCGGAGGTGATGAAGACGCTGTTTGGCATGACGCAGCCGACCTCCGGCACCATCTCGATCGACGGCAGCGCGGTGACCATCACCTCCCCCGTCGATGCCATCAACCGGCGCATCGGCTTCGTCACCGAGAACCGCAAGGAAGAAGGGCTGGTGCTCAGCCACAGCGTCGAGAGCAACATCTCGATGGTAGCGCTCGACAACTATTCCAGCCCCTTTGGCTTCCTCAGGCGCCGCCGCGAACGCGACGACGCGACGGTGGAAGTCGGCCGGCTCGCCATCAAGACGGCGTCGCTAGATACCTTGGCGGGATCGCTGTCCGGCGGCAACCAGCAGAAGATCGTGCTGGCCAAGTGGCTGCTGACGAAACCGAGGATCCTCATCCTCGACGAGCCGACACGCGGCGTCGATGTCGGCGCCAAATTCGAAATCTACAAGATCATCCGCCAGCTGGCGGCGGAAGGCACGGCAATCCTGCTGGTGTCCTCCGAACTCCCCGAAGTCATCGGCATGAGCGACCGCGCCGTCGTCATGAGCGAAGGGCGGGCCACCGCCATCGTTGCCGGCGATCAGATGACACCGGAGAAGATCATGAGCTTTGCTACGGGATTTGTATTATGAGCGACAGACACGCAGCCAATGCCGCATTCCGGCAGGTAATGAAGCAGTATGGCGGTATCTTCCTATCGCTGATCGTCCTTTGCGTGATCTTCTCGATCACCAATCAACGGTTCATGTCCGTTGCCAATTTTCTGAACGTGCTGCAACAGGTCTCGGTCATCGCGATCGCCGCCTTCGGGATGACCTGGGTGATCCTGCTCGGTGAGATCGACCTCTCGATCGGCTCGATCATCGCGGTCGCCGGCATGGTCGGCGCGCAGTGCTTCGCCTTCGGCATGGGCTTCGTCCCCGCACTCGTGCTGACGCTCGCAGCCGGCGCGCTGTTGGGTCTCGCCAACGGCGTCCTGACCGCGAAGTTCCTGCTCCCCTCCTTCATCGTCACCGTGGCCACGATGGGCATCTATCGCGGCATGGTCAGCCTGCCGACGAACGGCGCACCGGCCATGATCATGGAGCCGACCTGGACGGCCATCGGCACGCAGAGCTTCATCGGCATCCCGATCGTCATCTGGGTCGTCGCGGTACTCTTCCTGTTCAACCACATCCTGCTCAGCAAGACCAAGTTCGGCCGCCGCGCCTATCTGACCGGTGGCAACCGCGAGGCGGCGCTCTATTCCGGCATCAAGGTCGATCGCCTGAAGATCATCATCTTCATGATCTCGGGCATCATGGCGGCGATCAGCGGCATCCTGCTGTCCTCGCGCCTGTTCTCGGCCCAGACCAACGCCGGCATGAGCTACGAGCTCGACGCCATCGCGGCAGCCGTTCTCGGCGGCACGAGCCTGGCAGGCGGCGTCGGCACCATGATCGGCACGCTGATCGGCGCGCTCATCATCGGCGTGCTGAACAACGGCATGAACATGCTGTCGGTGCCTTACTTCTACCAGCTCATCGTCAAGGGCCTCGTCATCCTCGTCGCCGTCTATCTCGACGTGCGCTCGAAGCGCGCCAAGCAGTAATCCTCAAGAGCAGATAGCCATGTCGAAAATCCTCACCATCGGCGAAATCCTGGTCGAAATCGTCGCCACCAATCGCGGCAACGGCTTTCGCGAAGCCGTGCCGCTGATCGGCCCCTTCCCTTCCGGCGCGCCTGCGATCTTCATCGACCAGGTCGGCAAGCTCGGCCAGGAATGCGCGATCATCTCGCGCGTCGGCGATGACGATTTCGGCTGGGTCAACATCAACCGCCTGACCGAGGACGGTGTCGACGTCTCCGGCATCGAAGTCGTGCCACAGGGCACGACCGGCAGCGCCTTCGTGCGCTACCGCGAAGACGGCAGTCGCGCTTTCGTCTTCAACATCCGCCACAGCGCATGCGGCGAGATCGAGCTGTCGGATGAGACGCTGGCGCTGATCGACGGCTGCACGCACATGCATGTCATGGGCACCGCTCTCTACGCCCCGAGCGTGGTGAAGAGCATCCTCACCGCCGTCGAACGCATCAAGGCCGGCGGCGGCACCGTGTCCTTCGACCCCAATCTGCGCCCGGAAATTCTCGACAGCCCGGGCATGCGCGAGGCGCTGCAGACCGTTCTATCGGTTACCGATCTCTTCATGCCGAGCGGCGAGGAGCTGTTTCTGTTCGCCGAGGCAAAGACGGAGAAGGAAGCGGTCGCCGAATTGCTCGCAAAGGGCATCAAGGCCATCGTCATCAAGCGTGGCGAGAAGGGCTCCAGCTATTTCGACAAGACCACCCAGATCGATCTCGCGGGCTACAAGGTGGAGGAAGTCGACCCGACCGGTGCCGGCGACTGCTTCGGCGCGACCTTCGTCACCTTCTGGCTGAAGGGAATGCACCCGGCCGAAGCGTTGCGTTACGCCAACGCCTCCGGCGCCCGCGCTGTCACCAAGGCCGGCCCGATGGAAGGCGCATCCACCCAAGCCGAACTCGACGCCCTCATCAAAGCGCAAGGACAAGCCTGACATGCAGAAGAGCTACCTCACGGATATCGCACAATGGCGCCACGGCAATGGCGCAAAGGGCATTCCCTCGATCTGCTCGGCTCACCCTCTCGTCATCGAGGCGTCGATGCTGCACGCGCTGAAGCAGGATGCCCACTTGCTCGTCGAAGCCACCTGCAACCAGGTGAACCAGGACGGCGGCTATACCGGCATGACGCCAGCCGACTTCCGCGCCTTCGTGGAAAAGATCGCTGCCGATACCGGATTTCCGCTGGAGAAGCTGATCCTCGGCGGCGATCATCTCGGCCCCAATCCATGGAAGAGCCTGCCCGCCGACGAGGCGATGGCCAAGGCCTGCGTGATGATCGAGGCTTTCGTCAAGGCCGGCTTCACCAAGCTGCATCTCGATACCAGCATGGGCTGCGCCGGCGAGCCGGTCGCCCTGCCCGACGCGATCACCGCTGAGCGCGCAGCGAAGCTCGCCTCCGTGGCCGAGGCGGCACTGAAGGGCTCGGATGGCATCAAGCCTGTTTACATCGTCGGCACGGAAGTGCCGATCCCCGGCGGCGCCATGGAAGAGATCGAAGAGCTCGAGGTGACCAAGCCGGACGCCGCGCGCGAAACCATTGCCATCCACCGCAAGGCTTTCGAGGCCGCCGGCGTGTCGGACGCGTTCTCTCGTGTGGTCGGCGCCGTGGTCCAGCCGGGCGTGGAATTCGGCAATGAAAACGTCATTGCCTACGCACCCGGAAAAGCCGCGACGCTGAGCGCCACGCTTTCGGATCTGCCGGGGATGGTCTTCGAGGCCCACTCCACCGACTACCAGACCCCCGACATGCTGCGGCAGCTCGTCTTGGACGGTTTCGCTATCCTGAAGGTTGGCCCCGGTCTGACATTCGCGCTGCGCGAAGCCTATTACGGGCTAGACCAGATCGCTGCGTTCCTGTTTCCAGACATGCGCGAGGAGACGCTGGTTGCCACCATCGAGCGCGTTCTGACCGCGGATCCGAAGAACTGGGACAAGTATTATCACGGCACGGACGCCGAGCAGCACATCCAGCGCCACTTCAGCTACAGTGACCGTATCCGCTATTATTGGCCGCAGCCGGAGATCGACGCGGCGGTGAAGGCACTGTTCTCGATGCTCGATGGCGTGCAGATCCCGGAGACCATGATCAACCAGTACCTGACCGGCGCCTATCTCGGCGCGCGTGACGGCAAGGTCAAGCCGGATGCCCGCTCGCTGGCGCTCGCGGCCATCGACCGCGTATTGGAAGATTATTTCGAAGCCTGCCGCGCTTAAGGCGCGGCTTGCACCGGCGCAAAAGTTTTGATTGAACTGCATCAACGATTTCAACCGATTAAATAGAAAATGAGTGGGACGCGCGTTTGTCAGACAGGCCGATTAGAACGATGGAGGACTTTTCCGAGTATGTCGGCCTATCGCGGCCGACGGTCTCGAAGTACTTCAACGACCCGACCTCCGTGCGTCGCAAGACCCGTGACATCATCGAAGCCGCCCTCAAGGAGAGCGGCTTTCGCCCCAACCTCTTTGCCGTCAATCTTAATCGCCGGCGCAGCAACATCATCGGGATCATCATTCCCAACTCGACCGACCCGTTCTACATGGCGCTGACGCGCCGCGTCGAGCTCATCGCCAATGATGCCGGCTTTCTCGCCTTCGTGTTGTCGTCGGATGGCAACGCCTTGATGGAAGCGCGCGCGATCGAAACGCTAAAGTCGATGAACGTCGCTGGCGCCATCATCGCCCCGCTCGGCGTGCAATCGCACCACGAGACGCTACTTGCGCTGTCGGCGTCGATCCCGCTGATCTTCGTGGATTCGCCGCTGGACGATGTCTCTCCCTTCGTCGGCACCAACAACCGCCAGAGCTTCCAGCTGATCGTGGATTATCTCTGCCGGTCGGGAGAGCCGCCATGCTATCTCGGCATGCCCTCGGTCAACACCAATGCGTCGACCCGCGAGACGGCCTATATCGAGGCGATGGCGGAGCTTCGGATGGAGCCAATCGTACTGCCGATCGAGAGGGCAGCCGGCTGGGACTTCGAGAAATTCGGCTATGACGAGACGAAGCGTATTCTCGAGAGCGGAGGCTTTCCGACCACGACCATACTTTGCGCTAACGACCGCGTGGCATTCGGCGCCATAGCGGCGGCATTTCAGGCTGGCGTTAAAATTGGCCGCACGCCCGATTGTAGCCTGCGCATCGCCGGCCACGACGACCACCCGCTGTCCCGCTATGCCTGCCCGCCGATCACCACCGTGGCGCAGAGCTACAACGACATCGGTCGCATTGCCATGCAACTGCTGCTGCAGAAACTGGATCAGGAAGCCGAGGGTTCGGCATCCAACGGACCCGAACAGGTCCTGTTGAATGCCGAGATCATTTTGAGACAATCGGCTTAGGCGCTCTTCAACTGAACGCCAGTCGCCTTAGGCCTCTGGCGCCACCATGACCTTGTCCAAGGTTATGGGCAGGTCACGGATACGGATCCCGGTGGCGTTATAGACGGCGTTGGCGACAGCCGCGCCGACGCCGGTGATGCCGATTTCACCAATGCCGCGCGCGCCCATCGGCGCCTGAGGATCAGGCTTGTTGGTATAGATGATATCGATCGCGGGAACATCCATCTGTACCGGCACGTGATACTCTGCAAGCGAGGCATTCACGACACGGCCGGTCCGCTCGTCGAAATTGGTTTCCTCGGTCAGCGCAAGCCCGATGCCCATGACGATGCCGCCCTTGAACTGGCTTATCGCTGTCTTGGAATTTAGAATCTGGCCAGCGTCATAGGAACCCAGGAAACGTGACACCCGAATTTCACCGGTAATCGCGCTGACCCGCACCTCGCAAAACTGGGCGCCATAGGAATGCATGGAAAAGACTTCCATCTCCGCCGGCGCCGGCGCATCCGCCTCGCACACGAGTTCGTCACGTCCAGCCCTGGAAAGGATGGACTGGTAGCTTTCGAACCGATCGGCGTTGTCGCGATGGCCAAGCCCGCCGTCTCGCGGCTCGACATCGGCGAGCGACAGACCGGCGAGCGGCGAATCATTGCCGGCAAGTTTGACCAGTTCCTCGACGAACACCTCGGTCGCGGCGATCACCGCCCCGCCGATGGAAGCCGTCTGCGTCGAGCCGCCGGCAATCACCCCGCGTGGTAGGCTGCTGTCGCCATATTCAAAGGTGACATTTTCGAACGGCACGCCTAGGCGGGCAGCGATGTGCTGCGCCTGGGCCGTCGCCGTTCCCATGCCCATGTCATGGACGGCGGTCGAAACGGTAACGTGCCCCTCCACCGTCAACCTGATCCGCGCTGCACCGCCGGGAAAGCGGTGATAGGGATAGGTTGCCGTGGCGCAGCCCATGCCAATCAGCCATTCGCCTTCGCGTTTCTGGCGTGGCGTTTCGCTGCGGTTCTGCCATCCAAAACGTTCGGCGCCATTCTCATAAGCCTCGATTAGGAAACGCGATGAAAACGGCTTACCGGTGGTCGGATCTTTTTCCGGTTCAATACGACGGCGCAATTCGATCGGGTCGAGCTTCAGCTGTTCGGCCAGTTCGTCAAGCGCGCATTCGAGAGCGAAAGTTCCGACAGACTCGCCTGGCGCCCGCATGAATGTGTTGACGAGCATGTCCATGTCGGCCACGTCCTGCTCAAGCTTGAAAGTCTTGGCCGCGTAGAGATGGCGGGCCGGAAAGGTGAACTGTTCGGGACAGGAATTGTGTGGTGTCATTGCCGCGGTACCTGTATGGATCAGCGCTTCCAGCTTTCCATCAGAACTCGCGCCGAGCGCCACCCGCTGCTCCGTCACCGTACGGCCGCCGACGATACGAAAGACACCTTCGCGGGAAAGCATGATGCGCACCGGCCGTCCCGCCATTTTCGACGCGGCAATAGCGAGGATCTGGTGGTCCCAGAGACACTTGCCGCCAAAACCGCCTCCGACATATGGAGAAGTCACCCGCACCTTGTCCGGTTCGAGACCAAATATGTCGCCGAGCTGGCCAGCCGTCAGATCGAGCAATTGGCTGGCATCGTGCAGATGCAGTTCATCGCCGTTCCAGGCGACGGTGGCGGCATGCAACTCGATGGCATTGTGGTTATGGCGCGGCGTGCGGTAGGTAACATCCACCTTGACTGCAGCGTTCGCCAGCGCCGTTTCGGCATCGCCGATCTCAAGCAGCGGCGGCTGACCAAGCAGCGTTTCCAATTGCCGCGGCGTTTTCTTTGCCTCCTCGAAGGAGAGAACGGCCGGCAGGCTCGCATAGGCTACCTTGACGAGCGAGGCAGCGTAGTCCGCCTGTTCCTGCGTTTCAGCCAGAACGAGCGCGATCGGCTGGCCGTTCCAGTGGATTTCGTCGTTTTGCATCACCGGCAGATCGCTCGAACCGGCCGCGGTCGGCGACGACATCATCAGCGACGGCGCTTTCATTCGCGGTGCGTTGTGATAAGTCATGACAAGAATGACGCCTGGCGCACTTTCTGCTGCAACCAAGTCAAGCGATGTGATCCGGCCACGTGCGATGCTGCTATAGGCAAGCGCTGCATAACTGATATTTTCATAGGGAAACTCTGCTGCGAAACGCGCTTTCCCCTGAACTTTCAACGGACCGTCGATACGCGAGACGGGATGACCAAGCGCACCATGCTTGTGCAGCATCGGATCGGTGGTCACGGCAGGTTGCCAGCGTCCGGATGTTTTGACTCCGGTCTGAGGTTGAGCGCTCATGCGTTGTCTCCCTTCAATTCGTCGAGAACGGCAACGATCGTGCGTTTCGCCAGTTCGATCTTGAATGCATTGTCGCGCAGACCGACGGCATCGGCGAGCTCGGCTTCAGCGGCAGCGCGGAAGGCGGCCGTGTCGGCTGTCTGGCCTTTAAGAACAGCTTCCGCCTTCAAGGCGCGCCACGGTTTGTGAGCGACTCCACCCAGTGCCAGCCGAACATCCCGCACCTTCCCCATTTCATTGACATCGAGCGCGGCGGCAACGGAGATAAGCGCGAAAGCGTAGCTGGCACGATCACGCACCTTTCGGTAAGTCGACCGGTTCGCGAATGGCAGTGCCGGAATTTCAATGGCCGTAATCAGTTCGTCCGGCTGCAGATCGGTCTCTAGGTCTGGGCGATCTCCCGGCAGGCGGTGCAGATCCCGCAGGGGAATGCTGCGAGTGCCGGCCGTGCCCTGGAGGTGAACGACGGCATCCAGCGCAACAAGAGCCACGCACATGTCTGACGGGTGAGTGGCCACACAGGCGTCGGAAGAGCCAAGGATTGCGTGGTACCGATTGAAACCTTCCAGAGCATCGCAACCAGCCTGCGGCTGGCGCTTGTTGCAGCGGGCCGCATTGTCGTAAAAGTACCGACAGCGGGTGCGCTGCAAAATATTGCCCCCGACGGTCGCGACGTTGCGTATCTGTGCACTCGCACCTGCCAGGATGGAACGCGACAGCAGTGGATAATTCGATCGTACCGCCGGATGCGCTGCGACCGCCGTGTTCTTAGCGGCGGCGCCGATAAGCAGACTGCCATCGGCGCGTTGTTCGATATCGCAGGCGAGATGGGTGATATCGACCAGCGTTTCCGGTTGTTCGACAGTCTCTCGCATCAAATCGACGAGATTGGTGCCACCGCCAAGGTATTTGGCGGCAGGACCGGCATGTTTCAACGCTATTGCCGAGGTGGCGTCCGACGCTTGATGATAGGAAAAGATGTTCATGCCCGTGTCCTCTCCTCGGATCGAAACGCAGCCCGATGGGCCAGCGTTTCGGAGATCGCCTCGACTATGCCGTTATAGGCGCCGCACCGGCAAAGATTGCCGCTCATACGTTCGCGGATTTCGCGTTCATCGATCGGAATATCGGAGGCTGCCAGATCGTCGGTCACGACGCTCGGGATGTTGCGCTCTATCTCGCCCGCCATCCCGATGGCGGAACAGAGTTGGCCAGGCGTGCAATAGCCGCACTGAAAGCCGTCATGCTCCACGAAAGCCTGCTGTAACGGATGAAGGTTGCCATTTGCCGCGAGCCCCTCGACCGTCGTGATGTTGCGGCCCTGATATTGTACCGCCAGGGCCAGACAGGAATTTATACGTTCGCCATCCACCAATACGGTGCAGGCGCCACACGCACCTTGGTCACATCCTTTTTTCGTTCCGGTAAAACCCAGATAGTTGCGCATGAGATCGAGCAGCGACGTGCGGATATCCGCCTCGACCTCTATTGCCTCTCCGTTGATGGTAAAATGCATCAGGACATCTCCTTTGGCTGAAACGCAGGCGATAGGTACCGCCGTATAAAAAGCAAAACTCGACACAAAGCTTCCGGCGCATTGACAGCCCGGGAGCACATGACCTCAAGCCTCCGCAAGGGCCGCTTGCCGACTGGCGGCAATATCCGCGACCACCGAGAGGGCAAGCGATTGGGCATCACGGGTCCGTCCAAAAAGACCAATCGGCGCCTTGATCCGGTCTATCGTTTTCTGTGAATAGCCAAGATCGCTAAGGCGTCGCATGCGTTTTTCATGCGTTCGACGGCTGCCAAGCGCTCCGAGATAAAACGGCCGTGCATGCAATGCGGCCTCGAGAACGGGCATTTCGAGGTCCAGATCATGTTGCAAAAGGGCGACGGCCGTGTCGGCGTCAATCAAGTGTTCGTCGGGTATCCCGCCGGGAACCGCGTCATACACCAGAACCTCATAATCCGCTGCCCGCGCCACCTTGGCAGCGACCTCGACCTCTAGCGTGCGACCTGAAAGAAGTATCCTTGCGCGCGGCCGATAAGATGTCAGGAAGGCCCCACCTTCCCAGCCGGTCTCGGTCGTTCCCGACTGAAAAGCGAGTGACTGCACGCTTGGCACATAGGACAAAGAGGCGCTCCGGCGACGCCGCAGACAGTCGACAACGGCCTTGATCGGCCCAACGTCGTGCAACAAATGGATCGCGACAGTGACACCACCCCCACACGGCAGAAGGATATCGAAGAAGGGCGACCCTTCGCCGAGCATGACCGTACGATCTTGCCGCTCCAAAAGAGCTTGCAACGCCTCTGCCGCAATCGCCGCTTCGGTGCATCCGCCCGAGACATACCCGCAATAGAGACCGTCATCGGCGACAGCCATATGAGCGCCAAGTGGTCGGGACGAACCTCCACGAATTTCAACAAGTGTGCAAAGAGCGACGCGATGTCCGCTTTCCATCGCTCGGAGCGAGAAATCAAGAATCTCCAGCACACTGTCGGTCGAGAACGCTTTCGTCGGCGTCTGGTGGTCCACCTGCAGATCATTCGGCAGGTCGAGATAGGCATGGCTGTGATGAATGCGGAACTCGCTGCCTTCCCGATTGTTATGCAGACTAAAATCGATCGACTTCGTCATTGCACGCTCCCGCTTATCGACATGTGTTAAGCTCAAACGTCGCGGCCATTAAGCCTGCATATTTTTGAACTCTGCCCGATGTCGGCCTTGATTTCAGCATGACATCCAGCCCCGAACTAATTTAAGAATTAAATGGCGCCGAGCCAAATCGGAGGCGCCTCCGTTTAACGTAGTGGCTGGCGGGTCATCGTCAAGTCTTCGGTTTGGAGAAAATATTCGAGTGTCGAAGGAGTCGCCGCGAATTGCGCCTGCAAGGCCTCACATGCGCGCAGATGCACGCCGCAATCGGGATATTCTGGTCGAGGTTGCCGCCAATGCTTTTGCAGAACGCGGCGCCAAGGCATCACTCGAAGACATCGCTCGGAGCGCAGGCGTTGGAATCGGCACGCTCTACCGTCATTTCCCTACGCGTGAACATCTTGTTGAGGTCGTTTATCGGCGCGAGTTGGAGTTGCTCGCCAGCGCTGCCGCCGAACTGATGACAGAAAAAGAGCCGGAGGTCGCCCTTGAGGAGTGGATGCATCGGTTCGTCAGTTACATGGCTGCGAAGCGCGGTATGGCCAACAGCCTGAAACTGCTGTTCACATCCAACTCGGCATTATTTAACGAAGGCTCGCAACTGCTGCAAACGGCGTTTGGCCAATTGCTTGACAATGCGGCAGCGACCGGAGCTGTCAAGGATGACATCGCATCGGCGGATGTGTTGAATGCCTTGTTCGGCATCTACTCGATCCCCGACGGACCGGAGTGGCACGAACGGGCACACCGGATCGTCCGTCTTGTCATGGACGGTTTGCGACGCTGAACTTCAGGTCGCTTGGGCGGCGCCCGCCACAGCAGCCACGCCGCCCCGACATTCCCCTACAGAAAGTCATCTCGCCGAGGCGTGAAGGTGTCGATCAGCAGTCCCTTCTCCACTGCAACGACGCCGTGCACGAGGTTAGGCGCCACGATGAAGCTGGAGCCGGCATCGAGTCTCGTGGTGACGCCATCGATGGTGACATCGAAGGCACCCTCGGCCACATAGCTAACCTGCGTATGCGGATGCGAGTGCAGCGCGCCGATGGCGCCGGGCTCGAAGCGGAAAGCGACAAGCATCGCCTCGGGGCGATGGGACAGCACGGCGCGCCTGTTGCCGGGCGCGACTTCGGTCCAGGTGATATCATCGGGAAGCGTGTAGTGATCGGCCATCATAATCTCCTATCGGGCCAGCCAGCCGCCATCGACCGGCAGCACCGTGCCATGAACATAATCGGAAGCGCGCGACGCCAGATAGACCGCCGTGCCCACCATATCCTCGGCCTTCGCCCAGCGGGCGGCCGGGATGCGCTTCAGGATATCGGCGCTGCGCTCGGCATCGGCGCGAAGCGCCTCGGTGTTGTTGGTTTCGACATAGCCGGGCGCAATGGCGTTGACGTTGATGCCCTTCGACGCCCACTCGTTCGCCATCAACCTGGTGATCCCCGCAAGCCCGCTTTTCGCTGCCGTATAGGACGGAATGCGGATGCCTCCCTGGAAGGAGAGGAGCGAGGCGATACTGATGATCTTTGCCGGCGCTTGGCGTGCCACGGCGGCCTTAGCGAAGGCCTGGCAGAGGAAGAAGACGGATTTCAGGTTGGTGTCGAGCACCGCGTCCCAATCCTCTTCCGTGAATTCCAGCGCATCGGCGCGGCGAATGATGCCGGCATTGTTGACGAGGATATCGACCGAGACGCCGGCGGCAAGGGCGCGTTCGACAACGGCCTTCGCCTCACCGGTATCGGACAGGTCCGCCTTGAGCGATACGAACCGGCGCCCCGTCGATGTGACCGCATCCGCTGTGCCGTCCATCGCCGAGCGGCCGACGCCGACGATGTCGGCGCCTGCTTGCGCCAGCCCGACGGCGATAGCCTGGCCGATGCCGGTATTGGCGCCGGTGACGATAGCCCAACGGCCGGTGAGATCGAAAAGGCTCATCGCAGGTCTTCCATCGGCACCTTGTCCATGTCGGTGAAACTCATGTTATCGCCAGCCATGGCCCAGATGAAGGCGTAACGGCCGGTTCCGGCACCCGAATGGATCGACCAGCCCGGCGACAGCACCGCATCGTGGTTCTTCAGCACGACATGCCGCGTTTCGTTCGGCTCTCCCATGAAATGGAAGATGCGCGTCTGCTCCTGCATGCCGAAGTAGAGATAGACCTCCATACGGCGATCATGCACATGCGCCGGCATGGTGTTCCAGACCGAACCCGGCTCGAACATGGTCAGCCCCACCAGCAATTGGCAGCTGTCGCAGACATCAGGATGGACGTATTGATTGATGGTGCGGGCGTTGGATTCCTCCGCCGAGCCCACGACCACCTTCTTCGCCATTTCACGGGTGATGTGCACCGTCGGGCAGGTCCGATGCGCCGGTGCACTCAGGAGATAGAAGAGCGCAGGCTCGGCCCGGTCCTTGCTGGCGAAGCTCAAAGCCCCCTCGCCCATTCCAATATAGAGAGCCTCCTGGAAGCCGAGTTCGTAGGCCTTCCCCCCTACGCTGACGGTACCTGCACCGCCGATGTTGACGATGGCGGCCTCGCGCCGGTCGAGAAAGCGCTCCGTGCCGGTCTCGGCGATTGAAGCGATCTCGAGAGGCTTGGCGTTCGGCACCACGCCGCCGACGATCATGCGGTCGAGATGACTATAGGTGAGGTTGGCTTCTCCTGGACGAAACAGCTGCTCGATCACAAAGCCGTCGCGCAGGCCCTGCGTGTCGCGCCCTGCGGCATCCTCAGGTCCGACGACCTGGCGTACTGATACTGAAATGGTCACGGGCTATGCCCCTTCTGTCTGTTGGGTGGGATCAGGTGAGCACGACATACTCGGTCAGCTGGTTGATCGTCGTGTCCGCCTTGTCGACATCGAACACCTTGGTGCCGTGGCTCATGATCACGAAGCGGTCGCAGACCTGATAAGCGTGGTAGATGTTGTGGGTCACGAGCACGCTGGAGACGTTTTCCGCCTTGAGCTTCAGCACCTGGTTCAACAGCGCCTCCGTTTCGCGGACCGACAACGCAGAGGTCGGCTCGTCGAGAAGCAGCACGCGCTTCTTGAAATAGACGGCGCGGGCGATCGCGACCGCCTGCTTCTGGCCGCCCGAGAGATTGCCGACGAGCGTATCGGGGCTATCGATGCCCGATATGTGGACCGCGTTCTGCAGCACCTCCATGGCGATCTCGCGCATTTCGCGCTGGCGCAGGAAGCCGAAACGATCGGTGAGTTCGCGGCCGATGAAGATATTGCGAGTGATCGACAGCGAATCCACCAGCGCCGTATGCTGATAGATGGTTTCGATACCGGCGTCAGCGGAGTCCGACCGGCAGGTGAACGCCGTCTTCTTGCCGTCGACGCTGAGATAACCGTCCGTCGGCTTGTGGATGCCCGAGATCAGGTTGACGGTCGTCGACTTGCCGGCGCCGTTGTCGCCGAGCAGCCCCACCACTTCGCCTTCGCCGATATGGAAGCTCAGATTGCGCAGCGCGGTCAGCGCGCCGAAGCTTTTCGAGATGTTATGCAGCTCAAGAAGATTGGGGGCCGACATCACGCAAGACCTCGCCGCTCGATAAGATGGTTGAAGATGGCGGCCAGCACGATCAGCGTCGCGATGAACATGTCGAGATAGAAGCCCGGTGCGCGCAAGAGAAGCAGCACGTCGGTGATGGTGTGGATCAGGAGCACGCCGAGGAAGATGCCGATGATCGACCCTCGTCCGCCGCGCAGCGACAGTCCGCCGATGACGCAGGCAGCGATCGCCTGGAGTTCCAGTCCGGCGCCCTGCCCCGGCTGCACGCTGCCGACGCGGGCCGTTGCAATGATGCCGGCCACCGCCGCCATGCCGCCGGCGATCGCGAAGGCCACCAGCTTGACGCGGTTGGTGTTGATGCCGATCGCTTCCGCAGCACCACGATTGCCGCCGGTGGCGAACACATGGTTGCCGAAGCGGTGACGGTGGACGAGGTAGTGAAAGCCGACGACGAAGAGAACGATCCAGATGAAGGCGGCATTGATGCCGAGCAGCGTGCCTGAGAACAGGCTGTTGAAGATCGGCTCCGGATCGAAGCGGACCTGGACCGCGCCGTTATAGAGCAGCACCGCGCCGCGCCAGAACAGCAGGCCGCCCAGGGTCACGATGAACGACGGCAGCCCGAAGCGCAGCGTGATGTGGCCGTTGAGCAGGCCGATCATGATACCGGCCAAAACGCCGAGAGGCGCGGCTATGAAGGCGCTCAATCCGGCGCCGACGAGGCTTGCCATCAGGATGGCGGTGAAGGTGTAGACGGAGCCGATGGAGAGGTCGAATTCGCCCGCGATCATCAGCACGCCGGCGCCGAGCGCCAGGCAGCCGAGCACGGGGATCGCCTTCATCAGGATCGTCAGGTTCTGCGGCGAGAGGTAGCGGAACTGATCGGGATAGAGAAGCGCGCCTGCGATGCAGACGATCTGCAACGTCATGAAGACGAGGAAGATCGCGCCTGCCGGCATCGCCATGATCTGCCGGATGATCGGTTGTTTCTGCGTCCGCGACCGGGGCGCGGCACTTGTCTCAGGAATTGGTGTCACGGTCTGGTACTCGATCGATTGGAGACGGAGAACCTGCCGGCTTGGCCGGCAGGCTCCCAGGAAACGCGGTTAGCGGAAGCTGCCGATCAGCGGCTTGACCGAGCTGATGCGCGACTTGTCGAGGAAGGCGCCCTGGCCCGTATCGACGTCGGTCGGGGTCAGCCCGTACTTCTTGGAAAGCGCGATCTGAGCGATCGGGTAGTAGCCCTGCAGATAGGGCTGCTGGTCCATGGTCGCGAACATCGCGCCGGATTCCACCGCATTGACGATCTCGATCGCCAAGTCGAAGCCGCCGAACGGGACCTTCACGCCCGCATCCTTGATAGCGCCGGCGCCGACGGTCGAGGTGACCGAGCCGGTGCCGAACACGGCCTTGACGTTGGGGTTGGCGATCAGGAACTGCGCCATGATGTTCTGCGCTTCGGCCGGATCAAGCCCGGCTCGCACCGTTTCGACCTTGATGCCGTTTTCCTTCATTGCCTTCTCGATGCCGCCGCCACGCGCGACCGCGAAGCTCGCCTCGGGGATTTCGCGCGGGTTGAAGACAACGTCGCCGGACTTCAGGCCGAATTCCTTGATCATCCGGTTGCCGAGTTCGTAGCCGGAGGAGAATTCGTTCATGCCGACATAGGCCTGGCGGCAATTGCCCTTGGCGCCTTCCAGGTCGTCATTGTTGAAGCCGATGACGACGATGCCGGCCTTGACGGCCGCGCAGATGCTTTCATCGAAGGCATCGGACGAGGAGATGGCGACGGCGATGCCATCAACGCCTGCTGCGGTCGCGCTTTCGATCAGGTCGTTCTGGCGAACCGGATCGTTGTTGGCATATTGCACGTCGAGATCGACGCCGAACTGTGCCGCCGCGTCCTTGGCGCCTTTCACCACAGGGTTGAAGAACTGGACGCTCGGATCGAGATAGATGATCATCGTTGCCTTGACGTCGGCGGCCAATGCCGTAGATGTCATCATCGTGGCGATACCCGCGGCGAGTGCTGCGGTTTTCAACCTGGTCAATTTCATTTGCGTATCCTCCCTTATGGATGTGCAATGTGGGTCGAAAGACCCAAGTCTCGGCTGGCGGGCTCCGACCAAAGATCACGCCGGCCGAGATTTTCCTCCCAGACGTCCCGCTTTCTCCCAAAAGCGGAAACGCCCTATCCCTTTACTTCCCTGTCAGCCGAACCACGGCGCCGGTCGCCCGAACGTCACGTGCACGCCCTTGAACTGGGAATATTCATCAAAGCCATAGCGGCCGAGTTCGCGGCCGAGGCCGCTTTTCTTGTAGCCGCCGATCGGCAGCTCCGGCGTGCCGTCGATGACGCTGTTGATCCAGCAGCGGCCGGCGCGAATGCGCCGGATGCTCTGCATGGCGTTCTCGAGATTGGTCGACCAGACCGAGGCGGACAGGCCGAACTCGCTGGCATTGGCGAGTGCGACGGCTTCGTCCGCGGTCTTGAAGGTCAAGGTCGAAAGCACCGGCCCGAAGATCTCCTCACGGGCGATCGACATCTCGGGCTTCACGCCGGCAAAGACGGTGGGGGCGTAATAAATGCCGGTGTCCTTGCCGACGCGCTCGCCGCCGAGCAGCAGTTCGGCACCCGACGCGATACCGGCTTCCACATAGGAATGGACCTTGCCGACATGGGCTTCCGAGATCATCGCGCCGATCTTCGTGCGATCGTTCAGCGGATCACCGAAGGTCACCTTGCGCGAGATATCGAGCAGGCGCTCCATCAATGCGTCGCGAATGCCTTCCTGAACCAGGAGCCGGCTGCCTGATATGCAGCACTGGCCACCATTGTGATAGACGCCATAGGCGATGCCGTCGGCGGCAGCCTCGAGGTCGGCATCGGCAAAGACGATCTGCGGACCCTTGCCGCCGAGCTCCAGCCCGACGCGCTTGACGCTGCGCGCTGCGATCTCGCCAAGCTTGGTGCCGACACGCACCGAACCGGTGAAGGCCACCATGTCGACGCCGGGGTCTTCGGCTAGCACCTGTCCGGCCGGATCGCCGTAGCCGGTAACGACGTTGAAGACGCCATCGGGAATACCGGCCTCACGCGCCAGTTCCGCCATGCGGATGGATGTGCCCGAGGTGAATTCGGACGGCTTGAGGACGACGGTGCAGCCGGCGCCGATCGCCCACGGCACGCGCTCCGAGGCGATGATGAAGGGGAAATTCCAAGGCGTGATGATGCCGACGACGCCGACGGCTTCGCGCAGCACCAGACCCAGCCGATCGTCGCCGATATTGTTGTGCGCCTGGCCTTCCAACGCCCGCGCCTGACCGGCGGCATAGGACCAGAGGTCGGCGCAGAAGCCGATCTCACCGCGCGCCTGGGCGATTGGCTTGCCGACTTCGAGGCTTTCGGCCAAGGCCAGGTCTTCCTGATGCTTCAGGATCAGGTCGGCCACCTTGAACATTAGGCGCGAGCGCTCCGCACCCGACATACGCGGCCACGGGCCGGTATCGAAGGCGCGGCGGGCGCCGGCAACCGCCAAACGCACATCATCGGCCGAGGCTTCCGGCCAGGTGCCGACCACGACGCCCGCGTGACCGGGGCTGACACGGTCAATCGTGCGGCCGGATGCGGCATCCACCGACTTGCCATCGACAAGCATCTGGTAGCGGGATTTAATGTTCAGCCGCGGATCACTGGAATCAGGCGCAATGAAATTGGACAGCACGTTTCCCTTAAAGCCGACACATCGTGCCGGCCCTCCCTTTTTACCCGGTTTCAGACCACCGGATTTATGTTGCGTTTGAATTGTATGGTACTGTATGGTGGTTTAAATTGGATGTCAACGCATGACGGCGACGAAACACATGAACCTCGAATCCTTGAAGATTGAGACCGGCGAAACCGCTGCGGCCCAGGTGGAACGCGACCTGCGCGAGCAGATCATCAAGCTGGAACTGGCGCCCGGCACGCGACTTTCCGAGCAGGAGATCGCCACCCGGATGGGCGTCTCGCGCCAGCCGGTGCGCGAGGCGCTGATCGCGCTTGGGAGATCAAAGCTGGTCGATGTGCGCCCCAACAGGGGCACCGTCGTCGTGCGGATCTCGGCGCGGCAGATGATGGAGGCGCGCTTCGTGCGCGAGGCGCTGGAGACCGCCGTTGCGCGCCGCGCCAGCGCGAGCTTCGACAGTTGGACGCGCCGCCGGATCGACACGATCATCGGCAAGCAGCGGATGGCGATGGAGGCGCACGATCACAACGCATTCCGGCGCGAGGACGAGCAGTTCCATATCGCCATTGCCGAAGGCGCCGGCTGCAGCCTCGCATGGAGCGCCATCGCCGACATCAAGGCGCATATGGACCGCGTCTGCAATCTGCAGCTCCGCCACCCCGATTCCATGATGCGGCTGATAACCGAGCATGAGGCGATCATCACAGCGATCGACGGACGCGATGCGGATGCCGCGGTGGCCGCCATGCGCGCGCACCTCAATGGCATCCTGTCGGACCTGCCGCAGATCGAGGCGGATCATCCCGATCTGTTTGAGTAAACAGCGAACGCAGAAAGGGCGCCAAATCGGCGCCCTTTTTGATTTCGGAAAGATCAGCGGCTTGCCATCACCATCTTGCAAAGGCTGACGAGGCCTGCCTCGAAGCCGCCGGAGCGCACCACGTCCTTGCAGCTTGCCTTGGCCTTGGCGCGATCCCTGGACGACATGTCGTTGATCATCGCCAGGTTGCGGCTGTTGCTACCACCCGTGTCGCCATTGGCGTTATCGCCGGGATCGCTGCCGGCGCCAGGGCCGCCGGGGTTTCCAGGAGTTCCGGGCGTACCAGGAACGCCGGGTGTGCCGGGATTTGTGCCGCCCGATCCGGTGCCGGGGATAGCGAGGCTGATTTCGGCCAGCGTGTTGTCACCCAACCCGACATTGGCCATGGCAGCGACGCTCGGAAGACCTGAACCGCCAACGTTGGCGCCGACATCCGCATTCACGCCACCTGTGCCGCCGATGCTGGCGGTCACGCCAGTGTCGACAAGCCCGCCGGTCGTCGAGCCACCGCCGGTGGAGCCGCTACCGACCCCGATATTGGCATTGACGTCGGCGAGCGTATTGTCGCCCGCGCCAACATTCGCAACGGCACCGACTGTCGCAAGGTTCGAGCCACCAACGGTCGCACCGACATCCGCGTTGACGCCATTTGCGCCGCCGACGCTGGCGGTCGTGCCGAGATCGACAATGCTGCCAGTGCCGCTACCGCCGGAGGTGCCGCCCACGCCGAGATTGGCGTTGACGTCGGCAAGCGTGTTGTCGCCGCCTCCGACATTGACAGTGGCGTCCATGTTCGCGAGGTTGGAGCCACCGACAGTCGCGCCCACATCGGCGTTCACGCCAGTCGTGCCGCCGAGGTTCACGGTCGTGCCGAGATCGACGAGGCTGGGCTGGCTGGTGCTGGAACCCGTCGAGGCTCCGCCGACCGCCAGATTGGCGTTGATGTCGGCAAGCGTATTGTCACCCGCCCCGACGTTGGCGATGGCGCCGACGGTTGCAAGGTTCGAAGAGCCGCCAACGGTTGCGCCGACATCGGCGTTGACGCCGCTCGCTCCACCGATCGTCGCGGTCGTTCCGACACCGAGGCCGCCCGACGAATTGCTGCCGCCGACCGAGGTGGCGCTGTTGATACCGCTGGCGCCGCCGACCGTGGCATTCACGCCAAGGCCACCGGTCGAATTGCCGCCGACATCGGCATTGACGCCGCCGGTCCCGCCGACGGAGACATTGGCGAGGTTCGAGCCGCCACCGACCGTGGCGTTGACGCCGTTCGTACCGCCGATGGAGACGTTAAGCCCGCCGCCATTGCCGTTGACGCTGATGCCGTTCGATCCGCCGATATCAAACGCCAATGCCTGTGGCGGAACAAGGACGCTGGCGCAGCCGGCAGCGAGGATCGCAATCGTCGATTTCAAGTACATCATTTTTCCTCCGTTATGTCCTGAAAGGGCATGAGCCCCAGGGCCAAAGCCCAGGTCAAAAGCGGAAGTGCGCACCTCAGATCGTTTTGGGTGAGATCAAGCGCGACCTACGACCGTCCAACAACCATGTCGGGATAAGGCTTGAAGCTAACGGTGGTTCCTGCAGTCGGTGGGCACCAATCAAGGTGAATAACGAAACTCTAACGCTCTGCCAACAGTAGGCTAGTATATGGCTGCACCGACCAGGAAGTGGCCGCGAATGGGACATTCGTTGTCTATCCCGTAAGATTGGTCGGATTGCGAATGCTCTCCAAGAAACTCGCTTTTGTGTCAGGAGGCGGCGCGAGCGATATTGCTCGCCGGCAACTCTTCAACTGAGATCTCTCCAAGCGCGTTCAGCGCCGTGCAGACGAAATGCGACAGCTTGTCTTGCCGGATGACGGCAGCACTCAGGCGACCTGTCCGGTACGCTGCGGTATCGAGCGCAATGCGGTTGTCGTAGACTTCCGGAAGCAGTGAATTCGTGATCGTATGGCCATGCACGACCATATGGTCGAACGGGTCGACGTGGTCGAGAAAGCCCGCACGGATCCAGCGCAGGTCGTATTCGTCCTGTTCAGCGAGTGGCACACCAGGACGCACTCCGGCATGCACGAAACAGAAGCTGCCCATCTGCCTATAGGTCAGCGCGTTATCAAGCAAAACGGCGTGGTGGGGGAAAGCGCGACGGATGTCCGCGGCAATACCCTTGAAATCCGGCACCGGCCGCGCGGAGTAGGCACTGACGGTCGCCACCCCTCCCCAATCCATCCAGTTGACGGCGTCCGCAGGAGACAATTCCTCGCGGAGCAACGAACGCAGATAGAAGTCGTGATTGCCGAGGATGAGATGCGAACCGGGGTACTGCTCAAGTGTGGCGGCGACCAGATCAAGCACAGCGGGGCTTTGCGGGCCTCGGTCGATCAGATCGCCTAGGAAGATCACGATCGGCTTTGATCGGCGTTCACTGGAGACGGTGGCGATGTGGCGAAGTAGAGCCTCAAGCAGATCAGCGCGTCCATGAATGTCAGCAACTGCATAAATATCGGACGGCGCATGATCAGTCATATCGGGCATTTCTTCCCGGGGCCTAAATTGCCCCGCTGACGTTTGACACGGCACAGGTCTATGCTACCGGGCGATGCTAACGCAAGGCGCTTACAGGTCGGGATCAGGCAGGATGCTGCTGGACGCTGAGACCTCCGTCCACCGTCAGGCATGTCGCGTTCATGAACGGGCACTCGTCCGAAATCATGAATACCGCCGCCATCGCGATCTCTTCCGGCGTTGCGATGCGCCCGCCGGGATGCAGCTTCATCGTCGCAGCCTTCGCAGCCTCGGGATCAGGAAAACCGTTCCAGTAGTCGATGACCTTCTGGGTCGCGACATAGCCGGGCGCGAGCGCATTCACTCGGACGTTCTTCGGCGCGTATTCGAGCCCCAGCGACTTGGTCATGCCAAGCAAGGCATGCTTTGCCAGCGGATATGGGAAGGTATGCGGGATGATGGTGAAGGCGTGGGTCGAGGCGATGTTGAGGATCACGCCGCCTCCCTGATCGATCAGTCCAGGCAGAACCGCCTTCGAGCAGTTCCACGCACCCTTGAGATTGATATCGAAGCAGCGGTTCCATTCCTCGTCGCTGGTCTCCAGCGGCTTGGAGAACACGTTGACGCCTGCATTGTTGACGAGTGCATTGATGCGACCGATCTCTGCTTGCGCCTCGGCGACAGCCGCGACGATCGCCGAGGCATCGGTGATATCGGCCGCGCGCGCGGCAACCCGGTACCCCTCACCCCTGAGCTTTGTAGCTTCCTGATGAAGCAGCGCCTCGTCGCGATCAATTAGAAACAGACTCGCGCCTTCGCGCGCGAACGCCGTTGCGATCGCAAGGCCGATGCCCTGCGCCGCACCAGTGATCAATATACGCTTGTCGAACAGACGATGTGACATGACCGATACCTCACCACTCGGCGAAACTGCCGTCTTCGTGACGCCAGACGGGGTTGCGCCAGCGGTGGCCCTCTTTCGCACGTTCGATCACATAGGCTTCGTCCACCTCGACGCCAAGGCCGGGGCCCTGTGGGATCGATACGAAGCCATCGGCATAGTGGAACACCTCCTTGTTGGAGATGTAGTCGAGGATGTCGTTACTCTTGTTGTAATGGATACCCAGGCTCTGTTCCTGGATGAAGGCATTGTAGCTAACGGCATCGAGCTGCAGGCAGGCGGCGAGCGCGATGGGGCCGAGCGGGCAATGCGGCGCGACGGCGACGTCATAGGCTTCTGCCATGGCCGCGATCTTGCGGCATTCGGTGATGCCGCCGGCGTGGCTCAGATCCGGCTGGATGATATCGACGTAGCCATCGGACAACACGGACTTGAAGTCCCAGCGCGAATAGAGACGCTCGCCCAGCGCGATCGGCGTCGAGCAATGGTTGGCGATTTCCTTCAGCGTCTCGCGGTGCTCGGACAAGACCGGCTCCTCAATGAACATCAGCTTGTAGGGCTCCAGTTCCTTGGCCAGCACCTTGGCCATCGGCTTGTGCACGCGGCCGTGGAAATCGACGCCGATGCCGACATTCGGCCCGATCGCCTCGCGGATCGTCGCGATTGTTGCGACGGCCTTGTCGATCTTCTCGTTGCTGTCGACGATCTGCATTTCCTCGCAGCCATTGAGCTTGATCGCCTTGAAGCCACGCGCAACCACATCCTTCGCATTGCGGGCGACGTCGGCTGGCCGGTCGCCCCCGATCCAGCTGTAGACCTTGATCTTGTCGCGCACCTGGCCGCCGAGCAACGAGTGGATAGGCTGGCCGAGCGCCTTGCCCTTGATATCCCACAGCGCCTGGTCGATGCCCGAGATCGCGCTCATGTGAACGGCGCCGCCGCGATAGAAGCCGCCGCGATACATGACCGTCCAGTGATCCTCGATCAGGAACGGGTCCTTGCCAATCAGATAGTCCTCGAGCTCGTGGACCGCCGCCTGGACGGTGAGCGCCCGGCCTTCGACGACGGGCTCGCCCCAGCCGACAATGCCCTCGTCGGTCTCGATCTTCAAAAACAGCCAGCGCGGCGGGACGATATAGGTCGTGAGCTTTGTGATCTTCATGGTCTTACTCGCGTTAGCTGAGAATGAGGTCGGCGGCTTTTCCGGCGGCGGCGAGAACGGCCGCGTTGGTGTTGCCGCTGACAATGGTAGGCATCAGGGAGGCATCGACGACGCGAAGGCCGCGCGTGCCGCGGACCCGCAACTGCGTATCGAGCACGGCCTCCGGATCGTTGTCCGCACCCATCTTGCAGGTTCCAACCGGGTGGTAACCGGTCTTGACGGTGCGTTTGCAATGGGCGGCGATTGCCTCGTCGCTGGTAACGTCGGGGCCGGGAAAGATTTCCTTGTCGATCAATTCCTTCATCGGCGATGCATCGAGCACCGTGCGGGCAAAGCGGAAGCTCGCCATCGTCAGCCTCAGATCGTCGGGATGCGCGAAAATCTGTGTATCCACGATTGGGTTGGCGAACGGGTCGCTTGAGGCCAGCGTGACGGAACCCCGCGCCTTGGGACGCAGCAGCAGCGAGTTGATCGTCACCCCGTCGCCCGGATCGGTGCCCATCACATCGCGATCGAGGTAGACTGTCGGCACACAGAACATCTGGATGGTCGGCCGCTCGTTGTTGCCATCGGGATCGTAAAAGGCGCAGGTCTCGACACCCGTGGTGGACACCGGGCCTGACTTGAACATCAGATACTGCAGCCCGGCCTTGATCATCGGCCAGCCGCGATCCTGACCCCAATAGCCGAACGATCCCGTGGTGGTCGCGACGACGGGGCACTCATAGTGATCCTGCAGGTTCTTGCCGACGCCTGACAGCGCGACCGTCGTCTTCAGACCATGGCGCCTCAGTTCGTCTTCGGGGCCGATGCCCGAGAGCATCATCAGTTTGGGCGTCTGGTAGGCGCCAGCCGCCAGGATAACCTCATTGCCGGCCTCAGCATGCTTCGGCGTACCGTTCTGCATGTAGCGCACGCCGATGACCCGATCGCCATCCATATCAAGCGAGGTGACGGTAGCGCCGGTTTCGATCGTCAGAAGCGGATCGCTCATCACAGGTGCCAGGAAGGCATCGACGGCACTCGAGCGCTTGCGCGTCTTCCAGTCGATCGTGTGCTGCATGAAGCCGACGCCGAACTGATGGGCGCCGTTGAAATCCGGATTATAGGGAATGCCCATGCCCTGCAGCGTCTTCACATAGGTCCGCGTCATCGGGCTGGTGTGACCGAGATGCGAGATCTTCAGCGGACCGCCGACGCCGTGAAACTCGCCGGCGAGATGGTCGTTGTCCTCCTGCGCCTTGAAATAGGGCAGCAGGTCCCGGTACGACCATGCATCGTCGTTCGATCCCTCAGGCGTCGAAAGCTGGTTCCACAGATCGAAATCAGCCGCCTGCCCGCGCATGTAGACCATGGCGTTGACCGTGCTGCCGCCGCCCAGAACCTTGCCCTGCGGCACGATCGGCCCGCGTCCGTCGAGCTGCGGCTGCGGCTTCGTCTGGTGCATGGCGAGATACGTGTCCTTGGCGAGGAACTTCATGTAGCCGGCGGGGAAATGCATGATCGGGTTTGCCTTGGCCGGACCCCGCTCCAGCATGAGAACCTTCGCCTTCCCCTCTCGCACCAATTTGGCCGCGACCACGCAGGCGGAGCTTCCGCCGCCAATGATGATGTAGTCATAACGGTCTTTCGCGGACATTCACCAACTCCGGTCTGTGTATTCTCAAATGGCCTCGGGCCGCAGCCGAACGCTGCCCGAAAGGCTTTCATGCGGCGCCAGCACCTTCAGATCGCCGAGACCGGCGAGGTGATGGCCATCGGCCAGGTGCGTCATCGGCTCGAAGCAGAAATAGTCGCGCTTGAAGCTCGGATCGAAGCCCGTGTCGGACACGAAGACGAAGGCGTGCTTGAAGACGGGATCGGCCTCAAGCCTCAATGCGGTCTGCCGCTCGGGCCAGACTATCCTCGCCTTGCCGTCCCAGCCTTCGAAGCCGTTATTGACCCAGCGGTGCGGCAGTTCGGCCGGCGCGCTGAAGTCGAGATCACCGGGAATATCCGTCTGCTCGCCCGGCAGCCAGCCCTCGACCTCGGTCCAGAATTTCTGCGACCGCGCCTGCAACGTCGTCTGCGGCGTCATTGGAAAATAGGGATGCCAGCCGAGACCGAAGGGCATCGCCTTGTCCCTACGATTTTCGACGGTGAGCGTCATCGTCAGGCCGGACGCGTCGAGAGCGAAGCGCTGGCTTGCGCGGTAGACGTAAGGCGTGTTGCCACCGCTATGAGTAAAGCTCATCTCGACCAGGTCATCAGCTTTCTGGTCGATCGTCCAATCGGCCTGCCAACCCTCGCCGTGGAGATAATGCTTGTCCCATTCTGTGTTCGGTTCGAACCGGTAGTCCGCGCCTTCGAAGGAGAAGCGGTTGTCCCGAACGCGGTTGCCGAAGGGGACGAGCGTATAGCAGGACGACGAAAGTGCGTCCGCCTCGACCGACGGCGCCGGGCGCAGCAGCGGCACGCTTTCGTCCTGCGTCTCTTTCCAGAAGCCCAGGACCAGGCCTCCCTTTGAGGATACGCGAAGCGAAAGCGATCCGGATTTCAGATCGAGCACGGTCATCGCATCAGCCCTTGTGGCGCGACATGCTGCGCTTGATCGCCTGGATGTTGGCGAGGACAGCGATGACGATGATGAGACCGCGCACGACCTGCTGGAAGAACGGGTTGATGCCGAGCAGGACGAGACCGTTTCCGATGAGCGTGATGACCAGAACGCCGAGCAGCGTGCCAAGCATGGAGCCCCGGCCGCCGGAGAGCGACGTGCCGCCAACGACGACGGCCGCGATGACATCGAACTCAAGCCCGTTTGCCGCGGTGGCGTTCCCCGAGCCCAGACGGGAGACGAGCAGGATGCCTGAGATCGCGGCCATGGCGCCGGCGATCGCAAACAGCGCCACGCGGATTTTCGAGACGCTGATGCCGCTCAGAAATGCCGCATGCGCGTTGCCGCCGATGGCAAAGACCGAACGTCCGAAGGCGGTCTTGCGGCTGACGAAGGCGAAGATCGCGAAGAAAATCAGCATGATGATCGCCGCCGGCGGGACGCCGAGCACGGAGCGATCGAGCGCATCGAGCGTATCGTTGCGGCCGATCGAGACGGGAAGCGCGTCGGTCACGAACAGCGCCGTTCCGCGAAGCGCGCTCCAGAGACCAAGCGTCGCGACGAAGGAGGGCACGTCGAAATAGGCGCGCAGGGCGCCGGCAATCGAGCCGAGCAGCGCGCCGATGACGATCGACAGCGCGAAGGCCACCGGCGTCGGCATACCCAATTGCAAGAGGAAGGCAAGGACCACCGAGATGAACGCCACCATCGGCCCGACGCTGACATCGATCTCGCCGGCGATGATGATCAAGGTCGCCGCCCAGGCAGCGATGCCGATCGTGGCCGCGTCGCGCAGGATGTTGATCTGGTTGTTGAACGACAGGAAGCCGTTGGCTGTCGATGTGAAAACCACATAGAGAACGACGATGGCGACGAAGAGGCTTAGCTCGTTCATATGCTGGGAAAAGCTGAAGCCCGACTTCTTAGCTGATGATGCTGACGTTGCAGCCTGGTCGAGTGACATCGCGTCTCTCCTCAATGTCCGGCGATGCAGGCAGCCATCAAGGCGTCCTGATCGATGTTTGGTGATTTGAATTCTTCGCAGAGCGTTCCGTCCCGCAAGACCAGCACGCGGTCGCAAACCAGCGGCAGTTCCTCGATCTCGCTGGAAACGAAGATGACGCTGCGCCCTTCGGCCGCCAGCTGCCGGATGATGGCATAGATCTGCGCCTTGGCTTCCACATCGACGCCCCTTGTCGGCTCGTCGAGCAGGAGAATGCGGCTGTCGGCATAGACCCAGCGGCCGATGACGACCTTCTGCTGGTTGCCACCGGACAGCGTGCCGATCGGCGTGTCGGTGCGTGCCGTCTTGACGTGCAGACGTTCAATGACCTTGCGCGTCGCTTCGGCCATCATCTTGGCGCAGAGAACGCCGCTCTTGCTGACGCCGGAAAAGTTCGTCGCAAGCGTGTTTTCATCGACGCCGAGAAGCGGGACGATGCCTTCTTCCTTGCGGCTCTCCGGTGTATAGCCGAAACCGCGCGACAGCATGCGCTTGTAGTGTCCGGGCCGGACTGACTTACCATCGACAAGCACCTCGCCCTGATCCTGGCGCCTGACACCCATGATCGCCTGCAGCAACTCTGTGCGGCCTGCACCTAACAACCCAGCGATGCCAAGAACCTCGCCGGCCTTCAGATGAAACGAGACCGAACTGAGCTTCGGCGCCAGCGCGAGGTCGCGGACCTCGAGCACTGTCCTCTCCTGGCTTCTGTTTTCCAGGGCCGCGGCCTGCGATCCTTCCGAGCCCAGCATGAGCCGGACGATCTCGCGCGTATCGGCGCCCTTGACGTCAACGGTGTCGATGATGCGTCCGTCGCGCATGACGGTAGCACAATGCGCGATCTGGCGGATTTCGTTCATCCGGTGGCTGACATAGATGACGGCGATGCCCTCGGACGCGATGCGTGTCACGGCGGCCATGACCTTCCCAGCCTCGGCGGCGGCAAGCGAACTTGTCGGCTCGTCGAGAATGACGAGCTTCGGCTTTCCAAGCAGAACGCGCGCGATCTCGAGCAGCTGACGTTCGGCGGGGCTCAGGCTTGCCACCAGCGTGTTGGGCGCGCGGTCGAGACCGAGCCGGCCCATCGCTTCGGACGCCTGCGCCTCCATCTCGGCATACTGGATAACACCACCCTTTCGCGGCCAGCGTCCAAGAAACAGGTTTTCGGCGAGCGTCATGCCCGGAACAAGGCTGAGTTCCTGGTAGACGACACGAACGCCCTTATCGAAGGCGTCCTGCGCACGGCCGGAGCCAGAGTGGCGCAGTTCCTCGCCATCGACCTCGACGATACCGCTATCTGGAATTTCCGCACCGGTCAGCATGCGGATCAGCGTCGACTTGCCCGCGCCGTTCTTGCCCAGTAGCGCCCTCACCTCACCGCCGGCAACCTCGAATGTCGCGTTGTCGAGCGCGAGTACGCCGGGGTAGCGGCGCGTGCATCCCTTGATGGATGCGATCGGGCGGTGAGCGAGGTTGGGCACAACTGATCTCTGTGTCATGAAACTTTCCATCGATGAAAGATGCCGCCAGTTGCCTGGCGGCCTCGATTGTCGTGAAACTCAGGCCCCTGGGCCTCACGGAATACCGTCGGCGTGCGCCTTCAGCCAAGCCTTGCCGTCTTCGGAAGACTTGTAAACGTCGATGTCGTATGGAACCTTGATGTCGGCAGGCGCCTGGCCATCGACGGATTTGATCGCCTGGGCGAGCGCCAGCTTGCCGAGGCCCTGGCCCGAGATGTCGACGACGGCCTTGATGACGGTGAAGTCGGAGAGCTCCTGGGCGATCTCGGTCGTCATGTCGCCGCCGAAAACCACCACCTGGCCGGTTTTGCCCTGGCTCTTGACGGCACGCGCCGCACCAAGCGTCGCGCCGCCGGCTTCGCCGAAGAAGGCATCGATGTCAGGGTTCGACGACAGCATGGTGCTGGCCACCGAAACCGCCTTGTCGAGGATGGCACCTTCCTGGTTGGCAACGATCTGCGCACCCGGCACCTTGGCCTTCAGCGCTTCCTCGAAGCCCTTGCGGCGGGTCACGCAGACCTCGACGAATTCGCAGTTCAGAACCGCGATCTTCGGCGCATCCTTCTTCTCGGCGATGAAATAATCGGAAGCGGCCTTGCCGAGCTTGTGGCCGAAATCATAGGGATCGCCGACGGCATAGGCAGAGATGTATTCCTTCATGTCGGCGTCGTTCAGGCAGGTATTGTAGCAGACGACGGGGATGCCCGCGTCATGAGCCCGGCGGATGGCGCGCGAGGAACCGTCGGCCGAAACCGGGGAAACGATGATCGCTTGAACGCCGGAAGAGATGAGGGAATCGATGAAGGATGATTCCTTGCTGGCGTCGCCCTGCGCATTGGTTTCGATGACATCGAGCTTGCGGCCGGCTTCGTTGGCCCCCGTCTGAATGCCCTTGCGGACGCCGGCATAGAAACCCTGGGCATCCATGTAGATCGCGCCGACCTTCAAGTCTTTGTCCTGCGCGAAAGCGGGCGACAGCCCGGCTGCTGCTAGTGTTCCAAGTGCCAGCATGGCGGCGCGCGTAATGAGCTTCATCGCTCCCTCCCTTGAGTTCTGATGGTGTCAGGAACGCGGACCTGCCCGGCTCCTCCAGCCGCACTCACCATATTCTTGGTCTTACCAATGTCAATATAAATAGGATTTATTTTTTATAAGATGTGTTTTTACGCACCGATCCTGTGCTAAAAGTTTTCAGACGGGGGACAGTTGCGCCTATAAATCGTATTTTTCGGCAACCCTGCTTGACTGGACTTTGGCCGACAGCAAGCTGGGACCGATGGAATCGGAGACAAATCTGTGGCGATACCGCAAACGGACAGAAAATTGACAGAAGGTGGCGTTGAGATCGCCTCCCGGGGAAAGAGGTCTGTTCGCGAGTCTCTGCTGTCGCGTCTCGTCCACATGATCGTGGCAGGCGAATTCGCCGAGGGTTCGACGCTACCCAACGAGGCGGAGTTGACCGAGCAATTCGCTGTCAGCCGCACGAGCCTGCGCGAATCCATGCAGTATCTGAGCGCGCTCGGCATGGTGCGCTCGCGGACCCGAGCCGGGACTATCGTGCTGCACCGAGAGAACTGGAACTACCTTGACCCGCTGGTGCTCGACGCAATGTTGGAGATCGGCGGAGACGAGGCATTTTACACCTCGCTGATCGATGCCCGCCAACTGCTCGAGCCGGCCGCCGCTGCCCATGCGGCGACGAAGGCAACCGCCAAGCAGCTCGCGCGGATCGCCCAGGCCTTCGAGGACATGGTCGATGCGAACGCGCGCGACAACGAGGAATGGAGCCGCGCGGACCTCGAATTCCATACGGCGATCATCAATGCCAGCGGCAACTGGGTCTTCCGCCAGTTCGCCAGTGCGATCCGCGCGGCCTTGCTGGCCAGCTTCCGGCTGACCAACCGCGCCAGCCAATCGCACGAGCAGGCGATCCAGAAGCACCAGGACGTGCTCGAGGCTATACGGATGCGCAGTCCTGACGATGCACGCCGGGCGATGGAGACGCTGATTGGGGTCGCGCGCGCTGAAATCACCGAGGCTCTGAGGCGCCCTTCCTGAATAGGATCAGCAAGACGCGGTCAGGAGAGCGCGAAAATCTTGACCTCGCGACCAATGCCCTGAAGCTCGGCCATGCGTGACACCGAATGAACGCTCAACTTCCGCAACATTTCCAACACACGGCTGTCGTGCACCACGGCTTCCGTCGTCATGATGACATTCGGGTCGGCGAGGCCTTGGACGCGTGAGGCGATGTTAACCGTCTGCCCGAAATAATCCTGACGATCGTTCAGGTTGACCGCAAGGCATGAGCCCTCGTGGATGCCGATCTTCAAGAGAAGATCGTCGGCGCCGTGCTCGGCATTCAGGCGGAGCATGGCCTCGCGCATGCGCAGAGCCGCCGCCACCGCGCGATCGGGTGTCGGAAAGCTCGCCATGACAGCGTCGCCAATCGTCTTGACCACCGCCCCTGTCTCGGAGGCGACGATCTCGTTGAGAACGCGGAAATGGGATCGTACGAGATCGAATGCGGCGATGTCGCCGACGGGCTCGTAAAGTGCCGTCGAGCCCTTCAGGTCGGTGAACAGGAAGGTCAAGCTGGTGATCTTCAAGCGCTGATCGACGTCGAGCGTGTCGGTTCTGTATATGTCGCGAAAACTCTGATTGGTCAGCAGGCGCTTGGCCGTCAGGAAAGGTCGCCTGCGTCCCAGGAGATCATGCAGTTCGTCCCCGGCGACACAGACATTCGGCACCACTTTGCGGTCAGCGTGGTTTTCAAGCGCCAGCCGGAGCAGGCCGGGACGCAGTGTAATCGTCTCATTGAGCGCGTGGCTCTGGGTGATGACCATCGACAACGACTGACGCTCGGTGGTGGGCTCGCCCCGGACATCGATAAATTGCGCAGAGTGCGTGACAGCGTCGAAGATGATGACGAACTGAGCCGGCAACTGAAGCGAGACCAAGGCTTTTTCGCCAGGAGACAGATCGATCATCTCCAGTTGAATGAACGCGAACTTCGCTTCGAGATCATCAGGCAGATCAACGCCGGAACTGAAGAACATCTGCCTGTAATATTCGAACGGCGGCAGGAGATCAGGATCATGCGCTGCGATGCGACGCACTCGGGGGTTCACGGTGAATGTCACCTCTACCATCTCGTCGAGCGTCGGCTCATAACCCGCGGCACACAACCCGCAGTGATAGACATCATGGACAACGCCCTTGAGGCTTGCTCCGGTGTCGAGAACTCCGCCACAGCCCGGGCAGAGCACGTTCCAAGTCATGTCGAACATGCCGAGCCGTGCGGCATGCAGAAACGCGGCGATCGTCCGCTCCTCGCCAAGTTGATGTCGACCAGCAAAGGCGAGCACATTGATACGGTTGAGATCGCGATCGATGCCACGCACGACGGCAGCTTCGATGCATTCGACAGCTTCTACGTCAGCCGCCTGTCGCAGGGCGGCAAATAGCGTCTCGACATCGCTCATGTGACCATTCGATACAAACATCGCCAATGGGTTATTATATCATGGCGACGTGCGGAATGCATGGGCAAGCACTCCCGGCACGACCGATAGACGCTTCCCCATGCACCTGATTACAGCACTTTATGATGCCGAGCTTCTGGCCTCACTTCGCGGCACTTGCCGCATAGATCTGATCGATAGCTTCGTCCATACTTCGATCGAATTCAGCATCACTCATCGTCACACGCAGATCCTCCGCCAGTGCTCTAGAGAAACTTGCGATCATATCGTGGTTCTGGCTCAGCTTTTGGCAAGCCTCGGCCCTGCTGTAGCCACCCGACAGGGCGACGACGCGGATGACTGACCTATGGTTCACGAGCGGCTTGTAAAAGTCGTCGACGCTCGGCAGCGTAAGCTTTAGCATGACCTTCTGATCCACCGGCAAGGCGTCGAGCTCGCGCAGGATTTCTTCGCGCAGGATTACCTCCGCCTCGCGCTTGGTCGGGCTTTTGATCGAGACCTCAGGCTCGATGATCGGAACGAGGCCATGGCCAATGATGCGCTGCCCTACGGTAAACTGCTGATGCACCACAGCGGCGATGCCGGCTCGATTGGCGTGGGCTATCACCGAGCGCATCTTGGTGCCGAAGATACCCTTCTTGACCGCCCTTTCCAGCAACCCGTCCAGTTCCGGCATCGGCTTCATGACCTGAACGCCGTTGACTTCAGCTGCCAGCCCCTTGTCGACCTTTAGGAACGGGACGACGCCACGGTCTTCCCAGAGAAACGCGGGAACCGGCTTGCCCTCGGCATCTCCGTCCATGGTTCTTTCGAAGAGAATGGCGCCGATTACCTTGTCGCCCGAGAATGCCGGTGCGGTCATGATGCGAACGCGCATCTCGTGCACCAAGCGAAACATTTCATCTTCACTGCCGTAGTCGGCATCGGCAATGCCGTAGAGGCGCAAAGCGCCTGGCGTCGATCCGCCGCTCTGATCAAGAGCGGCGATAAAACCCGCCTTCTCAGCCATCTGGGACATCATTTTTGCATCTGGCATTGTTTCCTCCCTGCTGCATTTCCCACGTCTTTGAAGACGACCTCCGACCAGGCTGAGCAACCTGGTTAGAAAGCAACGTCTCATATTCCCAAGCAAACGACCACCTCCTTCTGTCGACGCTTTCTGCGGCCGCATGGAACAAGGCTCGCGGCTGGTCATTAACGTGCAAGGTATCGCGAAAGGAGACTGAGACCATGGCCAAGGACGTTACAAATCGCCGGGCGACGGAGCATGTGGACGAAGATCAGAATGGCGTGATCGTTGCAGGACCCGAAGCCCACGAGCGCGAGCATGCAGGAAAGGATCCCGCGAACAAGACGCCGCCAAGCAACGGCAAGAGCACCAGCAAGTCGCAGGCGCTGTCAGGTAGCGGTCCCAAAGGCTAACCGTCGATAAGCGTTCGATGTTCCACCCTCAAAAAAACCGTCCCGCGTGGAGCTGCACGCGGGACGGTTCTTTCTCAAGGCTTGCAGTATCCCATTCACCGTTAGGCGGTCAGGTCAAAGCGGTCTGCATTCATCACCTTCGTCCAGGCAGCAACGAAGTCCTTCACGAACTTTTCCTTGCTGTCGTCCTGGGCGTAGACTTCGGCATAGGCGCGCAGCACCGAGTTTGAACCGAAGACGAGATCGGCACGGGTCGCGGTAAAGCGGACAGCACCGGTCTTGCGATCGCGGATCTCGTACGAGTTGCGACCGGTCGGGACCCAGGAATACGCCATGTCGGTGAGTGTGACGAAGAAGTCCGTGGTGAGCGCACCGACCTTCGACGTGAAGACGCCATGGCTGCTGCCGCCGTGGTTCGCGCCTATGACGCGCAGGCCACCGACGAGAGCCGTCATCTCAGGCGCGGTCAGGCCCATCAGCTGGGCGCGGTCGAGGAGCAGTTCCTCGGCGCTGACCACATAATGCTCCTTCTGCCAGTTGCGGAAACCGTCGGCGATCGGTTCCAGAGGCGCGAAGCTCTCGGCGTCGGTCTGCTCGGCAGTGGCGTCGCCGCGACCGGCCGCGAACGGCACCTGGATATTCACGCCGGCAGCCTTGGCCGCCTGTTCGACACCGTAGTTACCGGCAAGAACGATGACGTCGGCAACAGAGGCGCCGCTTGCGGCAGCGATCGGCTCAAGCACGGCCAGAACGCGGGCGAGACGTTCAGGCTCGTTGCCGACCCAATCTTTCTGCGGCGCGAGACGGATACGGGCACCATTGGCACCGCCGCGGTTGTCGGATCCGCGGAAGGTACGGGCGCTGTCCCAACCCGTGCTGACCAGGTCGGCAACGGAGAGGCCGGAGGCAGCAATCTTAGCCTTGACCGCAGAAACGTCGTAGCTCGTGCTGCCCGCCGGGATCGGGTCCTGCCAGAGCAGGTCTTCTGCCGGCACATCGGGGCCGATATAGCGCGCCTTCGGGCCCATATCGCGGTGGGTCAGCTTGAACCAGGCGCGCGCGAAGGCATCCGAGAATGCAGCGAAATCGTCGCGGAAACGCAGCGAGATCTCGCGGTAGATCGGATCGACACGCAGCGCCATGTCGGCGTCGGTCATCATTGGGTTCAGACGGATGCTCGGGTCTTCCACGTCGACAGGCTTGTCGGCGTCGGCGATCGAGATCGGCTCCCATTGAGTTGCGCCTGCCGGGCTCTTCACAAGATGCCATTCGTGCTTGAACAACATTTCGAAGAAGCCGTTGTCCCACTTGGTCGGCTCGGTCGTCCAGGCGCCCTCGATGCCGGACACCACGGTATTGCGGCCGATGCCGCGGCCCTTGGTGTTCAACCATCCAAGGCCTTGAGCTTCCGGACCTGCCGCCTCGGGATCGGCGCTAAGGTCGGCGGGATTGCCGTTTCCGTGGCTCTTGCCGATGGTGTGGCCGCCGGCGGTAAGCGCAACGGTCTCTTCGTCATCCATGCCCATGCGGGCAAAGGTTTCACGCATCTGCGCAGCGGTGGCGAGCGGATCGGACTTGCCGTTGACGCCCTCGGGGTTGACATAAATCAGACCCATCTGCACAGCCGCAAGCGGGTTCGACAGAGTGGCGGGCTTGGCAACATCGCCGTAGCGACCATCGCTTGGCGCAAGCCATTCCTGTTCGTCACCCCAGTAAACGTCCTTTTCCGGCGCCCAGATGTCTTCGCGGCCAAAACCGAAACCGAAGGTCTTCAAGCCGGCGACATCATAGGCAATCGTGCCAGCGAGCGCGATCAGGTCAGCCCAGGATATTCGGTTGCCGTACTTCTTCTTGATCGGCCACAGGAGGCGGCGGCCTTTGTCGGTGTTGACGTTATCCGGCCACGAATTCAGCGGAGCGAAACGCTGGTTGCCCGTGTTGGCGCCGCCACGACCATCTGACGCACGATAGGAACCGGCCGCATGCCAGGTGACGCGGGCCATCATGCCGACATAGCTGCCCCAGTCGGCCGGCCACCATTCCTGGCTTTCGGTCATCAGTGCCCGCAGATCGCTCTTCAGCGCCTCTACGTCGAGCTTTTTCAACTCCTCGCGATAGTTGAAATCCTTGCCGTGCGGATTGGTTTTGGTGTCGTGCTGGCTCAGGATGTCCAGGTTCAGCGCGTTGGGCCACCACTGCGTGACGGATTTGCCAAGCGCTGTGTTGCCGCCGTGCATGACCGGACACTTGCCGGCCGATGGTGTCTTTGTGTCCACGTTCACTCTCCCTCAAATTGGAACTCGCGTTGGCGTCGCGTGCGAATTGTTCCTTGCGCAAGCATCTTTGACGCGGGTCACCGAACCACCTGTCTGGTCCGAGCCCGACCTAGGAAGTAAACATCAAGGCCGATAAATTCCAATTGTATATTCTGAATAGACTGATAGCTTCAGCTTATGATTGGCCTGTCCATGAAGCACCTTCGTTATTTCGAGGCTCTGGCGCGACTTGGACATTTTGGTCGCGCTGCCGAAGCCTGTGCGATCTCCCAGCCGGCATTATCGGTACAGATTCGCGAGCTCGAAGATCTGATCGGTGCCCCACTGGTGGAACGCGGTGGCAGACGGATCCGCCTGACCGGCCTTGGCGAACAATTCGCCGAGCGCGTGCGCACCATCCTTCGCTCTGTCGACGATCTCGCCGATCTGGCGCGTGCCACACAAACAACGCTATCGGGGCGCCTTCGCATCGGCGTTATCCCGACCATCGCTCCCTACCTGCTACCTGACGTCATCAAGACCCTGACACTGCGCTACCCGGGGCTGGACCCAAGGCCACGAGAGGCGGTGACCCAACGGTTGATCGAGGACCTACATGAGGCCAGGTTGGACGCAGCGATCGTTGCCCTCCCCGTGTCGGAACCGACGCTTGAGGAAGTTCCGCTTTTCAATGAAGAGTTCGTTCTCGTCCGTCCCCTTGAGGACGCAGGCAAGCCGGTACCTAGTTCAGACATGCTGCACGAAATGCGCCTTCTGCTGCTGGAGGAAGGACACTGTTTTCGCGAGCAGGCGCTGTCCTTCTGCAACATCGCTGCCGCACCTCCACGCGAACTCATGGAAGGAAGCTCGCTGACGACGCTCGTGCAGATGGTCGGCGCTGGCATCGGCGTGACGCTGCTGCCTCAGATGGCGGTGCGCACGGAGACGCGTTCCGCCGACGTCAGCGTGTTTCGCTTGTTGGAACCCCGTCCCTTCCGGACCATTGGCATGGTCTGGCGCAAGACCAATCCGCTGGCATCACAATTCGCGGCAGTCGCCGACATCGTCCGCAATGCCGGGGCCCGCAAGATGTTCGAGTTGGAAAACCTTGTCGGCCTGCGAGAACAAACGTCGTCTTAGCTTTTGGTTGCGGGGTAACGCGCCGGCGGTACCTCTCGCGAGGGAAGGCTTCCGATGCGCGGAAACCGAGCGGCATGACGCTCTCGTCGTCAGAACTTTCGGCATTGTCGACGCCATTCCAAGCTTGGCGCGCCATCTTTCGTCATCGATGGCTGCGCCATTTTGTTCTTCGAGGTCTTTGGCGAACGCCGAATGCATGCCGCACCGCGATGGGAGCAGATTCGCTGCCACACGATATCTCGATTGAGATCGACGCGCCGTCCGCCGTGGCGCCAAACTAGTCTCTCAAAGAGCTAGACTTGTTGTACGCGTGATGGCGATATAGCGTATACGTCATCGAAACATTCATTGAAGTTCCATGTCATCGAATTCCGACCGCGTCGACATCGCCCATCGCACCCTCAGACAGGCCATTATCGAGCAGGCAATCAAGGCCGGCACCAAGCTGCCTGAAGACGAGATCGGCAGGCACTTTTCCATGAGCCGCACGCTGGTACGCGCCGTTTTGGCCAAGCTGCAGGCGCAGGGACTAGTCGATACCTATCACAAGCGTACGGCAACGGTCGCGCAGCCGAGCCTTGAGGAAGCGCGCGATGCATTCGCCGTGCGCCGCGCTCTGGAGCGCGAGGTCATGAAGGCAGTGGCCAAGCGCTGGAGCCTGGCTATCGAAAAAAGTTTGCGCGAGCACGTGCAGGAAGAAGAAGCCGCACATGCCAAGGGTGACGTCCGACTTTCGACACGGCTTGCCGGTGAGTTCCACCTTAAACTTGCCGACCTTGCCGGCAATGCGCTGCTCCAGCGCTATCTTTCCGAGTTGGTGTCGCGCTGCTCGTTGATCCTCGCCATGTACAGCCGCCCGCATTCGAGCGAATGCGCCATCAGCGAGCACTCCGGGCTCATCGCCGCGCTCAAGAAGGGTGATATTGCAGCTGCCGAGCGCTTGATGGACGATCACCTATCGTCCGTGGAAAACCGGGCATTGTTCGAGGACGAGCTCGCCATCGAGCCTGACCTCGGCTCCATTCTGTCCCGCTTCTCCGCCCGCGCGGCTGGCTGACTGCTGTTTTTTCAATCACGTATACATATTTTTGCATTTTATGTAGACGAAAAGTCGTTCCCTATTTTGCGCGTTTGGGTGTAACACTCGATGCCGCAAGTGTTTTAGGACAATGAATACATTGATGTAGGACTTCATCGCGTGGATTGACACGCTAATCGATACGGACTGGCATCAATGTTGCATACGTGATTATGAAGATCATGTAGCCGAGATTGTCATCATGTCATTATCGCCACATACCGAACACCGCCTCGAACTGCGACGGATTCGCAAGGCCTATGCGGCCGTCGTCGCCAATGATGGGATCGACCTGTGCGTTCGTCCGGGTGAGATCCACGCAGTGGTCGGCGAGAACGGCGCCGGCAAGTCGACGCTGATGAAGATCATTTACGGCATGGTACGGCCGGATTGCGGCGAACTCCTGTGGGATGGACGCGAGGTGTCAATCGCTTCGCCCGCCGATGCCCAGAAGCTCGGCATTGGCATGGTGTTCCAGCACTTCGCGCTGTTCGACACGCTCTCGGTGGCCGAAAACATCGCGCTGGCTTTGCCGGGCCGCCCGGCGATCGAACCGTTGTCGCGAAGGATCGCGGAGGTCGCCGCGCGTTATGGCCTGCCGGTGGAGCCGGATCGGCATATCTACACGATGTCGGTCGGCGAACGGCAACGGGTCGAAATCATCCGCGCGCTTTTGCAAAACCCGCGCCTGCTCATTCTCGACGAGCCAACCTCGGTACTGACACCTCAGGCGGTCGAAACGCTCTTCGTCACGCTGCGCCAGATCGCGGCCGAGGGATGCAGCATTCTTTATATCAGCCACAAGCTGAACGAAATCAGGGATCTTTGCCACACAGCGACGATCCTACGCGGCGGCCGGGTCACCGGCACGTGCGATCCGAGGGAGGAAAGCCCGGCCTCGGTGGCCCGGATGATGATCGGTGCCGACCTGCCGAGCTTCCGTCATCGCGCCAACACATCGGCAAGCAGGACGCGTCTTAGGGTTTCCGGCCTGACGCTTCCCACCCAAGACCCGTTCGGAACGGCGCTCAACGACATAAGCTTTGCGGTGCGCGGCGGCGAAATTCTCGGCATCGCTGGCGTTTCGGGCAATGGTCAGCAGGCACTGCTGGCAGCACTTTCGGGCGAAACACCGCTATCGAATGCTGAAGCGATCATTATCGACGGCAAGCCGGCGGGCCATCACGATCCGGCCGACCGGCGGCGGCTTGGCCTCTGCTCCGTTCCCGAGGATCGGCTGAAGCAGGGCTCGGTCCCCTCGCTTCCGCTCCTGGAGAACGTGCTGCTCACCGCCAATCGCAACGGCGCCGTTCGCGCCGGCCTCATCCGCTTCGACCGCGTCAAGGCCTATGCCGAGCGGTGCATCAAGGCCTTCGACGTCAGGACACCCGGTGCCGAGACGCGGGCCGGCAGTCTATCCGGTGGCAACCTTCAGAAGTTCATCATCGGCCGCGAGATCCTCCAGAAGCCGGGCGTGCTGATCGTCTCGCAACCGACCTGGGGCGTTGACGTCGGTGCGGCACTTGTCATCCGCCAGGCGCTGCTCGACCTGCGCGATCGCGGTGCTGCGATCGTCGTCATCTCCGAGGAGCTCGACGAGCTCTTCGAGATCTCCGATCAGATTGCCGTCATCGCCGGCGGCCGGCTGACGGCGGCCATACCGATCGCCGAGGCCAGCCGCGATGCGATCGGTATCGCCATGTCCGGCCTAACTGCCGGCGACGAACCAGATCAACGCGCCAGCAAGGAGCTAGCCCATGCGCTTTGAACCACGTCCCAATCCCTCGCGCATTATGATCCTTATGTCGCCGGTCATCGCGATCGGGCTCACGTCGATCGTGGCCATGGTGCTTTTCGCGCTTGCCGGCCAGAACCCACTCGAAGCCCTAATCACCTTTTTGACCGCACCACTCGCTGATCTCTACGGTTTCGGCGAGTTGCTGATCAAGGCTGCACCCCTGGTGCTGATCGGCGTCGGGCTCGCGATCGGCTTTCGCGCCGGCATCTGGAACGTTGGCGCCGAAGGACAGCTGACCGTAGGCGTCATTTTCGCCGGCTATGTCGCATTGAAGTTTGGGCCGGTCGGCGGCTGGTGGGTTCTGCCCTTGATGGTGATCGCCGGCGCCATTGGCGGCGCCTTTTGGGCCGCCATCCCGGCGCTGTTGCGGGTAAAGTTCAATGCTAGCGAAATACTGGTGAGCTTAATGCTCAACTACGTCGCGGCCCTCTGGCTATCATGGTTGATTTTTGGCCTCTGGCGCGATCCGGCCGGGTTCAATTTCCCGCAGTCGGAGCCGCTGGCACCGGATGCCCTCTTCCCGGTCCTGATCGAGGGCACCCGCGCCAATGTCAGCCTACTATTCGCGCTCGGCGCGGTCATCGCAGGCTGGCTGTTCATGAACCGCAGCTTCGCCGGTTTCCAGCTCAAGGTCACCGGCCTCTCCGAAGGTGCGGCGCGCTATGCCGGTTTCGGCGTCAGCCGCGCGGTCTGGGTCGGCATGCTGGCGAGCGGGGCCGCCGCAGGCCTCGCCGGCGTCGGCGAGATCGCCGGACCGCTTGCGCAGATCTTCCCCACCGCCTCGCCCGGCTATGGCTACGCGGCGATCATCGTTGCCTTTCTCGGACGGCTGCACCCGGTCGGCATCCTGCTCTCAGGGCTCCTCATGGCGCTGCTCTATCTCTCGGGCGATGTCGCACAGATGTCGCTCGGCATGCCGTCTTCGATCACCGGCCTGTTGCAGAGCACGCTGCTCTTCTTCCTGCTGACGACGGATGTCTTCATTCAATATCGCATCCGCTTCCAGTCATCCAACCGGCAGGGAGCCGCCGCCTGATGCACCAGATCCTTCCCGTTCTCGTGGCCACGCTCGTTGCCGGCACGCCCCTGATCTACGCAGCACTCGGCGAGCTTGTCGCCGAACGCTCCGGCGTGCTGAACATGGGTGTCGAGGGCATGATGGTCATCGGCGCAGTCATCGCCTTCATCGTGATGATGACAACGGGCAGCCTGTGGCTTGCCGTCTTCGCGGCGATGCTAGCGGCCATGCTGCTCGCCTTGATGTTCGCGGTCCTTGCCGTCGGCTTCCGCGCCAATCAGATCGCGGTCGGACTGGCATTGACGATCTTCGGCACCAGCCTCGCCTCGTTCATCGGCAAGCCCTACATCGGCATGGCGATCGTGATGGAACCTTCGGCTGCATCAAGGCTTGCCGCAAATATCCCGCTGCTGGGCGTGGTTCTCGGCCAGCTTCATCCGCTGACGTGGCTGTCCTGGCCCTTCTTCGTCTGTGTCTGGTACTTCCTAAGCCGTAGCCGCAGCGGGCTCATCCTGCGCGCCGTCGGTGAAGCGCCCACATCGGCGCACGCCCTCGGTTATCCCGTAAACACGATCCGCTATCTCGCCACGCTGTTTGGTGGCGCTAGCGCCGGCCTCGCGGGGGCTTATGTCTCGATCGTCTACACCTCGCTGTGGACCGAGGGACTGATCGCCGGTCGTGGCTGGATCGCCGTGGCACTTGTGGTCTTTTCCACATGGCGGGCGGGGCGCTGTTTTCTCGGCGCCTATCTGTTCGGCGGTGCCACCATAGCCCAGCTCTTTGCCCAGAGCGCCGGCATCGGCCTGCCGTCCGAACTCATGTCCGCCCTCCCCTATCTCGTCACCATCGTCGTGCTGGTGCTGATCTCGCGCAACGCCGCACTAATGCGCCTCAACGTCCCCGCTTCCCTCGGCAAGCCATTTGCCGCCGAGGGCTGAAACAGCCGTCACGTAAACCGAACAACAACAGAGGGAACCGAAATGACCACATTTTCCAGACGCGACTTCCTGAGAACCAGCGCTGCCGGCGCGCTTGCGATCGGCGTCGGCGCAAAGCCGCTGTTCGCCGCCGAAGAACCTCTCAAGGTCGGTGTCATCCATATGGGCGCCATCTCCGATACCGGTTGGGAGTACTTCCAGGCCAATGCTTGGAAATCGCTCGAAAAGGAATTCGGCGACAAGGTGAAGGTGACGGTGCTCGAAAACATCGCCCAGGTGCAGGATTGCGAGCGCCTGTTCCGCCAGCTTTCCGCACAGGGCAACAAGCTGATCTTCGGCACCACCTTCTCGCAATACGCATCGCTGAAGAAATTGGCTCCGATGCTGCCCAAGTCGCATTTCGAGTGCTGCGCCGGTATCGAAGCAGGCAACAATCTCGGCGTCTTCGAAGCCCGTCACTATGAGGGCACCTACCTCACCGGCATCGCCGCCGGCCGCACGACCAAGACCAACGTTCTCGGCTGGGTCGGCGCCTTCCCGGTGCCGCAGGTCATCTATAGTCTCAACGCCTTCCTGCGCGGCGCCCGCTCGGTCAACCCCGATGTGACGCTGAAGGTTGTCTGGGCCAATGCCTGGGTCGATCCCGGCAAGGAAAAAGACGCCGTCGCGGCACTGATTGCGCAGGGTGCTGACGTCATCTCAGGCAGCCCCAACACGCCGGTGCAGGGACTTGCCGCCGAGGAAAGGGGTGTCTGGTCGATCGGCTCGACCGGCGATTTCTCCGCTTATGTAAAGAAGAAGCAGCTCGTATCCTTCGAACTGGACTGGAGTGCCGCTCATATCAACGCCGCCAAGGCCGTGATGGCCGGAGACTGGAAGCCGGAAAGCCGCTGGCTCGGCCTCGGACCGGGCGGCTATGTCAAGATGACGACGAGCAACCCGGAACTGCCGGAATCGGTCGCCGCGGAAATGAAGGCTGCCGAGGCCGCGATCATCAGCGGCAAGCTGAAGCCTTTTGCCGGCGAGATTAAAGATCAGAAGGGCGACGTTAAGGTCGCCAAGGGTCAGGAACTCGCAGATGCCGACATCAAGGGCATGACCTGGCTGATCGAAGGCGTTCAGGGCACCCTGCCGCAGAACTGATCGACGCGCCGCCAGATTGAACGACATCGCTCCTCCCCTCATGATTGGGGAGGAGCATCGCAAGTGACGATAGAACAAAGACATCAAGGGAGACCCGAGTGACCGAAACACTGTTCACGAACGCCAAGCTGGCCGATGGCACGCTCAACGACATCCTCGTCTCGGACGGCCGCATCGCGGCAATCAACAGGGCCGGCACGAGCGCGCCGGCCGCCAAGACCGTCGATATTGCCGGCGCGCTTCTTGTCCCGAGTTTCGTCGAGGGGCATATCCATCTCGACACCAGCTTCTACGGCGACAAGTGGATCCCGCACAAAGCCTGCACCAACGGCTTCGACGTGCATGAGCGCGTGGCCTTCCAGGCCGAGAACATGGCGGCCGCAGCACCGATGGACGAGCGCGCCCGCAAGCAGCTCGATCTCTGCATCGCAAACGGTGCGCTGCAGATGCGTAGCCATGTGATGGTCGATGGTTCGGTCGGGCTTAAATCGCTGGAGACGATCCTTGCCGTACGCGAGGCCTACAAGGACATCATCGACATCCAGCTCGTTGCGTTTCCGCAGAGCGGCATTCTAAAGAGCCCCGGCACGCCCGAGCTGATGGACGAGGCGATCGGCATGGGCGCCGATCTCGTTGGCGGGCTCGATCCGCTCTCCTTCGACCGCGACATCAAGGGGCATCTCGACGTGGTCTTCGGCATTGCCGAAAAGCGAGGCGTCGATGTCGATATCCATCTCCACGATGCCGGCACGATGGGCGCGATGACCATTGAGGAAATCTGTGCCCGGACGACCGCACTCGGCATGCAAGGCCATGTCGCGGTGAGCCACGCCTATGGTCTCGGTGACCTCGGACCGGATGCGATCAAGAAGATCGCCGCTCTTATCGCCGAGAGTGGCGTCGCGATCATGACCAACGCGCCCGGTAACCACAACTTCCCGCCGGTGGCGCTGTTGCGTGCAGCCGGCGTCACGGTCTTCTCCGGCAACGACAATATCCGCGATTCCTGGTGGCCCTTCGGCGATGGCGACATGCTGCGCCGTGCCGAGATCATCGCCTACCGCTCCGGCTTCTACACCGACGCAGAACTTGCCGCCGCGTTCGACGTGGTGACGGCAGGCGGCGCCACGGCGCTCAATCTCGAAGGTTACGGCATCGCAATCGGTGCAAAGGCCGATTTCGTGACACTTGCCGCCGAGCATATCCCGGAAGCCGTCGTCGCCATTCCGAAGCCTCGCCGGGTCTTCAAGGAAGGCCGGTTGGTCGCAGAGAACGGAGCCGTGGTCCGCTGATGAACTATAAGAGCCGCCAGACCGAAATAGCCGTCGCGCAATCGCGCGACGGCATGGTGACGACGCCGCATTGGCAGGCGAGTGAGGCCGGCGCCAAGGTGTTGGCGCGCGGCGGCAACGCTATAGAGGCGCTGGTCGCCGCCGGTGCCGCGCTCTCCGTGACCTACCCACATTTCTGCGGTCTCGGTGGTGATGCCGTCTGGATGGTCTGCGACCGGGATGGCGCCGCGCGCACCTTCCTCGGCATCGGCCAGGCTGCCGCGAATACCAAGATCAACGGCCCGATCCCGCCGCGCGGTCCGGCTTCGACGCTGACGACCGCCTGCCTGGTCGATAGCTGGGAGAAGGTGCTCGATCACTCGGCGACGGCCTGGGGCGGCTCCGGGCGCTTGGCAGCATTGCTCGACGATGCCATCACACTCGCCGAAGACGGCTTTGCGGTAACCCCATCGCAAACGTTCTGGCATGACTTTCGCACCGGCGAATCCGCGACTTGGCCGGGCTTTCGCGACCTCTTTCAGCGCGATGGCGTCCAGCGCCAGCCGGCGTTGGCGCGAACGCTGAAGGCTATCGCCGCCAATGGTGCTCGGGACTTCTACGAGGGCGCATTGGCGGACCAGATCGCGCGCGGCCTTGCCGCCGCAGGCTCACCGCTTACAGCCGCGGATCTCGCGGCGACGCGAGCCCGTATGGTTGAGCCGGTGAGGCTCGCCTATGGCGACACCGTTCTGCTGGCGCCACCGCCGCCGACGCAGGGCGTGACCACGCTGGCCATCATGGCCGTACTTGCGCAACTGGCGCCCGGGAGCAAAGCACCGGACAGCGCCGCTTATTACCATGCGCTTGTGGAATCCGTGAAGCAGGCCTTTGTCGATCGCCATCTCATCGCAGATCCCGAATTCGGGAACGACTCCACGAAAATGCTTCTCGATGCTCAGCGGTTGGCTGCAAAGGCCGCGGCGATCGATCCCAACCGCGCCGCCGAGTGGCCCGCCCCTTACAGGCAGGGCGACACCGCGCTTCTGGCCGCAGTCGATGCCGAAGGCCGAGCCGCCTGCCTGCTGCAGAGTATTTATTTCGATTGGGGCAGCGGCGTCGTTGCCGGCGACACGGGTATTCTCTGGCAGAACCGCGGTGCCGCCTTCAGCACCGATCCCGCCAGCCCGAATTTCGTTCAACCCGGAAAACGACCCTTCTACACGCTGAACCCTGGCCTTGCGCTTAAGGACGGTCGCCCGCATCTGGTCTACGGCACACAGGGCGCTGATGGGCAACCGCAAACGCTGGCCCTATTGCTCAGCCTGTTGATCGATCATGGCCTTGATCCGCTGGCCGCTTTGTCGAGGCCGCGCTTCCTGCTTGGCCGCACCTTTTCCGATAGCCGTGACAATCTGAAGCTCGAGGAGAATATCGGCGCCGACACGCTCGCGGCTCTCAGTTCCATGGGCCACGAAGTTTCCACCATCGCCACGCTAAGCCCGCTTGGCGGCCAGGCGGGCATCATTCGCATTCAGGAGAACGGGCAGATGGAAGCGGCACACGACCCGCGTAGCGATGGGGGAGCCATCGGCATATGAGCAGCGCATTCGATAATCTTTTCGACCTCGTCATCCGCAATGTCCGCCTGGAGGAAGATGGTGCGCTCGTCGACATCGCGGTGCGCGACGGCCTGATCGCAGCGATCGCGCCACGCTTGCGCTGTGACACAGTCACAAATTTCGATGGCAAAGAAAGCTTTGCGTTCACCGGCTTCGTCGATACGCATGTGCATCTGGACAAGGCCTGCATCCTCGATCGCTGCTCGATCTGCGAGGGGACACTCGCTGAGGCGGTGCGCGAGACAGCGCGTGCCAAGTCCGGCTTCACCGAGGACGATGTCTACGAGCGAGCCGCCCGCGTCGTCGAGAAGGCGATCTCCCACGGCACGGTGCGAATGCGCACCTTCGTTGAGATCGACCCCCGCGCCGGCTTGCGCTCCTTCGAGGCGATCAAGCGCATCAAGGCGGATTACGCCTTCGCGACCGATATCGAGATTTGTGCCTTCGCGCAGGACGGCCTCACCAACGAGCCCGAAACCTTCGATATGCTCGACGCTGCACTTGCCGACGGAGCCGACCTTATCGGCGGCTGCCCCTACACCGATCCGGCTCCTGAAGCTCACATCGCCAGTATCTTCGAACTGGCAGTGAAACACGGCGTCGCCGTCGATTTCCATCTCGACTTCAGCCTTGATCCCGACAAGACCGATCTGCCTGCCGTCATCGAGGCAACGAAACACCACGGCTGGCAAGGCCGGGTCTCGATTGGCCATGTCACCAACCTGTCGGCATTACCCGAGGCATCGGTGATCGAGATCGCGAAGAACCTGGCTGACGCCGGGATTGCCTTGACCGTGCTGCCTGCGACGGATCTGTTCTTGAACGGTCGCACTCACGACCGGCTGGTGCCCCGCGGCGTCGCCTCCGCCCATGTCCTTGCCGCGCACGGTGTCGTCACTTCTGTTGCGACCAACAACGTGCTCAACCCCTTCACGCCTTATGGAGACGCTTCGCTGATCAGAATGGCCAATCTCTATGCCAACGTCGCCCAGCTCTCGCGCGACGCTGACATTGTAGCAGTGTTCGACATGGTCGGATCATCCGCCGCACGCCAGCTTGGTGTGCCCCATGGGATTACGGTTGGCAAAAAGGCTACGATCATTCTCGTCGAGGCAGCCGGGCCAAAGGCGGCCGTGCGCGAAATCGGCAGGATTGTCGCCGGCTGGAAAAGCGGCCGCCAAAGTTTTCACAATGGCGAGCCACGACTTAACAAACCGCATCGACAGTGCGAGGATCCAAATCAAGCAATAACTTGCGTGACGGAGCTCGGCGATCCGGTATAGATGGTGATCATTTAACATACATCAGCCAGGCCGCCCGTGGATCAGATACTTGCCATTCGTACCTTTGTCCGCGTCGCCGAGGCCGGCTCCTTCGTCAAGGCTGCCGACGCGCTGAACCTGCCCCGTTCCTCCGTTAGCAAGCTCGTGCAGGATCTTGAGGCGCACCTCGGGACAAAATTGGTGGAGCGCACCACGCGGTCGGTCACAATGACCACCGAAGGCGCCGTTTACCACGATCGCGCGCTTAAGCTTCTCGCCGATCTCGATGACATGGACGGCACGGTCGCAGGCTCCCGTAGCGCGCCAAGGGGAAAGCTGCGTGTCGACATTGGCTCCGTACTGGCAAACCAAATCCTCATTCCCGCTCTTTCCGAATTTCAGCACCAATACCCCGAGATCGACCTCATGCTGGGGGTTAGCGATCGCCCGGCCGACCTCGTCAGTGAGGGGATCGATTGCGTCATCCGTGGCGGGGCGCTGAGTGACTCTTCGATGAAAGCGCGAAAGCTGTGCGAACTGGATTACGTCATCTGCGCTGCGCCCAGTTATCTGGATGGTCTGCCTTTGCCGAAGCGACCGGATGATATCGAGAGACGTCGGATTGTCAGCTACTTCTCCGCGTCATCGGGAAAGCGATTTCCAGTGCGCTTTCAGCGCGGCCAAGAGCGACGCGAATATCTTTCGACCTCAAACGGCATTTCGGTCAATGAAAGCACCGCACACCTGAACGCACTGCTCGCCGGCCTCGGCATTGGCCAAAGCTTTGGCTTCCTCGCAAGACCACATTTCCAGACGGGGGCGCTCGTCGAACTGCTGCCCGATTGGAAGCCGGACAATCATCCACTGCATCTCGTCTACCCGGCCGATCGATTTCCAAACCCGCGGCTGCGCGCCTTCACGGAATGGGCGACGAAAGTATTCGAAGCCGTCGATGCCAGACGCAATGTGACGACGGAGATCATCCATCCCCATGGATAATGTCTCCACGCTCAGCGGCTTCTCGCCGCCAAGCTGACGAACTAACTTCTCCTCATCGGACGGCGACGAGGCCAACAGCCAACGCCACCTCCCGAACAGTTTCATAACTTCAAAAGGCCGTGGATGCGGGCTGAACCCTTGCGCGCGCCCAGCATCAGGAGAGTAAAATGACCAATAGACTTGAAAACAAGATTGCCGTCGTCACCGGAGCAACCAGCGGCATCGGCCTTTCGACAGCCAAGCTTTTCGCTGCCGAAGGCGCGCGCGTCTACATCACCGGTCGGCGCAAGGATGCGCTCGACAAGGCAGTGGCCGAGATCGGCCATGGTGCAGTCGGCATGCAGGCCGACTCTTCCAGCAACGCTGACCTCGACCAGCTGTTCGCCCAGGTAAAGTCGGAACAGGGCCATCTTGACGCTCTCGTCGTCAACGCCGGCGGCGGCAGTATGCTTCCGCTCGGCCAGATCACCGAAGAACAGGTCGATGATACCTTCGGCCGCAACGTGAAAGCTGTTATCTTCACTGTCCAGAAGGCGCTTCCGCTATTGGGCAAGGGCTCATCGGTCGTACTGACCGGCTCGACCGCCGGCACCGAGGGTACCGCCGCCTTCTCCGTCTACTCGGCTTCGAAGGCCGCCGTCCGCAACCTCGCCCGTTCCTGGGCGCTTGATCTCAAGGGTACCGGCATACGCGTCAACGTCGTCTCGCCCGGCGCCACACGCACACCCGGCCTCGTCGAACTTGCCGGCGACGACAAGGAACAGCAGCAGGGTCTCATCGACTATCTCGCCTCACGCATCCCACTTGGCCGCGTCGGTGACCCCGAGGAGATTGCCAAGGCCACCCTGTTCCTTGCTTCCGACGACGCGAGCTTCGTCAACGGTGCCGAACTCTTTGCCGATGGCGGCCAGGCCCAGGTCTAGCGCCACAGCAGGAGCGGCAACAGCCGCTCCACTTCTCATAACCTGAGGACGTTCTTCAGACAGTCGAAGTCGAAAATCCCAAGCTTCCAGAACCCAACGAAGTGCTGATCCGGGTGCTTCTGCGACTAGTCCACCACGGCGATCTTCTCGGTATAGCAGGACGCTACCAGCCCGGAGCAGCGCTGCCGAAAGAGGGTGTCCGCGTCGGCTTCGAGGGCTACGGCATCGTCGAGAGAGCGGGCGATGAGGTCGCGTTAAAGTCGGGCGCCCGCGTCGCTTTCTTCCCCGGCAAGGGCGCATGGAGCGAGAAGGTCATCGTCTCGGCCGAATACGTTACCGAAATACCCGACAATGTATCGGACGAAGCCGCAGCACAACTGCACGTCAACCCTTTGACGGCGGCGCTTCTCCTGCGGGCCGTGGAGGCATCCGGCGCAGAGCCAGGCCGCGACGTCGTCGTTCTCACCGCCGCCGGTTCCGCCGTTGCCAGACTGGTGATTGGACTGCTTCTCGATCGCGGTTTCGATGTCGTCGGCGTTATCAGGCGGGAAACGGGCGTGAACGAACTCAACGTCGTGTTTCCTGATCTGCCGGTTGTTTCCACTGACAAGCCGGGCTGGCAGGGCAGGGTGATCTCGGCTGCCGACGGTCATCCCATCGGCGTCGTGCTCGACCCCGTCGGCGGCGAGACGGCCAGTGCCGCAGTCGGGCTGCTCGCCCAGAGCGGCAGCCTGGTGTCTTACGGCGACCTTTCCGGACAACCGATCTCGGTACCCGCGCTTTACTTTTCGACGCGCGACATCCGGATTTCGGGCGTGACGGTCGGACGGTGGGCGGGCCTGCCTGTCGAAGTTCGCAAGGCCGACCTCCAGCTGGAGCTTGAACTCGCAGCCAGCAAGCCGGATCTGTTTCAAGTCGAGAAGATCTTCGATCTCGCGGATGTCGGTGAGGCTGCAGCACTTGTCGAAAAGCCCGGAAAATCCGGCACGGTTCTGGTCGCGTCACCCTAGGCGCGATGCATCCCAAATACACGATCAGCCAACCAAAAGAGAAAAGGCCTTGGCCGACCACAACAAGACCCTCCCGACCAACATGCTCGTCAGCGCCTATTATCGCGTTCACCCGGATGATCGCCAGACCTTCACCGAAGCGGCAATCTCGGACATGAAGGTGGCAGCCAAGATCGACGGATGCGTTTGCTACGCCTTCGCGCCGGATCTGACGGCTCCAGCTCGTCAAGGGTTTGAGAGACGAAGCCGCCTACGAAGCGCACGACGACCCGCCGATCTTCCCGAAGGCTCTGAGCACTATGGTGCAGTTTGTCCGGATCCTCGACCGACAGGCTATCCGCTACGATGTCGCACAACAGCACGTCAATGACCCGCGCGGCTGCGTCTCCTGACACGCACCTCCGATTCAGAAACGATTGAGATCGGCTCAAACAGCAACCAAGTCGAGGGATAAGAAATGACCGCCTCATCGACAGTCGCAACGCGCCGACGCATTCTTCAGATCACGCTTGCAGCACCCGCCGCAGCGGCGCTGACATCCCAGGCGATTGCGGCGCAAGCGCAACCGATGCTTGTACCCGCAACCGACGCGGTCACGACTTTCAAAGCTTTCGTACCGCAGGCCGCCAGTGACGATCTGAAGCATTGCCTCCGATCCCCAGATCGTCGAGCCCAAGCACAAGGATGAACGCAGGTATGTCGTCTTCGCCTCATCGGTTGACGGCAAACCCGGCACGGTCCGGCAGGTGCAGATCGATTGACGTGAACAGACTTGGGTAAACCGATGGCCCGCGGCTTGACTGCGGGCCTTTGCCTCTCAAGGAATGAGACATGGATGATCTTCTGACACAGGTCGAGCCGATGATCCCGGCGCTAAGGCGATAGGCGCGCGGTCTGATCCCGTATCGAGAAGCGGCTGACGATATCGTGCAGGACTGCCTCGAGCGGGTCGTCACGACCTGGACGCGCCGACGGGATGGTAATGCGCGCTCTTGGGTGTTCGCTATTCTTCACAATCTCGCCGTCAACAGGATACGACAGGAAGCACGACGCGCGGTTATCGTTATAATCGACGAGTTGCCGGAGGCGAAAGCAGTAGATGCCGGTCAGGACAATATTGTTTGACCAGGATTTTCTTGCGGCCATGGAGCGTCCACTGCCGGACTATCCGAGTGTCTTGCTTTTGGTGGCGGCAGAGGATCTGAGCTACGCGGAGGCCGCCGACGTCCTCGACACACCCGTCCGAACCATCATGTCGCGTGCGATCGATTTGTGGGCGGACGTTCGGTGCCTCAGTCTCGAGCTAAAGTCTACCTTCGTTGACCGAACTCGTGACGAGATCGCTCGCGTCCGATTTTTAATTTGATCTCACAGCTGGTTCGCCGTATCGCTGCGACATCGGTGCGCGCCGTAAGCTATTCGACACGTGTTTTACCGCGTGAACGAATTGTTCGGCGAAGGAGAACAACAGCCTCCGCATGCACCTCACGTCGACGCGCCTCCCTGATCGAAAAAAGCTGCTTGCGTTCTTTCGATTAGAGTTGACTGCCCGCGCTCCGTGGCTTGACATCTTCAGCTTCAACAAAGTCGATCAGAAGGTTCCGCATCACGCTATTGAGCTCCCGCAGTTCACTCACTTCCATGATGACTGGCGAGGCCAACAGCCTTCGGGCGATTGCCATGTCGATGGACTTTTCGGTCAGTCGCGTCTTGGCGGCATAATAGCGTATGAAGAAAATCGCGCAGAGCACGGCGAGTGCAACTATGATGGCGGCAAACATGGCAATGGCTGCTGGCATTTCAAGTAAGTCGACATTCCGGAAGCAAACTTCAAGGGCTTGCTCGGGCTTGCCTCAAGATCGTGATCTCGTTTAGCAGGGGGCCCCAATGCAGCGACAGAAACCCGGACGGCCCTGAAGAGCAGAAAGTGTGGATTTTAGAGAATGAATAGAAAACCCGACCACTCCGCGGACCTTCTCGTGACGGAAAAGGACGGTGTGGTGGCAAGGCTTGCCGTGCGCGGAGGAGTTCGTCGACCCGATGCTGTGCAAGGCCTGCTGAATGCCTTGGCATCAGCAATGCTCTCCTCTAACGCCAGTCCAACGGCGAGCTTTATTGCGGGCAAGGTGCTTCAGCGAACAGAAAGAACAGGCGTCTTCAATCTCGAAGAGACGGCGCAGCGTAAGCAATCATTCGAAGCGGCTTTACGCCACACTCAGAAGTCTGGCCCGGCACTACGAAGCTTGGCGACTGCGCTCACTCAGCTCACCCAATATATCGTTTGGCAGAGCGGTCGGTCTGGACCATTTGCGAGCGTGAATTTCTCGAAAGCACACGCACATAGCGTTTTGGTCGGGCCTTCGGGACTGGAAACTCGCTCCGACATTCGGATTTGCCTGATCCTAATGGAACCGTATACCCGGTTTCCCGATAACGTGCAGGCGCGCTCCAAGGCCTTCATGCTCCTGACTCCCTCCGAAATCTGCGTCGATGGTGAGGCGTGGCTCAAAGCTGACGCCGGGTCGGTTTTTGCGGTCGAGGCAGCACAGACATTTGCGATAAGATGCACCTCTCAGCCGTTGCTCGCCGTTTGGTGCCAGCTTGAGGAAGGCTTCAAGTAGTCCGTCCGACCTTGCGCGCAGCTTCCTGGCTAATTTCATCTGTTGGCGCCAGACTTGCTAGACTTCGGCAGGATGATGAACAGCAGGCCGATGACGATGAACGCCACGCCTTCGAGATGATACCGCCGCAACGGCTTGGGAGGGAATCAATCGGCGAGGCCAGCGATACAATCATCTGGACAAAAAGCAGCATGCCCGCGCGGTTCATGGCCGCGCGGGGTTCAGGCGATATCAGCCCGCCGCGACCATCCCACGGCGGCTGGCGACGCCGATCAGCGTCGCGCCAAGCAGGGCCGCGATGCCGGCGAACGCAAAGACGCCTGTTGCACCCTGGACGTCCACGATCACGGCGCCGCTTGAGATCGCCACCTGAAACGTCGCCAACATTAGCGCGCCGGCGCTTTCGGCCTCATCGGCGGCAGACTGCGTGATGAAGCTCTGCACGCTGACCGGCAAAGCACCGAATGCGAAGCCCCACAGGGCGGTGGCCACGGCGGCCATTGCCGGCGCCTCGCCGGCGAAGGCGAGCAGGAAGGCGGTGACCGCGATGCCGCTGGCGGCGAGCGTAATGGCAAGCGTGGTGTTGCGCTCGGCGATCAGGCCGCCGGCAATGTTGCCGAGGAAGCCGCCGATGCCGAAGGCAAGGAGGATGCCCGATATCGCCTCGACACCGAGAAGCGGCACCGTTTCAAGGAACGGACGGATGAAGGTGAAGCCCGCGAAATGACCGGCGACGACGAAGAGTATAGTGACGAGGCCGAGCCGGATGGCCGGACGCCGCAGCACCGAGGCCATCGTGCCAAGACCACCCGAGCCTGACGGTGGCATGGCCGGAAGCGTGAATGCAAGCCTCTCTGCGATGGCATTGTCGATCTCCGGTGTGCATGCACCGATGAGAGAAACCTGCTGTTTTTCGCGGTCATGCGCTTCAACGTCGATAAGCGTCATCCACTCCTCAATCTCGTGCCGGACGTCATGCGCACCAGCGATCTCGCCAAGAGCGAGCCGACGATACCGCCGTTGCTCGACGCCATGATGCGGGAAGTCGAGATGAACCGCGTTGGCGCCGGCGGCATCCTATCGCGCCTTGCCGACGTGGTTACGGCCACAATCATCCGCACATGGGTGGAACATGGCTGCGGCGATGCTAGCGGCTGGCTTGCCGCCGTGCGCAACCCGGAGGTGGGGCGGGTGCTGGCCGCGATCCACCTCGATCCCGCACACAACTGGAGCGTGAATGAACTGGCGCGTCACATGGGCGCATCGCGCTCCGGCTTCGCCCAACGCTTCGTCAGCGTTGTCGGCGAAACGCCCGCGCGTACGTGGCACGGATGCGCATGCATCAGGCTCATGAATGGTTGCGCGACGGGCAAAGAGTTGCGACCGTCGCGGAACGGCTCGGCTACGATTCGGAAGCGTCCTTTAGCAGGGCGTTCAAACGTATAATTGGCGCCTCCCCGAGCCATTTTAGAGAGAAGCGGAACGGTTATGGCGTTGCCATCCCTTAGCTGAGTTGACACGTCTGCGGGGCCGCAGAACAAAATACGACGCCGGTCCACTAACTCCGGCTTAGGGGCTGGTGAACTTGGCCCGTCAAACTTTTGAATTACGGGCAATTACACCGCCGGCAAGTCAGCATATCGGCGTGCTAAGGATCGCCTGCAACCCGGGATCATTTGACCGGGCGTCGGGCTCGACGAGGCCGGCCATCGTAGAAATCCTGGCATTGGGTGAAGTGCCCGTGAAGGTGATCCATAATCCGCATTTCGCCCAGGCGCTCGGACCCGCGATCTGCGATCAGCGCCCTTGACGTTGCAAGCGCCACGGCTTACCCGCAGAGTGATTGCGGACCGCTTGCGCGCATCAACAATCACGCAGTTTCTGACCCAACTGCTGAAGCTGTTTGAAAGCAGCATATCTTTTCCGGTGAATATCAATAGTCGGCCCCGTTAACGGCGTGAACGTTCCATCGACCGTCGTCAGCATGCTCATCGCTTCCCGAACGTCGCGGTACCTGCCGCTTGCGACCGCTCCGAGAATGGCCGCGCCCAGCAAGACCGGTTCATCGGCTAATGTCGCAACGACGGACTTGCCACACGCATCCGCCAGAAGTTGACGTACAAAGTCCTGCTGCCCTGCCCCACCGCTAATGACAACGCTATCGATTTCGACCCCGGCCTCGGCCTGCGCGTCGATGATCTGCCTGAGGCCATAGCCGATGCCATAAAGCCCCGCCACGTAGAGCCGAACAAGGCTGTCGATATCGCGTTCCATACCCAGGCCAGCGATGAGCGCGCGAGCGTGCGGATCGGCCAACGGTGCGCGGTTTCCCAGGAATTCGGGGACGACGTGAAGGCCTGACACGAGTGAGGTCGCGTCGCCCCCAGCACCGCTGGCAGCGAGGTCGGCGAGCATGACGGGAAGCGATTGGCCTTTGTCCTTCGCTATCCGCGTCGCTTCGGCGCCTGCGGGATGAAAGGAGAGAAGCTGCTCGATCGCAGCACCCGCAGCACTCTGCCCGCCTTCGTTGAGCCAAAGTCCTGGAACCATTGCCGAGTAGTAGGGTCCCCAGACACCCTGCACGAATGCAGGTTCGAGGGTCGACGTCATGGTGCAGGATGAGGTGCCGAAGACATAGGCGAGGTTCGCTGTCGGCCCAGAGCCAAAGCCGACCGTCCCGATCCCGCCGGCATGGGCGTCGATCAATCCAGCCGCGACTGCTGTCCCCGGCAACAGACCGAGGTCAGTCGCGGCCGCTTGTGTCAAGCCGCCGCCAAGCGCCGAGCCTGGCTCGACGATCGTCTGGCCGATGCGGGCGAAGCCTTCCTTAGCCAGTATACCAAGACCGATCTTTTCGAAATATGTCGGGTCCCAGCGCTTCTCGTGGGCGAGATAGGTCCACTTGCAGGTCACCGTGCAAGTGGATCGCGAGAGATCGCCGGTGGCGCGCCAAGTCAGGAAATCGGCAAGGTCAAAGAACTGCCAGGCCGCGTCGAACACCGCCGGCCGGTTTTCCTTAAGCCAAAGAAGCTTGGGCGTCTGCATCTCCGGAGAGATGCGCCCGCCGACATAGCGCAGGACGTCGTGGCCGAGCGCATTGATCCGCTCCGCCTGGGCGACGGCTCGGTGATCCATCCAAACGATGATGTCACGCTCCGGATCTTCCGACGGGCCGACCGGCAAGGGCTTGCCCTGGCCACCGAGGACGACAAGCGAGCACGTGGCGTCGAAGCCCAGTCCGACAACGGTTTTCGGGTCTACCCCGGCATCGAGAACAGACTGGCGCACCGCCTCGCAGACCGCCTTCCAGATCTCGTTGCTCGACTGTTCGACGATCGAGCCCGCCTCGCGATAAAGCGAGATGTCGCACTTGGCGGAGGCCAGCATCCGTCCGGCGAGATCGAACACCCCGGCGCGGGCGCTTCCGGTGCCGACGTCAACGCCGATCACGTAGCGCAGTGTTTGGACTTCGTCGCTCATTGGTCTCTCATCTTCCTGGCATGAATGGCTGATGACCGCGCGTCGCGCGGAGATCGCAGTCGTTAGAGATCGACGCTGTTGGGAAGGATCACCAGATCCCGGATCGTCACGTTGCGCGGCCGCGAAAGCATGAACAGAACGCAATCGGCAACTTCGTTTGGCTGCATCAGGCTGCCGTTGGCAAGCGCTTCCTCCATCTTCGCCTTCGGCCAGTCGTCGAGCAGCGCGGTAACGACAGGCCCAGGCAGGACGGCACCGACGCGCACGCCGTGCGGCGCGACTTGGCGGCGCGTCGAATGCACGAATGCCTGCACCGCGAATTTCGAGGCGGTGTAGATCGGCTCCCAGACAACAGGCACGACGCCGGCGATCGAGCTGGTGAACAGGATATCACCCGACTTCTGGGCGATCATGTGCGGCAACACGGCATGAACGGAGCGGAAGGCTGCGTTGATGTTGAGGTTCAGCATCCTGTCCCAGGCATCGGGATCGCCTTCTGCGACCGGCCCACCAATATAGGCGCCGGCATTGGCGTGGAAGATATCAAGCCCACCGGCGATCCCAAGGATCCTGGGAAGGATGCCCGAGAGCTGCCTGCCGTCTAAGAGATCGACGACAAGCGGGAATGCGCGCTCGCCGAATTCCCCGCAGATTCCATCCAATTTGTCCTTAGCGCGGTCGATAAGAACGACAGTCGCGCCTTCGGCGTGCAATTTGCGGGCGCATTCGAGGCCGATGCCGGAGGCCGAGCCGGTGATGGCAGCGACTTTGCCTTTCATGAGGTCGGTCATGAATTTACTCCTTGAAGTTTGATCAGGCGCGTCCGTGGCTGACGCGGGAACGGCGGGCGAGCGAGTCGACGATGACGGCAATGGCGAGAACGCCGCCGGTGATCATGTAGCGCAAAGATGAGCTAAGGTTGAGCAGCGTCAGGCCGTTGGAAATCGCCTGGATGACGATGATCCCGAGCAGCGCGGAATAAGCGCTGCCGCGACCGCCGAACAGGCTCGTCCCGCCGATCACAGCAGCGGCGATGGCATTGAGGTTGACGTCACCAGTGCCGGCCTGCTGGCTCGACGAGGCAAGACGCGATGCCGACAGAATGCCGCCGATGGTCGCAAGCGTCGAGCAAAGCACGAAGGCGCTGAGATAGATGCGGCGAACATTGATGCCGGCGCGCCGTGCAGCTTCGCGGTTACCGCCGACCGCAAACATCGAGCGCCCCCATTGGGTGCGTGTCAGCCCGTAGTTCAACACCACCGCGATGGCGACGAACAGGCCGAACATCCACGGAATCCCACGACCGAGGTTGAGATAATAGACCGCGAACTCGAGTGCCGCGGTCAACACGATCGCCTTGATCGCGGTTGCGGCGAAGGGCTGCGAGGACAGATTGACGGCAGCGCGCTGCCGGCGTGTCCGCAGGCCCTTGGCGATGATCACGGCACCCGGAACAAGAGCGAGCAGATAGGACAGCCAATCGGGCATCACCAGGATCTGGCCGAAGCGGACAAGCGGCGATGCATAGGGAAGATTGATGCTGCCGCTTGGGCCAAGGATGTAGAGCTGCATGCCGAGCAGCGCCAGCAAGCCGGCGAGCGTGGCCACAAAGCTTGGCATTCCCAGCCGGTTGTAGAGTACGGCGTAGACGGTGCCGATGACCGCGCCGGCGGCGATGGCCGCGATGATTGCGACGACGAACGGAACGCCGTTGTTCACCCAGAGCACACCGAGAATGGCGGATGACAAGCCGCTCATCGAACCCACGGAAAGGTCGATTTCGCCAAGCATCAGCACGCAGACGATACCGAGCGAAATGATGCCGACGGTCGCGCAGTCAAAGAGCAGGTTGACGAGATTGTTCGGCGCGAGAAACACCGGATTGAGCAGCGAGAAGACCGCGGAGATGACGATCAGCCCGACCGCAACGGGAAGCATTCCCAAATCGCCGGATTTGACGCGATCGATGAAGGCCCCGACCATCGCCATCATGCTGTCGTCATGGCGGACGCGTTCGTCGCTGCGATCAAGCGTCGTAGCGGTTGGAAGTGTTGTATCGGATGGTTTCTGGCTCATGCCGGTCTCCCGCTGTTTTCCTGCGCCGTGCTTGTCTTGCGCTCGATACGGCGCGAGACGGAGTTTTCCGTGGCACCCGTGATCGAAGCCACGAGTTCCTGGTTGGAGGCATCTGGCGTGAAGACGCCGTTGTTCCGGCCCAACCGCAATACGACGATGCGATCGGCGACGGCGCGGACGTCTTCCATGTTGTGGCTGATGATGATGACGCCAAGGCCGCGATCGCGGACGCGCTCGATGAGATTGAGCACCTCGGCGGTCTGCGCGACGCCGAGTGCGGCCGTCGGCTCGTCGAGCATGATGATCTTCGGATTGAGGAGGAGCGAGCGTGCGATTGCCACCGTCTGGCGCTGGCCGCCGGAGAGCGACGCGATCGGCTCCCTCACGGATGGGATGCGCGCGGCTAGCTCCCGAAGCAGCGTCCAGGCGCGGACTTCCATCGCGACCTCGTCGAGCGCCCAGGGCGAGAGCTCATGCCCGAGGAAGAGGTTGGCGACGACGTCGAGGTTCTCGCAGAGCGCCAGGTCCTGGAAGACGGTGGCTATGCCGAGCTCCAGCGCCTTGCCGGGGCTGTCGAGCGAAACACTCTGGCCGCAGAATTCGATCGAGCCGGAAGAGGGTTGGTGAACGCCTGCCAGGACCTTGACCAAGGTCGACTTGCCGGCGCCGTTGTCTCCCACCAGGGCCACGACTTCGCCCGCCTTGACGTCCAGTTCGATATCGGTCAGCGCCGAGACGGCACCGAAATTCTTCGACACGTTTCGTAGTCGCAGGATGGGCTGCCCGCGCTCCGGTACATTGCTTGCTGTGGTGCTCATGGCTGAGGGCCTTTGTACGTCCTTGAGAAACCGGCCGCATGCGGTGCGGCCGGAATGGCGGATCGGCTCTTAGTTGCCGATGCCGAGTTTCTTGCAGCCATCGGCATATTCACCGGTGCAGATCTGCTCAGCCGTCTGGATCTTCTTGTCGAAGATTTCCGCCTTGATGTTTTCGGCGGTGACGACGGCCGGGATGAAGAGTTGCGACGGCGTGTTGTAGAGCGTCGTCTTGGCTTCCGGCTTTTCGCCCTTGATGAGCTGGACCGCCACCTGTGCGGCTGCGGCCGCTACGATCTCGGACGGCTTGGAGATCGTGTTGTACTGGTCGCCCGAAATGATGAGCTGCAGTGCCGCGATCGTCGCATCGTTGCCGGTAACCGGCGGAACGGGGTTGACGCCCGCTGCCTTGAACGCTGCGATTGCACCGCCGCCGGTGCCGTCATTGGCGGCAACGACGCCCTTGATATCGGCGCCGAAGCGCGTGATCTGGCCGGCGGCCCATTCCTGCGCCTTCGGCGGCGCCCATTCCGGCGTGTCGAATTCGGCAAGCGTCTTGTACTTGGATTCCTTCAGGCCGCGATGGATGCCGTCGCGAATGAGGCCGGCGGCCGCATCCGTCGGCGAGCCGTTGATCTCGAGCACGCCGGCGCCGTCAGGCACGCCTGCCTTCTTCAGATGTTCGACGAGCGACTTGGCAATCGCGTAGCCGATACCTTCATTGTCGAAGGACACGTAGAAATCGGCAGGCTTGTCCGGGATCGGACGGTCATAGGCGATAACCTTGACGTCCTGCGACTGGGCGAGTTCCACGAGGCCCGCGGCAGCGGCGGAATCGACCGGATCGAGGACCACGACCTTGGCGCCCTGCGCAATCACCGAGTTGAACTGTTGCTGCTGCAGCGAGGCGTCGCCGTTGGCGTTCTGGTAGACCACGGTGCACTTGGCGCAGAGCTTTTCCATTTCGGCCTTGAAGCCCGGAAAATCGTGCTGCTCATAGCGGGTCGACGCCTGATCAGGCATCAGAAACGCCACCGTGGACGCTTCCTGGGCGAATGCTGCTCCGCCGAGCGCCATCAGCATGGTCGCCGACATCAGGGAAAGTTTGCGATAGGTCATGTTCTCCTCCTTAATTGACCAACGGCGAGGTTCGGCCATTGCCGCAACATCGGCCTGACGCGCGGTGCGTCATCGCCCCAAGCCGCAGCTCGACGAGAGCCGCACGGCAAGAAGGACCACCAATAGCTGCGAAATCACCTCCCGGTGCCAGCCTCCTAGCTGACACGTATCATCGATTGAGCGCATTTGCTCAATCGATGAAGCAAGATTTGCCACTTCTCTCGTTTGATGTCAAGTTAGCGCCCGATACAGGAGATGAGAATTTTGAGTCTGGACAGGCAGCAGAAGCGAACGACGATCTACGACCTTGCGGAACTCGCCGGCACATCCGCGAGCGCGGTCAGCGCTGTCCTGAACGGAAACTGGAAAAAGCGCCGCATCAGCAAGCAGCTTGCCGAGAAGATAACCCGCATCGCCGAGGAGCAGGGTTACGCGCTCAACATGCAGGCAAGTCTCCTGCGCCGCGAGAAATCGCACATCATCGGCATGATCGTTCCCAAGTACGACAATAGGTATTTCGGCTCGATCGTCGAGCTCTTCGAGACCATGGCGCGCGACAAGGGCCTCTTCCCGCTGATCACCTGCACACGACGCGACCCCGCGCTCGAGATCGAGGCCGCTCGAACGATGCTGTCCTACCAGGTGGATTGCGTGATCGCGACAGGTGCTACCGACCCCGACAGGATCACCGAGCTTTGCGCCGCCGCTGGCGTGCGCACGATCAACCTCGATCTACCAGGCAAGCTCGCGCCCTCAGTCATTTCCGACAATTTTGCCGGCGCCCGCGAGCTGACGCGAAGAATTCTCGCCAGCTGCCATCAACGCTTTGGCTCCATGGAGCCGCTGATGTTCGTCGGCGGTCGCGGCGGCGATCACAACACGATGGAGCGCTTGAGGGGTTTTCGCCAGGCACATGCGGATCATGGCATCCACCTTGAGGACCACAGAGTCATCGCCTGTGGCTACGCCCCCGAAAAGGCGCAGACCGCACTTCAGGAGCGCTCCGCCAGCGGCTTGCCGTTTTCGAGAGGCATGTTCGTCAACTCGACAATCACGCTTGAAGGCGTGCTGCGCTGGGTGCGGCTTGCCGGGCCCGTCAGTGAGCAGGAATTCGCCGTTGGCTGCTTCGACTACGATCCGCTCGTCGCGCTCCTCGGCGACAATATCGAGATGGTCCGCCAGGACGTGCCGGCGATGCTTGCCAGGATGTTCGAGCTGATCGAGCACGGAAACTTCGAACCCACCGTATCCGAAATCCCCCCGGTTTTGAGGTAAGCGGGCTGTCAGCGAGCGGACCGATACCAATCTCGGTAGCGGGTCTCACGCGTTCCTATCTGGCTGCGGCGCGTGCTTCGGTGGCGCCTCTCGGTTTCCCTCCGCCCGGTCTCTGTGCAGGGCGGCGCGCGCCAGCATCATCAGCGTTACCGGTGTCGTCACGGTCACGAAAATGCCGATCAGAATCTCGTGGATCGCCAATCGCGAGGATGCCACGGAAAAGAAGATCATCGAGCCCAGCATCACCCCGCCGATTCCCCAGCTGGTCCCGAGTGTGGGCGCGTGGATACGCTCGTAAAAGCTTGGCAGGCGGAGAAATCCGATGGCGCCGATCAATGCCAACAGCGCGCCGAGGACGAGGAAGAAAGCGACCAGCGCCGCCACCCACACGGGCAAATCCATAGCCGGGTGCATCATTCGATCACCTCCCCGCGCATCAGGAATTTGGCCAGTGCAACCGTTGCCACGAAGCCGATCATGCCGATGACTAGTGCTGCTTCGAAATAGACCACCCGTCCAGTTCCAACGCCGAATGTCACCAGAAGCAGCATGGCGTTGATGTAGAACGTGTCGAGCCCGAGGATCCGGTCCTGCGCGCGGGGGCCGACGAACATGCGGATCGAGACGATGGCCATGGCCGCAACGAGCATGACCTGGGCGACCGAAACGGCCGTGAAGAGGATGATTGCACTCATGCGAATATCTCCAGCAACAGCGCCTCATAGCGGTTCTTGATCGTATCGCGCCAGACGGCCTCATTCTGGATGTCGAGAACGTGCAGCAGCACCGAATGATCGTTGGAATCATACTCCAGCCATGCGGATCCCGGTGTGCTCGTCAGGATGACGGCCAAGACGGCAAGCGGGAACTGGCTGCGGAGTTCCAGATGGATGGTGATGAAGCCGGGATTGTGCCGACGTTTGCCGCTACGCAGGATGATCCACGCGACGTCGATGTTCGATTTGACAATATCGCGAAACACCAGGCCAAAGAGCTTAGGGAGCAGGTACCATTTCTTCAGCCGTATCGGTTCCGGCTGCAGCGATGCCATCGCCCAGCCCGCGAAGACCGCGACGACGAGGCCGAGGATGAAATGGCCGAGGGTGAAGCCGTTGAGCAGCAGCCACATGATGAGGAGGCACGTCGCGAGAATGGGATAGGGAAGCATCACTCGCCCTCCGTTCCGGCCTTGACGCCCTTGATCGGCAGCGCGTTGTTGACGGCGTCGATATAGATCGACGGCTTGCTCAGCGTGCGGATCGTGGTGTCCATGTACTGCATCGCCGGGCCGGCCTGCACGGTGAGTACAAGCGTGAGCGCCAAGAGGAACATCACCGGCACAATCTCGATTACCAGCACGCGGGGAACCGTTCCTTCGATCGAGCTCCAGAAGGTGCGGATGCCGACGCGCGTCATGGAGATCAATGCGGCGATGCCGGAGAGAATGACGAGCACGACCAGCACCCAGATCGCCACCGTGGGCGGCACGCCGATGGAGCCAGTGCCCATCATCGCAGACAGCATGGCGAACTTGGCGACGAAGCCCGAGAGCGGCGGGAGGCCGGACAGGAGGATGCCGCAGGCCGCGAAGCAGATGCCAAGAACGGCCATGGTGCCGGGCATGGTCACGCCCTCCTCCACATTTTCAGGCTCGTCCTCGGCCTCGCCATAGGCTTCCATGGTCACGGCCAGCACGTTTGCGCCCGCATCCTGGCCGCGCTCGACGAGCTCGATGAGCATGAAGAAGGCGCTGATGGTCAGCGTCGAGCTCACGAGATAAAGCAGCGCACCGGAAGAGACCGCACCGTCGTTGATGCCGAGCACCATCAGCAGCGTCCCCGAGGAGACCAGCACGGAAAAACCAGCAAGCCGTCCGAGCGCCTGCGATGCAAGCACGCCGACGATCCCGAAGATCAACGTCGCCATGCCGCCATAGAGCAGCACGGGCGCGCCGAAGCCGGCCGAAGGCCCCTCGCCGAACAAGAGCATCGTCAACCGCAGGATAACGTAGATGCCGAGCTTGCTCATGATCGCAAAGATGCCGGCCACCGGCGCCGATGCGGCGCTATAGGCGGTGGGCAGCCAGAAGCAGAGCGGCCACATCCCGGCCTTGATGAGGAAGACGACACCCAGTATCCCCGCACCTGCCTCCATCAGCATGCGCCGGTCGGGCTCGATCTCGGGGATGCGGGCTGCAAGGTCGGCCATATTGAGCGTCCCGGCGGTTCCGTAGATGAGGCTGACGCCGATCAGGAACAGCAGCGCGGCCACGAGGTTGACGGCGATATAGTGCATACCCGCCTTCACGCGCAGCGGACCGGAGCCATGCAGCAGGAGGCCATAGGAGGCTGCCAGCATCACCTCGAAGAAGACGAAGAGGTTGAAGAGGTCGCCCGTGAGGAACGCCCCGTTGACCCCCATGAGGAGCAGCTGGAACATGCTGTGGAAATGCGCGCCCACGGCATGCCAGCGCGCCAGCGAGAAAACGAGTGCCGACACGGCAAGCAGCGCGGTCAAAAGCAGCATCATGGCCGATAGGCCGTCGAGAACGAGCACGATGCCGAAGGGTGCTGACCAGTTGCCGACCAGATAGACGCCCTCGAAGCCGTTGGGGCCGCTCTCGATCCTGAACAGGATGAAGGCGATCACGGTGAGCAAGATCGCGGAGGCGAGGCTGACCATCGCCTTGGCGACGCGGCGCCGCTCATCGATGAACAGCAGGAGCGCGCTGGCGATCAGCGGAATGAGGATGGGCGCGACGATGAGATGATGGGACCAACCGTTCATTTCGGCTCGTTCCTTCCATCGACATGGTCGCTGCCCGTCAGCCCGCGCGACGCCAGGAGAACGACGAGAAACAGCGCCGTCGTCGCAAAGCCGATGACGATGGCGGTCAGCACCAGGGCCTGCGGCACCGGATCGGCGAGAATGGACGGATCGTCATTGCCGAGGATCGGCGGCACGTTGGCCTTCACGCCGCCGACGCCGAAGATGAACAGATTGACCGCGTAGGAGAGCAGCGAGAGCCCGATGATCACCTGATAGGTGCGCGGGCGCAGAATAAGCCAGACCCCGCAGCTCGTCATGATGCCGATGGCGATCGACAGAACCAGTTCCATCACCGCTCCTCCGATTTGGCCGCTTCGATCGTGCGCAGGCGATTGATCCGCAGCGATTGGTGGGCAAGGGCGACAAGGATCAGCACGGTCGATCCGACGACCAGTGAGAAGACGCCGAGATCGAAGAGCAGCGCTGTCGCCGCCGGCACCTTGCCGATCAGGGGCAGTTCGAGATAGCGCGAATGCGAGGTCAGGAACGGATAGCCGAGCAGCCATGCGCCGGCGCCTGTCAATACCGCCGTCAACAGCCCCGCGCCCATCCAGCGCAGCGGCAGAATGCGGATGCGGTCTTCGGCCCAGCGCGTGCCGCCGGCGAGATATTGCAGCAGGAAAGCGATCGAGAGTGTCAATCCCGCCGAGAACCCACCGCCCGGCAGATCGTGCCCGCGCATGAACAGGTAGACGGAGAAGGTGATGATCACGGGGAACATCCATTGCATGATGACCGATGGCACGAGCAAGTAGTCGCGCACCGTGTCGCCCGCAGACCGTTCGGGCCGCTCCTCGTCGAAGCGGTTTTGCACCTGTTGCTGCTCCGGCATCCCCATGCTGTCTTCAGCGGGGCGGAAACGACGCAGCAGACCGTAGACGGTGAGCGACACGACACCGAGCACAGCGATTTCGCCCAGCGTGTCGAAGCCGCGGAAATCGACCAGGATCACGTTGACGACGTTTCGTCCACCGCCGAGCAAATAAGCGTGCTCAAGAAAATAGTTGGCGATCGCGTCAGGCACCGGCATCGTCATTACGGCATAGGCGATTGCCGACATGGCGACGCCGCACAAGACAGCGAGCGCGAAGTCTCGGAAGCGCCGGAACCTGGCGCGGATCGTCATGGATTCACGAATGTCTTCGGATCGCTTCGGCAGCCACCTGAGCCCCAAGAGGATGAGAACGGTGGTGACGATTTCGACCAGCAGCTGGGTGATGGCAAGATCGGGTGCGGAAAGCCATACGAAGGTGATGCACACGATGAGGCCGACGCCGCCGAGCATGACCAGCGCGGCCAGCCGGTGGTACTTGGCTGTATAGGCGGTGCCGATCGCCAGGCACACTCCGATAAGCCAGAGCGCGGTGAAGATAGGATCGACACCGGAATAGGCAAAGGGGCGATGCTCGAAGCCGCGGAGATAGAGCGGCAGCGCACCGGCCAGGAGACCTGCAACCACCAGCCACCGCAATTGCGGCTGCAGCTTGCGCGTTCCAAGGCGCCGCTCGGCAACGCGCGCCCAGCGCCAGGAGACCTCCACGAGGATTCGTTCGAAAATGCGCTGCCCCTTGAGCCGCCGGATAAAGGGCGGGCCATCTTCGCAGCGAGACAGATAACCTTTGAGCGCCCAATAGATCGCGGTTCCGCCGATCAGTGCGATAACGCTCATGATTAGCGGAAGATTGATCCCGTGCCATAGCGAAAGACTGTACTCAGGCGTGTCGCTTCTCAAAACGCTAATCACGGCGCTGTGGAGAAATGGCCCGATCGACAGTGCCGGCACGATACCGACCACCAAGCACAGCACGACGAGAAACTCGATTGGGAAACGCATCCAGCGCGGCGGCTCGTGCGGATGCGCGATCGACAGGTCTGTCGGCGGTCGCCCGAAGAAAACCGTGTGAATAAAGCGCAACGAATAGGCCACGCTGAGCGCGCTGGCGAGCGTCGCGACATAAGGCAGTATTCGATCAAGGATGGAATCGGCATGCGTCTCGACCGCCTCGGCGAAGAACATTTCCTTCGAGAGAAACCCGTTCAGCAGAGGCACGCCTGCCATGGCGGCGCTGGCGACGACAGCAAGCGTCGCCGTGATCGGCATGAACCGGTACAAGCCGCTCAGCTTGCGCATGTCGCGCGTGCCGGTCTCGTGATCGATGATACCAGCTGCCATGAACAGCGATGCCTTGAAGGTCGCGTGGTTGAGCATGTGGAAAATCGCCGCCACCGTCGCTAGCGGGCTTCCAAGGCTCAGTAGTGTCGTGATCAGGCCGAGATGGCTGATGGTCGAATAGGCTAGCAGACCCTTCAGATCGCGCTGGAAAATCGCGAAATAGGCGCCGAGCAGCAAGGTGATCATACCCGCAGCACCGAGGATCCAGAACCACTCGTAGGTTCCCGACAAGACCGGCCAGAAACGCACGAGCAGGAAAACACCCGCCTTCACCATTGTTGCCGAGTGCAGGAACGCCGACACGGGCGTCGGCGCCGACATGGCGTTGGGTAGCCAGAAGTGGAACGGAAACTGAGCGCTCTTCGTGAGAGCGCCGAGCAGGATGAAAATCAGCGCGGGCACATAGAGGCTGTGATTTCGGATCAAGTCTCCTGAGTTGAGGATCTTGTCCAGATCGTAGCTGCCGACGATCTTGCCGAGCAGAATCAGGCCGATCAACAGGCAGAAGCCGCCGATCCCAGTGATCGTCAGGGCCATTCGAGCGCCATCTCGTGCGGCAGCATTGTTGTGCCAGTAGCTGATCAGCAGGAACGAGAAAATGCTCGTCAGCTCCCAGAACACAGACAGCAGGATGACATTTCCCGATATGACAATGCCGACCATTGCTCCCATGAATGCGAGCAGGAACGAGAAGAACCGCGGAACCGGATCATCTTCCGACATGTAATAGCGAGCGTAGAGGATCACCAGGAAGCCGATGGAGGTGATCAGCATGGTGAAAATCCATGCGAAGGCATCCATGCGCAGCGTCAGATCAAGACCGAGCTGCGGCAGCCATTCCGCATTGAAGCGAATAATCCCCCCATCCGAGACCTGCGAGTAGAGGCTGGCGTTAAGCAGCAGGGTTAGAAAAACGACAAGGCCAGCAAGGCTGGCAGGCAGGCGACGCGATGCGGTTCTAAGAAAAAAAACCGATAGAATGCTTCCCACGAATGGGAGAAGCAGTAGGGCAACGAGCGTGAAGGGTCCGGCTGTTATCCCAAGGCGTCGTTCCTTTCCTTTTCTTTATGACTAAGTGGAGCTCTTTCCACGTCCACCTAGGAATCTGTCTAAAACTAGTCTATATGATTTATGTCAACCAATATGGGCGATAGTCGAATATGGGTCAAGCTTACGACCACAAGATTTTGTCTCCGGCTCTCTGTCGAGCCGCCCGAGGGCTTCTCGACTGGACACAGGTCGAACTGTCGGAACGAGCCGGCGTGTCGCGAAGCACTGTTCGCGACTACGAAGGCGGGCGCCATGACATCCACCGCGCAACGGCGGCCCAATTAAAAATTGCCCTGGAAAATGGCGGCGTCAATTTTGTCAGCCTGGATGATGGCAAGATAGCCGTTTGCGCCGACCACGAACCGCGAGCCTCGGATAGTAGCCGCGACGGTGCCTCATCGACAACCTAAGATCGAGACATCGCGTCGCTGGGCTTACGTCGCAGCACCGCTTTCATTGAGGAAAGTTGCCTTCGTTCGTTTTGTGAGAGCTCACGGCCCGCGCTCGGCACCTTGATATTTTCAGCTTCGACGAAGTCGATCCGAAGGCTTCCCATTACGCCGTTAAGTTCACGCAAGTCACGGTGACGCCGGCAAACATCGGGCGATAAAGGGTACCGCGCCTAAGGCACTCCTCTGCCCAAGCGCTGGCTGGAATTATTCACGGCTACTGATGCTCAGCTCCCGGAAAATCTCGAATAGGCCGTCGGATCCGGGACCGGCACAGCCTGGATGAGTTGCTTCGTGTAGTCGTTGCGCGGGTTTTCGAAGATCTCGCGACGCGTGCCTGTTTCCACGATCTCACCACCGCGCATGACGGCGACCTTGTGCGACATGCGCTCGATAACGGCCATGTCGTGCGAGATGAATAGGTAGGCGAGACCCATTGTCTCCTGCAGTTCTAGCATCAGATCCAGAACCTGCGCACGCACCGAGACATCAAGAGCCGCCACGCTTTCGTCGGCGACTATCAGCTTGGGTTCGAGCGCCAGCGCGCGGGCGATGCAGATGCGTTGCCGCTGACCGCCGGAGAATTCGTGCGGGTAACGCGTCGCCGCATCCGGCGTCAGCCCGACCCGTCGCAACAAGTCTGTGACCCGTTCGCGCCGCTCCGTAGCCGTGTCGATGCGGTGAATGGTCATCGGTTCCGCAATCGCCTTGCCGACCGACATGCGCGGATCGAGTGAGGCATAGGGGTCCTGGAAGATCATCTGTGCCGAGCGGCGCACGGGGCGCATCTCGCGCTGCGACAGCCGCGAAATCTCATAACCGTCGAGCTGCACTGATCCGGAGAAGGCAATAAGGCCGAGCACCGCCTTGCCGGTCGTCGATTTTCCCGAGCCGCTTTCGCCGACAAGCCCCATCGTCTCGCCCGGCATAATCTCAAATGAAATATTGCGGACCGTCGCGGACGGCTCCTGCCGGCGAAACAGTATGCCCGAACCGCGGCCATAGCTTACGCTCAGATCCTGCACATTGAGGATCGGTGCAGTCGCCCGTTCTCTGGGCTCCAGCGCACTCGTTGAAATCCGCGGCGGTCCTTGCGTACCGGCGAAAGCGCCGAGCCGAGGCACGGCCGCCAGAAGTTTGCGAGTATAGGGTTCGGACGGGTTGGCGAATATGTCCAGCGAAGCGCGTTGCTCGACGATGCGGCCATGCTGCATGATTGCAACGCGGTCGGCCATTTCGGCGACGACCCCCATGTCATGGGTGATCATCACGATCGATGTGCCAAACTCGCCCTTCAGTTCCCGCATCAGCTTGAGGATCTGCGCCTGCACTGTGACGTCGAGCGCCGTGGTCGGCTCGTCGGCGATCAGCACCTTCGGGCGGCAGGAGAGCGCCATTGCAATCATCACGCGCTGACGCATGCCACCAGACAGTTCGTGCGGATATTGCTTCAGCCGCCTCGCCGGATCGGCGATCTGGACTGCATCCAGCATCTGCCCGGCGATCTTCTCTGCATTGTCGGCCTGCTGATGCTCGCGGATCGCCTCGGTGAGTTGGGCGCCGATGCTCATCACCGGATTGAGCGAGGTCATCGGCTCCTGGAAGATCATAGCGATCTCGCCGCCGCGGATATGGCGCATCTGACTGTTGGAGAGCCGAGTGAGCTCCCGTTCGCCAAGGATAATATTGCCGGACGCGACGCGAAGCGAAGCTTTCGGCAAAAGCCCCATAATCGAGAGCGAAGTCACCGACTTACCGGAGCCGCTCTCCCCGGCAAGGCAGAGCGTCTCGCCTACCCTTAGGTCGAAGCTGATATCGTCGAGGACGCGCTTTAACCCTTCAGGCGTTCGCGCATCAACACAAAGGCTCTCGACCCGCAGAACCGGGTTTTCGCTGCTATTCACCTCCGTCACGAAAGGACGATCCGGGGGAAGTAGAAGGACACCACCCAGTTCGGCATGTCAACAATCTCGCTGATGCGCAGGTCTCCACAGACGGAGCAGAGCATGTACGCATCGACCGCGCTATAGCCGTGTTCAACGGTCAGGAGATCGATCATCCGCATGACGGCGTCGCGGGCGCCGGTCATCAGGTCCGGACCGATACCGGTCGTCACCTCATAGCCCATGCCGTCGAGATGACGTGTGACAGGCTCGGTGACGGTGAAGCGCGGCGTCTTCAAATTGGCGCCCGTGATAAGATCGAGCGTCAGTTCGACATTCATCTGGCTTTCGATCGCCGTGCCGCAGACCTCGCCGTCGCCCTGGGCCGCATGCGTATCGCCGACAGAAAACAACGCACCGTCTACCTCGATCGGCAAATAAAGCGTCACGCCAGCGGATATATCGCGGATGTCCATGTTGCCGCCAACCTGGCGGGGCGGCACAACAGAATGCAGGCCGGGCTCCGCCGTCGCGACGCCAATCGTACCTGTGAACGGCTTGAGCGGAACCTTGCCGCCAGGACCGAAGGCCGATGGCGCCATGGAGACCGTGTCATACTTCCACACATGCAATGCCGGGTCCTTGAACTGATCGGCCAACAGGCCGAAACCCGGAATATTCGCCGTCCAGCCGACGCCCGACGGGTGGAATTTGCGGATCGTCACCTTCAGCGCATCGCCGGGCTTGGCGCCCTCGACATAGACGGGGCCGGATACCGGATTGATCTTGCCGAAATCGAGATTGGCAAGTGTCGCAAGTGTCGCGTCGGCACCGATCTGTCCGCCGGACGAATCCATGCATTCGAACAGGATCGTCTCGCCCGGCTTTGCCGTCAGCGCCGGAGGGAAGTCGCGGTTCCAGCCGAAATTATGCTGGGCGCTGTGAATGGTGTGGTTGCAAATGCTGCACATGGGAATTCTCCGCAAGATATGGGCCTTCCCGGCGGAGTGCCGGGAAGGCGAGTTCCTTGGTGCTACTTCACGAAGATCGCGTCGTAATTGATGACGCGGGTCGGATCGATATAGATATTGTCCTCGCCGCCCATGCGCAGCGACTTGGCAACAACGCGGCGCTCATTAGTGACAGGGATCCAGGGCGCATCGGCCATCGCGTCGGTGAAGATCTTCTTCCAGACTTCGACGCGTTCCGCCGATTTAGCCGGATCCGACATTGAATCGGCGGCCGTCGCGCGCTTGTCGAGATCGGCATTGCAATACCACGACCAGTTCCATCCTCCCTGCACGGCACCGGCGCAGCCGAGGATCGGGCCGTAGAAATTGGACGGATCCGGGAAGTCGGCAATCCAGGCCATGCCGCCCGACCAGATCATCGGCGCCTCGCCTTCCGTACCGCCGGCGGCAATTACGTTGCCCTGTGCCAGCGCTCGGATTTCGGCTTTGACGCCGATCGCCGCGAGATCCTGTTGGATCGCCTGGGCGATACGCGGCTGCGGATCGGTGTTGGTGGCATAAAGCACGGTCGAGAAGCCATCGGCCATACCGGCCCCCGCCAGAAGCGACTTCGCCTTGGCGACATCATAGTCATAGCCGGCATAATCCTTGTCATAGCCCGGCATGAGCGGCGGCAGAACCTCCTTGGCGGGCGTGGCGCGGCCGTTGAGGATACGCACGATGCGTTCCTTGTTGATCGCGTGGTTGACCGCCTGGCGAACCTTCAGGTCGTCGAAAGGCTTCACCTTGGTGTTGAGCGTTACATAGCCGGTATGAAGCTGCTCGCCGTCGACGATCATCTGCGCGCCATCGGCCGAGTTCTTGATTTCCAGGAACTTCGCCGGCGGAATACCGTCTCCGGCGATGTCGACCTCGCCCTTCTGCAGGCGCAACAGCGCCACCAGCGGCTCCTGGCCGACCTCGACGGTGAAGCTGTCGATCTTCGGCATATCCTTGACATAGTAGCTCGGGTTTTTGTCGAACACGAGCTTCTGACCGATCACCCAGTCCTTGAGCGTGAAGGTGCCGGAGCCCACAGGATGCTTGCCGAAATCACCGGCTGCGGTCTCAACCGCTTCCTTGGGCACGACCGAGGCGAAATTGATTGCCATCACGTGCAGGAAAGTGGCGTCCGGCCGGGAGAGCTTGAAGATGACCGTGCCATCATCCGGGGTCTTGATGCCGGAAAGGCCGGTCGCCTTGCCGCCGGTCAGGTCCTCGAAGCCGCCGATCGCGCCGAAGAAACCGGCGCCCGGCCCTTGGGTCTTCGGACCGACGGCCCGCTCGATCGAGTATTTAACGTCGGAGGCGACCACATCGCGGCCATTGGAGAACTTCACGCCCTTGCGCAGCTTGAACGTATAGGTGAGCCCGTCGGGCGCGACCTCGAAGCTTTCGGCGAGCGAGGGGACGAGCTTGGCTGTGCCCGGCTCATAGTCCATCAGCCGCGAATAGAGGCTCTTGATCATCGACCAGTTGACCCAGTCGTAGCCGATGGCGGGATCGAGCGTGACGATATCGTCCTTGTAGGTGACGACGATATCCTTGCCCCCTGCCATCGCGGCGAAAGATGCAAGCATGATCGCCATGGCGGTGGTCGTTCCAAGTAACCAGCTTTTGAGCATTGTAAGTTCCCCTTTTGGCTCTGGTCAGGATGTTTTGATGCGTGGGTCGATGAAGGGCGCGATGATATCGGCAAGCAGGTTGCCGGCGACGATGGCGAGCGCGGATGTGAGCGTCACGCCCATGATGATCGGGATGTCGACCTGCTGGATCGCCTGCCAGGCGAGCTGGCCGATGCCCGGCCAGCCATAGACAGCCTCGACCACCACGACGCCGCCCATGAACTGGCCGATATCGATGCCGATCATCGCGACGATCGGCAGGATGGCGTTGGGCAGGGCATGCCGGAAGATGATCCGGCGCGACGAGAGCCCCTTGGCACGTGCGGTGCGCACATAATCCTGGTTCAACACGTCGATCATCGCCGAGCGCACCATGCGCGCGTACCAGCCGGCTCCCAACACGCCGAGCGTGGTGGCGGGAAGCACCACATGGGCGAAGCTTCCGTAGCCACTCATCGGAAACCAACCGAGCGTAACGGCAAAGACATAGAGAAGTAGCAGGGCAACAACGAATTGCGGCGCGGACACGCCGACGAAGGAGGCCATCATCACCAGCCTGTCGACGGGACCACCGCGCTTCACCGCCGCGATCGTGCCGAAGGTGATGCCGAGAACGACTTCGACCAGGATGCCGGCCGCCATCAGTGTTAGCGTTGCCGGCAGGCGCGCGACGATCAGCGTCCAGACCTCCGTCTTCTGTGCGTAGGAGCGGCCGAGATCGCCCTGCGCGAGCCCGGTGAGATAGTTCCAGAACTGAATCAGCATCGGCTGGTCAAGGCCAAGTTCGTGGCGGATGGATGCGACCGTCTGCGCCGTTGCGCTGCGGCCGGCGATCATCCGCGCCGGGTCTGCCGGCAGCGCGTAGAGCAGGACAAAGGTGATTGCGGCAACGCCGATCAGGATGAGAAGCGCCTGCGCGAGGCGACGGAGAAGCATGAAGGCCATCACCCTCTCCCCCGCTGCGTCGGGTCGAGAATGTCGCGCAGCGCATCACCGACCAGGTTGAAGGCAAGCGCCGTCATCAGAATGACGATGCCGGGGAAGAACACCAGCCAGGGCGCGGCCTGAAAGTAGCTCTGGCTTTCGAAGATGATGTTGCCCCAGGACGGCTCCGGTGGCTGCACGCCGATGCCGAGAAACGACAGGGTGGCTTCGAGCAGCACGGTCGTCGCAATCCCCAGAGTGCCCCAGACGATGGCCGTCGGCACCAGATGCGGCAGGATATGGATGAACAGGATGCGGCCATGGCCGGCGCCGAGCGAGCGCTGTGCCATGATGAAGTCGCGCTCTACCAAACCGCGCGTCTCCGTATAAACGATGCGCGCCACCTGCACCCAGTTGACCAGTGCGATCACCATCGCGACGATCCAGAGGCTGGGCTTCAACAGCGCGGCCAGCACGATGGCGAGCAGCAGCGCCGGGAAGGCCATCATCAGGTCGGTGAAACGCATCAGGATGTTGCTTGGCAGGCCACGCAGGTAACCGGCGGCGATGCCGACGAACAGGCCGATGGCAACCGCAATGCCGTTGGCGACGAGGCCGATAATCAGCGAGGTGCGCGCGCCGAATAGCATGCGCGAGAAGAGATCGCGGCCGAGAGTATCAGTGCCGAGCAGGAACTGCCCACCCGGCGGCATGGGCGCGCCTTCCAGCGTCAGGCCGTCGAACATCTGCTCGTCGGGATTGAACGGCGCGATCAGTGGTGCGGCAAGCGCCAGCACCACGACGGCCACGACGATGACCAGCCCGAAGACAGCCGTCGGCTGGCGCAGGAGCGAACGAGATATGCCCATCAGCCGACCTCCGGCAGGGTTTCTGCCCCGCCAAGCACGATAGCGGCGACCTGCTCCATCGTCAGGCGGCGCTGCATTGCAAAGCCTCGTAATGTCGCATAGGCCTGGCTTTCGTCGAGCCCTCGGGCGGCGCGTAGCTTCTCGACCGCCGCATGGACGAGCGGCCGCATGCGCACCCGCTCCTCCAGATGGCGCAGCTCTCCGGCAACGGCCAGGCGCTCGCGGTGGATCGATACTGCCATGACAAGCGCCGGAAAGATGGCGGAGGCTGATACCGGTTTTGCAATGATTGCGCTTGCACCCCTTTCCATCGCCCAGGCTATGCGGCCGGGAGCCTCGGATCCAAGCAGCGCAACCAGCGGCTTGCCGGACGGACCGTCGGCTGGCGGCAGAAGATCGTCCCAACCCTGATCGGCATCGACGAGCACCAGATTGGCTTCGGCCCAACTCGTCAGCGGCTCCCAACGACGGGTCGAAAGGATGCCGAGCAGGCCGAGCTGACGCTCCAGCCGTTCGGTGTTGCTGTCCTCGCGATGCAGGATCACGGCGCGCCAACCGGTGAAATTCGGCGTCCTGCTCATGACACGATCCTAAGCTTGGCGGGCATGGCAGTGCCACGCGCTGTGAGATAGGGATCGGCGGCAAGCGCCGGGCGCGAGGCGATCACGTCGAAGCCGTTGTCGCCATTTATCCGCCCGAGATGGAACGGCAGGGCGGCGTGATTGGTCTGGGCGTCGATCTCAAGCGTTCCCAATACCGATGGCCACTTTGTGCCATGCACTTCGCGACGCACCGCCGCCGGGTCGTCCGTGCCCGCTGCAAGGATTGCGCCGATGCAGAGATCGACAGCGGCATAGGCGCTGGCAAAGACGCTGGAAATGCGCCGCTCGTGATTGTAACGCGACGCGGCTCTCGACTTGAAATCGTGGTTTTGGGTGGTGTCCAGTGTGTCGAAATAGGCTGCCGCGCAGAGCTGGCCGGTAGCCGCCCCCTTTTCAATCAGCTCAAGCTCGCATTCCATCAGGTCGCAGCTAACCACCGGGCAGCTTTCCGGACGGAACAGCGGGTCGCTGTCGCCGAGCCTTTTCATGGCTTCTAGGAAGGCATAGCTGGACGGCCCGATCAGGTTGTTGAGGACAAAGCTCGGGCGCCGCTCTCGAATCTCGGCGATGATACGCCCCACCGCCCTCTCCTCCAGCGGCAGATAACGCTCGCCCAATATCTCGCCGCCGGCATTGGCGATCAGCTCGCGCGCCAAGCGGTTCATCTCCCAGCCCCAGACATAGTTAGCCCCCGTGAGATACGGCCGCGCGCCGAACCGGGGAATGAGATATTCGAAAGCGGGGATCAGATGCTGGTTGGGGCAACCGCCGAGATAGATGACGCTCTCGTTGGCCTCAAAGCCCTCGTAGGGGCACATGTACCACAACAGCCCATCGTGCTTTTCAACCAGCGGAATAACCTCCTTGCGCGCGGCAGAGGTGATCGTGCCGACGATATGACGGCAATCGGCGCGTAGCATCTTCTGGGAGCCATCAAGGTAGCCCTGCAGGCTGGCATGTGGTTCGTGCAGAACAGGTTCGATCGCACGTCCGGATTTCTTGGCATTGTCCTCTATGGCGAGCATCGCGCCATCGCGCGCATCCGCGCCCATCGCCCCATAGGGGCCGGTTGTGGAATAGAGAATACCAATCTTCAGTGCATCTTTCATGATAGCCCAAATACAAAAACCCCATGACGCAGCTCCCGCTCATCGGCGGGGCGTCATGGGGCGAAACTGCCCAGCGACATCGAAGTCATTTGGTTTGCGGATCGGAGTCTGCCTAATTCGCAGGCTTGATTAAAATACAGACATCGCCAGCAAGTCAAGCGGGAAAAATTCGCGGTGGCCCGTGCGAGGTTCTGTAGGCGGGGGGGGCCCGGGTGAGACAAAAGCGGGTCGTCATCTGCGCGCGATAGTTGCCAGGCGCAACCGCGTTCAAACCTACGCCTTCGCGGCCATACTTGTCCGCCATGTCGCGAGGGGGCCTGCCTTCTAGTCTTCTACTGAGCAACCAATGGCACAGGCGATGCTCGATGCCGCTCCTCCAAACGGGTGGCACGCCAACCGGTTTAACGATAGGAGCGCCAGCGTCTTTCCATTGCATCGCAGTGCTTCATCAATTTCGCCTTCTACATACTGTCTTCAAGTCGGTCTTGCGTGCAGTCGGCCTTCATCTTGCCCATCTTCGATGGCCTTCATTCAACCAGACATCTTATTATCGCTACCCATCGAGTGCGAGTTCGACAGCGCGCTGGCGACACCGGCGGCCAGCGAAATGTCGGGTAAGGTGACGCTGGCAGCGGTTGGCAAATGACGCGTGTTCATGGTGGCCTGAGAGATACGAGCCCGCCGCGCCATGGGACGGGGTCACATTCCGTTGTTTTTTAATCTCTCGGCGAATGGTCACAGCTAGCACGCTCCTGTAATCGCAAATTGTCGAGATTCAACCAGTCCCATGTCGCCCTGGCATCGCGCTCGGGACGTGGGAATAGGTAGGTTCTCATTTTTTTAACGCGGGGCGGGGCGCTGAAAGCTGGTTGAAAGCTTAGATCGGCTAGCTACAAGGCTGCCTCGTGGAGGAGGCACAATGTTCGTGGCAAAGTGCGATGCGCCCAGATCATATTCGGAGGAGACTTCATGCGTTTGACACGCAACCTGTTCAACAGAATCGCACTTTCTGCAATGGTCGCCTAGGCTGCCTTCGGCGCACACGCCGCGCACGCGGCCGACAAGATCACCATTATGGTCGGTGGTTACGAAAAGCAGATCTACCTGCCCGCAAAGCTCGCTGAGAGCCTTGGCTACTTCAAGGATGAAGGCCTTGATGTCGAGCTTCTGAACGAAGCCGCAGGCGTCGATGCCGAGAACCAGCTGCTTGCGGGCGCCGTTCAAGGCGTCGTCGGTTTCTACGACCACTGCGTTGACCTGCAGGCCAAGGGCAAGTTCGTCGAATCCATCGTCCAGTTCAGCCAGGCGCCGGGTGAAGTCGAACTCGTTTCCAACAAGCATCCGGAAATCAGCTCGCCTGCGGATTTTAAGGGGAAGACGCTTGGCGTGAGCGGCCTCGGCTCCTCGACCAACTTTCTCACCCTCTACATGGCATCCAAGGCCGGCCTGCAGCCGGGTGACGTCGTGACGGTTCCAGTCGGTGCCGGCGGCACCTTCATCGCCGCTATGCAGCAAGACCAGATCCAGGCCGGCAGGACGACCGAGCCGACGATTTCGCGTATGCTGAAGACTGGCGAGGCCAAGGTCCTCGTCGACATGCGCACGCCTGAGGCGACGCGCCAGGCCCTCGGGGGCACCTATCCCGCTGCCTCCCTCTATCTCGAGACCTCGTGGGCCGACGAGCATAAGGAAGAAACCCAGAAGCTTGCCAACGCCTTCGTAAAGACGCTGAAGTTCATCAACACGCATTCAGCAGCCGAAATCGCCGACAAGATGCCGAAGGACTTTTACGTCGGCGACAAGGACGGCTACATCAAGGCGCTCGACGAAGGTAAGGGCATGTTCACGCCCGATGGCGTCATGCCCGAAGATGGTCCGAAGACGGTTCTGGCCGTGCTGTCCGAGTTCTCCAAGAACGTGAAGGGCAAGCAAATCGACCTTTCCAAGACCTACTCAACCGAGTTCGTCAAGAACGCGAAGTAACTTCCGTCGCGACGGGCGGCCCGCCAAATGGCGGTGCCGCCAGCGCGCTATGGGCACTGCGTGCACGCCCGCAGAGGCACGCATAGGTATTGCCATGCAACAGGAAAACACGAAGACGCCCGCTGTCGAATTGATAAATGTCAGCCGCCGCTTTGTCTCGCCGACCGGAAAATCACTGACCGCGCTTCGCGACTTCAACATGACCGTTGAGCGCGGCGAGTTCGTCGCCGTCGTCGGCCCGACCGGATGCGGGAAATCGACAACGCTTAACCTCGTGACGGGTCTTGCCCGCCCGAGCGCCGGCGAAGTTCGCCTGATGGGTGGTCCGATCACCGGCATCGACCGCCGGGTCGGCTTCGCCTTTCTGTTGTCTTCAACGATGAGGATTTTCATATGCGGGCTATAGCATCTTGCCGGGTCGCAATGGAAGACAGTTGGCGCCGGAGCCCGGTCTCTCGTCTGTCTCGGCTTTGCTATCGACTCGATGGCTGGTCAGCCCGAGTTGGCACGACCACAACCGCCTCTCAAGCCATTTCATCGAGGTCCGCCAAGGTGATCGGGTATAAGAGTGGCTGACCGCTCGCATATCGCTCTATCTCGTCGACCACCATTTCGCCCAATCGTGTCCGCTCGAGGCCGACGGCGCCCGCAATATGGGGCGTCAGGAACACGTTCGGCAACTCGTAAAACGGGGAGGTCGGTCCTGGGATCTCAGGGTCGGTCACATCTATGATCGCATCAATCCGACCGGTCGAAAGCGTGGCAAGAAGCGCTGCCTCGTCGATGAGTGCGCCGCGCGCCGTATTGATAAGCGTCGCGCCGTCCTTCATAAGCGCCAGCCTTTGCGCATCGATCATATGACGTGTCGATGGTAGCGAGGGCGCGTGCAGCGAGACGATGTCGGCGCTTCGCATCAAGGCATCAAGATCAGCCTTTTCAGCTCCGATCGCCATGCACTCCGGTGCGCTCAAAGTCGGATCAGAAACAATGACCTTGAAATTGAAGGGCTTCAGCAGATTGATCACACGTCGGCCGATGCGCGACGCGCCGATGATGCCGACGGTGCGTCCGTAGTTTCCGATCGAAAGGCGCTGCATCAAGTGAGTGCGATCGCGGTTAAGGTCCGCCACGTAAGTGTCGCGAAATCGGAAAACCTGCTTGCCGGCGAAAAGTATGGCGGCAAGCGCAAACTCGGCCACTGGAACCGCGTTTGCCTCGGCTGCATGGGTGACGGCGATCCCCGCGCGAAATATGTCTTCATCGATCAGCCCCTTCACCGTACCCGCCGCATGGGCGATAATCTTCAGCCCCCCGGCCAGTGAAAGCACATCGAGGCCGACATGGGGGGCGCCCCATCCGGTCACGAGGATTTCCGTTTTGGACAATAGTCGCCTGGCGCGTTCATCGGCAAAAGTCTGCAACGGCTCTCGGTCAAGCAATCGGCCAAAGTCGTCAAGCCGCTCGAGAAGGCGATCGGGGAGAACGTGCTCCGTTCGACCCGGGTGCATGGCAAGTACGATACCCGGTCGGCTCATGGCATTTGCCCGGGCGCTTCAATGGCGCTGACGGTGATGCCGTTGAGGGCTACGCGGGCATCAAGTACCGATATATCAGGGGCCGTGGGGCGCTTTGTCCATGCGCTGGAGACTGCGGCCGAATCATCGAGCGCGAGCACGGCAGTGATGAGCACGGTCTCGCCGGCCGGAATTTCGCCGCGCAATTGAGGAACTATCGTCTTGGCAACGATGAGGTTGGTATTGGGCAGAGCTTTCTGCGCCAGCCCGTCCCGGTTCACCGTAGAGCCCAGATCGACAATTCCGGAGAAGTCGGCATCGCCGATGACGTGGGAACTGCCCGGCTCTGCACTGAGCACATCTAAATCGAAGTCCCGCTTGGCAATAGCAAAGCCCCCTTCGGCCGTTTGCAGGGGGCGCGGCGAATTGATCCGGTGAACACGGATATGCCAAGGCGCTGCGGGAACCAGCCAGGTTTCGACGGAAACATCCTTGAACGGCGACCACCTTGAATACAGGACGTCATCGGCTAGCTTCGCCTCAGCGTTCGTTTCGCGTACGCGGTAGTGCAGGCCATCGTCGCTGAAGGCGAGCGCGGAATCGAATGCACCGCCTGCGAAGCCCCGTTCATCGGCTTCGACGCTGAAGCCGTAGCGCGCCGAATAGGCGAACTTCGCGTATTTCTCCGTGCCGAAGCGCATCTGGAGATTTTCTTGTCCCGAAGACAGTGCCACGACATCGCCACCGGCGCGCATAAGGACCATGCCGGGATGGCGCTGCGGCGAGACGCTTTCCCTTGGTGCGGGCGCTTTCTCTTCCGCAGTCCAGAACCCGTGGTCATCCGCGATCGCCAGCGGCAGAAAAGCCTTGAACGCCCAATAAGGCGATCCCGCCGAGTTGTAGCTTTCCGACATCACCAGGTTCGGATAGCCGAAGCCGATCGTCAGGATACCGTCGCGATTGGTCATCGGCTTGTCCCGCCACCAGCGTAGGTGCTGCAGGCAGAGATGTTTGATCTCGCCCCAGGGCAGCGCTTCCAAATCGGCAAAGGCAAGCGCCGACCAGAAGCCAGCGCAAGCGAAGCGATAGGTCAGGCTGCGACCGAAAGGAATGGTCGCGCCGTCAGGTGCAAACCAGTTTCGGAAATCGTTGGCAAACAGGACGGCACGCTCGCGGTAGCGCTTCGCGTAGTCGTCATCGACGAGCTTGGAATAGATCAGCCCGTAGAAATGCATGGCGAAAGGAATGTAGTGGTCGACGCGGCGTACGTTGCCGTCGCGATACCAGCCGTCACCGATATAGAAGCCCTCAAGCTCGTTGAGATATTGCCTAGTCAGGCCGCGGTCGAACTCGGCGCCGAGCCGATCAAGAGCGATGTCTACGAAGATGCGAAAGAACTTCCAGTTGTTATCCGCATAATCGAACTGCCGCGCATGCTTGAGATAGGCGATGACATTGGCACGTGCCTGGTCGCTCAGTGGCTCCCAGATCCTTTCAGGGACAAGCGCCAGGGCGAAGCCGAGCGCCGCGAGTTCGACCATTCGCTGGTCGCGACCGTTCACCCTGCCCCAGTATTCGGGGTGACCGGGATCGGTGCCGTTCGCCAACCCCTCAGCAAAACGCTGCCAGTGGGCAAAATTGCCTTTTCCCGCTCCAAATGGCGCCACCCCCCACAGAGGGCGTGCAAACCCTTCCAAGTCCGCGGCCGCCCGATCAAAATGGGCGCCCACACCATCCAGCCGAACGCGTGCATTGCCTTTTGAAAAAAAGGGGAGCAACGGATCGAAGAGTTCAAGGAGCGCACGGCTCATGTCCTCGCGCGTTTTCAGCGGATTGCCTGCTAGCGGATTGGCGCAGGCCGGATCATAGGTCATCTCTCTCACTCATTGGTTTTCGGCAGTGGCACGGTGCCCCCAATAACGGGGACGACCGCATGGCATACGTGGCGGGCCGGCGCTGACCGATCATGAAACCTATCGATCATCAGGCCGATGGCCTCGCGGCCGAGAGCGCCTCGATCGACGCGCATGGTGGAGAGTAGGGGGTTGGTCATCAAGGCGCATGGCAGATCGTCGAAACCGACGATCGCGAAGTCTTCCGGCACACGAAGGCCCGCCTCTGTAACGGCTTCCAGAACACCAACCGCAATGAAGTCGTTCATGCAGAAGGCGGCGGTAAAACCCGCGTTTTCACCCAGGATGGCGGCAGTCAACGCATGGGCTTCCCGGCTGGCGCTACCATGGAAACTCATCGGGACCAACCGGCTAGAAGCTCCATCAACCGATGCGACCGCGGCATCAAATCCCCTGACGCGTTCGCGGATAGTGTGGCGATGGGAACCGGTGAAATGCAGGATCTTTCGATGTCCCGCCGCAAGCAGCCGTTCGCCGGCCTGGAGGGCGCCAAAGAAGTTGGCGGGAGAGACACCATCGAGGCGAAGTTGTGGATCGGTGCCGTTGACGAGCACGACCGGTATCTTTTCCGTCTCGATCCACCGCCGTAGTGCGGGATTGGGATCGATACCGACCAGGAACAGGCCCTCCGCTTTAGTGGCCTTCATCTGTTCGCGAATGACATCGGGCATGGCGCGATCCTCACGGACCAACCTGACTTCGAAGGTTATGCCCGCGTCCGCCGCACCCGCGCGCAGGCCCTCAACGATCGTTTCGTAAAAGACACTGAGCCCGCCGGTCGCTCCGTCACTGGCGATCAACGCAAGCCCGCCAGGCATTGCATCGGAGGCGCCTTTCGTCTGGTAACCGTGCGCGGCCGCGACCCGCTGTATGTGGTGACGGACACTTTCGCTGATCCCAGGCTCATTTGCGAGCACACGTGACACGGTCGATACGGAGACGCCTGCGGCGGCGGCGATATCGGCCTGACGCGGCCGCTTTGATCTCATCTCACTCATAGCCGAAGAATTATGCAAATAACGCAAATTTGCAATAAGTAGATCTTTTATTGCAAAACAAAATTTTTTGCGTAACCTTCCCGCACCGGCCCAGAAGGCGTTGGAGGACGCCGGGCGACAACCGGAGAAACCAGCATGCACATCAATCGACGTTCATTTGTGATGGGCTCCACCGGCGTGGCGACCAGCCTGGTACTCGGCGCCGGCATTCCGGCTTTCGCAGCTGACATAAAGCTGCGCGCCGTTTGGTGGGGCTCGAACGATCGAGCAAAGCGCACGCTTGATGTCGCCAGGCTTTATCAAGGTAAGACGCCTGGCGTGTCGATCATTGGCGAATCTCTTAGCGGGGACGGATACTGGACCAAGCTTGCGACACAAATGGCCGGGCGCTCCATCGCGGATGTGTTTCAGCTCGAGCCCGGAACAATTTCAGACTACTCGAAGCGCGGCGCATGTCTGCCGCTCGATGAGTTCGTGCCCTCGATACTGAAGGTCGACACCCTCGGCAAGGACATACTCAAACTGACGACCGTGGACGAAAAGCTCTACGGCGTCGGCCTTGGGCTCAACTCATTCGCGCTCTTCTTCGATCAGACCGCATTCCAAAAAGCAGGAATTCCGTCGCCCACACCCGACCTCACTTGGGATGAATACGCCAAGCTGGCGGTCGAACTCACAAAGGCGGTCGGTAAGACCAATTACGCGGGCGGCCCGTACGGCGCGCGCTACACCTATGTGTTCGATGCCTGGCTGCGCCAGCGTGGCAAGAGCCTTTACAAGGAGGCTGCGCTTGGCTTTGACGTCGAGGACGCCAAGGAGTGGTACAGCTTCTGGGAGGATCTGCGGAGGAAGGGCGGCACCGTTGCGGCCGACGTGCAGACACTGGACCAGAACACAATTGACACCAATTGCCTCGCGCTCGGCAAGTCAGCAATGGGCATGGCCTATTCCAATCAGCTCGTCGGCTACCAGCTCCTCTCGAAGAACAAGCTGGCCATCACCATGCTTCCACGCCAGAGAAAAGGTGGGCCATCAGGCCATTACTATCGCCCTGCTCTCATCTGGAGCGTCGGCGCGACCACGAAGAACGGCGAAGCCGCCGCACAGTTCATCAGCTTCTTCGTCAACGACCCGGAGGCCGGCAAAATCCTGGGGGTCGAACGCGGCGTGCCACTGTCGCCGGCGGTACGCGAGGCGATTTTGCCGAACCTGAATCCGACGGAGCAGGACACCGTGAGATACGTCAACCTGCTCAAGGATCAGGTGGGCGACTACCCGGCACCCGCGCCTTTGGGATCAACGGAATTCGACCAGCGCGTCCTGCGCCCGATCGCCGACGAGCTTGCGTTCGAGCGTACAACCCCCGCCGAAGCGGCGACACGGCTGGTCGAGGAGGGGAAAGCCACGATCCGGAGCTGATATCGTGCCAACCTCCGTTGCCGGCGCGCCATGGCCCCGGCAGTTACGCGCATTAGAGATAAGGAAAGATCATGCGCAAGGCGATCATCGTTTGGGGCGGCTGGAAGGGCCATGAGCCGGAACAGTGCGCCGGCATTGTCGCCGGCCTTCTTGCCGCAGACGGCTTCCAGACCGAAGTCACCAATGATCTCGGCATCTTCGGTTCACCGCGGCTTGCTCAGGCAGATCTTCTCGTGCCGGTGATTACCGGTGAAAGCCTCGAAAACGCCCATGCCGACGCCCTGCTGGAAGCCGTACGCGGCGGCCTCGGACTTGGCGGACATCATGGCTCGCTCGCGACCTCATTCAAGGAAAGCGCCCCGTTCCGGTATGTCTCGGGTGTCACCTGGGTCGCCCATCCCGGCAACATCACCAACTTTCGCGTGGCGGTTACCCGCCCGCAAGACCCGGTGATGCAGGGCATTCCAGATTTCGACTATCGGTCCGAGCAATATTACCTGCACTACGACCCCTCGATCGAAATCCTCGCCTCCACCACCTTCACCGGCGAACACGATCCGGCGACCAACAACGTCACGATGCCGGTCGTCTTCAAGCGACGATTTGGTGCAGGCCGCGTTTTTTATACCGCCCTCGGTCACATCGCAGCCGAGTTCGAACATGCTCAGATGCGGCTGATACTGCGGCGCGGCTTGAACTGGGTCGCACGCCGCTAGCAAACCCTAAGAGTGACATCAAAGGAACCTGATTGCAATGAGGCCGCGCGATTAAGCGCCGATCTAGGATCGATGCCGACCGACTGCGCGCGGGGTTGGGAGCGTGACCTAGGTGCTTATAATAGCCGACAGCGCCGAACGACCGGCCGTGACAAGCGGTGAAGAGCAATAGCGGAATGGGGCATCGATATGAGCAACGTTTGAGGAAAGCATCGGCGTTCTTCAAGACGACGGCGCTTAGACCAGCGTTATGTCATTACTGGCAAGCCGATCCGGACACCGGTACCTTCACCTAGGGTTTCCAGCGGTATCGCCAGCATCAAACCGACAGTGCCCTATATGGTATGCTCGCCTGCTAAGACCAAAAGGGGGGGCCGATAGCGCCCAATGGGGTCATGAGCCTTGACAGCCCTGGGCTTTAATGTGAAGGCCTTCTCCGGTCAGCATTGCCATCAATACGTGCAAATACTCAATGCCGTCGGACTTCCATCCTAGCTACTAAGCTTCACAATCGACCTCGCGCGCGGCACCGACTGTATCTTGCGCTCCAAGGGCGAAACTGGCGCCGTCCCTAGGCAGCTCCCGTAGCCGTCATGCTTCTGTCGAAGGCTCGTGCCCAGAAGAAGATGCCATCGGCCGCACGACGCTAATCGCATAAAAGCTCGAATACACGTCTGGCCCCGATCCTCCCGAAGAGGGCGTGTGGCATGTGGCGGCGTTCCGACCTGGCCTTGCAGGCATTCATAGCCATCAGTCCGAAGGGCGACCAGATCGTCTCCAATTTCCTGGCCACCCACCCGCCGTAACTCTGCCAACGGCCCTTCCCCTGACATCTATGGGGGCGATGGGATCTTATTCCAAAGCACTTTTGCATCTAACCCATTGTGTTGCGGTTGGTGGAGAGCAATTTTGTCGGCTGGGCCACCTTTGCAGCGTGTGTAAAATCTTCTGTGAAAAGATTGGTTGGCTTTCCCTCGGCATTCATTTGCAAAGGGGGAGTTAGGCAGCCACTGCAGATGCACCGGCCGTGGGCCAACGCTGGCAAAGCGCCCGAGCGTTGGAATTTCGATTTATGCAGACGCGATCCGGCGTCCAGTCTCCTGATCGAAGAAGTGCACGCTGCCGCTGGCAAGCGAAAGGTATAGCCGGCTCGCAATGTCGAATTGCGGTCGTTCGCGCAAGACGACGGAGACGAGCCGGTCGCCGAGGCGCGTCTCCACGAAGGTTTCCGCCCCCGTCGGCTCGATATTCTCGATAACGGCTTCGAGCTCGCCCTCGGTAACGAGCGCGATTTCTTCGGGACGCTTGCCGATCAGTACCGTCTGCCCCTCGCGGACGCTCGCGGGTGCTTTCAGCCCTGTCCCCTTGCCGGTCTGCAGCACAAGATCGCCCAACCGGGCGACCGCCGGAAACAGGTTCATGGCCGGGGAGCCGATAAACTGTGCCACGAAAGCATTCGCGGGGCGATCGTAAAGCTCGAGTGGCGAACCCACCTGCTCGATCTTACCAGCCTGCATGACGACAATACGATCGGCCATAGTCATTGCTTCGATCTGATCGTGGGTGACATAGATCATCGTCGTCCCGAGGCGGCGATGCAGCGACTTGATCTCGCCGCGCATTTGCACGCGCAGCTTGGCATCAAGATTGGAAAGTGGCTCGTCGAATAGAAAGACCTGCGGTTTGCGCACGATCGAGCGGCCCATGGCCACACGCTGACGCTGGCCGCCGGACAAGGCCTTCGGCTTGCGCTGGAGCAGCGGAACCAACCCGAGGATCTCGGCCGCCTCACGCACCTTCTTCTGCTTCTCATCCTTGCTGGCGCCCGCCAGTGCCAGGGAGAACGCCATGTTTTCCTCGACGGTCATATGCGGATAAAGCGCGTAATTCTGGAAAACCATAGAGATATCGCGGCTCTTCGGCGGCAGGTTGTTCACCACCTTGTTGCCGATTGATATTTCGCCGCCGGAGATCTCTTCCAGACCGGCGATCATCCGCAGCAGCGTTGACTTCCCGCAGCCCGATGGGCCGACGAGGACGACGAACTCGCCCTCCTTGAAGCTTGCCTCAATGCCGTGAATGACCTCAGCGCTTCCGTAGCGCTTGACGACCTTGTCGATTGTTACGCTGGCCATCCTGCCCCTCCCTACGCTGCGCCGATTGCGATGCGCGTGGCCGACAATGCGCCTTGATGGATGATGAGACCGGCAGAGCCGCCCTCGAAAGCCTCATCCTCGGCTTCGACGACGATATTGCCGACACGCGCCTCAAAATGACAGCGCTTGGCCGACACCCTCAGCGTAAAGGCTTTCTCGAATTCGACGCCGAGCGCGACGGAGGCAAGCACCTTGCGATCCTCATCCTTGCACCTGACGATCTGCAACTCACCAGCGCGTGTGACCAGCGCCGCGTAGTATCGGCGCTGGCCTTGCGAGCGAAACACCAGGCCGCCGTGATCGCCGAGATGCAGTATCAAATCCGCCTCGATCGAATAATCCGTCCAGTCGCGCGTGCCCTGCATGATCATGCCGTCGCCGCGGTTCTGGCTAATGCGGAAATCCTGCGGGAAATGCTTGGAGAAGAAATGCACATTGCTCACCCAGGCGCGGCGCCAGAAATCACCGGCACCTTCCGGCCGACGAAATGTCACCGACGGGCACCCGTCCCAGGTCAAGCTGTCGATTACGACACGACCGTTCGCCCTGCCGTCAGCCGTCGTCAGCACCAGGCCAACCTCGGCGATCGGCTGGTATCCGGTCTCCGGCACTATCCATGAGAGCGAGGCGGATGCGCCGGCTGCCAGCAACTCGCCATTCGGCATGTCGATGGTGACAAGGTTGTCCGTCCCGTCATAGTGACGGACGCGCAGTTTGGCTTCGACGATGCCCCTGTTGCCTGCATCGGCGCTGACACGCGCCTTGAGCACCTGGCCGGCATGAATGCGCGGGCTGGCCATCAGATCATAGGTGCGCATCTTCGTCACTTCGGCCGGCGTAAACACAGGTGTGGTGGTTGCCGCCTCGCGGCCTGGAGCAAGTGCCGAAAAATCGATCGCCAGACCATTGCCGGTGCCGCTCACCTTGAGATCGGCAAGCGCGGTATCGGCCGCTTGCGGACGGAAGCCCTGAACGGAACCCGGCAGCGAGAAGTGGAACTTGGCACCGTCCTTGGGCGCCGGTTCGGCGGCTTGACCGGCAAGCTTGCGGCCGAGATTGGCAAGCCAGAGAGCGACATCGACCGCATCGGCGATCGAGCGGCCACCGTCGGCCGTCGACATGTAGAGCCGGTCGGCAACCGGGCCGCGCCAATCCGGGCCAGCGTCCAGCCCCTCGAGACCAAGCATGATGCCATGCAGGCAACCGAGATTGCCGGCGTTGCAATCCGTATCCCAGCCGGACGTGTTGACGATCATCTGTCCGCGTTGAAAATCATGCGGGGCATGCAGGAGCGCCATGATCATCAACGCATGGTTCGGAACGACATGGCAATTGCCCGGATACTTGTCGTAGCCGTAGTTGTCTTCGATCCTTTGGCGGGTTTCGTCCCAATCCTCGTTACCGGATGTCCAGTGGCGGATATCGGCGACCAGCTTGGCGATCAGGCTATCCTTCGGAATATAAGACAGACCGGTGTCCAGCAGATGGTTGACATCCTTGCTGACGAAGGCTTCCGCCTCCATCGCAGCCCAAAGCACCGCGGCATGGACAGCTTCACCGTCGTGGCTGACCGAACCCGCCGCACGCGCTAGCTTTGCGGCCTGCGCCGGATTGCCGGGAGACACGAGCGCCCAGCCGTCGATGAAAATCTGAGCGCCGATCTGTTCGGCGACCGTTGCGCCATTTGTCTCGATCGAGCCGGAGGCGGGTGCGGGAATACCGCGCTTCAGGTTGAGCCAGGCCGTGTGTTCGGTCGAGTTGCCGGCTCCGCCCCACCAGAGGATCGAGCGCTCCTCGATGATGTAATTCAGCCAGGCCTTGCCGATATCCTCGGCGGAAAGGTCGGGCGAGATGCCGTAATCGTCGAGCGCGCGCGGGAAGGCGAAGGTGCCGCCGACATCGTCGTCGGTGACGACGAGCGGATCACCCAGTCGTTCGTGGACGTAGTAGGTGATTGGTCCGAGCTTCTGGAGAATATCCTTGTAGCGCCAGTTTTCGAACGGGCGACCGAGATAGACACCGATCAACTTGCCGAGAACGCCGGCGTAGACACGGTTGTTGTAGTCTGCAGGTATGGACATCAGAAGCTCCTTGTCAGCCCTTCACCGAACCGCCGGCCATTCCTTCGATGAAATGGCGCTGCAGCAGGATGAAGAGAATTACTATGGGTAGAATGATGATGAGGGCCGCCGCCATGATCTCGCCCCAGTCGGACGAGTACTGGCCGGACAGCAGGAAGAAAGAAACGACGGCCGTCAGCCTCTCCTGATCCTGCAGGAAGGTGGTTGCGATCAGAAACTCGTTCCACGAGTAAAGCCCGATGATCAAAGCGACGGTTAGGATGCCCGGCGAGACGATCGGCAGGAAGACGCGCCGGAACACCTGCCAGTGCGTCGCCCCGTCGATCAAAGCGGCCTCCTCAAGCTCCTTGGGAACAGCGAGAAAATAGGTGCGCAAAAGCATGATGGCGAAGGGCGAGTAGACCGCCGTGTAGATGAAAGACACGGCTATCGGATTGTTGATCAACCCGAAGCGCGCGAAGCCGAAGTAGAGGGGAAAGAGGAAGAGCTGGATTGGCGCCGTGGTGCTTGCCAGGAGATAGAAAGTGAGGATCTTCCACGTCTTGATCTTGCGGCGGGCGAGAACATAGGCCGTCAGCGAACCTGTGGTGCAGACGAGGATGATCGTCATGCCGGTCAGCACCGCAGAATTGAGGAGCGTGCGGCCGAAGTTGGCATCCGACCATGCGCGGGTAAAGTTGTCCCAACGCAGTTCCGACGGCCAGGCAAGCGGATTTTGCACGATCTCGGCGGACGCCTTCAGCGAATTCAGGACCATCAGCACGATCGGAAACAGCGTGATGATCAGCAGCAACGACAGCGTCGCATAGACGAGGGTCAGCGTGATGCGGCTCTCGGTCATGTTCATTGTTCGAACTCCGATGCTTGCGCGCGGATATAGAGGACAGTGGCAGCCAGCCCGAAGAGACTGATGACGACGGAAACGGCGGCCGCCTTGCCGACGGCGAGATCGTAGAAGGCCGAGCGATAGGCCAGCGTCGACAGCACCTCGGACGAATAGGCGGGACCACCCTGGGTAAGGATGTAGACGAAGTCGAAGACGAGGAAGGACCAGATGACGGTCATGATCATCATCAGCGTGATGGTCGGCATGATGCCCGGAAGCAGTACGTAGCGGATCATCTGGAAGAAGGTCGCGCCCTCGATGCGGGCCGCCTCGATCTGTTCAGCCGGCACCTGGCGAAGGGCGGCGAAGAAGATGACGCACAGGAAACCCCACCAGTGCCACAGATCTACGACGGCAATGCCGTAAAGCGCGCTCGACGTCTCTGTCAGCGGGTTGGCAATTTACCCAACCGCTGGAGAAGGCCCGTAACACCCGTCACCGGCGAATAGATCATGCCCTGCCAGACGCGGCCGGTAATGGCCGTGGCTATGATAACTGGGAGGAAGTAGATGACCTGGAACGTGTTGGAGCCACGACGGGCAACCAAAAGCATGGTCGCCGCCAAGAGACCCATGCCGATCGGCACCGTCAGGAAGATGATCGTCCAGATGATGTTGTTGGTGAGCGCCGTCCAGAACACGCTGTCGTCCCACAGCGCCGCGAAATTGTCCAACCCGACGAAAACAGGTGTGCTGATGCCGTCCCATTCGAAGAAGGCGAGCGCCACCGTCAACAACGCCGGAATGGCGATGATCACGATGTTTATGATGAGGGTCGGCAGAACATAGAGTCTGTGCATGTGTATTACCTTTTCGGGCATGATCCGGCCTGCCCCGCCACCGGAAACCGGTGGAAGGCGGGCAGGAGGCGCGCGCTAAGCGCGCCTCACAAGGTCCTGATCAGCGAGCCGGGACGGCAGGCGCCTTTCCGGCCTTGGATTCCTTCTGGAAGGACTCGTCGAGCTTGGTCAGATAGTCCGTTGGCGAAATCTTCTTCAGCCAGACTTCCTCAATGCCGTTGATGATGTAGCTATCGGTCGCTGGCGGCAGGAAGGTCCAGGTAGTGTAGCCGTATTTCCCGTCGGCAACCGAGACAGAGAGGTTCTTCATCGTCTCGGTAAAGAGCGGGGTCACCTCGCTCGCCATCTTGACGCTCGATATATCCTTGAGCGGGATATTCCACTCGCCCTGCCAGGCGGAGTTCATCGTGCCGTAGACTTCAGGCGAGAAGACGTAGTTGATCACCGTGGCCGCACCTTCGGGGTTCTTCGCCTTGGTCGCGATCGAGAAGGTCGAGCCGATGCCGAGCGGGAAGATCGGATCGCCGGACGCACTCGGGAAGCCGACGAAGCCAGCCTCGGAGCCGGCCTTCTTGCCGTAAGTCGCGACGTTCTGGAACTGCCATGTGCCGGTCGGCATCATGCCGGCCTTTCCGGAGGCCATCGCGTCAGCCGCCTGCTCGCTGCTGGTCAGCGAGAAGTAGTTCTTGCCGAAATAGCCCTTCTGCCACCACGAGTTCAGGCGGTCGATCGACTTGACGAAAGGCTCGGCCGTCCAGGGCATTTCGCCACGCAACGCCTTGTTGAGATTGTCGGGACCAGCGACGGAGTTGAGCGCCAGCGTCACGAACCATTCATTGGCGCCGCGCCAATCGGCGTTGCCGGCAGCGAAAGGCGTGATGCCTTCTTTCAACATCGCGTCGGCGAGCGTTTCCATCTCGTCGAGCGTTTTGGGCGCCTGCCAGCCGTGCTTTTCAAACAAGGTCTTGTTGTAGAAAAGACCGACGGTTTCGTAAGTCTTCGGTAGCGCATAGAGCTTGCCGTTATACTCGCCCATTTTCAGGAAGACCGGCAGGATGCGATCCTGCCACTTATACTTGGCGGCATAGTCGTCGAGCGGCATGAGCTGGCCCGACTGGGCCATTGGCGCGACATAGCTCGGACCCGCCGTGTAGACGACATCGGGGCCGTTGCCCGAAAGCATGGCGACACGCAGCTGCTTGTCGAGCTCGGTGCCGCGGTAGTCGATCTTCAGGCTCTGCTCTGGATTGGCCTTGTCGAAGAGCTCGACGATATTCTCCTTGATCAGCTTCTGCTGATCGGGGGTCGCCTGCTCATACCACCAGGTCACGCGATCCTGGGCGGCGGCGATCTGAGCGGCGCCGATGACGATGGCGGCAGCGGCAAGCAGTTTCAACTTCATCTTGGTCATATTCATTCCTCCCTTTGTTCGATGGATTATTTCCGTACGTCTGGCGGTGGAGCGACCGATGCACGAATGACGAGCTCAAACGGCATCTCTTCGGGCTGGGCCGGCTCGGTTTCGCGGGAAATCAGGCGCGACAGAAGTTTTTCGGCGGCGCGCGCGCCGAGTCGATCCTGGAACTGCGCCACAGTTGTCAGCCCCGGAGTGACGAGCGCCGAAGCCATGATGTCGTCAAAGCCCGCGACTGAGACATCGTGCGGGACCGACAAGCCGTTTCGAAGCAGGCTCTTGATCACACCGATTGCCATCAGATCGTTGGCAGCAATGATGGCCGTGACTTGCCGGCCACTCGCCACGATGCGATCCGCCATGTCGCTGCCTGCCTTGACGGTGAAATGCGTCGCCTCCAGAACGATCGGCTCAGCGCCGCACGCGACCATGGCATCGAGATATCCTTGGAGACGAACGCTTTGCGGACCACCACGGGCGGCGACCATGGCAATGGCACGGTGGCCAAGACCGAGAAGATGGGCGGTGACGGCACGCGCGGCCGCCTGGTTATCGATAAACAGATCATCTATCGGAAGTGAACCGCCGGATTTTCGACGCACCTCGATGCGCACGACCGGCACACCGTTCTTGCCAAGCGGCGCAAGATCGCGGGCGGACAAGTTGAAGAAGACACCGACCACACCGTCATAGCGGCCCTGCAACGCGGCTGCTACCACCTGCCGTTCGTTCGCTAGCTCGCCTTCGGTATCGATCGTGATCACCTCATAGCCGGCATTGCGCACAACCTTCTGAACAGCAACGACAAGCGAGGGGTAAAATGGGTTCGTCAAATCCGGAACGACGCAGGCAATCACATGCGATCGGCTGGTGCGCAGCGCCTGGGCAAACCGGTTGGGCTGATAGCCGAGTTCGGCAATGACAGCCTCGATGCGATCAGCCGTTTCCGGCGCAACCTTGTCCCTGCCCCCGTTCAAGACAAGCGACACCGTCGCCTGCGCTACGCCTGCTCGCTCTGCCACTTCCTTCTGCGTTATTCTGCGACCAGACACATTAAATTCCGCCGTTGATACGTAACGATAGATTATTGATACGTATCAATGATAGAGTCAAGCGACAGTTGGCCAAATCTCGAAAGCTGGCAACAGGCGTGTTCGGATCAAGGAAGCGGATACGAAATTCAGGTCTTGGCGGGCCTGTGGCCACTCGACAATGTACTGATTGACGACGTGGCGCTCGGTGGACGCACGCCGCAATGATGGCGCCAGCCCTTACTTAAACGCACATGACTTAAGGTATTGCGGCCCGAGACTGGGCGGCGTTCGTGCAGACTGTCATCTGGCAGAACTTAATCCGCGAAAACTTCCGCCATGGCCTTTAAAATCAGAACCGCTGACGCGGCTCCGGGGTCGACATGGCCAAGCGACCGTTCACCAAGCCTGGCGGCACGGCCGCGTACCGCGACCATCGAACGTGTGGCCTCAGCCCCTCCCTCGCCTGCCGCGACCACTTCGCGCCACAGTTCCGCAGGCCCGCTCGCGCGCTCCAATGCCGCGCCGCCCGCCTCTGCTGCCGGGATCCAGGTGTCGAGCATGGTCTTGTCGCCACGTTGGCCCTTGCCTCGCTCTTGTATTCCGAGTGCGATCGCCTGCAACACGGCAACCTGGCCCGCGGCATCCAGAGACTGGCGCGCTTCCAACGCCTTTGCGGCGCGCAAAAGGGCGGTCGCGTACAAGGGGCCAGTCGAGGCCCCAACGGCATTAAGGAATACAGAGGCGGCGATTGTCATCACGGCCGATGGCGGCATCTCGTCAAGATCGGATCGCGCCAGTTCACTGGAAACGGCACCAAAGCCGAGCAGCATGGTAATGCCATGGTCGGCGTCGCCAATGGCGCCGTCAAGCTCCGTCAGGTAATCCTTCTCCGTGGCAATCAGGCTGGATATCCGGTTGAACATCCGGTTCAGTTTGCGCGCATCGTTCTCTGCCATCGTTTCCCCTCCCATCGTCAGAACGCCCCCGACGGCGAGCCGGGCGCATTCTGCTTCTTACGTTATCTTCAAGACTGCGGTGTCGCATGGATGATGCAGCAGTCCCGTCAGTTCCTCATCAAGCTCCATGATGGAGATCGACGCCCCGACCATGTCGAGCGACGTACAATAATGACCGATCCAGTTCGCCTCGATGGCAATGCCCTTGGCGCTCAAGCGCTGCTCTACGCGACGGAACAAGACATAGAGCTCCATCATCGGCGTCGCACCGAACGAGTTGACGAGGACCGCAACGCGACTGCCTTCGCCCGCTTTCATCTCGGCGAAGATCCGGTCCATCACCTTGTCGACGATCTCGTCAGCGCTGATCATCTTCTCGCGAATGACGCCCGGCTCACCATGGATACCCATGCCGAACTCGATATCCTCCGCTCCGATCTCGAAGTTGGGGCGCTGGGTCTGCGGCATCGAACACGCCTCAAGCGCCACGCCGACCGTAAAGGTCCGCATGTTCGCCTTGCGCGTCACGGCTTCGCAGAGGTCCAGCGACAGACCGCGATCGCAGGCCGCACCGGCGATCTTGAAGGTGAAGAAATTGCCGGCCACACCGCGGCGGCCATCGCGGTCCTCGATCGGCGAAGAGGTGATATCGTCTGTGGTCAGAACCGTTCGGATTGGAATACCCGCCGTCTCGGCCATCTCCGCGGCCATCTCGAAGTTCATCACGTCGCCAGCATAGTTGCCGTAAACGAAAAGAACGCCCTCGCCACCGGATGCAGCCTTCGCGCACTGGAGGATGGGGATCGGAGGGGGCGACGAGAAGATGTTCCCGACCGCAGCAGCATCGGCAAGCCCCTTGCCGACATAGCCCAGGAAACCCGGCTCGTGTCCGGATCCGCCGCCGATGACCAGGCCGACCTTTCCGGGCCTTGGCCCGTCCCGCGCGATCAGGGCGCGGTTCGACTTGTCGATCGGCGACAGATATTTGCGATGCGCACGCACCACGCCATCCAGCATCTCCTCGACGATCTTGTCCGGATCGTTCAGAAACTTCTTCACGCGCATTCGCGTCGCGGACGCCAACGGCGCTTGACTGTCGGGCCGCAAACGCTGCGACGAGCGCTGATCGATATCGGTCACCCCATCGGCGTTGAGAATGCCACGGCCGGTCGCGGCGTCCGTGATCAGCACGTTGACATAGCCGCCGCGCAAAGCCGCGAGGATGGCCGGCACCTTGTCGAATCCGCCTGCAGCAGCGATACGCAAATCGATGTTCTTGAGCATCTCAAGGGAAATGCCGATCGTTCGATCGTCGAGCGGGCCTGCCACCGCGCGGCCATGCACGTCGATGAAACGACCAGCCACCACGCCGACGGCGCCCTTGGCAAGATAATCCTGCAGCGGAACGGACTCGAAAAAGCCGCTGGTATGGATGGTGGAATTGGGACGCAGCGAAGAAATACCAAAAAGTGCCTTGTTGGCGCCGGCAAGCGCCTCAAACTGGCTCTCGATCAAGGGCTCGTGCAGAAATGCCTCGCGCACTTCTGGAGCGGAAACAATGGCGGGCGCGGAAATATTGATAAGCTTGCCGTTGACGGCGTTGGCGAGCGCCGTCGCACAGAGCTCCGGTGTATAGCCAAAGCTCGCGCGCGTCCCGCCGGTCGCCTGCACGACTGTCACGTCCTGCAACCCGGGAACCTCGGCGTGCTCGCTTATCGCCAGCACCGTACGCCCCCACGACACGGCGATCGTATCGCCCGACTTGACCAGCCGGTGCAACGCCTGACCGCCTGCGACACCGATTCTGTCGATCAACGGTCTGGCGGTATCCTCGCTCGGAACGACAAGACAGTCCGTCAGGCCAAAATGCCGTTTGAGTGCCTGCGCTACCGTCAGTGAAGCAAGGCGGGCCGGCTCGATCGCGATGTTGACGATGCCGCGCTCACGCGCTTCGGCGAGGTAGCTGTTCACGGTTGCGCGGGATATGCCCATGACGTCGGCGATCTCGCCCTGCGTCAGTCCATCCTCGTAATAGAGCCAGCACGCCCAGACATAGGGGTCGTCGCCATAGCGCAGCGGCATGGCATCCGGTGCCTGTGCGAGATCGCCCTTGCCTGCGCCGGCTTTTCTCGCCTGCTGTGTCTTAACCGTTGCCACTCTGGAATGAACTCCCGCTCAGATGTGCCGGGAAGATGCCGCCAATGCGGCCCGTTTGCAACCGCGCGGCGCGCGACCCGCCACAGAGGGACGGGCCGCGCTGTCTTGGGAGACAGACTGCGAGATCAAGCATTTTCCAAGCGAGAAGAGACGCCTACGGAAATCTCTTTCAGAATGAGAGCGCAGGAGGTGGCGCCGGCGTCCAGAATGCCAAGCGACCGCTCGCCGAGACGGCTGGCGCGGCCAATTTTCGCGACCAGGTCGATCGTCGAATCGCGTCCCTTCTCAGCGGCATCGGCCAAGGCCGTGAGCGCGTCCGCGAAGGACTTTCCAGACGCTGTGGCTTCATCGAAGGCATTCACTGCCGGGACGAAGGCGTCGATCAGCGTCTTGTCCCCGACTTTGGCCGACCCGATCGACTGAATGCCATCCAGACCGGCATGCAGCATCTCGCTGAACAGCTTGGCATCGATTGCATCCTTGCCTTCGAGCGTCTCACCGAATTCGGTGAACATCACACCATAAAGCGGGCCCATAGAGCCGCCGATCTCCGTCATCAACAGCGTGCCGAGCGTTTCAAAGGCACCACTAAGCGAGGGGGCCTGCCCCTTCAGCCGCTCCGCCGCCATGCCGAAGCCCTTGGCCATGTTTACCCCGTGGTCGCCATCGCCGATCTTGCCGTCGATCTCGCTGAGATAGGCCCGATTTTCGATGATGCGTTCCGCCAGCGAAAGGACGATCGCACCCGCCGAGGCGTTCTTGAAAGTTTGCATGTCAGCGTTCCTCAGAGCAAGATTGTGCAGGACGTTTCGAGGTCGAGAAGCGGCTTGGTCTCGGCATCGAGCGCAAAAACCGTCAGCGTCGCACCGACCATTTCAAGCGATGTGAAATAGTTGCCGACGTAGGTCTTGTAGACGACGAGGCCGCGGCCGGTGATCTCGCTCTCGATGGTGTCGTTCAGGATATAAAGTTCGTTGAGCGGCGTTGCGCCCAGCCCCGAGACAAGGACCGCAACCTCCGTGCCAGCGGGAAGGTTGTGATCATCGAGAACGATCTTGCACATATCCTTGGCGACGTCTGCGGCCTGCTTCAGCGGCTCGACGCGTACACCAGGCTCGCCGTGATGGCCGATACCGACCTCCATCGTGCCCGGCTCGATCTTGAAATTCGGATGACCGACGGCCGGCAACGTGCACGGGCCGAGGCCGACGCCGATCGAGCGGCAGTTGTCGATCGCCTTCTGCGCAGCCGCGCGAACCTCTTCGAGGCTGCCGCCCTGCGTCGCCTTGGCGCTACCGATCTTCCACATGAAGATCTCCCCGGCAACGCCGCGGCGCTTTTCGCGCTCCGAGAGCGGCGCCGAGCAGACGTCGTCGTTGGCAACGACGGTCGCGACTTCGATACCGTCCTTTGCGGCGAGCTTCGTCGCCATCTTCACGTTCATATTGTCGCCGGCATAATTGCCGTAGAGGCAAACCACGCCTGCCCCGCCGTCAACCGCGCGAATGGCATCATGGAAGCTCTTGGCGGTCGGGGAAGAGAACAATTCGCCGACGGCAACGGCATCAAGCATGTTCTTGCCGGTGTAGCCCATGAAGCCGGGCTCGTGGCCGGAGCCACCGCCGGTGATGACCCCCACCTTGCCGCTCACCGGAGCGTTCTTGGCGACAACGACGCGCGGATTTTCGGCCAGCCGCACGATATCGGAATGGGCCTTGATGAAACCCTTGACTGTATCCTCGACGACGAGGTCAGGATTGTTGACGAACCGTTGCATGAAGTCTCCTTGAAAATGTCCTGGCGCTTCGGCTCAGAGAATTGTGTAGCCGCCATCGATCAGAAGATCGGCGCCGTTGATCATGTTCGCACCGTCCGAAACCAGGAAGACGGCGGCGGCAGCGATCTCCTCGGGATAGGCGAAACGGCCGGTGGGAATGCGCTTCTTGGCGGCCTCTCCCTTTTCACCGGCCCAAGCCTTCTTGCCGAGTTCGGTCAGGACCACGGTCGGCGAGATGGTGTTGACGGTGATCCCGTATTTGCCCCATTCGGCGGCGAAGGTCTTTGACATGCCGATGACGCCGAATTTCGAGGCGCAGTAGGCGACATGCTCCTCGATCGCGACGGTACCCGCCTGCGACGCGAGGTTGATGATCTTGCCGCCGTTTCCTGCAGCGATCATGGCCCGGCCGACGGCCTGGGTGACGAGAAAACTGCCCTTAAGATTGATGTTGATCGTCTTGTCCCAATAGTCGAGCGACAGATCTTCGGCTGGCGCCAGAAAGACCACACCGGCGCTGTTGACGGCAATGTCGATGCGGCCGAACGCGGCGACGACATCCGATATGGCGCGATTGACCGAGTCCGGCTGGGAGACGTCACAGACGAAGGATTTGGCTCCACCACCGAGCGCGGTCGCCTTGGCAGCGGCGATATCAGCATTGATATCGAGCACGGCTATCGTGGCACCTTTTGCCGTCAGCGCGTCGGAGATCGCAGAGCCAATCCCTGATGCGGCGCCAGTCACGACGGCGCTCTTGCCTGTCAGGGGGAAATTGAGGTCGATCTGGGGAGCAGTGTCTGTCATCTCTTCAAGCCCTTGCGATGTTGATGCCAGGGCGGCGTGATGCCGCCCTGGCTTTGCGTTCGTTATTTGCGGGATTCGAGCAGCTTGTCGGCGTTTTCCTTGGTGACCGGCGTCCAGGGAACGAGGTAGTCCTTGGACGCGCCATCTTCCCACTTCATGTCCGGATACTGGGTCCAGATTGCCGATTCCGGCTTGGCGTCCTTGTTCGCGGCCTTGATGGCGACGTCGAGCGCGCCCTGTGCCTGTGCGTTGGCATCCTGCAGGATCGAGGCCATTTCGCCGCGCTTGACGGCGTTGATGGCATCGGTGACGCCATCCACGCCGGCGATTGCGAAGTCTTCAACCTTCAGGTTCGCAGCCTTGATCGCCTCGATGGCACCGAGCGCCATTTCGTCGTTCTGGCCGATGACACCGTTGATCTGGCCCGGATGCGACGTCAGCCAGTTTTCCATCAACGTCTGGGCTTCAGCGCGCGACCAGTTGGCGGTCTGCTTTTCGAGAACCTTGACGTCGGGGCACGCCTTGAGCGCCTTCTCGTTGCCTTCAAGGCGCTGGATCTGGCCGGACTGTCCGATCGGGCCTTCGAGGATGACGAGATTGCCCTTGCAACCCATCTTGTCGAGCACGGCCTTGGCTTCCAGTTCACCGGCTTCCACGTCGTTCGAGCCGACATAAGAGGTGAGCAGATCGGAGTTGACGCGGGCATTGGAGCCGACAACGGGGATACCGGCATCGTGGGCGGCCTGAACGGCAGCAGCACCTGCTTCGACGTCCATCGGCACGAAGATGATCGCGTCGAACTTCTGGGTGATCATAGTGTTGAACTGTTCCTGCTGGACCAGCGCGTCGTAGCGGCCGTCGAACACCGTCAGCTCCACCTGACCGCTTTTGACGGCCGGGTGCTGCTTCAACGCGGCCGACCAAATCTGCATGAATTCGGCATTGAGGCCGTAGGTCGTGGCGCCGATCTTCAGCTTCTTCTCCTGCGCCATGGCCGGCGCAGTAAGAATCGCCGCACTGGCGATAAGTGCGAGCATCAACTTATTCATCTGTTTCTCCTCCATAGAGATGTCCGGTCGCCGTTATGACGCGCGGTTTGCCAACGGATCGCGGATGCGACCCGAATTATCAGGTCAGAGACCTTGATTTCGCTTCTGGTCCAGCATGACGGCGCCGACGATGAGCGCGCCCTTGAGCACCTGCTGGTAGTAGGATTGGATACCCATCAGATCGAGGCCGTTGTTCATGACACCGATGATGAGCGCGCCGATCAACGTTCCCGTCACCCGACCGACACCGCCCGAGAGGCTGGTGCCACCGATGACGACGGCTGCGATGGCATCGAGTTCGTAGGCGATGCCCGCCTGCGGCAGGGCCGATCCCGTGCGAGCAGAGAGTATCATGCCGGCGAGACCTGCAAGCGAACCGGAGATGCCATAAACAGCGAAACGGATGCGGGTGACGTTGATGCCCGAGGTAATCGCGGCATGCGGATTACCGCCGACGGCATAAATGTAGCGGCCAAAGCGCGTGCGCGTCAGGACCCACCATGACACGATGAAGACGACCGCAAGGATCACCACCGGCATGGGCACGCCGAGGATGTTTCCGGTGCCAATCCAGCGGAACTCCGGGATGAGAGCCGGCACAGGCTTTCCACCGCCATAGATAAGGGTCATGCCGCGTGCCGCTGACAGCATGCCGAGCGTGGCGACGAAGGCGGGGACGGCAAAGCGGGAAACGATGAAGCCGACGATCGCCCCACAGGCCAGGCCCACGCCGATACCGACCAGCAACGCAACAGACGCCGGATAGGGCGCACCCGCGATGCCTGCCGTCGCCGACGTCGTGACGAAGCTGGCGCTGACGATACCGGCGAGTGCCACGACCGATCCGACCGACAGATCGATGCCGCGCGTCAGGATGACGAAAGTCATGCCGATCGCGAGAACACCGTTGATCGACGTCTGCAACAGTACGTTCGAGATATTGCCTGCCGTGAGGAAGTATTCGTTGGACAACGACAGGATCACAGACAAAAGCAGGAAGGCGAGAAAGATGCCGTACTCCTGAATGAGCAGCCTGCGGCGATCCGAGTTGAACCAGCCCGTCGTCGGTTTGTTATCTGTAAGGGACACTGTTTCTGACCTCTTCCCATGCGGATCCGTATTGAGAAATTCGCGGTGCGCCGATCACGTCGACAGATGCACCAGCGCCTGCGCGTCGGTCTCGGACCGCGGGTAGATGCCCGCCGAACGACCGTTGCGCATGACGAGAATGCGGTCGGACATGCCGAGCACCTCGTCGATCTCCGATGAAATCATCACCACCGTGCCTCCCGCGGCCGCGAATTCGCAAATGATGCGATAGATTTCGCGCTTGGCGCCGACATCGACTCCTCGTGTCGGCTCGTCTAGCAACAACACCTTCGGGTTGCGCAGGAACCACTTGCCGAGAACAACCTTCTGCTGGTTGCCGCCGGATAACCCCGACACCGCCATGGTGTCGCGCGCGGTCTTGATACCGAAGCGTTCGATCATCTTTTGGCTGGCAGCCTGCTCCTGGCCGCGGCGCATGACGAAGCCCGGGCTGAATTCCGGCAGGCTGGCGAGCGCGATATTGCCCCTGACGCTGTCGACGAGATTGAGGCCCGTCAGCTTGCGATCCTCGGTGACAAAGGCAAGCCCGTGCTCCATCGCGTCGACCGGCTTGCTGACGGTGATCGATTTGCCATCAAGCTTGATCTCGCCCTTGTCCATCCGGTCGAGGCCAAACAGGCAATTGAAGATCTCAGAACGGCCGGAGCCCATCAGCCCGTAGATGCCGAAAATCTCGCCTTTCTTGACGGAGAAGGAAACGTCCTCGACCTTTCCCGTTGCGCTCAAACCCGTGACCTCAAGCCCGGTGACGTCGGTCGGCCTGTTGGTCTTGACATACTCTTCGCCAAGTTCACGGCCGACGATCATGCGGATCAACTCAGGACGATCGATATCCGCAAGGTCGCCCGCACCGATATACAAGCCATCACGGAACACAGTGTAGGCGTCGGCGATCTGGAAAATCTCAGACAGGCGGTGAGAGACGTAAACGACACCCTTGCCGGCAGCCTTCAATCGCTCGATGGTCTTGAAGAGCTGCTGCGCTTCCTTCTCGCCGATCGCCGAGGTTGGCTCATCCATGAAGATCACTTCAGCATCATGGCTCAGTGCTTTGGCGATCTCGACCAGCTGGATCTGCGCGACGGAGAGGTTCATCATGAACTGCGTAGGCCGGATGTTGAACTCGAGCTGCTCAAGCAACCGCTGAGCATCCTGGTTCATCGTCTTAAAATCGATGCCACCGAAACGAGCCGTTGGCTCCCGGCCGAGATAGATGTTTTCTGCGACCGTCATGTGCGGCACCGGGCTGAGCTCCTGCTCAATGATGGCGATGCCTGATGCCAAGGCAGCCGCGGGACCGGAGAAATCGACGTCCACGCCGCGTCGGCGTATAAAGCCGGCATCTCGTTTGTGAATGCCCATCAAGATTTTGAGAAAGGTGGATTTCCCCGCGCCGTTGCCACCGCAAAGCGCGTGCACGGATCCTGCCTTGAGCTGAAAACGTCCATCGCGGAGAGCTGCCACACCATTGAAGGACTTCTTCAGTCCCTCGACATCAAGAAGATAGTTCACCTCAACCCCTCCCGGCACCGTCCACTTTTCAGGTGGAGCGATGGAAATCACCCCTCTCCATCGGAGCAACTTTTACAAGTGTCAATGATGTTTAGACAGATGTCAACCATACAGACGGTCAGGTCTTCGCCATTGGCGTTTGAATTCTGGCAGGAGCACAGGCGGTAGTACTATCGATGCGAACAGTGATAGCCGAGACGTCCATCTCAAGTGCGGCCCGCAAAGCGATCAAAACCACTCCCCAACTGGCGTAGATCAGCCAGCTGCATGCATCTTGCAGTCATGCGCAAGAACGGTAGTGCTCCACACGTCGCTCGGAAGGAGGAATGTTTCCAGGTTACGCGCAACAGAACCGACGACGCGATGGCGTGCGCAATCTTGAGAGCAAGCAACGGACCGAATTTATCAGCAGCGTAGTCATTGTTATCAAAGGCCTGCATAAAAAGACCCACCGCGACGCCCGTTTAACGCAGGTGCACAGTTTGCGACAGCGTTCCCCAAACGGAAGGCCGTGCCCTTTGGCATGGTCCAAGCGTTCGACAGCCGAGCGATCATGACTGAAAAATCGCGCGTGCAAAGTCGTCGGTCCAACGACGGGTTTGAAGCGAATCAGCGCAATCGATTCAGTCTGGCGAAGCGTTCGAGACGTCGGGCCCTAGGTGACCGTAATCGACGCACGGCTCCATTCGCCACGGCGAATGAAGCCTTGAATCGGTTTCCGCCTACCCTGTTCACGATGTCCCGCGGACGCAGACGAATTGATCGGCAACCGAGATAGCCGGGTTTATCCGAGCCGTAATACTCTCCAATCCTTGTCTGCATGAGTAACGACTAAGGAGTTGGCCTCATCGACCAATGACTTTTTGTCGTCACCGTGCGCAGCTGCGACGTCGAGGATGCTTGGCCTCACAGCCCCCCAATATTTCATAGCTCTCCTCCCTTAGTTTGGATCTGGCGAGACCGGTTGATCGACGAAGGTTTCGCGCGTCTGAAACCGGTTCTCGCCAACGCACGACTTCATGTCCAGCCGGCAAAACCAGATCGCGCGACCGC
>UBJO01000059.1 GCA_900465665.1 Hyphomicrobiales bacterium
GGTCACGGGCGCGGGGAGCGTCGAGGCGATGGTGGAGGCCATCGAGGAGGAGAAGCCGCCGATGCTGTCGCCGAAACTGCCGGAATGGGTCGGATACCACGTGGGCGAATAGGCGACTGCCGCCGCTCCCGCCGCCGCAGCTGTGGCGAGCCAAGTCTGGAAGGCATCGCTCCAGGGTTTTTCGACACCGAGCGCTACGGCATAGGGCAGCAGCGTTTCGAAATGCTGCGGCGACATGGCAGGGGCGCCCGCCATGTTCATGCGGTCCTTTTCGGCAACCGTCAGGTAGCGGCGCAGGCCATCGATATGGTCCATCAGCCGGCTGCCGAGCGGCGTCGGCGCGCCCATCAGGAAGAAGAACACCACATTGATCATGACGATACCGCCGACGGCGACGATGACGGGCCAGTGGTCGGCTGCTGTCAACTGTTCCACGGCGGCAGTGACGATGCCGGCGAGGATGGACAGCAGCGTGAAGCCGAAGAAGCCGCCGATGATGACGCCGCCGATCTTGCTGCGCAGCGACGCCCCCTTGCGGAAACTGAGACCGAGGCGCGACGACAGGATGCCTAGGAACACCGCCGAGAAAACCGTGGCGGCGATGAAGCCGCCGAGGTCGGCATCGATTTCGCCGAAGGCCAGAACCGCGATGATGAAGATGACGCTGAGGACGATGCCGCCGACCGTGTAGAGCGCGTTCGAGTGGTAATACTTGCCGCGATGTTCGCTCTCGATGGCCTGGCGGAACTTCTGGCCGGCGTCGCGCACCTTTTCGCCATTCGACTTGCTGATTGCGAAGCTCTGGCCGGAGCGGCCGACGAGGGAGAGGAAGGCGGCCTGCCCTGAAGGCAGGGCTTTCGGCAGCGGCTTGCCGGTTCGGGTGACAGTGATGCTGGAGCCGATATCGTCGAAGGTGACGTACCCCTTGACGGCGAGGTCGAGCGCATTGGCCGAGAATGCCGGCCAGCCGGCGCCGTTGAAGCCTTTGTTGTCGATATAATTGACCAGCGCCGGCGACAGACCCTCGGGTGGGTCCCAGCGCGGCACGACGACACCACGGGCCGGATCGCGGCCGACCCTCATCCAGAAGAACACGTAATAGAGCGCGACGAGGAGAAGGCCGGCGACGGCGATGACATCGGCCATGTGGTCGCGCAGCCACCAGGCGCGAAGCTGAGCCGCCGATGGCGGGTCGATGACGCCCTTCGGCACGCCGGCAACGACGGTCAGCCCTTCGTTCTGCCCGAGCATGCGGGTCGTGGCGAAGATCGCCTGATTGCCCTCGATGCGCGACGTGGCATTCGTGGCGCGCGAGCCGAACGGGCCGGTATAGGCGGCAAGCCTCGTCACCTCGCCCGATGGCATGGTGATGCGCGCCGAGGCCTGCTCGATGGCGAACTGCCATCCGGTGCCGGTTACATTCCAGTAGACCTCGTCATGGTCAGGGAAGTAGCGGATCATGCGGTCGGCCTTGTAGGTCAGGACATAGGTGTGCTCGCCCTCAGGCACGATGGTATCGCTGGAGCCGGCATAGATGCGGATGCCGCCATCGATGCTTTCGGTCTTGTAGGGCTCGGGCTTCCCATCGCGGGTGACGGAGAGGAGATCGAAGCCGACGCGGATGGTGCGCCCCTCGCCATCCAGCATGGTGAGCGGGAAATCGCGGAAGATGCCGCGCTTGACCTTGAACCCCTCGGCGACGATCGAGATCGTCTCGGTCACGGTGAAGTCGCCGTCCTTGGCGACCTCGACTTCCGAATGATAGGAGGTGATGCGCTCGTTTGCGGCGGCAAGAGATGCCGTCAGCAGAAGTATCAGAGCGGCAACGAGACCGGACAACCAACGCATCAAGACGTTCTCCCCTTGTCTTTTCAGAATTGTCTTTTTCGGATTGCCCGGCGAGATCGGCTGCCGGCTTACTCGTCCTTTATCGCGACGCCGAGCGAGGACAGCACCTTCCAGTAGTCCGGGAAGGTCTTGCCGACGCAATCCGGGTCCAGAATGGTGATGCCGTCGATCTTGAGGCCGGCGAGCGCGAAGCTCATGGCGATGCGGTGATCGGCGAAGGTGTCGATATCGGCCGGCAGATGCTGGCCAGCCAAAGCCGGGTCGGAGGAGACGATCAGGTCGTCACCATCCTCGGTCGCAAGGCCTGCGCGGATGTTGTTGAGGCCGGTCGAGACCGCGTGGATGCGGTCGCATTCCTTGACGCGCAGATTGGCGATGCCGACGAAGCGCACCGGCGTTTCGTTGAAGGCGGCCAGCACGGCGATGGTCGGCACCGCATCCTGCATCTGCGAGCCGTCGATTTCGGCGGGCAGATGCGGGAATTGCCTGATGACGTCGTAAGCTTTCGCGTCCGGCTGAGTGAAATCCTCATTGGCGACGCCGAGGTCGATCGCGCCCTTGGTCAGAACTTCGGCGGCCCAGAGATAGGTGGCGGCGGAGGCGTCCGGCTCGATGACGAAATCGGTGGCGGTGTAGCCGGTCGGCTCGATCACCCAAGAGGATGGCGTCGGCTGGCTGACCTTGGCGCCGAAGGCGCGCATGACGGCGAGCGTCAGGTCGATATAGCCGCGCGCACCGATATCGGCACCGGCAAGCTCGATGGTGAACGGCTCTGAGCCACAGGCGGCCGCCATCTGCAAAGCGGAGACATACTGGCTGGAGAGACCGGCATCGATGACGACCTTGTTGTTCGCAAAACGGCCGTTGGCATCGATCGTCACCGGCGGGCAGCCGGTGGGCGCTTCGATCGCCACGCCGAGCGACTTCAGGGCATCGACCAGCGGCTTGATCGGGCGCTTGCGCATATGCTCGTCGCCATCGACGACATAGCGGCCATTGCCCAGCGCCAATGCTGCCGTCAGGAAGCGGGTGGCGGTGCCGGCATTGCCGAGGAAGAGCGGGGCTGCGGGCGCCTTGAGCTCGCCGGAGCTGGTGACGACGAAGGTCGTCGCGTCGGGCTCGTCCACCGTCACGCCCATGGCGCGCAGGGCTTCGGCCATATAGCGCGTGTCGTCGCTCTTCAGCGCGCCAGTCAGACGGCTGGTGCCCTTGGCGAGACCGGCCAGGAGCAGCGCGCGGTTGGTGATCGACTTCGAGCCGGGAGGCACGGCACGGCCGGACAGCGGCTTGGCCGCCGGGATGATGGTGAGCTTGTCTTTACTCATGGGCTTGTCTTCACTCATTACGTCTTATCCGCTGGCCCTATCCGGCCGCGATCTTGCCCTGCTCATAGCAGCTTTTCAGCAAAGGCAAATGGCTGTTATCAGAACTTCGGGATCAGAACTTTACGCTAGGCACGGCGCGATCGGCCTCGTTGGTGATCTCGAAATACTCGCGCTTGGTGAAACCGAACTGGTTGGCGACGAGGTTCGAGGGGAAGCTTTCGACCTTGACGTTGAGATCGCGGGCGGAGCCGTTGTAATAGCGGCGGGCCATCTGGATCTCGCTTTCCATGGTTTCGAGCGAGGTCTGCAGCTCACGGAAATTCTCGTTGGCCTTCAGATCCGGATAGGCTTCGGCGAGCGCCATGACGCGGCCGAGCGCAGCACCAAGCAGACCTTCCGCCTGCGCACGGCCGGCGACATCGCCTGCTGGGACCGTCTGCGCCTGGTTGCGGAGCTTGACGACCTCTTCGAGCGTCGTCTTTTCGTGGGTGGCGTAGCCCTTCACCGTTTCGATCAGGTTGGGGATCAGATCGGCGCGGCGCTTCAGCTGCACATCGATACCGGACCAGGCCTCTTCGGCCATCTGCCGGGCGCGCACGAGGCCGTTGTAGACAAAGACCGCATAAAGCGCGATCAGGACGATGAGGCCAAGAATAATATACATCGCGAATCCCCCGTTACGACGCAAGGTCGGCCGGGAGACTATGCGGCTTGGCGCCGCTTGTCATCTCCCGCCGCTGTAGTTTGGCGCATCCCAAGATCTCGCGATACCGCGGCCGCCGCATAAGGCCTATCTTGACCATGGATCGGCCGACGGCGGCGGGATCCGAACCATGTCACGAGGATCAATCAGCCATGAGCGCAGTTATCTTCCTGCTCAACATGCTTGCCATCTCATCGTTCTTCATGCTGAAGGGCGCGCCGCGTCCGGCAGCGCGCACCGTTGAGGTGAAGGCCAACAGGCGTCGCTGACCGCTTAGGCAGCCTTGCTGGCGAGATTGACGCCACCGGCGTCGGTCAGAAGGAAGGCTTCGCCGCAGGCCTTGGCGAGCGTGCGCACGCGCAGGATATAGCTCTGACGCTCGGTGACCGAGATCACGCCGCGCGCGTCCAAGAGATTGAAGACGTGGCTGGCCTTGATGCACTGGTCGTAGGCCGGGAAGACGCACTTGTGCAGCTTCTGGTTATCGCTGTCTCCAGGGGCGCCAGCGGCGAGCAGCGCCTGGCATTCCTTCTCGGCATCGATGAAATGGCGATGCAGCATCTCGGTGTTGGCGAATTCGAAGTTGTGACGAGAATATTCCTGCTCTGCCTGCAGGAAGACATCGCCATAGCTAATCTTCTCGTCGCCTTCGCGGCCGTTGAAGTTCAGGTCGTAGACGTTGTCGACGCCCTGGACATACATGGCGAGGCGCTCGAGGCCGTAGGTCAATTCGCCCGCAACAGGCGAGCATTCGAGGCCGCAGACCTGCTGGAAATAGGTGAACTGCGAGACTTCCATACCATCGCACCAGCACTCCCAGCCGAGGCCCCAGGCGCCGAGCGTCGGGCTTTCCCAATCGTCCTCGACGAAGCGGACATCGTGCAGAAGCGGATCAAGGCCGATGGCGGCGAGCGAGCCGAGATAGAGCTCCTGCAGGTTCGGCGGGTTCGGCTTCAGGATGACCTGGTACTGATAATAATGCTGCAGACGGTTCGGGTTTTCGCCGTAGCGACCGTCTGACGGGCGGCGCGAAGGCTGCACGTAGGCAGCCTTCCAGGGCTTGGGGCCGAGCGCGCGCAGCGTGGTCGCCGGATGAAACGTGCCGGCGCCGACTTCCATGTCGTAAGGCTGCAGCACCGCGCAACCCTTGTCCGCCCAGTAGCTGTGCAGCGTCAGGATCAGCGCCTGAAACGAGCGCTTCGGGTTCATGTGGTCGGGGATGCTGGGTGCAGACATGAGGTTAGTCGCCATTCAATTGGTTCGGTGGGCGACAGGTGCCACGAGCGGCGATGGGGGTCAAGGGTTTCGGCTGTTCGCGCCGTCTCGGTCGAACACCCAATCCGGCGGCAGTTGCAGCTTGAATGCCTTGATCCGTTCAAACGCCTTCGACCGGGCATCTGCTGTGGCGACGTCAATATTGCGATTAGTGCCCAGGCGAACCGCGACGTCGCCACCTTCCTTCAACCCGAGTTCATCCACAATTGCCTGTGGGATGCAGACTCCGAGACCGTCTTCGAATTTGACAATCCGCATGGCGCGCTCCGACGTGAACCTCTCGCACCGTATCACACAGCAACGGAAGCGCCAAAGTAAGCTGTCCGGCCTCTTCCCCACAGTTTGCAGGGAGGACAAGCGGTGTCGGTTGCCTTATAGTGGAGTAGATTTTGCCTTGGAGACGATATGACCGTCAAAAACATGGTGACGCTGTCTGATGAAGATCTTCGTTATGCGGAAGAACTCGTTGAGGACGGGCGGTTTCCGAGCGTGTCCGACGTAGTCAAAGCCGGGATTACGCGGATGCGGATGCTTGAACAGGCTTCAAACGATCCGCTGGCCGGTATGGCAGACGAGATTCGGCGGCGCGCGGAATTGCCCGAGGATCAGCGAATTCCTTGGGATGGTAAGGCGATGGCAGAGAGACTGAACGAAAGGCTGGCTCGAAAATTCAAGAAAGAAGCGCCGGATGCCGTACACGATCACGCAGCATCCGCTCGTCGAAGCCGATCTGTATCAGATCGCTGAACTTATTTCGGACTTCGCCGGGCTGCGGATCGGCCAAAGCAAAGTGAACGAAATAACAGCGTTCATCGACCGCTTAACCGACTTTCCTCACATCGGCACCATCCGAAGCGACCTTTATCCCGGGCTGCGCGCCATTCCGGCCTCGGAAAAGGCAGTCGTCTGCTTCACCGTCGACGACGAAGCACAATCCGTCTTCGTTCTCTGCATCAGCTATAGCCGAGCGGATTGGCAGGCGCGGGTTCGGGAGCGCAGCTAAGCAAAGCCCTCCCCCTCAATCCTCATCCTTCTTCAGATGATACTCGCCCGTTACCGGGTCCTTCACCAGCGTGCCGATCGCTCCGGTCTGCTGTTCCCTCTGGGCGCGGCGGGATTTTTCCTGCAGGCGCTTGGCTTCGGCCACGAAGCGGCGGTAGAGGAGCCAGGCGCCCAGGACGAGCACACCCATGATCAAAAGCTGCGGCATGTCGTCTGTCTTCACCCCTCGTTATTTTAACGCAATTGCCGCCGCACAGCCGCGCTGTGCTTTTGCCGCAATTGCGTCAGAGCCCGTATCGGCTCCACAATGCCTTGTCTTCGGCGGTCTCGACAAGACCGGCCGCGAAGCCGGAGGCGGCTCCTTCGAGCGATGATGATATGCCGGGAATGCGGCGTCCGAAAAGCCCCCTTGCAGGGGTTACGAGTTCGAGCTTGGTTTTCGAGCCGTAGCGCTTCTTCAGTTCCTGGCGCATGTCGCCGAGACCGTCGATAAGGCCGAGCTCCAGGCCGCGCGTACCGGTCCAGAAAAGGCCGGAAAAGACCGTCGCGTCATCCTTCAGCTTGCCGGCGCGGCGCTCGCGCACCATGGCGATGAAGACCTGGTGGATCTCCAGCTGCAGGGTTTTCAGATATTCGATGTCCTTTTCCTTCTCCGGCTGGAAGGGGTCGAGGATCACCTTGTTCTCACCAGCGGTGTAAACGCGGCGCTCGACGCCGATCTTCTTCAGAAGCTCGGGGAAGCCGAAGCCGCCGGATACGACGCCGATCGAGCCGACGATCGAGGTCGGGTCGGCGATGATCTCGTCGCCGGCCAGCGCGATCATGTAGCCGCCGGATGCCGCCACGTCCTCGACGAAGACGATGACCTTTTTCTGCTTTTCGCGCGCCAGCTCGCGGATGCGCGTGAAGATCAGCCGAGACTGAACCGGCGAGCCGCCGGGCGAATTGATGGAGATGGCGACGGCGGGCGCGTCCTTGAAGCTGAAGGCCTTTTCCAGCACCTGCGCGGTCGAGGCAAGGTTCAGCGCCGGGCGGAACTGGCTGCCGCCGGTCATGATCGCCCCCTGGAGCCTGACGACCGGGATCACGATGCCCTCCTTGCGGAAGCGCTTCGGCATCAGCTTTCTCAAAAATCCGGCCATTCCCATTCCTTCGTGCGAACTCGGTGAAACGTCACCTCCATGTATGCGTCGCAACGGCAAACGCAATGGCTGAGCCGCAAATGATCCGCCTCAGTATTTTCTTGTTGCGAATGACTTGCATTATCATTCTAATCAGCCATATTGCTTTTATTGATAGAACAGGCGGATGCTGCATGGACATTATGACACCCAAGGCCAAGACGGGCTGGCGCCACGAGCGCGAGGAGGCGTCGATGGCCGATGTCCACCGTTCGATCGGAACGCAGAAGCACGCCTCGCGCTGGCGCAGGGCGCTTGCCTTCGTCGGCCCTGGGTATCTGGTGGCTGTCGGCTACATGGACCCCGGCAACTGGTCGACATCGCTCGCAGGCGGCTCGAAGTTCGGCTATACGCTGCTCACGGTGGCGCTCTTGTCCAACCTGATGGCGATCGTGCTGCAATCGCTTTGCGCGCGCCTTGCCATCGGCTCCGGCCGCGATCTGGCGCAGGCCTGCCGCGATGCCTTCCCGCGCTGGGTATCGATCCCGCTCTGGCTGTTCGCCGAAATCGCGATCATCGCCACTGATATCGCCGAGGTGATCGGCACGGCGATCGGCCTCAACCTGTTGTTCGGCATTCCCTTGGAACTCGGCGTCCTCATCACCGCGCTCGACGTCTTCCTCATCCTCTATCTGCAGAAGATCGGCTTCCGCTTCGTCGAGGCCTTCGTGATCGCGCTGCTCGGGATCATCACCGTCTGCTTTGGCGTACAGATCTTCATGGCCGACCCGCAGTGGGGTGAGGTGATCCGCGGCTTCTTCCCGACCACGGAGATCGTCTCCAATCCGGAGATGCTCTATCTGGCCCTCGGCATTCTCGGCGCCACGGTCATGCCCCATAATCTCTACCTGCATTCGGGCATCGTCCAGACCCGCGACTACGGCCACAGCGTGCCGGAAAAGCGCGAGGCGTTGACCTATGCGACGATCGATTCCACCGTGGCGCTCTGCTTCGCGCTTCTGATCAATGCCTCGATCCTGATCCTCGCCGCCGCGGCCTTCCATGCCAATGGGCGCACTGATGTCGCCGAACTCGGCGAAGCCTCCTCGCTCTTGGCGCCGCTGCTCGGGCTTGCGCTGGCGCCGACGCTCTTCGGCATCGCGCTTCTGTGCTGCGGCCTGAACTCGACGGTGACGGCGACCATGGCCGGGCAGATCATCATGGAAGGGTTCCTGAAGATCAGGCTGCAGCCCTGGATCCGGCGACTGATCACCCGCGCGATCGCCATCGTGCCGGCCGGTTTCGTGACCATCTGGTATGGTGACGCGGGCACCGCCGAGCTCTTGATCCTCACACAGGTCGTGCTCAGCCTGCAGCTCTCCTTCGCGGTCTTCCCGCTGGTGATGTTCACCGCCAACAAGGCGAAGATGGGCGACCTCGTGGCACCACGCTGGCTGTCCGCCATCGCCTACACGATCGCCATCATTATCGCCGGTCTGAACATCAAGCTGCTGTTCGACTTCGTGATCGGCTAACGCCTGGAGTAAGCCGCGCGGCCGTTGTTGAGGTCGTCGACGAAGGGGGAGAACTTGTGGCTCCCCTCCTGATGCATGATCAGCGGCGCGCGCAGCGACAGACGGGCGCGCGAGCCCTTGATCGCGGTCACCAGGATACGCACGGCGTTTTCGCCCTCGCGTGGATGGATGGCCGTGATCTCGATGCCGCCGAAGCGACGGCCGCAGGCATCGATGATCTCGGCGATCGATTCCGGGCGGGCGATCAGCGACAGCTGGCCGCCGGGGATCATGATGGCACCGGCGGTGCGCAGCCAGCTTTCGAACAGGTCCTCCGTCATCGCATGCGCCTCGGCTTTCAGCGCATCCGGCGTCTTGCGGTCGCCGGGATCGTTGAAGGGCGGGTTGAGGATGACGTGGTGGAAGCTCTCGTCGATGAGGCCAGCATCGTTGCGCGCCTTGGCCTTCAGCGTCACATCCGCCTCGATGACGGTGACGCGGCCCAGCATGTGGGTGTTTTCAGCAAGATCCAGGCTGCGGCGGGCGTAATCGGCCATCTCGGCGGAGCGCTCGAAGAGCACGACCTCGGCCTTCCGCAGCCGCGAGGCGACGGCGAGGCCGGCCGCACCTGCGCCGGCGCCGAGATCGGCGACCGTCACCGCTCTCTCATCATCCACCAATGCGGCAAGCAGCATGGCGTCCATGCCCGAGCGATGCCCCCTGCCCCTCGGCTGGAGAATATGAAAGGCGCCGCGGTGGAAGGCGTCTATGGTCTCGGTTACTGGCTGAGGCTCGCTGGTCACGGCTTCGCTCACTTCTGCTCGCGCAATTCGTCGCCAAGACCGGCGTCGATGAGGATGCGGCGAGCGCGGTCGGCCTGGTCGTCCTCGACCAGCAGGCGGCGCGGCAGCATGCCGAGCGAGCCTTCCAATATGCTCATGCCCTGATCGGCGATGAAGCAATGGATGCCGGCATCCTTCATCAGGCTTTCAGCGAAGGAGAGCAGCACGGGATCGTTGGCGCGGATAAGTTCATGCATTTACCGTGAAATCCCTTTCAATTTTCCGCGACGTGGCAATTTCGCCTCTTGCCGCTCAAGCCGCCCCTTTCTATTGTCAAATCCAATGAGTGAACAGGAGTCCGGGTCGTTGGGCGTGGTCATACCGCTTGAAGAAAGCAAAAACAAACTGGCATCCGTCAAGCCTTTGGTGGATCTAACCAAGGCGGACATGGAGCGGGTCAACCAGTTGATCCTTTCGAAGGCCGGTTCAGACGTGCAGATGATCCCCGAAGTGGCGAACCATCTGATCTCGTCCGGCGGCAAGCGCCTGCGCCCGATGCTGACGCTCGCCTCCTCCGCGCTCTATGGCTACCAGGGCGAAAACCACATCAAGCTCGCGACCGCGGTCGAGTTCATGCACACGGCAACGCTTCTGCACGACGATGTCGTGGATGAAAGCGACCTGCGCCGTGGCAAGTCCACCGCCCGCATGATCTGGGGCAACCAGGCAAGCGTGCTGGTCGGCGACTTCCTGCTCGGCCAGGCCTTCCGCATGATGGTCGATGTCGGCTCGCTCGATGCGCTCGACGTTCTCTCGTCGGCCGCCTGTGTGATCGCGGAAGGCGAAGTGCTGCAGCTTTCCGTCGCCAAGAACATGGAAACCACCGAGGACGACTACCTCTCGGTCATCCGCGCCAAGACGGCGGCGCTGTTTGCGGCCGCCGCCGAAGTCGGCCCGATCGTGGCGGATGCCGGCAAGGCCGGGCGCAACGCGATGAAGTCCTATGGTATGAACCTGGGCCTCGCCTTCCAGCTGGTCGACGACGTGCTCGATTACGGCGGCAAGGCTGCCGATCTCGGCAAGAATGTCGGTGACGACTTCCGCGAAGGCAAGATCACGCTTCCCGTCATCCTCGCCTATCGGCGCGGCACTGAGGAAGAACGCGCCTTCTGGCGCAAGGCGATCGAGGGTGGCGAAAGCAACGATCAGAACCTCGAAAAGGCACTTGGTCTGATCACCAAGTACGGAACGCTGAACGATACCATTGGTCGGGCGGTCCATTATGGCACGATTGCACGCGATGCACTGGCGCCGCTTCCCGATACGGCATGGAAATCCGCACTGATGGAAGTCATCGACTTCTGCATCGAGCGCGTCAATTAACCGACGATCATTGGTCCAAGGCTGATTTTCTTGCGGGGTCGCTTCAAAAAAGCCATCCTGTCGTGAATCAGTCTTCTCAACTGATTTTGCAGTCGACGCTGGTGGGCTGTTCTCACGAAAGGTTTTCTAATGCGGCGGAAATTTGCCATACGTCTTCTTTCGAGCGCGTCGCTTGCGGCAGTTCTGTCGCTGAGCGTGCTCGGCGGCGCCAATGCCGAAGACGCGGCCAAGAAGGACGACGCCAGCGCGACCGTGATCTTCGATCCTGATAGCGTCAACACCTTCTCCGGCGCATTGCTTGCCGCCCGCACCGCCGATGTTGACCACGACTACGAAACGGCGATCGAGCTCTACAAGAAGGCATTGCAGATCGAGCCGGGCAATCCGGAAATCCGCCAGCGCCTGATGATCTCGCTGCTGCTCAATGGCGACATCAAGGACAGCGTGCGTTACGCCAACGAGCTGAAGAACGACCCGAGCATCGAGCGCCTCTCGACCATCGTACGCGGCGCCGACGCGATCCGCCGCGGCGAATACAAGACCGCCGAGAGCGCGCTGAAGACCACCGGCCCGACCGATCTCGACCGTGTCATGAACGACCTGATGGCCGCCTGGGCACGACTGGGCGCCGGCAAGGGCAAGGATGCGCTGTCGCAGGTCGAGAAGCTGAAGGGGCCGGAGTGGCTCGCCATCTTCCAGAACTACAATGCCGGCGCGATCGCCATCGTCAACGGCGACGTGCGCTCGGCGCGCAAGCACCTGAACGATGCCGTGCTCGACAAGGATGGCGCTGCCACCGCACCCGATACATTCATGCGCGCCATCATGGCGCTCGCTCGCCTGGAAGCGACGCAGGGCAACAAGCAGAAGGCGCTCGACACGGTTTCGGTCGGCGACAATCTGCTACCCAACTACGCGCCGCTCAACGCGCTGCGCCAGAGCATCACCAATGACGAAAAGCAGGTGCAGCAGATCACCACCGCCAAGCAGGGTGCGGCCGGCGTGCTGTTCTCCTTTGCCGGCGCGCTGAACCGCGACGGCGCCGAAGACATCGTCTCGCTCTACCTGCAGATCGCCCGCGCGCTCGATCCTGATAGCGCCGACGCGCTGGTCATGCTCGGCGGTATCGCCGAGAAGCAGAACCAGCTGGACCGCGCCATCGCGCTCTACAAAGAAGTGCCCGACAATTCGCCGATGAGCCGCATCTCCGAGCTGCAGCTCGGCCTGGCGCTCGCCGAAGGCGGCAAGGTCGACGAAGCCCGTGCGCATCTGCAGGGGCTGATCCAGTCGGACCCGAAGGATATTCGCAGCTACCTCGCCTATGGCAGCGTTCTTTCCGACGCCAAGGACTACAAGGCGATGGCCGAGAACTACGACAAGGCTGTCGATGTGATCGGGCCGCTGCCGGGCAAGAACACCTGGACTGTCTTCTTCCAGCGCGGCATCGCCTATGAGCGGCTGAAGCAGTGGGACAAGGCCGAGCCGAGCTTCCGCAAGGCGCTTGAGCTGAACCCGAACCAGCCGCAGGTGCTCAACTATCTCGGCTATTCCTGGATCGACATGAACCGGAACCTCGACGAGGGTCTGGAGATGATCAAGAAGGCCGTCGATCTGCGCCCCGACGATGGCTACATCATCGATTCGCTCGGCTGGGCCTATTTCCGCCTCGGCAAGTTCGACGACGCGACCGAGGAGCTGGAGCGCGCGGCACAGATCAAGGCCGGTGACGCGACGATCAATGACCATCTGGGCGATGCCTACTGGCGCGTCGGGCGCAAGCTCGAGGCCGTCTATCAGTGGAACCGGGCGCTGGGCTCGGAACCCGAGGCCGCCGAGATCCCGAAGATCAAGGACAAGATCGCCAACGGCCTGCCTGCGGTGACCGACGACGCCAAGACCGTCGACAAGAAGATGCCCGATCCGGCCCCTGTCGACCCGAAGCCGGCCGACAAGAAGACCTGATCATCCATGGCTGACATCGGCTTCGGCTTCGCCGACGGCGTTGCGATCAGCGAGGAGGCCTTTGCCAAGATCAATCTGGCCCTGCATGTGACGGGCCAGAGAGACGACGGCTATCATCTGCTCGAAATGCTGGTGACGTTCACGCGGTCGGGCGATCGGCTGGCCTTCGCGCCAGCGGATGCCGACGAATTTCATATCTCCGGCCGATTTGGCGATGCGCTTACTGGTGATGGCGGCACCAATCTGGTGCTGACGGCGCGCGATGCGCTGCGTCTGGCTGTTATCGACGCCGGCGGGACCGCACCGCCCGTCAGCATTCATTTGCGCAAGGACTTGCCGATTGCCTCAGGCATCGGCGGCGGCTCGGCGGATGCGGCGGCGGCACTGCGCGGGCTGATGCGGCTCTGGGGCACTCCCCTGCCCGCCACGACTATCGACGCCATCGCCATCAAGCTCGGCGCCGATGTGCCGATGTGTCTCACGAGCCGGCCACTGATTGCACGCGGGATCGGCGAGCGGATCGAGACGGTGCGCGACCTGCCGGTTTTTCCCATGGTGCTCGCCAATCCACTGAAGGGGGTTTCGACGCCCGAGGTTTTCCGCAGGCTCGCGACCAAGACCAACGGCGCACTTGTGGTAGCACCCGGCCTCCCCTGGCTCGATACGTTGCGCGCCATGCGCAACGATCTCGAACCGCCGGCGCGCGCGCTGCTGCCCGAGATCGCCGAAATCGCCGATATGCTCTCCGATCAGGGCGCGCTCTTCGTGCGCATGTCGGGCTCTGGCGCGACGTGCTTCGGCATATTCGCCAACACGGACGACGCGGAAGCCGCGGCGCGTGCGCTTCACGGCAAGCGGCCGAACTGGTATTTCGAGGCAACCGAAACATTGGCGGGAGACGATGATGACAGGCGTTGACGACACGCGTCCGTTCATTCCAGTGGGATTTGCCGTGCTGACGGTTTCAGATACGCGCACCACCGCCGACGACCGCTCCGGCGATACGCTGGCGGCCCGCATTTCGGAGGCCGGACACCGTCTCATCGCGCGCGCCATCGCGCCCGACGACAGACAGGCGATCGCCGCGCAGGTGCAGGCCTGGACGGCGCAATCGGATATCGACGTGATCATCACCACCGGTGGAACCGGCTTTACCGGCCGCGACGTGACGCCCGAGGCGCTGGAGCCGCTGTTCGACAAGCGCATGGACGGCTTTTCGGCCGTCTTCCACCGCATCTCGCAGGACAAGATCGGCACCTCGACAGTGCAGTCGCGCGCGACGGCGGGGCTGATCGGCACCACCTTCGTCTTCGTGCTACCGGGATCGCCCGGCGCCTGCAAGGACGCGTGGGACGGCATCTTGAAGGCGCAGTTCGATTATCGCCACATGCCGTGCAACTTCGTGGAAATCATGCCCAGGCTCGATGAGCACCTGAAGCGCGGCGCTTAAAAAACTAGTTCCGCGCCGAACGCGCCACCCAGGACGGGATAAGCTCGGCCGATAGCTTGCGCAACTTCTGGCCCTTGACGAATTCGGCGAGCTGCATGCCGCTACGCGCCGTCGCCAGCGCATGTTTTTTCGGCAGCAGCAGCCCAAGCTCCAGCGGCGCCAGGCGGCGCAGGCGCTGATAGAAAGGCCGGCGATAGCCGCGCGAGGCGGTGAAGCGGGCGGGCAGCTTGTTCAGCGCCACATATTCGGCGATCTCGTCGATCCAGCCGCTCTGCGGGCGGGCGCCGGGCTCGACGAACAACAGCCATTCGCCGCGCGCCGAGCGCAATATGTCCTTGATATCCCAATGCTGATGGAAGCGGCAGCCGGCGGCGTCCGCGACCTTGGACGAGCCATCGCGCGAGCCGTGATCGAGCACCACCACATCGCTCACCAGCCCCTCCACGGCACCAGCAACCAACACCGATAACGTCTGCGCCAGCTCAGGTTCCTGATCCCGGCATTCCAATACGACAGTCAACATTGCTCATTTATAGTGCGACGCACAAAACATTACCAGCGACAGTTTTCCAAATTTGTTCTTGCATTGTTCTCATTTCGGCGATAGGAATTTAATCACCAGAACGGATGGGGACGACGAGTCTTCCATCGACGGAGAAACCCGATGAACGAACAGTCCCTTGCAGGGCAGGCCGCATTCGCGCCTGCCAATACGGCGGATATTGCCGACGCGATGATCGTTTCTTCCGGCCTCAGGATCGAGGTCGACCGCCGGCGTGGCCGCGGTGCGGGGCTGAACCCGAGCGGGCGCTTCGAGCCGCAGAGCCGCGAAGGCTTCGACGATGGCTGGCAGACGCTGGAAGAGCTGCCGCCGTTCAAGACCGAGGTGCAGATCGAAAAGCCGCGCACGGCAATCACCCGCAATGAATCGCCGGATATCCCCTTCGACCGTTCGATCAACCCCTATCGCGGCTGTGAGCACGGCTGCATCTATTGCTTCGCGCGGCCCACGCACGCCTATATGGGCCTGTCGGCGGGGCTGGATTTCGAAGCGCGGCTGTTTGCCAAGCCGGATGCGGCCAAGCTCCTGGAGCGTGAGCTTGCCAAGCCCGGCTACAAGCCGCGTGTGATCGCCATCGGCACCAATACGGACCCGTATCAGCCGATCGAGAAGGAATGGCGGATCATGCGGGATATACTCGAGGTGCTGGAGCGGGCGAACCATCCTGTTTCCATCGTCACCAAGTCGGCGCTCATCCTGCGCGATCTCGATATCCTGCAGAGCATGGCGAAGAAGAACCTGGTGCGCGCCTCGCTGTCCGTGACGACGCTGGACCGCAAGCTGGCGCGGACGATGGAGCCGCGCGCCTCGACCCCGTCGAAGCGGCTCGATGCGCTGAAGGCGCTGAGCGACGCCGGCATCCGCACATCTGTGATGATGGCGCCGGTCATTCCAGCGCTGAACGATCATGAGATCGAGCGCGTGCTCGATGCCGCGCATGCAGCGGGCGCCACGGAGGCGGGTTATGTGATCCTGCGTCTTCCATTGGAGGTGTCGCCGCTGTTTCGTGACTGGCTGCTGCAGCACTATCCGGATCGCTACCGGCACGTGATGTCGCTGGTGCGCTCGATGCGCGGCGGCAAGGATTACGACGCCGATTTCAGTAAGCGCATGAAGGGTGCCGGTCCCTATGCCTGGCAGATCGCCCGGCGCTTCGAGATGGCCACGAAGCGGCTCGGCATGACCCGCCGCAGCATGCCGCTGCGCGACGACCTCTTCGTGCCGCCCAATGGCAGCGGCGTGCAGCTGTCGCTGCTCTAGTTTTGTAGCATGTCGTTGTCGCAAAACCGCTGCACAGTTTTGCGCGACATGCTCGGACATTCCCTTACGGACGGCTGACCCTGGCCTTCCGTTCTCAAGTCCCCGGCCCGCCGCCCTGATCCGGGGACTTGCAGGAAATCGGGTTGGCGTGCGAAGTTCAGCCGCATGAAACGTCGCACGCCACCCGATTCTCCCATGCTTTTCGAAGACGTCCCGCTGCTTCCGGATTTCCGGCTGGAGCTGAAGGCGCGCAAGGCCGGTCACTGGCCTGTTGCCGGCGTCGATGAGGCCGGGCGCGGACCGCTGGCGGGACCCGTGGTTGCCGCGGCCGTCATTCTCGACCCGAAGCGCATCCCCGAGGGCTTGAACGATTCCAAACAGCTCTCCGCGCAGAGACGGGAAGAACTGTTCGAGCAGATCCTTGCCACCGCGACCGTCGCGATCGCCTCTTCCAGCTCGCGCCGCATCGACGAGACGGATATCCGCAAGGCAAGCCTCGATGCCATGCGCCGGGCAATCCTCAGCCTCTCCATCCCGGCAAGCTACGTGCTGACCGACGGGCTGGACGTGCCGCCCGGGCTCGAATGCCCCGGCCAGGCCGTCGTCAAGGGCGATGCCCGCTCCGTTTCGATCGCGGCCGCCTCCATCGTTGCCAAGGTCACGCGCGACCGGATGATGACGCGCGCGGACCTCATCTTCCCCGCCTATGGCTTCGCCGCGCATGCCGGCTACGGCACCGCACGCCACCGCGCCGGCATCGACAGCCACGGCCCCTGCCCGCTGCATCGGATGAGCTTCGGGCGGCTCAAGCAGTTCCTGGTCACCGACGGCGAGTAGGCGACACCTCGCACGTCGTTTCAGCGTTACCGCGAACAACATCCCCAAAACGCAAAAAACCCCGGCGAACCGGGGCTTTAAAATGCGATAGGACCAATCTCAGTTGAGGCGGGTCTTTACCTGGCCGAGGGCGTTTCCGAAGAGTTCGGACTGAACCTTGGCATCGGCCTTCTTGACGAGAACCGTTTCAGCGGCGGCGATGGCGAGGTCGACGGCTGCGGAACGAACCGCCTTCATCGCATCGGCTTCGGCCTGCTTGATCTTCGCTTCCGAAACCGCGGTACGGTTGGCGACGAATTCCTCGGTCTTCTTCTTGGCTTCGGCGGTGAACATTTCCGCTTCGCGCTCGGCGGCTGCCAGGATATGGGCAGCTTCCGCTTCGGCTTCCTTGCGCTTGCGCTGATATTCGGCCAGCAGGTGCTGGGCCTCTTCACGCAGGCGCTTGGCTTCCGACAGCTCGTTGCGGATCTGATCGGCGCGGTCGTCGAGCGACGTCGCCATCATGCCGGGAACCTTGAGGTAGACGACCAGCGCCAGGAACAGGACGAGACCGACGAATGCGAAGAATGTTGCGTCCAGTGCAAATTCCATCGATCAAGCTCCCTTCTTGGCCGCGGTAACGGCGGACGTTACTTCAGCCTTGGTGGCGGTGCCACCGATCAGCTGTTCGACGACGGCCTTTGCCGTTTCCTCGGCGATCGTGCCGACATCCGCGAATGCCTTCGCCTTGATATCGGCGATGTGGCCTTCCGCAGCCTTCAATTTTTCGCCCAGAGCAGCTTCGACCGCGCGGCGGTCGGCCTCGGCCTTGAGCTTGGCGGCGTCGCGCGCTGCCGTGCCGATTGCGTTCGACTTGGCGCGGGCTTCTGCGAGTTCGGCTTCGTAGGCAGCAACGTCTGCGTCTGCCTGCGCCTTCAGGCGTGCAGCCTCATCGAGGTCCTGGGCAATGCGCGTGTGGCGCTGCTCGAGGATACCGCCGATGCGCGGTGCAATGACCTTTTGCATGAGCACGAAGAAAATGACGAAGGTAATCGCCAGCCAGAGCAGCTGGGACGCATACGTCGAAGTATCGAAAGGCGGGAAAACACCGCCATGGTGTTCGGCTGGCACGCCGGTCTCGGTATGAACCTCGCCTGCGGCCGGGGCAGCATGCGCGTCTGTACCGGTCGCTGCACCAGTTTCTGCGGTTCCCGCCGGGGCTTCTTCAGCGTAAGCCGGGGTCACAAAAAACATGCTCACCTCCAGGTGTACTGCAAATACAAAGGATCACGGCTCGCTGTTCGCAGGCCGTGATCCCTCAGTGCGCCGAAATTAAACGGCGAACAGCAGAAGGAGAGCGACGAGCAGCGAGAAGATGCCCAGAGCTTCCGTAACGGCGAAGCCGAATACCAGACGGCCGAACTGGCTGTCAGCGGCAGACGGGTTGCGCAGGGCGCCCGACAGGTAGCTGCCGAAGATGTTGCCGAGGCCGAGAGCCGTACCGGCCATACCAAAGCAAGCGAGGCCTGCACCGATGAATTTTGCTGCTTCCGCGTCCATGTTGTACTCCTTTGAAATGGTTGTTGCGGCGAATTGACTGACGCCCGCGGACGTCAATGTCGGTATCCCTTAGTGGCCACCCGGATGGATCGCGTCGTTGAGGTACATGCAAGTCAGCACCGCAAAGACGTAAGCCTGGAGGAAGGCGACGAGGAACTCGAGACCCGTCAGAGCGACGGTCATGATGAGGGGAAGAACGGCGCCACCGATACCAACAGCACCCATGGCTCCAAGCGAGGCAACGAAGCCCGCGAACACTTTAAGGGTGATGTGACCGGCCAGCATGTTGGCGAAGAGACGAACGGAAAGCGAAATCGGACGCGACAGGAACGAGATGATTTCGATGGCGACGACCAGCGGCAGCAAGATGCCGGGAACGCCCTGAGGCACGAAGACATTCAGGAAGTGGAAGCCGTGCTTGTAGAAGCCGTAGACCAGAACCGTGCCGATGACGAGCAGAGCGAGAGCAAAGGTGACGATGATCTGGCTGGTGATGGTGAAGAAGTATGGGAACATGCCGAGCAGGTTTGCGGTCAGCACGAACATGAAGAGCGAGAAGACCAGCGGGAAGAACTTCATCCCCTTGGATCCGGCGCCTTCTTTCAGCATTCCCGCGATGAACTCGTAGGACATTTCGGCGACCGACTGCGAGCGGCCCGGCACGATGGCGCGGTTCGACGTCGAGAAATAGAGGAAGCCGGCGGCCACGGCAGCGGAAGCCGCCATGAACAGCGAGGCGTTCGTAAACGAGAAATCAATCCCGCCGATTTCGATCGGCACAATCTTCTGGATCAGGAACTGATGAGTCGGATCGTTAGACACCGCTTGTTCTCTCTATATCTTATACCCGCACGAAGCGGGATTATTGCACTGGATCGAACGCCTGAACGTTCCGCCCTATTTCCGGTCGCTTTCGCGCATATCGAGATCCGGTTTCGCAACCTTGCCCGCAGCGCGCATCACGTTCAGCACGCCGGCACCAAATCCAAGAAGAAGAAGTACGATCAATCCCCAAGGCGCAGTGCCGACAAAACGGTCGAAGAGATAGCCCAGGACAGCGCCGACCACGACCGCGGAAATGAACTCGCTCGAAAGCTTCATCGCCTGGGCGTAGCCCTTGCGGCTTACCTCGGCGCGGGCCTCATCGGCCTCGTCCTTCCCCGCCTCGATGCGCTTGGTCGCGAGTTCCGCTCCCAGTTGCGCACGGCGCTTTTCCAGACTCTCCTCGCGGCCATCCGCCATCGTGCTCTCCTCCGCCTGCCGCCGTCCGCTACGCCGCTACCCCGGTTTACCGGACAACGACCCCAAGGCTGAAGAACCTTCCGGCCCGCTTTGAAGTCGCGCGCAACATAGTTTTAGCAAAATCCATAGTCAAGGCGTAGCAGGCCGATGTCCAGCCATAAAATAAGCGATCAAAAACATATAGTTAGATCGATACGGGCGGGTTGTGGCGGAATCGGGGGAAAGAATCCGTGGGCTGACGCGGCAATAAGGCGCGAAAACGCGCCTTTTACCGGCTTTTTGTCAGCTCCAGCCGCCGCCATAGGTGCGGTAGAAGACGTGCAGACCGATACGGCCGACCTTTTCCATGGTCTTTGCCCATTTCGGGCGAACATAGACGGCGTGGTAATGGGTGGCGGAGCCAACCTGGGGCAGCCAGATGCGGCCGGCGGTGACCGCCATCGCCACATCGCGGGCGATTCTCCAATGGGCCTGCGAGTTCACGCGGTCCTTGATGTTGTCGCAAGCGAAGGAGAACTGGCAGCGGTTGCGCCAATCCTCGTTCTGGTAGACGACGCCGCAGATGGTCTTCGGGTAAGCCGGGTTGCGCACACGATTGAGGATCACCTGGGCGACGGCCGCCTGGCCCTTCACGGTTTCGCCACGCGCCTCGAAATAGATGCCTGAGGCCAGACACTGCTGCTCGGCGGGCGAGAAGACGCTGGCCGGCAGGATGCTCGCGGCCCAGGCGTGATCCTTCGGGCCGATCTGCGGCACGAAGCGGCCGTTGTCGGCTTTCTCCGTCAGGATCGAATCGAAGGGTGACTGGCGGGCGTAATCGGGAGCGGCAGGGGCGAAGGCGGTTGCGAGCACGTCCGACTTGTTGCTGGTGACGAGATCGGCCAGCATCGGCGAGATGTCGGCTGCGGGCTTCGGCGGCTGCTTGCGGTAAAAGTTGGTGGCGATCTCGATTTCCTTGCCGCGGATCTTCGGTTTCACGAAGGCCGACTTGTCCTTCAGGTTGAAGGTCGGCTGAAACAGAAGACGGGTCCGCTGCAGGATCGAGCCGGCGGAGAAATCCTTCGGTGGCTGCACTTGCTCGACGGCGACCACCCTGCCCTTCTTGGTGGCGCGGTTGACGCGGTCTTCATCGGGCGTGTCTTCGTGGCCCTTGTTCTCGGCGGTAAAGGCGACCTTGCGGCCATCGGGCAGCACCATGCCGGCACCGGATGCGATGGCGCCGGTAACCGCGGAATCCGCGAAGGCGAGTTCGGCCTGGTGGATGGAGCCGGCGGGGGAGTTGGTCAGCACCATGCGCCAGTTCTCGCGCCCCTGATCGAGGCCGGCCAGAAGCGCTGCCAGATCGGCATGCGAGGCCATGGTGGGGAACATCAGCCACGCGCAGACGCCGAAGAGCGCGGGGGAACTCCATCTTTGCAGCAAGGGGCGCAGCTTATCGAAGCGGCGCGACGCACCAGAGGCGCGTGATTTGCCAGGAACTCGACTATTTCGACGCAACACCAGACTCCCGCATGGGACGCATGAACATGCCGATAAAAATGTCTCATTAACCTTGATGCTTGGTTAATGCGCCGCCCCCAATTGATACAGCATTTGCTTATAGAGCCTGAAACGCAAAAGCCCGGCGCGAGGCCGGGCTTTCGAGGGATGGGTGGGCACCGTCAGATGATAACGTGCGAGCCGAGTTCGACCACGCGGTTGGCCGGCAGGCGGAAGTAGTCCGACGGGTTGGCGGCGGCGTTGGCGAGCGCGATGTAGAGGCGGTCCTGCCAATAGGGCATGCCCGATTTCGCATCCGGCACCAGCTTGCGGCGGCCGAGATAGAAGGAGGTCGACATGATGTCGAACTTCAGGCCGGTCTTGCGCAGCGTCGCCAGCGCCTGCGAGACGTTCTGCGATTCCATGAAGCCGAACAGAAGCTCGACGCGCGAGAAGCGCTCGGAGATCTGCTCGACCTTGTAGCGGTCGGCGCTCGGCACGCGCGGCTTGTTGACGGTGCGGATCGTCAGGATCACGTTCTTGTCGTGCAGGACGTGGTTGTGCTTCAGATTGTGCAGCAGTGCGGCGGGTGCGGATTCCGGATCGCTGGTGAGGAAAATCGCGGTACCGGGCACATGGGCCGGCGAGTGATCACTCTTGCGCTCGATCGAGGAGATGAACGAGGCCAGCGGGATATCCGTGTGGCGGGTCTTTTCCATCAGAAGCGCCGAGCCGCGACGCCATGTCCACATGACGACGACGAAGGCGGTGGCGATCATGACAGGGATATAGCCGCCATCGTGGATCTTGATGAGGTTGGCGCCGAGGAAGATCATTTCCAGCACGAAGAGCGGCGCCAGCACGGCGGTTGCCGTCAGCACCGACCAGTTCCAGCGGACGCGGACGAACTCGAAGGCCATGATCGAGGTCACGACCATGGCGCCGGTGACGGAGATACCATAGGCCGTGGACAGCGAATCCGACGAGCCGAAGGAGATGACCAGGAAGATCACGCCCAGGAACAGCAACAGATTGACCGACGGCACGAAGATCTGCCCGGTATTGGTTTCCGAGGTGAAGAGGATTTCCATGCGCGGCAGGAAGCCAAGGTTGATCGCCTGGCGGATCAGCGAAAACGCACCCGTGATGACCGCCTGGCTGGCGATGATGGTGGCGGCGGTGGCCAAGATGACGGCCGGCAGCAGCGCCCATTTCGGGAACATCAGATAGAAGGGATCGGTCATCGCGTGCGGATTGCCAAGCACCAGAGCACCCTGGCCGAGATAGTTCAGCGTCAGCGCCGGGAAGACCAGCACGAACCACGCCCACTGGATCGGGCGGCGACCGAAGTGGCCGAGGTCGGCGTAAAGCGCTTCGGCGCCTGTCAGCGTCAGGAACACCGCGCCGAGCACGATCACGCCGAAGAAGCCCTCATGCATGAGGAAGCTCACGGCGTAATACGGGTTGAAGGCGGCGAGGATGCCGAAATCATCCGAGATGTGCGAGATGCCGACAACGGCGAGCACGATGAACCAGAGCGCGGTGATCGGCCCGAAATAGCGCGCCATCGTTCCCGTGCCGCGCGACTGCACGGCAAAGAGCACGGCGAGGATGGCGACCGAGATCGGCACGATGTAGCTGCTCAGCTGCGGCGCGACGAGTTTCAGACCTTCGACCGCCGACAAAACCGACAGCGCCGGCGTGATCATCGCATCGCCGAGGAAGAGTGCCGCGCCGACGAGGCCGAGCATCATCAGAAGCGCGGTGTGGCCGTTGGCGGTCTTCAACAGAAGCGCCAGCAGCGACAGCGTGCCGCCCTCGCCTTCGTTGTCGGCGCGCAAGAGAAGCAGCACGTATTTGATTGTCACGATGATGGTCAGCGCCCAGATCATCAGCGAGACGACGCTGATGACCTCGAAACGGGTGAGGCCATCGGCGGCGACGGGCTTCAGCGCTTCGCGAAATGCGTAAAGCGGGCTGGTACCGATGTCACCGTAGACGACGCCGACAGAGCCCAGCGCAAGATAGAAGAGCTTGCGCGGGCTCATGTTCTGGTCGTGTGAATGGCTGTCTGCGGACATGAAACAAAAACAGGCTCTTCAGAGCCAGCCTTTCCAACGGAAGAAGAAGAAGGGGATTACGGCGGAAACCAGCATCAGCCCGAGTGAATAAGGATAGCCCTGGGCGAAATGCAGTTCCGGCATGAATTCAAAATTCATACCATAGATGGAGGCGACCAGCGTCGGCGGCAAGAAGACCACCGATGCGATCGAGAAAATCTTGATGATCGAGTTCTGTTCGATGTTGATCAGACCCAACGATGCATCGAGAAGGAAGGTGATGTTGCCGGCGATATAGGACGAATGCTCGTTCAGCGACTGGATATCGCGCGAGACGGTGCGGCAGAGTTCCTTCGTCGCACGATCCTGCTGCACGGCCGGCACGTTGTAGAAGAAAGTCATCAGCCGCGACATGGAGGCCAGGCTGTCACGCACCTTGCTGACGAGGCGCTGATGGGCGGCGATATCGCGCAGCTTCTCCTCGAGATAGTTCGAGGGCTTGCGGACCTTCTTGGCGCGATCGCCGAAGACGTGGGTCGACAGGATATCGATGCGGGCGACCGAGATTTCGAGAATTTCCGCCGTGCGGTCGATGATGGTCTCAAACAGCTTGGCGAGCAGCGACGCACCGTTGCGCCAGTGGGCGGGAATACGGTGGAGGGCTGCGATGAAGAGCGCAAAGGATTTGGGCTGGGCGTAGCGGATGGTGATCAGCCGCTTGCCGGCGAGGATGAAGGCGACATCGGTCAGAACGGGCGCATCGGTCTCGGCCTTCCAGACCAGCGAGGCGGTCATGAAGACGGCGTCGCCTTCCGTATAGAGGCGGGCAGAAGGCTCGATGTCCTTCAGGTCCTCGCGGGTCGGCACTTCGATGCCGAGCGCCTTCTCGACATAGGCCTCTTCCTCGCGCGTCGGCTCGATCATGTCGATCCAGACGATATCGTCGCGCATGGTCTCGACCTTGGTGAGATCACCGAGCTCGACCGACTGGCAATTGGAGCAATAGGCAGTGATCACCGGGCGCGTCTCCCGTGATCCAGGGCTGTGAGGGCCATCGCCGTTCGCATCAAAAAACCTTCCGCGAAGCGCCAGAAAAAGCGGCGCTCAAGCTGCAATTCTTCGAGATTAACGAAAGCGGCAGAAGAATGTTCATCAATATCCCGTCATAGCCGGCCGAAGCTCGGGTATGCACTATGCTCAACCGCATCGCAGTCACCAATCCTTCGATCGACAAGAGAACTCCGAACATGCAGCTGGCATTCGCCGCTGCAGGGCTGGCTATCATCGAGCATTCGCACATGCCGCCCTCATGGCGACGGCGCGCCATATGACGGAAACCCACGCAAGAATCAAGACATCTTACGTGAACTGCGTTGTTTGATCACATTTTGCCCGCAATTGGGAGTCTAGCCGCGCGGTCCGAAACGGCACACATCACTCGAAGACGATCGCGGGAGCGGCGCGCTGCGGCTTGCCCTCGAGCTGCGCCCAGACCTTGGCTGCGATGTCGCGATAGATGCCGGCGACAATGCCGTTCGGCTCGCTGGCGACCAGCGGGGTGCCGGCGTCGGAGGCTTCGCGGATATTGATCGTCAGCGGCACTTCGCCGAGGAAGGGCACGCCGATGCGCTCGGCTTCGGCGCGGGCGCCGCCATGGCCGAAGATATCGTAGCGCGCGCCGGTATCAGGAGCGATGAAGTAGCTCATGTTCTCGACGATGCCGAGAACCGGCACCTCCACCTTCTTGAACATGTTCAGCCCCTTGCGGGCATCGATCAGCGCCAGATCCTGCGGCGTCGAGACGATGACGGCGCCGGCGAGCGGCACCTGCTGGGCCATGGTCAGCTGCGCGTCGCCGGTGCCGGGCGGCATGTCGACAACGAGCACGTCGAGCTCGCCCCAGGCGACTTCGCGCAGCATCTGCATCAGCGCCGACTGCACCATCGGGCCGCGCCAGATCATCGCGGTCTCCTCATCGACGAGGAAGCCCATCGACATGACCTTGAGGCCGTAATTCTCCATCGGATTGATGATGCGGCCATCGGTCTGTGTGGGGCGGCCGGAGATCTGCAGGAGGCGTGGCATGGAGGGGCCGTAAATATCGGCGTCGAGAATGCCGACGCGCAGGCCGTTTGCCTGCAGGCCGAGCGCGAGGTTGACCGATGTGGTGGACTTGCCGACGCCGCCCTTGCCGGAGGCGACCGCGACGATGGCGCCGATCCCGGGCACGCCGATCTTGCCGGCACGCTGCTGTGGCTGCGCGTGTGCGTGGCCTTCGTGACCATGGCCGGCATGGCCATGACCAGCCTGCGGCGGCGTACGGGCGGCGGCAGCGCCCGATGGCGCGCCCTTCTTGTCGGCCGTCAGCGCGACCAGGGCGCCCTTGACGCCGGGCATTTCCTTGATGACACGCTCGGCAGCGAGCCGCAGCGGCTCCAGCTCCTTGGCGCGCTCGGCGGGGACAGTGATGGAGAAGTAGACCTTGCCATCCGAGATGAACACATCGGAGACCATGCCGAGCTCGACAATATTATGTTCGAGATCGGGGCCGCGCACCGTTGCCAGCGTTTCCAGCACCTGTTCCTTGGTGACTTCAGTCATATCGTCCTCACACCCTTATCTGGCTCTGTAGATAGAGGAGCGCGAAGTGATCGCCAAACAAAATCGGCGGGCATCGATAGCTGCGAAACGAGGGGGAGTTTCCAAAGGAGACCGCTGAGCCATCAAGTCCGCCGGGCTTTCGCCCTGATGGCACAACGGTCACCCAAGTGGATAAGGGGTTTCTAGGGCGTCAGATCTGAAAGACCAGTCAGAATTGAGGGAAAAATGCATCAGCTCGCGCTTATAGGCCGGGAGGCGTATCCCAAAAACAACAAACCGCCGCTCGATGTCCAGCGCACTAGGCTGCCGGGATCGAGCGGCGGGTTGAAGGTCGCGCCTTTAATATGGCGTCGTTGCCAAGTCCCCTCTGGACCGCTGCCAATTAGGAAGCAGGAAGCGTGCCAACTGGAAATAACTACGAATTCGGCGGAAGCGGCAGCGAAAGAGCCTGGAAACGCTGGAGCCCGGGCGCAATTTTTAGGCGGGTGCGACAATAGCGCACAGTATTTGTGCAGCTATTTGATCAGACCGATGCGCAATGCCTTGGCAACCGCCTGGGTGCGGTTAACCGTGTCGAGCTTCTTGGTAGCGCGGTTGAGGTAGTGATTGACCGTGTGTTCGGAGAGACCAAGGATATCGGCGATCTCGACGCTGGTCTTGCCGGCGGCGGTCCAGTTGAGGCAATCGATCTCGCGGTCGGTCAGGGCGTCGACCACCCGGTTGTCGAGCGCGCGGATCTCGGCCAGCCTGTCGAAGACATGCGTCGAGATATAATGAAGCTCCAGCATCTCCTCGGGCGCGAAGGGCTCGCGATCGCCGGAGAAGGAGACCGCGCCGCGGGCGCCGGAGGGATCATGCGTCGGGAAATAGGCGAAGCGCATCATCCGGAAGCGTTCAAACAGGGCCGTGACGATGCCGGACTTGCCGTCGGAGCGATCCAGCTTCGCCTTCGAAAGGTCGTTGAAGAACGGCACGGTCGAGGATCGCAGCTTGCCCATGACGGGACTGTTGGTCAGCAGCGCCTCGTGGTCATAGGCCGACAAAAGCTCGGCCGGCCAGTTGGTGATGACAGTGTTGCTCTGCAGATCGCGTGCAGTGGCCGAGGGAAGATTGAGCACCATGAAGGCACGAACCCGGTAGGCTTCCGTCAGCCTCTTCATGAAGCGAAAGATATCGAACTGGGTATTTAGCCCAGACACCTCATTTACGTATACGTTCACGGAAGTCGAATGCGGCAAAGGGTTCATGGTGTCATCAGCTCAAAAATCAGGAACGTCGTAAGTGGCCTGCTCAGGTCTCATGCCGACGGCAGCATCGCCGTCAATATAGCCTACGGCACTACACCCCAGGACTTGGGGTTGACAACTGCCAATTGTGATGATTCTTCACAAAATCACAATATGCCCAGCCGATGAAAATGAGCATATTTCTGCACGAAAACTGACAAAGCGGCTCTGGATTTGACGATTGTCAAGTTGACCGAGCGTCAGCGGCGGGGGCCGAGCCCGATGCGCATGCCGCTCATGATGCTTTCGGCGGTCCGACGGACGGGCAGCGCCCACTCCTCCAGGCGCTCGAAGGTCAGCCGATAGGCCGGTCCGGTCACGGAAACGCCGCCGACAAAGGAGAGGTCCTCGGAGCAGACGGGGGCCGCCACGCAGCGGATGCCGACCTCATGCTCCTCGCGGTCGAAGGCGTTGCCCGAGCGGCGGATGTCGGCGATCTCGCGGCGCAGCGTCTCCGGCGTCAGCGTGCTATCCGTGAAGCGCTGGAACAACACGCTTGATATGATCGCGTCCAGCCGATCGTCCGGCAGCGCCGAGAGCGCCGCCTTGCCGACGCCGGTGCAGTAGATGGGCGAGGCATTGCCGATCTGCGAGTACATTCGGACGGGCTGGCTGCCCTCGACCTTGTCGAGATAGATGACGGAGGCGCCGCGCAGGACGCCGAGATGCACGGTCTCTCCGGTCAGCTGCTGCAGGGCGTTCAGATGCGGCTCGGCGATCAGCCGGAATTCGTTGCGCGCCCAGCTGCGCGAGGCGAGATCGAGGAGGCGCAGGCCGGGTGCATAGCGCCCATCGGCCAGCACTTCCAGCAGGCCCTCCTCGGTGAGATGGCCAAGCTGACGGTGCAGCGTTCCTCGCGGCTGGCCGGCGACCGCTAAAATATCGGTGAAGCGCATTGGGCTGTCGGCGTGCGTCACGATATCGAGCAGCACCATCAACTTGCCGAGCGTACCGGTCTCGCGTTTATCCGCAGCCTCGTTTTTATCCATGATGTCGCCATCAGTCGCGCCCATGCTGGCCCTCATGCCTTGACAGAGACCCAAGGCTAATCCGATAATTCCATATAGTCAAATTGAGTTCTGAATAATGGAACTATCGGGAGGATAGTGGTGGCGGAGCTTGGAGCGCAATATCCCGAATTCAGGGACCGAAGCGTGGTGGTGACGGGCGGCGGCTCCGGCATAGGTGCTGCCATCGTCGAGGGGTTCGCGCGACAGGGCGCCAAGGTCTCGTTCATCGACATCGCCGAGGAAGAAAGCCACGCGCTGGTTGATCGCCTGTCGCGCGACAGCCTGCACCCGGTCCGCTTCCACCACGCCGATCTGCGCGATGTCGCGGCGATCCGCGCGACCATCGAGGCGATCGTCGCCCATTCCGGACCGATCGGCGTGCTCGTCAATAATGCGGCGCGCGACGACCGGCATGATTTCGACCAAGTGACGCCGGAATATTGGGACAACAACCAGGCGACCAACCTGCGGCACGTGTTCTTCGCGGCGCAGGCTGTGGCGCCATCAATGCGGGAGGCCGGCGGCGGGGCGATCATCAACATGTCGTCGATCGCCTTCATGCTCAACATGCCCGATTTCCCGGCCTACACGACGGCCAAGGCGGCGATCATCGGGCTGACGAAGAGCCTCGCGGGCAAGCTCGGCCCCGACAATATCCGCGTCAACTGCATCCTGCCGGGCATGATCGTTACCGAGCGGCAGATGAAGCTGTGGCTCACCGAAGAGGGCATTGCCGGCATGATCGAGCGGCAGTGCATCAAACGCGTTTTGCAGGCCGACGCCATTGTCGGACCCTGTCTGTTTCTAGCATCCGACGGCGCGTCCGCAGTGACGGCGCAGTCCCTTATTGTCGATGGAGGCATTTTTTGATGGCAACACCCCGATATATCGCGGTCGACTGGGGTACGAGCAGTTTTAGGCTGTGGCTGATCGGCAGCGATGGCAGCGTGCTGAATGAAAGCCGCAGCGACGAGGGCATGACGACGGCGGCCAAGACCGGTTTCGCCGAGGTGCTGGCCAAGCATCTGGCCAAGGTCGAGGCGCCCGCGGATATCCCCGCGATCGTCTGCGGCATGGCCGGCGCCAAGCAGGGCTGGGTCGAGGCCGGCTATGTCGACGTGCCCACGTCGCTGTCGGCGATCCTGACTGGCGCCGTCCCTGTGCCCGGCCAGAGCCGCGACATCCGCATCCTGCCGGGCCTTGCCCAGCGCGACCGGGCATCGCCGGACGTGATGCGCGGTGAAGAGACCCAGCTGCTCGGCGCGCTTGGCCCAGACAGCACCGGCGCGCAGGCCGTCTGCATGCCTGGAACGCATTCGAAATGGGTGCATGTGCAGGAGGGCGAGGTCATCGGCTTCTCCACCTTCATGACAGGCGAACTGTTCGACGCGATCACCAAGCATACGATCCTGTCGCATGCGGTTGCCGGCGCCGAACAATCGCCGGCCGACAATTCCGCCTTCAAGGCATCGGTCTCGACTGCCTTCCGCCAGCCGCAGATGGCGACCAACCTGTTGTTCACGGCCCGCTCCGGCCAGCTGCTGCACGGCATGACCGCTTCGGCGGCGCAGGCGCGGATTTCCGGCACGCTGATCGGCCTGGAAATCTCTGGCGCGCTGGCCGACGCCGCCAACGACACGCCGATCGCGCTCGTCGCCTCCGGCCGCCTGCAGAAGCTTTACGAGACCGCCTTCAAGGCGCTTTCGCTGAACGTCACGACCATCGATGCCGATACGGCGGTGCTTGCCGGCCTTTCGGCCGCCGCAAACGCCATCTGGCCCAACTAAGCCCAATCAAGAAAGAACAGAGCGATGAACCGCATCCCCTTCCCCGCCATGAAGCGCCCGCTGATCGCCATCCTGCGTGGGATCAAGCCCGAGGAGACCGAAGGCGTCGTCGGCGCGCTGATCGAGAATGGCCTGACCGCGATCGAGATCCCGCTGAATTCGCCAGAGCCGTTCAAGTCGATCGAGATCGCCGCCAAGATGGCGCCCGCCGACGTGCTGATCGGCGCCGGCACGGTTCTGACGACCGAGGCGGTGGACAGCCTGCACAATGCCGGTGGCAAGCTGCTGGTGACGCCGAATGTCGAGCCAGACGTGATCATCCGCGCCCGCGAATACGGCATGGTGACGATGCCCGGCGTCTTCACGCCCACCGAGGCGCTTGCCGCGGCGCGCGCCGGCGCCACCGGCCTGAAGTTTTTCCCGGCCAGCGTGCTCGGCCCATCCGGCATCACGGCGATCCGCGCCATCCTGCCGCCGGAGCTGACGATCGCGGCCGTCGGCGGCGTCTCCGACAAGAATTTCGCCGAGTACACCAAAGCCGGAATCCTGGCCTTCGGTCTCGGCACGAGCATCTACAAGCCGGGAATGACTGTCGCCGAGGTTGCCGAGCGCGCCAAGGCAACCATTTACGCATACGACGCAGCAGTGGGAGCTTGAGCGTATGACCGACATTCATGAGTTCGCGGGGCGGACCCTTTCCAGCACCAATTCGGTGCTGGGCGAAGGACCGACCTACGATCCCGATACCAATACCATCTGGTGGTTCAACATTCTCGGCAAGGAATTGCACGAGCTGAACCTTTCGACCGAGGAGAAAAAGGTTCACGCGCTGCCTGTCATGGCGAGCGTGCTGGCCCGGATCGACGCCGGGCGGCAGTTGCTTGCGACCGAGCAGGGCCTCTTCGTGCGTGACATCGAAAGCGGCGGCCTGACATTTTACGCGGCACTCGAAAACGACCGTCCGGAAAACCGATCGAACGACGGGCGCATGCATCCCTCGGGCAGCCTGTGGATCAGCACGATGAGCAAGCGGGCCGAAACCCAGGCCGGCGCGATCTATCATGTGGCGCGCGGCAAGGTGACGAAGCTCTTCGGCGGCATCACCATTCCGAACTCGATCTGCTTTTCGCCCGATGGCTCGGTCGGCTATTTCACCGATACGCATCTCAGCCGCCTGATGCGGGTGATGGTCGATCGCGAGACCGGCCTGCCGACCGGCGAGCCGATCGTGCTTGTCGACAGCATGGAAGAAGACGGCGGGGTCGATGGGTCGGTGGTCGATGCCGACGGCTATATCTGGAACGCGCGCTGGGGCGCCGGCACCGTCGATCGCTACAGCCCCGATGGCCTGCGCATCGCCCGCTACAAGGTGCCCGCTGCACAGCCCTCCTGCCCCGCCTTCATCGGCCCGGATGCCGACCGGCTAGCGGTCACCACCGCCTGGGAAGGCCTCGACGACGCGGCCCGCGCCAACCAGCCGGATGCCGGCGCCCTGCTTGAGCTCGGTGTCAGCGTCCGCGGCGTTTTCGACGTTGCGTATATTCTCTGAAGCATCTTCCTGGATGCGTTTTGAAGGGCGTCCCTCGGGGCGCCCTTTTGCGTTTCAAGGGCACCGCGATCTGTGGCCCGCGCGGTCCCATCGCCGGAAAAGTTCCGAAAATTCCGTCAGTTTCTGCGTGTATTTTTCTGGGAACCATTAGCCAACCCATTCATTTACTTCACGAACCGGCCGAGCTGAGACAACTCTCGCTAGAAGAGAAAAGCGCGGCCAGAGATCACCCAAGGACACTGAAAGTAGGTACGATATGACACGCAAACTTCTCACCACCGTTGCCGCTGGCGCCCTGTTTGCCACGGCCTTCGCACCGGTCGCTTTCTCGCAGAGCGCGACCCAGCCGGCCTCGCCGAGCGCACCGTCCATGTCGGCACCGGCCGATCCGGCAGCGCCGAAGCCGGATGCCATGAAGCCAGCAGGTGATGCCGCACAGGCGCCCGCTCCTGCCGCCACCACCGATACCGCACAGGCGGGCGGTGGCACCTATCTGACGGAGCAGTCCGCGGATCAGATCAGCGCCAACACCTACATCGGTCAGGCCGTCTATAACGGCACGAACGAAAGCATCGGTAACGTCAACGACCTGATCATGAAGAAGGATGGCGGCCTCGTCGCAGCCGTGATCGGTGTCGGCGGCTTCCTCGGCATCGGCGAAAAGAACGTCGCCGTGCCGATGGAAAAGATCACCGTGGCGCAGAACACGACGGATGGCAGCGTCAAGCTGACGACATCCGAAACGGCCGAAACGCTGAAGGCAGCGCCGGAATTCAAGACGCTGCAGATGCAGTCGGCCGAAAAGGCCCCGGCTCCGGGTGCGATGGACAACACCGCAACCGGCTCAACGACCAACAAGTAAACACTGCATCGTTAGTCGCAGTGAATGCGTAACCGGTGGCGCCTGAGATGGCGCCACCGGCTTTTGGTATATGGTGTCAGCCCTCCAGCGCACTCCTCCATTGGGTGTATTGACAGCATCCAATCAACCAAAGAGAAATGTCGTGAAGACAACGCGTTGCTCGCAATGAGCCGCCTCGGAGGTTGTTCACATTGGCGCGGACCCCATACCTTCGCGATAATGAAGGATCATTGAAGTCAGGCAGCGGAGGTGGCACAATGGACCACATGGAAAATCGCGTCGCCAAGCTTGAAGCCATTGCCGATGACATGCGCTCGACGCTGAACACAGTGCTCGGACAGCTGGCGCGTATAGACAGCAAGCTCGATTCCAAACCCGATCAGGGTTGGATCATCAATGTGGTCTGCATCATTCTCGGCGTCGTGCTCGCGGCGATTGCCGCCACGGCGGGCCTCTTCGCGCTGATCAAGTAATAAGCGGCGCCTAAGCCATCGCCCGTTCGCCGGTGTCGTATTCGTTCTCGTGCAGGAACCTGAGCGTCGCGATGGCGTCGGCGGGTTTGCCGAAATAGTAGCCCTGCCCCATGCCGCAGCCGAGCATGCGCAGTTTCGCCGCTTCCGAATAATCCTCGATGCCTTCGGCGACGACTTCGAGGTCTAGGCCTTCGCACATGGTCAGGATCGCCTTGATGATATGCTCGGAGGCGCGGTCGGAGTTGATGCGCGAGACGAAGGCGCGGTCGATCTTGATCTTGTCGAACATGAAATCGCGCAGGCGGCCGAGGCTGGACTGGCCGGTGCCGAAGTCATCCAGCGAGATGCGCACGCCGGCCTGTCGGAGGTCGGCGATGATGCGGTTTGCGGTATCGGCCGAGCCCATGACGGCGGTCTCGGTGATCTCGAGTTCGAGACGGTGCGGATCGAAGCCGACGCGGCCGAGGATGGAGAGCACGTTGGCGCTGGTGCCGGGGTCCATCAGCTGCGCCGATGAAAGGTTGAAGGACAGGAACATTTCGCGCGGCCAGGAGAGTGCCGCTTCGGCCGCCTTGCGCAACAGCGCTTCCGAGAGCGCATCGATGAAGCCGCGTTCTTCGGCGAGCGGCACGAAGACACCCGGCGAGACGAAGCCCAGATCCGGGTCGTTCCAGCGGGCCAGCGCCTCGAAACCGAGGACCTGGCTGGTGGCGAGCGAGACGATCGGCTGGAAATGCACGTCGATGGCATCGGAGATGATAGCGTTTCGAAGCGCCTGCTCAAGCTGCGTGGCGCGCTTCATCTCCTGCGCGATCTCGCGCGAATAAACGGTGATCTGGCTGCGGCCGCGGCGCTTGGAACGATAGAGCGCGGTCTCGGCGCTCTTCAAGAGTTCCTCGAACTCCTCGCCCGCGAAGGGATAGATGGCGAAGCCGAAGGAGGCCGAGAGGCGGACGTTGCGGTCGCCGAGATCGTAGGGCGCCGACAGGACCTCGCGGATCATCTGGCCGAACTTTTCGGCGCTGGCGCGCTCAAAGACCAGCGGCAGGACGAAGGCGAATTCGTCGCCATCATGGCGCGTGACGACGGCGCCATCGGGAATGCAGGCTTTCAGGCGGTGGGCGACCTGGCAGAGAATTTCGTCGCCGGCGGCCGAGCCGAAGAGGTCGTTGATCGGCTTGAAACTATCGAGATTGGCGATGCCGATGGTAAACGGCGCCGGATCGTCGGCGCGTTCGGCCGAGATCTGGGCGATACGGTCGCGCATGCGATAGCGGTTTCCGAGCCCGGTCAACGGGTCGGTATAGGCCATCGTCTGAAGCTCGTTCTGGCTTACCGGCGCCAATGGCATATCCGCCAACATCATCATTCTGATCCAGAGCTTCCCCAATACCCGGCAGAATGGCGGGCAAGTCTTAAAAATTCGATATTCGACAACCCTGGATCATCGTGAATTGCCTCCCAAGAATTGGGGAGTTGACCTTAATTAGCAGCTAGAGAGAGGCCCGCTGCGCTTCCGGTTGCATGAATTTCTGGAAGACCGTTTCCAGAATATCCGGGCTGACGGGCTTCATGATCACGTCGTCCATGCCGGCATTGGCGCATTCGGCGCGGTCGCGCTCGAAGGCCTGGGTGAGCACGCCGATGATCGGGGTACGGGGTCCATCGCCTTCCACCTGGCGGATCAGGCGGGCGGCTTCGAAACCGTTGAAGCCGGGCAGCGAGATATCCATCAGCACGATCTTCGGCCGGTATTCCGTCCACATGCGTACGGCTTCGTCGCCAGTGGCGGCGATGCGGTAGCGATAGCCGAGGCCTTCAAGGATCTGCGAGAATACGATCTGGTTGATATCGTTGTCTTCGGCCACCAGCACATCGAGTTCGAGCTGATCATCCGACGTGGTGATCTCCCAGTCGCTATCGATCCGGTCGGCCATGGCGCCGCGATTGTTGCGGTTGAAATGGCGGGCGATCTGGAAGGTGAGCTCGGTCGAGATCTGGAAGCCATCCATGACCAACGACGAGATGCCGTACTGCTCGGCAAGCTCGAGGCAGCGCATGCCCATCTGGTTGTCGATGATGACGAGATCGAGCGACAGGCCTGCCGACGAGGCGATCTCCAGGAACTGCTCCTGCTCGTCCTCATTGCGCACCGAGCAGGCCTCGAAGCCATATTTGGCGAGTGTTCTGAGTGCCGCGGTCTCGGCGGCGATATCGCCAGTGACGACAAGGATGCGGCGGCCGGAGAAATTCTCGGGCACGATGGCTTCCATGGCGGCCGGTTCGCGGCGCTCGCTGTCGCCGTTCATCGGAACATAGGCGCGGCGATAGCTGCTCTTGGCCGATGTCGTGACGCTCGATGCCTTTTCGAACTCTTCGAGATCGCTACCCTCGCGCGGCAGGTCCTGCATGGTCGAGACGAGGAAATAGCGTCCCGGCTTGCCGATGCGGTGCTTGCGCGAGATGATTTCACGCTCCGAGCCATCGCGGGCGATCTGGCGCTGGCGCACCACCGACATTTCGCCGGTTTCAAGAACATGGCGATCGCTTTCCTCGAAGCGGGCGGCCACTTCGGGTGAGAAGAGTTCCGTACTCTTGCGGCCCAGCACCTCATCGGCCGTCGTCTGGTACTTCTCGCAGAAGGCGACGTTGACGGCGACGTAGGTGAGGTTGCGGTCCTTGACGAAGAGCGGGAATGGCAGATTGTCGAGGATATCCTCGGTGAGCTGCACGCGCTCGAGATCGAGCCGCCACTGCTCCTCGCGCTTCTTCACCTCCGAGATGTCGGAGATGACGCAGACACCAAAGCCATTGGCGAGCCGCCGCTTCTGGAAGCCGACCCAGCAATCGTTGCCGTAGCGCTCGACCGCCTCGTAGCGTTCGCGCCAGTGCGTGGCGATCTTCTGCGACAGCCAATCCTCGCGGCTGAGCGCGCCCTGCTTGCCGGCCGAGCGGCTGCGGATGCCGGTCTCGTAGACGGCGCCGAGGAAATCGCGAAGCCGCGTTCCGGGCTGTAACAGATCGGCACAGATCGGGAAAAAATCGAGCACCTGCCGGCTGGCAAAGACGATGTGATCGGTCTTGTCATAGACGATGAAGGCGGAGGATAGGCTTTCGCAGACCGCGTCGAACAGCGTCGCCTGGAGGCCAGCCGCGGTCTCAACCGCGCCCTCCTGCGGGGCTGTGTCCGCTTGATCGCGACCGGCACTCATACTTACGCGTCCTACATCTGTCCGAATGGATTGTATTCTCGGCGGGGTACTATCGGCAAAATGCCAGTTTTGTCTTAAGGCGTGCTTAACATTAAGCAGCGGAATCCCAGGGTTTGGACAAGCCTCGAGATCGACGTTTTCACCCTTCCCTCACGCTCCCGAATCCGCGAAAATGGCGGCATGTCGATCAAGCAGCTTTCCGAAACGCTCATCAACCAAATCGCCGCCGGCGAGGTCATCGAACGGCCGGCTAGCGCCGCCAAGGAATTGATCGAGAACGCGCTCGACGCAGGTGCGACGCGCATCGAGATCGCCACATCCGGCGGCGGCAAGAGCCTGCTGCGGGTTACCGACAACGGTTCGGGCATGGACGAGCGCGATCTGGAGCTTGCGGTACGCAGGCATTGCACCTCGAAGATCAGCGATACGCTCGACGATATCAGCACGCTCGGCTTTCGCGGCGAGGCACTGCCCTCGATAGGCTCGGTAGCGCGGCTGACGATTTCGAGCCGCCGCCGCGACAGCGATGGCGGGGCGGAGATTGCGGTGGCGGGCGGCAAACTGCAGCATCTCAGGCCCTCGGCGCTCAATCCGGGCACCATCGTCGAGGTGCGCGACCTGTTCTTCGCGACGCCGGCGCGGCTGAAGTTCCTGAAGACGGAAAAGGCCGAGGCGGCCGCGATCACCGAGATCGTCAAGCGCATGGCGATCGCCTTCCCGCAGGTGCGCTTCGTGCTCTCGGGCACCGACCGCACGACACTGGAATTTCCGGCGACCGGCGAGGACCATCTGGCGCGCATGGCGCAGATCCTCGGCAAGGATTTCCGCGACAACGCGATCGAGATCAATGCCGAGCGCGAGGATGTGACGCTGACGGGCTTTGCCGGCGTGCCGACCTTCAATCGCGGCAACGCGGCGCATCAATATGCCTTCGTCAACGGCCGGCCGGTGCAGGACAAGCTGGTGCTCTCTGCAATCCGCGGCGCCTATGCCGAGACGATCCCCTCGGGGCGCTACGCGGTGGCGGTACTGTCGATCGGGCTCGACCCCGCGCTCGTCGACGTCAACGTGCATCCGGCCAAGTCCGACGTGCGCTTCCGCGATCCGCAGCTGGTGCGCGGGCTGATCGTCGGCGCGATCCGCGAAGCCCTGGCGCGCGACGGCAGCCGGGCGGCGACCACAGGCGCCGACGGCATGCTGCGCGCCTTCCGCCCCGGCTTCCAGCCGAACGGCTACCGGCCGCAACAGCAGCCGCAGCAACCTTGGAGCGCCGAGACCTCGCCATCACGGCCATTCTCCGCCGCGCCTAACGGCTCCTCCTCCTATTCCCCATCCTATCAGCGCCCTGTTGGTAACGGCTTCGGCGAGCGGCCACAGGCCTCGTTCGACGGGCTGACCATGCCGGCAGCGCGGGCCGAGACCGCGCAGACCTCGTCCTGGTCGGCGCCAGCGCCGGCCTCCGAGGCGGAGGCCCCGTCGCGGTTCCCGCTTGGCGCGGCGCGCGCGCAGCTGCACGAGAACTATATCGTGGCGCAGACAGAAACCGGGCTTGTCATCGTCGACCAGCATGCGGCGCATGAGCGGCTGGTGTTCGAGGCGATGCGCAAGGCGCTGCACTCCAAGCGGTTGGCATCGCAGGTGCTTCTGATCCCCGAAATCATCGACCTGCCGGAAGAGGATTGCGACCGGCTGATGCAGTTTTCATCGGAGTTCGGCGAGCTCGGGCTTGGCATCGAGCGCTTTGGGCCCGGCGCGATCGCGGTGCGCGAGACGCCGGCGATGCTGGGCGAGGTCGATGCATCCGGGCTGATCAGGCAGCTGGCAGACGAGATCGCCGAATGGGACACCGCCTCGGGGCTTTCGGCCAAGCTCGAATATGTGGCGGCGACCATGGCATGCCACGGATCGGTGCGCTCGGGACGGCGGCTGCGGCCGGAGGAGATGAACGCGCTGCTCAGGCAGATGGAAGTGACGCCGGGTTCCGGGCAGTGCAATCACGGCCGGCCGACCTATATCGAGCTCAAGCTTTCCGACATCGAGCGGCTGTTCGGCCGGAGCTGAAAACGCTGGCAATGGCGGCTGTTGCGGGTTATGGCAATCCGATGACGGCCTCGTTTTGAGGATTGGCTTTAAGGATTGGAGCGCATGAACTTGTTTGAAGGAAACGGAAACCGCGAAGCGAAGATACGCTATCTCGATGCGGATTTTCAGATCCTGTCGCCGGGTTCCTACGTCGTCTGTGCCATGACGGGCAAGCAGATCCCGCTCGACGAACTGCGCTACTGGAGCGTCGCCCGCCAGGAACCCTATGCCGACGCCGTCTCCTCCTTCGAGGCCGACAAGCGCGCCGGCGTGCTGCCGAACCAGAAGCGCTAATCGCTGGTGTGAAGGCATTGGCAAGACGGCGGAAGCCGGGCCTCGGCCACGGAGAAAACAATGATCAAGATCCTCGCATTGCTGCACAGCGCCGTTGGCCGGGATTGGCAGACTCCTCCCAAGGAGATGGGGCTGAAGACGCTCTATGAGGCCGAGCAGCAGGGCTTCGTCGAAATCCGCGGCGAATTCCAGAAGCGGCAATTCCGCCTGACGCCGATGGGCTTCCAGACCGTCGAGCGCGACCGCCGGCGCCTGGAAGCGCGTAAGAGCTAAACCGGCTCGCCGCAACCTTTCTCACACCTCAAAGGACGAGAACTGGTGCCTATCCGTTCATCCGGCCTGCTCTCCACCGCCCTCGTCGGGATGGCGATTCTGCTGGGCGCTGTATTCGGCTCCACCCGGCCTGTGCTTGCCGGCCCTTGCGCGCCGGAAACGGTCGAGAACACCAATTATGTCATCTGCACCGTCGATCCCGCCAAGACGGACCTGCGCCTCTTCTGGAAGGGCGAGGACGGGGCGCCCTATCGTTCCTTCCCCGGCATCGCCGACGCCATGACCGCCAAGGGCAAGACGCTCGTCTTCGCGCTCAATGCCGGGATGTATCACGAGGATTTCTCGCCGATCGGGCTTTATGTCGAAGATGGCCAGGAGCTGCAGCCGGTGGCGAGCGTAAAGGCGCCAAAGGCGAGCGGTCCGGTGCCGAACTTCTACAAGAACCCCAATGGCATATTCTTTATCGGCGACAAGGGCGCGGGCATCCTGCCGACCGCGACGTTTGAGAAGCAACGTCCCGACGTCAGGCTTGCGACGCAGTCCGGGCCGATGCTGGTGATTGCAAACAAGATAAACCCGATCTTCATCGTCGGCTCCAGCGATCGGACGCGACGCAGCGGGGTGGGTGTCTGCACGGATGGGATGGTGCGCTTCGCGGTCAGCGATGATGCGGTCAATTTCCACGATTTCGCGCGGCTCTTCCGCGATCACCTGCAGTGCGCCGATGCGCTGTTTCTCGATGGCGGGGGTGGTGCGGGGTTCTATAGCGGTGAATTGGGGCGCAGTGACTTCTCCTGGCATGGTGGGTATGGGCCGGTGTTTGGGGTGGTGGAGTAGGCGCTCGGGCGTCGCGCCAGGATTACCCCCCTCTGCCCNNTGCCGGGCATCTCCCCCACAAGTGGGGAGATTGGCTGGGGGCTCGCGCTCGCTCCACCTCCAACGTTTGGGCAGAAGCTAGCAACGAGTCGATCTCCCCACCTGTGGGGGAGATGCCCGGCAGGGCAGAGGGGGGCGCCACACGGCACAACGCCCCTCGTCTCGACAGCGCCCTAATGAAACGCCCGAACCTCGACAGGCGCCCGACAAGCGATAGCAGCCTTGCGGCCCCAGGCCAGCGCGTCCTCCATGCCATCCGCCTCCAGCACCCAGAAACCGCCGACATGCTCGCTGGTCTTGAGATAGGGACCGTCGCTTACCGAGACGTTTCCATCGGCATCGGCGCGCAAGGACTTGGCGGTCTGCGCCCGATGCAGACCGCCGACGAAGAGCCGGATGCCGGCCGCGACCATCTCGTCGTTCAGCGCATCGATCGCCCGATGCATCGCCTCGTCTTCCGAGACGGCGGGGTCGTAGTCGTCGGGGTGGTGAATGGCTACCAGATAGCGGGGCATGACGTCTCCTCCATGTTGAACCTATTGTAGAGACGATTGGCCACGACGGCATCCGACATGCGGTTCTATTCGGCGTCCTCGATATCGAAGCGCGCGATCTTGTCGCCGGCCATCTGAAAGAGATGAACGACCGTCTTGTCCCTCAGCCCATGGCTTTGCCCCTGCAGCGGCTTTCCATCGAGATCGGTGATCGTCTGGACCACCTCGGCGGCAATACGGCCATCGGCTGTCCGGCGTACCGACACCGGCTCGACATGGGGACTGACGATGGACCATTGCCGCGTCCAGTAGTCGCGCAAGGCCTGATGTCCGTGGACATGGCCGCCGTCCATTCCGTTTGCCCAAGCGACGTCGTCGGTGAGCACCGCGAGCACGGCGTCGATGTCGCGTGCGTTGAAGCGATCATAGATGTGGCTGATCAGCAGGCTGTCTTTTTCCGACATGACGTCTCTCCAATTCCCTTTGAGAACCAGTCTCCGGCCGTCCTTGACCATGCCGGCCCGACAGTTTATATATGCACGTATGCATTTTGGTCAACCGTTGAACCGGACACAGTTGAATATGGACAAGGATGTACTTTCCACCCCGGGTCACCTCATCAGCCTTGCGGCACGCGGCTTCGCGCGGCTGGCGGAAGCGCGCCTCAAGCGGCACGGCTTCGGTGTCAGTCAATTGCCGGTGCTGGTGGCGCTTCGTGAGGGAAATGCGAGCACGCAACGCGATCTTGCTAACTTCGCCAAGGTGGAGCAGCCGCCGATGGCGCAGATGCTCGCCCGGATGGAGCGCGACGGCCTGATCGAACGGACACCCGACCCCGCCGACGGGCGCAGCCGCCGGATCGTGCTGACTGAGGATGCGCGGGCGCGGATGCCGGAGGCGATCGCAACGCTGATGCAAGGCAATCGCGACGCCTTGAACGGCTTTTCGGAAGCGGAGGCAGCGCAGCTCGTGACGCTGCTGACCCGTTTGATCGGGAACCTGGACCGGATCGCCAACGCCTCGCCGGCATTGGAGGATCGCTAGCTAGACGCGTGGAAGCTACTCGCCCCCACACACGGCAGACGCAGAACGAGGATTACCCCCCCTCTGCCCTGCCGGG
>UBJO01000134.1 GCA_900465665.1 Hyphomicrobiales bacterium
GCAGGGCAGAGGGGGGTAATCCGGGCGCGACGGTGGCGTGGAGCCTCTGCAGGGCGGCTATAGGTGAACTCAGCGTCCGTGGCCCCCTCATCTGCCTGCCGGCATCTTCTCCCCGTCGGGGAGAAGGGACTCGTGGTGGGCCGCTCGCGCCGACCTTCCCTTCGCCCCAACGGGGGTCCGAAGGACGGGTCGAGACCAGCGGCTCGACCCCGGTCGGTGGCCCGAAGGGTCGGATGAGGGGGCCGCACCCGCTGAGCGGAATAATTGTCTCTCACAGCCATCACCCCCAAACCCCAGCACTCACCCCCGAAAACCCCGCCATCCGCAACTCCCTGGCATCGTTCAACCCCAGCGGCTGATGCGTCGCCGCAATCACGATCCCACCGGTCGCACGATGCGCCTCGATCAACCCGGCGAAAAGCTGATCGGCGCTGGCGTCGAGTGCTGCCGTCGGTTCGTCGAGGATCCAGACGGGGCGGTGGGAGACCAAAAGCTTGGCGAAGGCGAAGCGGCGTTGTTGGCCGGCGGAGAGGTAGCCGAAGGGGAGATGGGTGATGCCTGACAGCCCCACCGCGTCGGCGGCGTCTTCAATCGACATGCCGCGACCGCCGCCAGTGTCGCCAAGATGGCTGTCGCCGAGATAGCGGCGCCAGAAAGCGAGGTTCTCGTCCACCGTCAGCTCGCTCTTCATGGCGTTGCGGTGGCCGAGATAGTGGCTGATTTCGGGGAGCCGGATGTCGGTGTCACCGTTCGCATTGGTGACGGTGACCGTGCCCGTTTCCTGGCGCAGCAGGCCCGCCAGCACGCGCAGCAGGGTGGATTTTCCGGAGCCGTTTTTGCCAGTCAGAACCAGGGCTTCGCCTGAGGTCAGGCTAAAGGACACCCCTTCGAAAATCAGCTCTTCACCTCTGCGGGCGGCGAGATCGGAGGCTTGGAGATGCATGGGGGTTCCGGGGTTCACGTTTTCAGTCATGCGATGCAAAAAAATCAGAAATGGTTGGTCCCTCTCTGGCAGCTTTTGATGAAGTTATCTATATGTGGATTACCACGCCAGCGGTCGGCGTGAATTTCATCCTAGCGCCGAACATGAGGTCTGACTTCATGTGCGGACCGCGGAAATGGCCGTACCCGCATCCTGATGTGCCTTTAGTGCATAGGCGTCCGCACAATTGTGTTCGCGATCAGAAACGGGGTCTCTCGTGTCTAAATCACTTGATAGCTTCCACTGTCGTTCCGTCCTTACCGTCGATGGTAAGGACTATGTCTATTTCAGCCTGCCGAAGGCCGAGGCAAACGGCCTGCCCGGCGTTTCCAAGCTTCCCTATTCGATGAAGGTTCTGCTCGAGAACCTGCTGCGCTTCGAGGACGGCCAGTCGGTGACCAAGGAACATATCCTTGGCGTTGCCGAATG
>UBJO01000098.1 GCA_900465665.1 Hyphomicrobiales bacterium
GTAAGCGCGTAGGCCACCCCACGTATCTTTCGGACTGCTGATCGGCGATTTTCTGCATGAGTCATGCGGAGAATCCTATGAGCGACAATGTGAATCACCCTCGGACCTTTGAGGTTTTGACTGCGGAGCCGGTGCGAAGACGACGCAAGCCGCGTGAGTGGTCAGACGACGAAAAGGCGCGGATCCTGGCCATGGCGCTGCAGCCTGGGGCGAACGTCTCAGCGGTCGCCCGGTCTGAAGGCTTAGATCCGTCACAGCTTTATGGATGGCGTCGCACGGCACTGGCATCGGGCGCTGTTGCGCCCCTGACTGATGGAACGGGCAAGCAGAAGTTCGCGCGCGTAGAAACGGTAAGCACCGGCTCGGTCGATATTGTCATTGGCGATATGGTGGTGCGCGTCTGCGGCGCGTTCAATCCTGATCACCTGGTGAAGGTTCTGCGGGCGGTTCGCAAGGCATGATCGCGTCTGGTGTGGTGGTTTATGTGTCGTGCCAGCCGGTCGACTTCCGCAAAGGAGCCGCGTCGTTGATGGCGTTAGTGCGGGATGGCGGTCTCGATCCCTTCAATGGCGCGCTTTACGTCTTCCGGTCGAAACGGGCCGATCGTATTCGTATTGTCTGGTGGGATGGCAGCGGTGTCTGCCTCTATTCGAAAACCTTGGAAGATCAAGGCTTCTGCTGGCCGGGTATATCGGCGGCCCGGATACGTCTGGACCATTCTCAGCTGATGGCGTTGCTGGCCGGAATGGATTGGAAAAAGATCCGCCCGGCCAAGGTCAGGCGACCCTTGTTGACGGGCTGACAGCGCCTGCGACAAGTTGAATCATGCCGCTGTAATGGTTGGGAAAACGGCTGTTTTTGTGCTCTAATCATTGCCATGGATTTGCCCCCTTACGACCTGCCGGACGACGTTGAAGCGCTGAAAGCGATGGTACTCGCGCTGGCACGCGAGCAGGCTGCGAAAGAAGTTCGGCTGAAAGCTGCTGAAGCTGAGATCGCCCGGCTGGAGGCGGTGGAAAAGAGCGCCAACGAGCGGATTGCCAACCTCACATCAATCCTGAAGGTTCTCCAGCGCACCCAACATGGCACACGTTCCGAGCGATTGCGCCTTGGCGTCAACGACGAACAGGTGTCCTTTGCCTTCGAGGAAGTCGAGACCGGCCTTTCGGCAATCCAGAGCGAGCTTGATCATGCGGCCAAAGACAAGCTGAAACGAGCACCACGTCCGCGCAAGGGTTTTGCCGCTCATCTCGAACGCATCGAGGAAGTGATCGAGCCAGAGATCCCGGCCGGCTGCGAGGGGTTGGAAAAGGTCCTGATTGGTGAGGATTGCTCGGAACGACTGGATGTCGTGCCGCCGAAGTTCCGGGTCATCGTGACGCGTCGCCCCAAATATGCCTTCCGGGGCAACGATGGCGTGCTCCAGGCTTTGGCACCGCCACACATCATCGAAAGCGGCCTGCCAACGGAGCGGCTGCTCGCATATATCGCCGTCTCCAAATACGCGGACGGCCTTCCGCTCTACCGGCAGGAGGCAATCTATCTACGCGACGGTGTCGAGATCAGCCGATCGTTGATGGCCCAGTGGATGGGGCATCTGGGCTTTGAACTGCAGATATGCGCCGATTACATCCTTGAGCGCGTCAAGGAGGGCGAAAGGGTCTTCGCCGACGAAACGAGCTTGCCCACACTTGCGCCCGGTTCGGGGAAAACGACGAAGGCCTGGCTTTGGGCCTATGCTCGCGATGATAGGCCCTACGGCGGAACTAGTCCGCCGATGGTGGCCTATCGATTTGAGGACAGTAGGGGCGCTGAATGCGTCGCGCGTCATCTCTTCGGATTTGGCGGCATCCTGCAGNNCTGCAGGTAGACGGCTACTCGGCCTATACCAATCTCGCCAAGACGCGTGCCAAGGCCGGCAGCAATGAAACGATCCGGCTCGCAGGATGCTGGGCGCATCTGCGCCGCAAGTTTTACGACCTCCACATCAGTGGTGTCTCAAAGACTGCAACGGACACGATCATCGCGATGACAGAGCTGTGGCGCACTGAGGATGAGGTCCGCGGTCGGGATCCCGACAGCCGCTCCATGCTGCGTCAGGAAAGATCTGCAACCATCGTCTCCGGCCTCTTTGACCTTTGGGAGAAGGAATTGGGCAAGGTCTCTGGCAAGTCCAAGACTGCCGAAGCGATCCGTTACGCGCTCAACCGGCGCGAAGCACTGGAGCGCTTCTTGACGGACGGCCGGATCGAAATCGACTCCAATATCGTCGAGCGCGCGATCAGGCCCCAAACAATTACGAGGAAGAACAGTCTATTCGCCGGCAGCGAGGGCGGCGGACGCACGTGGGCGACGCTGGCCACGCTTCTCCAGACGGCCAAGATGAACAACGTCGATACGCTCGACTGGCTCTCACAGACATTGACCCGCATCGCTCAAGGCTGGCCTGTATCTGAAATCGAGGCGCTTATGCCCTGGAACTTCAAGCCCCACGCCCTCGGCTAACCGCTTAC
>UBJO01000060.1 GCA_900465665.1 Hyphomicrobiales bacterium
ATCATTTCGGAATCAGGGGGTGGATTGCCTCGGAATTTGCAGCGATGACGACTAGCGAACGTCACCGCTGCCTAACCAACGGCCGCTTTAAAAGCGCTGGCACGAGTTTCGTCAATTTAAAAGGACGCGCCCTCCCGATCACAGTCCATGGGTTCGATTCCAAGGTGGTTAAGGAGCTTCTCGACAGCGCAGCTGTAAAGGAATAGCGCGTTAAAGGCGCAGAGGCGAAGGCCGGGCAACGAGATCGCGGCTCTACAGGCAAAGCTGAAGCGCACAAGCAGAAGCGGGCCAAGAACCGCTAAGGACGCATCCTTTCGGCGCGCCAGCTCCAAAGCTTCGGGGCTGGCAGCAATTTCATCGCGAATGCCTTACCTTGACCCACAAAGGCCCAGAGCCAAGACTTTCCGGAATAAAGTTGGGCGCAACACGGTACGCCCGTCGCTTTCATCTCAGCGTAGAAACTGGATCAGGTCTTCGTTAAGGCGTTCTGGTACCGTTGCAAACAAGCCATGCGGTTCGCCTTCATACTCGATAAGCTTTGCGCCTGAAATCGCGTTTGCAGCCGCTCTGCCTGTGGGGTCAATCGGTACGGTCTTGTCGCCTGTGCCGTGGATGACGAGAGTGGGGATCGTAAAAGCTGCGAAATCTGGACGGAAGTCTGTCTTGCCAAATGCGTCGACGCAATCGATTGTCGCCTTCGGGCTTGCCATGACGCCAAGAATAAAGGACCAGTCTAGCACGCCTTGGCTGACGGGGCTGCTCACGAAGCCGACCCCATAGAATGTCTTGGCAAAGCTATGCAGGAAGTCGAAGCGGTCCTTGCGAATGTCCTTCTTCATGCCCTCGAAGACGCTGGCGTCGACACCGTCGGGGTTGCTTTCGTCTTTAAGCAAGTAACCGGCGACCGATGCAACCAGAACGGCTTTCGATACTTTCGATGCTCCATGACGTGAGAGATACCGAGCGATTTCGCCCCCGCCCATTGAGAAGCCGACAAGACTGACACTTCCCAGTTCGAGGCCATCGATTACGGCAGCTAGATCGTCAGCAAATGTATCGTAGTCATATCCGGTCGACGGATGTCCTGACTGCCCAAATCCCCGACGGTCGTAAGTTATGACCCTGAAGCCTGCTTCCAGGAGAGCCAATGTCTGGTACTCAAACATATCCCCTGTCAATGGCCAGCCGTGGATAAGGATGACCGGGCGGCCTTCGCCCAGGTCCTTCACGTGCAGCTTCGTGCCATCTTTTGCGTCGACGAATACCATATGGTGACTCCCTTGATGATGTCACCGATAATGCTGGCAGGATAGATAGAGTTCCAGGCAACTGCACAATGTTCTTTTCACTTTCGTTTGGTTCTTTATCTCATCGGAACTGTCGCGGTGAAGGAAACACCAGACGGAAGGTAAGAGATTTTCGCTACGCCCCCGGCTTCGCTTGCCAAAAGACGTTGAATGAGTTGGGTTCCGAAGCTGGTCTTGACGGGTGCAGTGACCCGCGGCCCGCCGCTCTCTCGCCATTTAAGGTTAAGTTCACGCCCATTCGATGAAGAGTCGATGAGCCAATCAATTTCAATGTGGCCTGTGTCAGTGCAAAGCGCACCATATTTGGTGGCATTCGTCGCAAGCTCATGCAAAACGAGCGCGTAAGCCGGAACAACATGAGAAGGCAGATCGAAGTCCTCGCCCGTAATCGTGAAGCGTGCTGCATCGTCGACACCGAATGGAGCAAGAGTTCGTGTCACAAGGTTCCGAAGAGATGCACTCCCGAAGTCTTCGGTGACAAGAAGATCGTTAGCGACAGCCATCGCGCGGATCCGCGCCGACAATGTCGAGCCAGCCTCATCGAGTGTTTCGGCGCGCCGAATTGTCTGCGACACGACAGCCTGCAAGGATGTCAGCGTGTTCTTGACACGATGACTCAATTCTCGCGCAAGAAGCGCGCGATGCCCCTGTACAATCCGTCTGGATGTGATGTCCTGTGTCGTACCGGTAATGGACAAGGGGATGCCGCACGGCGAGTAATTTGCGCGTCCACGAATTTGGACCCACCTGAGCTCACCGGCCGGGGTCACAAGTCGGTATTCCGCATCAAGCGGCGTCCCGTCAGCGATCGCTTGATCGATTGCCTCTACCTGCAGCAGACGATCCTCAGGATGAATTGACGATCTCAGGTCTGCGAGCGTCAGCGGTTCTTCTGGCGCTCGACCGCAGATCGACTTACATTCCGTTGAGGCTGTCAATTCACTGGTGGCAAGGTCTATGGTCCATATGCCAAGCCTACCAGCTTCCAGCGCCAGCCGCAGGCGTTGCTCGCTGGTTTCCAGCTCTTCAGCGCGCTTCAAGACCTCGGCTTCAAGGTCGGCTTTGCGTTGCTCGATGGCTGCAAGCTGCTCCACCTCAAGGGTCACATCCTGCTGAGACGCTACAAAAAAGGCGAGCCCTCGCTCATCGAACACCGGCGTGACGAGCAGCCTGTTCCAAAATTTGGTGCCGTCCTTCCGATAGTTCAAAAGATCGACTTCGGTTTCTGCCCTCGCGTTAATCGCTGCTTTTAGGATTACAAGCGATGACTCGTCGGTTGCCAGCCCTTGCAAAAAGCGGCAATTCTTGCCCAAGATCTCGCTTTCTGCATATCCGGTCATCTTCACAAAAGCAGCATTGGCGTAAATGATAGGATTATCAGGCAGATTTGGGTTGGTGATCACCATCGGTGTTCGCGTGGCGCCAACCATACAAACGAAGGGGTCGGCGCTGCGCATCGTGTTCATCGACTCGTAATCAGGCAGTTCATTGTCCTTCAGAGCCATACAACGCTTTCGCAACCACAGTTTCTGGATTTTTTTAGTGCTGAAGGATACCGGAGTCTAGCTAACGCCAAGTTTCAACAAATAGCCGGCGCGGACGTCAAAGCCCCCACCGATCGGGCATCGAGCGTTTTCCCCGTTGCCAAGAGAGCCTCAAAGTGCCGAAACGTCGGGAAAAACTCCACTTGCCTTCGAAGATTTGTCCTGTTTGCAAACGACCCTTCTTATGGCGGAAGAAGTGGGAAAAGAGCTGGGAGAACGTGAAATACTGTTCTGAACGGTGTCGCAACGCAAGAAATGCTCGCAATCGTTAACCCCTGGCCAAATGCGGAACCTTGGATGCGCTCATAACGTTTCCAGTCTTTCGTGGAGCATCTTATGTCGATATCACAGCCAATCCGCTATTTGCCTGAGCTCGAGAGCATCGAAGACGACGAGATCGAGACAGTTGCCGGTCTCAAAGAACAGTTCGACGTCATCATGCAGAAGACGGCAGAAGACTATGGCCATGCCGTGCGCTCAGTGCATGCCAAGGCACATGGCATCATCGAAGGGGAGATGACCATCGCAGGCGGCCTGCCGCCTGAGCTCGCCCAAGGTATGTTTTCAGCACCCGGAACCTATAAGGTCTTCATGCGCCTCTCGACCAATGCCGGCGACATTCTTCCTGACGCAATTTCTCTGCCTCGAGGCGTTGCCATGAAGGTGCTGGAAGTCGAAGGACCGCGCCTTCCTGACGCCGAAGGCTCGACGCAAGATTTCATCATGGTGAACGGCCCTATCTTCCAGGCGCCAAACGCCAAGAAATTCCTATCTGGTCTGAAGCTTCTCGCCAAAACGACAGACCGAATGGAGGGGACCAAAACCTTTATGTCGAGCGTGCTCCAGACGATGAACAAGGGTCTTGAGGCAGTCGGCGTTGCAAGCCCTACCATCCAATCGCTCGGCGGCGCGCCAAATTCTGATCCACTGGGCGAGACTTATTTCAGCGTCACACCTTTCCGCTACGGTGATTATGTTGCCAAATTCAGGTTGAAGCCTGTTTCGCCTGACCTGACAAAGCGGACGGACACCATCATTGACACGAGCGTCCGAGACAATGCCATTCGAGAAACGGTTCAGGCAGAAATGCACGAGACGACTGGGGTATGGGAATTCCAGGTCCAGCTCTGCCGCAATATCAACGAACAGCCTATCGAGGATCCGACGGTTGAGTGGAAAGAGAAAGATTCTCCTTTCTTTACTGTGGCGACGGTCACTGCGATGCCACAGGATAGCTGGAGCGATGCGAACGTCCAGAAGGTCGACGAAGAGATGCGTTTCAGCGTCTGGACCGGCTTGGCGGCCCACCAGCCCCTCGGCAACATAAATCGGGCGCGGAAAGATCCGTACCGCCATTCGGCCGAATTCCGAGCCCGGTTCAACGGTTGCCCGTTTCACGAACCATCCCACTGATGCCTCCTGAGTTTTTCTCCCAGAGCGTTTTGATGAACGCAGCGCATTTGTCCTTTCTAATGGGAAAGCTTCTATGACCGAGCTCCTGCACGATCCTGAATCCGAAGGCCCTTCTGGCGGATGGGGATCAGTCAAATCAATTGCACGTATTGTTGGTGATGAGCGGCCGTCCCCGATGGTTCTTGAAGAACTGGCTCGACAGAACAAGCCGGGTGGCGTGATGTGCGTTTCCTGCGCGTGGCCCAAACCGGTAAACTACTACCCATTTGAGTTTTGCGAGAACGGGGCGAAAGCGACTATCTCGGACCTGACGAGCGCGCGATGCACGCCTGACTTCTTTACCGATCACACGGTAACGTTGCTTCGTGACTGGAAAGACTACGACCTCGAACAGACCGGCCGGCTGACGCACCCACTGCATTACGATCGTGAAACCGATCGCTATGTCGAAGTCGCTTGGGAAGACGCCTTCGAAGATATTGGCAGAACTTTGCAGTCCCTCCCGCGCGAAAGCGTTGTGTTCTATTCGTCTGGACATGCTGGCTTGGAGGCATCCTACCTCTACGCGTTGCTCGCTCGGACCTACGGCAACAATAACCTACCGCAAAGCTCAAACATGTGTCACGAGACGACGTCGGTCGGGCTGCAGAAGGTGATCGGTTCTCCGGTCGGAACCATCGTATGGGAGGACCTTGAAAAGGCTGACGCTTTTTTCTTCTTCGGTCAGAATCCCGGGTCTAACAGCCCGCGCTTCCTGCATCCGCTGCAAGAGGCGAAAAAGCGCGGCGCAAAAATCGTCACCTTCAATCCCGTCATGGAGCAGGGCCTGGTCTCCTTCGTCAACCCGCAGAGCCCTGTCGATATGCTGACGGGGCGCGAGACCCAGATCAGCGATGAATATCTCCAGGTTCGCGCTGGCGGTGACATCGCTGCCATGCTCGGTCTCTGTAAGGTCATCGTCGAAGCGGACGATGCGGCCTTGGCGAGCGGAGCATCGCGCGTTCTTGACGTTCCTTTCATCGATGAGCACACGGTAGGTTTCGACAGCTTCCTCGATCTCATTCGATCGACAGACTGGACCACAATCGAGGCGGAAAGCGGCCTGACTGAGAATGCGATTAGACGTGCCGGCGAGATCTACGCTCACGCGGAGCGCGTGATCGGCGTCTACGGGATGGGGCTGACGCAGCATTCCCAGGGTGCTTTGAACGTTGCGATGGTCGTCAACCTCCTTCTTTTGCGTGGCAATATTGGCCGCGAGGGTGCTGGATGCTGTCCCGTTCGTGGCCACTCGAATGTTCAAGGCCAACGAACTGTCGGTATTGCCGAAAAGGCAAAGCTCATTCCCATGGACAAGCTGAAATCCCTCTTCGATTTTGACCCACCAACCGAAGATGGTGTGACGATAGTCGATGCCGTGAAGGGCATGATGGCAGGAAAAATCAAAGCGACCATATCGCTTGGCGGTAACCTAGTCCGCGCCGTTCCTGATCAGAAGGCAATGGAAAGCGCTTGGGCCGAGCAGGAACTGACCGTTGTCGTCTCGACGAAGCTCAATCGCAGCCACCTTTTTCCCGGCAAGAAGTCATACATTCTTCCGTGCCTTTCGCGTCTGGAGCGCGACGAGCAAAGGACAGGCGCGCAGTCCGTCACCACGGAAGACAGCTTTTCTCACATCTCGGGATCTGTCGGCAAACGTACGCCAGCCTCCAAGCACCTTCGAAGTGAGCTTGCGATCGTGACGGGCATTGCGAAAGCAACAGTTTCCCCGAGCCCGAAGCTGAAATGGGATGAGTGGACAGGCGATTACGGCCTTGTCCGCGACCTCATCGAGACGACCTACCCCGATCAATTCAAGCGGTATAACGATCGAATGTTTCAGCCGGGAGGATTTTATCGCGGCAACGCGGCACACGAGCGCGTCTGGAAGACCGAAGAAAAGAAAGCGGTGTTTACCACGCCTAAGCAGTTGAACGCTTTGGCGTTTAGCGATGCCGTGGGGCGCTACCGCCTCATCACTATGCGCTCAAACGACCAGTTCAATACGACGATCTATGGATACTCTGACCGCTTTCGCGGAATAGAGGGAACCCGAGACGTGGTGCTGATGTGCGCCGACGATATTCGGTCGGCGGGGCTATCAGAGGGTCAAGTCGTAACCCTTGTGAGCGATTTCGAAGATGGGATCACGCGCGAGCTTCGTGGTCTCAAGGTGACTGAGCATCATCTTCCGCGCGGCACGATTGGGGCCTATTATCCCGAGGCCAATGTCCTCGTCGCGATCGACCATCATGATGAGTTGTCGAAGACGCCCGCGTCGAAAGCGGTGCCTGTCCGGATACATGCGTGACGGTTTTAGCAGGCACTTAATTGAAGTGGGAGACTATTGATGGACGCTTACGTTTTCTCAACAGACCACGCAGGGTCGCACAGGCCCTATCTAATTGTTCCCGACCAAAATTCCCCTCGTCCTGGGCATCCAGCTGGCAAATCATGGGTCCCCTGGAAAGCAGTGAAACTCGAAGAGCAGATTTTCGGCCACGAGCGCGACCGCGTCGCCAAGGCAGTTGAGGCAGAAGGATATTTCATCAGCGAATAAAAAGTCGCTGTCACTAGCACAAAGCCCATCCTCGCCTTGCGTTAGCAAACTCCGGCGGACGAGATTTACAGCTTTCCCGACGCGGGTTTCCCTCAACCAGATAAGTGAGCAAACCCCGAATCTCAAATCCTCCGTCGAGACGTTGCACGTGCTCTTAGGTGAGGTGCCATCCGGTAACTGCCGCGATATCTGTTGATCTCGTTTGTGGAGCGCGGGCCACAGCGCCTCGGCGGCTGTTATGAGGCGAGCTACGGTGTCGCTCGTCCGACGCTCTGAGCCGCGAAACGGCGGGCGCAAACTCTAGCCGCCAAAAAGCAAACGGGCGGCTTTTCGGCAATGCTAACTGAAAGCAGATCGACGAAATCCGGCCGAGTTCTCTGCTAGCGAGCGGGAAAGGCTAATTATGTGGTAGGTGGGATTTAATAAGTTGAGATTGTAAAGCGGATGAAGCTTCCCACTGGTGCCGTTGGCAAGGAAACGATCACTGCCATTGCCACGGCCCTTGAAGGGTCGGGGCGCAAGATTTGGCAGCGCTGAAAGCCGGCTTCCGGCCAGCTTTGGAGGTGTCGGTGCGGGACGAGGAACCGATTGGGCCGCCCGCCGTTCTAGCTGCGGCCGCAATCTAAATCATCAAGCCTGCATCGCGTCTCTGTGATTTGCCAGGCATACAGGAGCCTTGAATGCATATCGTCCGGACCGGATGGCTCGCAAACCTCGGATGTCTCGCAGCGCTCTCCTTTGCGCTTTTATCCTGCAACCAGCAGGCACCGCAGCAGCAAAAAGCGGTTACCGATGCAAAGCCGGAAGTAAGCGCTGTTACCCTGCACCCGCAATCGGTGACGATAACGGCTGAAGTTCCCGGCCGCACGGTTGCATCGCTGATCGCCGAGGTCCGGCCACAGGTCGGCGGCATCATCCGCGCCCGCAATTTCAAGGAGGGCAGCGAGGTCGAGGCCGGCGACGTGCTCTACGAGATCGAGCCCGGCCCCTATCAGGCCGCCTATGACAGCGCCGTGGCCACACAGCAGAAAGCTGAAGGTGCAGTTCCCAGTGCGCAGGCCAAGGTCGATCGCTATCAAGGCCTAACGTCGCAGGATGCCGTTAGCAAGCAGGATCTTGATGATGCCCGTTCGACGCTGGCGCAGGCGCTCGCCGATGTTGCCTCTGCGCGGGCAGCGCTGGAGACGGCGCGTATCAATCTCGACTATACGAAGATTCGGGCGCCGATCGGCGGCCGTATCGACGCCTCGGCGGTGACCGTGGGTGCGCTGGTAACGGCGGAGCAGACGACAGCCCTTGCGACCATCAACCAGCTCGATCCGATCAATGTCGATGTCACCCAGTCGAGCACCAATCTGCTTGCCTTCCGCAAGGCGGTGGCTGAGGGCCGGATCAAGACTTCTGGCGACAGTGTCTCTGTCAACGTCAAGCTTGAGGACGGCTCGAAATACGACAAGCCGGGCAAGTTCGAATTCGTCGAGGCGTCCGTCTCGCAGACGCTGGGGACTGTTACCGCCCGCGCGACATTCCCCAATCCAGACCGGCTGCTGCTCCCCGGCATGTATGTACGCGCCACCATCGAAGAGGGCGTCGCGCCTAACAGCTTCCTCGTGCCGCAGCGCGCCGTTACCCGCGATACCAAGGGCGATCCGACAGCAATGTTCGTCGCGTCCGATGGCAAGGTGCAGCGGCGCACGCTCTCGGTTCAACGTAGCATCGGCAACAGCTGGTTGATTGCCGGCGGCATCAATGATGGCGACCGGGTGATCGTCGAGGGTATCCAGCGCGTCAAGGACGGGCAGGAGGTCAAAGTCGATGAGGTGATGATCGACGATGCCACTGGCGAGATCAAGCAGGCGGACGCTGCCGAGGCGGCGCCCGTCAAGGAAGCGGCCAACACGCCCGTCAAGAAGTGAGGTAGCCTGTGTCCCGGTTCTTCATCGCCAGGCCGGTCTTCGCCTGGGTCATCGCCATCGTCATCATGCTCGCCGGCGTCCTGTCGATCACAACGCTGTCGATCTCGCAATATCCGCAGATCGCGCCAACGACTGTGCGCATCTCTGGCACCTATCCGGGTGCCGATGCCGAAACGGTCGAAAACTCGGTCACGAAGGTCATCGAGCAAGGCATGACCGGGATCGACAATCTCGACTACATGACCTCGACGTCGCAATCGACCGGTCAGGCGTCGATCTCGCTCACCTTCACCAGCGCCGCCAACGCCGATGTGGCTCAGATGCAGGTGCAGAACAAGCTGCAGTTGGTGCAGGCGCAGCTGCCGCTCAGTGTCCAGAATACCGGTCTGACGGTTACTAAGTCGACCTCGAACTTCCTGATGGTCATCGGCTTCGTCTCCACCGATGGCAAGCTGACCTCGACCGACCTTGCCGACTATGTGAACAGTTCGCTGAACGACACGCTGAAACGCGTGCCCGGCGTTGGCGATACACAGCTCTTCGGTTCCGGCTATGCGATGCGCGTTTGGGTCGATCCGGACAAACTTGCCAAATACTCATTGATGGTCAGCGATGTCACATCGGCGATAGAGGCGCAGAACACCCAGGTGGCCGCCGGTCAGCTCGGTGCGCTGCCGCAGCGCAAGGGTCAGCAGCTGAACGCGACGGTGACCGCCAAGAGCCGCCTGCAGACGCCGGAGCAGTTCCAGAACATCATCCTGAAGAGCGCAAGCAGCGGCTCACTGGTACGGCTGAACGATGTCGCGACCGTCGAGCTCGGCGCCGAGAGCTATTCCAGCTTTTCGACCTATAACGGCAATCCGGCCGCAGGTCTGGCGGTCAACCTCGCCTCTGGCGCCAACGCAATCGACACGGCAGAGTCCGTTCAATCGACCGTCGAAGGCCTACGCAGCACGCTGCCACCGAATGTTGAGGTCGTCTATCCCTACGACACAACGCCATTCGTCAAGCTTTCGATCGAGGACGTGGTCAAGACGCTGATCGAAGCGATCGTTCTTGTCTTCATCGTCATGTTCGTCTTCCTACAGAGCTTCCGCGCGACGATCATTCCAACGCTCGCCGTTCCGGTCGTGCTGCTCGGCACGTTTGGCGTGCTCGCCTTCTTCGGTTACTCGATCAACACGCTGACGATGTTCGGCATGGTGCTGGCCATCGGCCTTCTCGTCGATGATGCCATCGTCGTCGTCGAAAACGTCGAGCGCGTGATGGAGGAAGAGGGGCTTTCGCCGCGCGAGGCGACCATCAAGTCGATGGACGAAATCACCGGCGCGCTAATCGGCATCGCCACCGTCCTGTCGGCGGTGTTCATTCCGATGGCCTTCTTCTCCGGTTCGGTTGGCGTCATCTACCGGCAGTTCTCGGTGACCATCGTCTCGGCCATGCTGCTGTCGGTCGTGGTCGCGCTAATACTGACGCCTGCGCTTTGCGCCACCATTCTGAAAAAGCCGAAACATGGCGCCAAGCGCCGTGGCGTCTTCGGCTTCTTCAACCGCAATTTCGATCGCGGCACGCGTCGCTACCAGAAGAGCGTCAGCGGCATCATCCGCCGTTCCGGTATCTTCATTGCTATGTTTCTGCTGATTGCTGCGGCAACCGGATACATGTTCACCCGGCTCCCAAGTTCGTTCCTACCGGAGGAAGACCAGGGCATCCTGATCACCAGCGTGCAGTTGCCGGTCGGTGCGACGGCCGACCGCACGCAGAAGGTGCTGAAGCAGGTCACGGATCACTATCTCAACGACGAGAAGGATTACGTCAACGGCGTAATGGCCGTAGTCGGGTTCGGTTTTGGTGGCCAGGGACAGAATGTCGGTCTCGCCTTCGTCAAGCTTAAGGACTTCGATCAGCGCACGACGCCACAGGCGAAGGCCCAGGCCGTGGCACAACGGGCGATGGGGGCATTCTCGAAGATCAAGGACGCCAATGTCTTTGCGCTGTCGCCCCCGGCTATTCCAGGCTTTGGCAACAATGCCGGCTTCGACTTTTATTTGAAGGACATGAATGGTGCGGGTCACCAGCAGCTTATCCAGGTCCGCAACCAGCTTCTGGCGACTGCCGGCAAGAGCAGCATGCTCGTCGGCACGCGTCCGAACGGTCAGGAAGACTCGCCGCAATATTCGGTCGACATCGATCAGGAAAAGGCGAGTGCGCTGAACCTCAATCTTTCTGATATCGACACGACGCTGTCGACGGCCTGGGGTGGCAACTACGTCAACGACTTCATCGATCGCGGCCGCGTGAAGAAGGTCTATGTTCAGGCAGACAAGGCATTCCGCATGCAGCCGGAGGATTTCGACCGCTGGTATGTGAAGAATTCCGATAGCGAGATGGTGCCGTTCTCGGCTTTCGCCGCTGGCCACTGGAAGTACGGCTCGCCGCGTCTCGAGCGCTACAACGGCTCATCTGCGGTTGAAATCCAGGGGGCTGCAGCCCCTGGCGTCTCATCGGGCGACGCGATGAACGAGATCGATGCGATTGTCGGCCAGCTGCCAGCAGGCTTCACTCATGAGTGGACGGGGCTTTCGGCACAGGAGCGGCTCTCGGGCGACCAGGCGGCACAGCTTTACGCGATCTCGATCCTCGTCGTCTTTCTGGCGCTCGCAGCCCTTTACGAAAGTTGGGCAATTCCGTTCGCCGTCATGCTCTCGGTTCCGATCGGTGTCTTCGGGGCCTTGGCCGCGGCGCTGCTCTTCGGTCAAAGTAACGACGTCTACTTCAAGGTCGGCCTGCTGACGACCATCGGTCTTGCGGCGAAGAACGCCATCCTGATCGTCGAATTCGCCATCGATCAGCAGAAGTCTGGCAAGGACCTTGTTACGGCGTCTGTGGAGGCGGCACGCCAGCGCTTGCGGCCGATCTTGATGACCTCGCTTGCCTTTATCCTCGGTGTCCTGCCGCTGGCAGTCGCAAGCGGGGCAGGGTCAGGCAGCCAGAACTCGATTGGCATCGGCGTCATGGGCGGTATGATATCGGCCACCGTAATCGGCGTGTTCTTCATCCCGCTGCTCTTCGTGACAGTCCGACGCGTGTTCAAGTTGCGTGCAGACGATGGGAAGTCTGGCGACGCCGATGTCGAGATGAGGTGATTGTTTCGATGGAGACGTGACCCGAGGGTCTCAAGGCGCTTGAAGCTTCACACTCCCAACCTGGGGTCCCTGCCTTTCCGGACGGGGTCCAACGCAATAGAGTATTAGGCTGCAACGTGGCGTGGTACGGAAAGCATATTCTGGAGCTTCCGGCGTCGTATTTAGGTGGCCTTCCCCGCCGTGAGGGAGTGTGATGTCCAACGTAACGGAACGTCACCATGACAAGGAATGAGGATGAACCATCGATAGCGGCAGTCAAAGTCTGCACTGATGAAATGGCAACCGGTCAGTCCAAACATCAGCTGCCAAAGACGCTCTGTAACGCCGAAACGGTGTAGTTAACAAGTGGCACACTTGACGACGTCCGGCCCATCGAGCTTTGCGCTTTGCTAGTGCCAGGCCCTAGATTGTTTGATCCACGCTCGTCGGTTCGACGTACCTCACAGTGATAAACTGTTGGAAACTCGTTTGAATTACAGGATCTCAATTAGATCGAACTGCGTTTCCTCTCACACACGAGGCGGCACTTCGTCCGATTGGGCTGATTGCTGGTTGGCCCCCTTCACGATGCTGTTCGAGGAAGCATATCTCGGTTTCCTGCGTCTAGCCCCCCTCTTCAAAGGATTTCTTTGATGAACGATCGTACCCGTCCCGTCCCGCAGGGCCGACTCAGTCGGCTCACCGGCCTTGGCAAACTTGCTGGTGGCATCGCCGCTGGCGTCGTGGGCGAAGGGCTGGAGCGACTAGCACGGGGCGAACGGCCGCATTTGTCGGACTTGCTTCTGACCCCATCAAATGCCCGCAGGGTGACCAATCAGCTCTCACAGATGCGCGGGGCTGCCATGAAACTCGGGCAGATGCTGTCACTTGATGCCGGCGACCTGCTACCGGCCGAGTTGACCGTGATACTTTCCCAGTTGCGTGACTCGGCCCATATGATGCCATCAAGCCAGTTGCAGCAGACGCTGAATTCTGCTTGGGGGGCCGACTGGCGGCGCCATTTTGCGGACTTCGATGTCATACCGATTGCCGCGGCCTCGATCGGGCAAGTCCATCGCGGCGTTCTCACGTCTGGGCGGGAGGTCGCGGTCAAAGTTCAATATCCAGGAGTTTCAGCCAGTATCGATGCCGATATAGATAACGTCGCTTCGCTTATGCGGATGTCCGGCCTGCTTCCACGAGGTCTCGATGTGGAGCCGCTTTTGGCTGAGGCGAAGCGACAGCTGCACGACGAGGCAGATTACCGGCGCGAAGCAGAGCAGATGCGTCGCTACAGGGATTTGTTGGCAGCAGATAACCGTTTTATCGTTCCCCAACCCATCGAGGCCCTCCTTCGCCCAACCATCCTACCGATGGATTTTATGGCAAGCGTTACGATCGAGAAGTTAGCGGACGTCCCGGCGATTGAACGGAAAAGTGCAACGGAAGCTCTTCTTGATCTGCTATTGAAAGAGTTGTTCGACTTCGGTCTGATGCAGACGGATCCGAACTTTGCCAACTATCGATGGCAGCCAGATACTGGACGGATTGTGCTTCTCGATTTCGGAGCGACTCGCTACATCCAACCACGGCCGCTATCAACACCAGGGATGCTAGAGCGGAACGCTGTGAGCTTGGCATCAACGTATCTCCGTTATGTATGGGGCGCGTGGCAACGGCACAGGCCACCCAGCTCTTGCAAGATGCCATCGCCGCATTGATCGGTCAAATGGCTGAAACCGGATCAAAGCGAGTTTGCACAAAAGCGCACTCGGTAAAGCTGCGGACAGTAAGCACGGCTTCTGTTTTATTTGTCAGCTCAAGTGCGTCGCAAAATCCCGCAACAATCGAGCTGGAGTTGACAGACGCCGGAAGTTCCTTCAGTTCGCCGTCATAACGCGCCGCTCCTGATCGTTGAACAAAAGAGACAGGCGATCAGCCTGGAAGCCGCGCGCTGTGCTCCCCTCACTCGATAAATCCTGGACAACCTTCCTGACGACGAAAGTGGCGTCACCGTCTCACCAAAATCGAGCCTACGTAAGCAGGTCGAGGTGTCGGTCGGGACTCTCGACTGGCTCCGGTCAGGTATATGACAATGATTTTTTGCACTCGATGACACGCGTACGCGAGACGCCTTGATCAGCCCGGCAGCAGTCCTGCTGAACGGTAGCTCTCGATCATGTTGTCGGAGAGAGAAACATCGGATCGGCTTCGGGCAAGAAGCTGTGCTCCCGCCGCGCAGCCCGTGGTCTCGATCGCAACCTCTTTCTCAAGCTTTCCAACTGCGACTGGATCAGACAGCGGCACTCCTTGCTACTGATCGGGCCGGCCGGCGTCGGCAAAAGTTGGTTGGCTTGCGCCCTCGGCCACAAGGCGTGCCGAGAAGATCTTGCCGTCGCCTATCACCGTGTACCACGGCTCTTTGGCGCGCTTGCCCTGGCACGAGGCGACGGTCGTTACGCAAAGATGCTCAAGAGCCTGGCCAAAACCGATCTTCTCATCCTGGACGATTGGGGGCCGGAGAAGCTCAGCGACGAGCAACGACGCGATCTTCTTGAGATTGTCGAGGATCGCTACGAGAAGCGCTCGACCATTGTTACCAGCCAAATCCCCGTGGACCACTGGTACGATATGATTGGAAATCCCACGATCGCAGACGCTGTTTTGGATCGCCTCGTTAACAACGCCTATCGCATCGAACTTTCTGGCGAAAGCCTCCGCAAACATCGAACACTGCATGCCGATGACACAACTCAGGCTTGACCATTCCAATATTCGCCGACAATGATCAACTCAGACCCAGGGACGCTCGGCGCATCCGGCTTCGCTTCACAGACGCGTCCGGTATAATGCTGGAATGAGCGTCCGGTTAAAGATCGGAATTCCTGTCCGGTTTCATTGGAATACGCAGATTACGGATACCTTGGTGCTGTCGAGGAAGGTGAAGACGCCGAGATGTGCGCCGTTTTCGAGACTGAACTCTTTACACCCTTGAACCTGATCAAAACGGTATGCGCGGCACGCGAAAACGCCGCCAAGGCCAGATCGTCAACGTGAGTTCGATCGGTCGCCGCATTACCTATCCAGGGGTTTGCTATTACATATGGTAAGGTTCGGGCTCGAAACTACGTCGGAGACGCTGGCGAATGCATCTTCTCCACACTGGCCTGCCCCACCGGCGACGTCGCTTGTGACCAGCGAGGCCGCCAAAACTCCCTGCGAAGGTGTGCATCCGTCAGACGACGTATTCGTTGGCCCGGATGGACGATATGCATAGGCCGATCGCCTGATGCAAAAATCCCCCTGGACAGAAACAGCCGACCAGCTTGAAGTGGGAGAGAACGCCAACCGAACTCCTTATGTTTCGTATGGAGCGGTCCGCCGTGAAGCACCCACGACCCTGAAACCACGCGCTTTGTGAAAGCACGGCGTCTTCTACCGCAAACGACGCTGCACGGAAAGCTTTATCTGCCTGGCAGCATGGACTGGAGGACGCCGTCGCGACGGACCAGCCCATGAAACAGTCCCGCCGCCAAATGCATCAGAACGAGCGCGAAGAAAGCGAAGCCAAGGTAGGAATGCGCATCCCACAGCCATGCGTGGAGCGTCGAATTCTGGGGCGCGATGGCGGGCAATCGAACACCGCCAACCAGCACGATCGGGTATGCCGCCGCCGACAGCATCGCCCAGCCGATCAAGGGCATACTGATCATCAAAATATACAGACCGACATGGGACAGTCGGGCAGCAAGCTTCATCGGCTCCGGGAGATCGGCCGGCAACGGCGGAGCGCCGGATATGAAACGGATGGCGAGGCGAACAAGCGCAAGGATGAGGAGAATGATCCCCAGCGTCTTGTGCGTCACTAGCAGTGCAACGTACTGTCGGCCAATGGTGGAAACCAATGCCACGCCGATGAACAACATCGACAAAATGCCGATTGCCATCAGCCAATGCAGCAGGCGTTGAACGGCAGTGAACCGTATTCTCTTGCTACCATCCGTCATGGCTTCACGCTCGCTCCGGTTCGAGGATAGTTCTCCGCCTACGACGTCCGGAGATCGTAGGATCTGGCATAGGCTGCGGAACGGGCTGCCGGAAAGGGATCGTCGGAGACCCGGATGCCATCAGGCAGGATGGTCGGGTCGAAGTTGATGTCACGGCAAGGCCCGTCGGCTTCCTCCTCGATCTGCTGAACGATTAAAGTGCCGGCTTCGACGGTGGGCCGCTCAGGCGGCCATGCCTTGGTCGGGTCCGACGTCGGATCTGAAGGGTCGGCAACCGTCAGCACCAGCGTCCAGCGCTGAGGCGAGCGCGCAACCCGTTCTACTATGTCTTCTTCGAGGTGGTTGGGTCGGCCGTGATCGGCACGACCTCGGTCTGCGGTCGCCACGACCATCGAACGGCACGTTCCACACCCGACCCATCTGTGAAGACGAAGGCATTGAGGCTGTTGAACGCCACCTCGGCATAGCTGGCGGTCCAAGGCGCGGTCTTTGCCCAGTCTCCAAACGCCTCAAACTCCGGATGGGCGCCGACGAAGCTCTTCATCGCTTCAGGATCCTTGCTCGCGGATGCCTCAAGAAGATCGTAAAAACCCTGCGGTGTGGAAACCGCAAAGATGGGTGGGTCGATCATTGCCATTCGCCAAACATTTCCGTCAGGCGCGGAAATCTGCACGCCGATCCCCCGGACGCGGACTGTCGGGTCTGCCGCATTCGGGTCCGGTGTTGCAAGATTGAAGCGGCCAAGGACGGGATATTGACCGGCGGCGAAGATGGACGCCCTGGATATCCCGCTGCCGTTCCCTTTTGCTTCGAAGGTCCCGGTAAAACAGATCCCCTTCGCGTGGTTTCGCCGGTGCCCAAGAGCTGGACCGTCAGGAGGTGCCAAAGCATCAACGATCTTGGCGGATGTCAGACGGCTGGGCGAGAGCCACCCAGCTGTAGGCAAAGGCGCCAGCGACGGAACTTATCCGCGACAAACACCTGTCTCCTGTTGAGGTGGTGCAAGCCCATCTCGACCGCATTGAATCCGTCGATCCGCAGGTCAACGCGATCGTGACCGTTGCAGAAGGCGCGCTCGATGCCGCCCGCAGGGCTGAAGCTGCAATTAGCTCCGGCGAGCCGCTCGGCCCACTGCACGGCGTGCCTTTTACCGTCAAGGATTCGATCGACACGGCCGGCGTCCTGACACAACGCGCATCGCCGATCTTCAAGGGCCGGACACCCGACCGTGACGCGACCAGCGTTGCCCGCATGAAGCAGGCAGGCGGCATTCTTTTGGGCAAAACCAATCTGCCGGAATTTTCCTACTGGATTGAAAGTGACAATCTGCTGTCTGGACGCTCGAACAATCCTTGGGATTTGGAGCGCACACCGGGCGGTTCGAGCGGCGGTGAATCCGCAGCCATTGCTGCCGGCATGTCCCCGATCGGTCTCGGCACCGATCTGGCCATCTCCGTGCGCGGCCCTGCGGCACAAACCGGCATCACATCGATGAAGGCGACGCATGGACGCGTACCGATGACCGGCATCTGGCCACGTGCACCGCGTCGCTTCTGGCATGTCGGACCGATGGCGCGCTCTGTGCGTGACATTGCGCTCGCCTTCTCCCAGCTTGCAGGCCCCGATGGTCAGGACGCCTTCTCGTCAAGCACCGTCCCATTCGATGCCGGAATTGGCCGACAGCCCTATCGTCAGCTCCGCGTCGGCTGGATGGTGGGGCCAGGCTTTGGTCCTGTTGACCCGCAGGTTGCTGCGACCGTCAAAGCGGCAGCCGAAGCCCTGAAGGACATCGGCGTCTCGGTTGAACATGTCGGCATCCCTGCCCTCGAAAAGGACTTCGCACTTGATGTCTTCAACCGCCTTCACGTCATGGAAATGAAGCCTGCTTTCCGTGAAGCGACAGCTGGTCGACGCGAAGACGAGCTGTACAAGATGGTGAAGACCATGCTGTCCCTGCCCGACACCTCCATGGATGACTACATCGACGCGGAACAGGCTGCAGAGAGAATACGTGACGGCTATGCCGATTACTTCTCCCGCTACGATGCTCTTATCACCCATGTCCTGCCGATCCCCGCTCACAAGCATGGGGTCGAGGAGTTCGTAATCGACGGTCAGACTGTGGACGCCACCTATCTGCAGGGAGCAACCGTTCCCTTGAACGTTACCGGCCTCCCCGGCGTCTCAATGCGATTCGGCACCAGCAAGGAAGGAATGCCGATCAACGTCCAGATCGTCGGTCAATGGCAGGCTGAATCCACCATCCTGCATGTGGCCTCCTTGCTGGAAAGCGTTAGTCCGACAAAAGGTCTGCGTCCCCAGCTCTGACTTCAACGTCTATCCGGCATGGCTTTCCGCACCAGGAAGGCTATGCTCGTGCGACTTCGGCGATCAACGACCGCAGCCACCGGTGCGCCGGGTCGCTGCGGTATCGCACATGCCAAGCAAGTCAGGCCTGCGGGATTGAAGTCGAGTTGACGTCAGAACTGAAAAAGCAGCTCCGGCCAGGCTTGAATGCAATCATCCGCTGGCTCGGCGCACCACCAGCTGCCGAAGAACGACGACCGCCAAAACCGAGAGTTAGCTCGGGCAAAATGGCGCCCGCCAGGAAGGCAGCTTCCACACACTCAGCCAGACAGCCACAACGCGCGGTAACCGACGGCACCTTTGTCCGGCCTGCATCTGCGCCACGTGGGCCGGCTCCAAAACCGATTAGCCCTTTACCGGAGCCACTGTTCGAAGCGACAGAAGATCCGGCAAGCTTTCAGGACGCATTGGTCTACCATATGCGTTGGTTCGGCGACACATATTGGCAGCTCCACCGCGCCGTTGTTCATCTGAATGAGACATTCGATTACAAGACGCTGCTATCCTGGATGCAGGGGGAGCGCGTGCCCCACTCCGTTGCCAGCTTTAACATCCTGCGCCGCATTGAGCGGCGCTATCGGGTGCAGGAAGGATATTTCAAGGACAAGCTGCCGCACCAGACGCGCTCGCTTTACGGTCATGATCTCGGCGATATCAGCCCGGCTGAGCGGCGCAGGATTTCAGTGCATCTGCCGGATGATTTCAGCAGCCTGTCCTTTACCAAGCGCGAGGAGATTCTCGATTGGGTGCGCCGGGTGATCATTTCCAGATCGACAGAGTATCGCCGATATCAGGCGGCCAGCAAGCAACGTTATGCCATTCGCTTTCCCGGTGTCACTTATGGCGGCAGTTCCATATCACGCCAATCCTTGGCTCCCGTAGCCAGCACCTATCAAGATGCAGCGGCAGAAAACGATGATCCGGATTTTACTGTCCGGGATTATCGATGCGCCGCCAAGGCTTACAATGGAAATGACAGACCTTATCCGTTTCAAAACCTCGACCCTGACAGCCATCGGCTTTCAACGGAATGGCGTCTGGGGCGAGGAAACGGCCTCTCAGAAGATAGAACATCTCGGGTTGATGTTCGGCTCACTGGCTTCCTCAGCAAATGGCGCAGTAAGAGGTTTCGGCGTACCGCTTAGCCAGTTGAGCTTTGGCCTTCTCGTCTTCCCCGGTGTTTGGGACTGGTATCTGCAGTGGCGGGAACAGCGACGTGGTTTTTATACCAAGTGGGAAGAAGACATGCTGATGGTCGCCCAGGCTCTTACTCGCGCGGACGTCGGCTGGATACGGCAGCATCCGGAGTTGCTTCGGAATGTCAGGCCCATTGTAGGTTTGATTGAGCAGAAAGAAATCGACTTCGCAGCCCGTGACTGGCATGGCGCCGTGATGCGTTTCACCGACATGCGGCGAACCGTTCCAAGGAGATCCACCCATCGAGCCGATCATGTGCGTCCTTGAGGAATGTGGTCGTCCTCGGACGGCCGAAACCCGATCTTCGAGGTTCCGCGGAGCCGCGGCTGGTCAGAGCAAAGCGGCGACGCCCGGGAACATCGGATTTGTCACCCTACTTTACAGTTATCACGTAACATCAATCCTGAGTTGACAAATTTTCTTTCTTTTAAAGTTCAAGTCGCACGATCATTAATTTTGTGGCTTAATGTCAAACATGAATGGACAATCAGAGACCAAGCTAAAGCAGCTCCTACAGCAAGTGCCTCCTGGCTTCATCGTGGACTCGAGGTGGATGGCCCGCCATGCCATCTCGCGACAGTCCGTATCAAGCTATCTCAAGCACGGCTGGCTCGAGCCGGTCACTTCAGGCGTCTACCGTCGTCCTTTCTCTTCTGACACCAATCCAGAAGCTGTTGGTGGCTGGAAGATGCCACTGCTCTCGGCCGCCTGGCTCCTGCAGCATAGCTTCCATATCGGCGGTGCGAGCGCACTCTCATTGCGAGGGCATGCCCACTACTTATCGTTCGGTGGCGCATTTGACCTCTATCTATACGGATCTGATATTCCCTCATGGCTACAGAAGCTGAGAATAGACGCCGATTTGAAGGCCAGGAGCAATGCGTTGTTCGGGGACGGAACGATCGGAGTCGACAACGTAGATTTCGACCTTTCAAACGAAAACGATCCTGAGCTGGCACAGAGCCCTTGGCGTTGGCCGATGCCGATGTCGTCGCCAGAACGCGCGATCCTCGAAATGATTGACGAGGTTCCGAAGAACGAAAGCTTCCATAAGGTCGACGTCGTATTCGAAAGCCTTGCTAATCTGCGTCCGAAATTGCTGACGACACTCCTAGCGCAATGCCGGAGCGTGAAAACCAAGCGTCTCTTCTTCATATATGCTGCCAAGCACAATCATGCCTGGCGGCGACACATCGACGTGTCGGCGGTGGATCTCGGCAAAGGTGACCGGGCGCTGACACCGGGCGGGAGGCTACATCCCACCTATCGCATCACCATTCCGGTAGACCTGATGCCGAAGGAGACCCAGGATGGCACGTGAATAATATATGCGCCAGGTCGACCTTCTGGTGAGAACCATTCCCTACATCGCGCGGCACGAGACTTTCGCTCTGAAGGGTGGGACGGCGATCAACCTGTTCTATCGCGACATGCCGCGGCTTTCGGTCGATATAGACCTGACTTATCTACCGATAGAAGACCCTGACACGACGTTGAAAAACATCGACACGACCCTGGATCACATCCGTGAGGACCTTTTGCGCAATCTGCGGGGCGCGAGCGTCCAGAGGATCGCCGGCGGTGGCAATATCGACACCCGCATTCTCGTCCGGCAGGGAAACGCCGAGATCAAGATTGAGACCTCTCCAGTCGCAAGGTGCACCGTTCATCCTCCGGAACGACGTCGGGTCAGTGCGAGCGTCGAGGATGCTTTCGGGTTCGCAGAAATGCAAGTCGTCTCGTTCGAGGACCTGTTCGGCGGAAAGCTTCATGCGGCGGTTGACCGGCAGCATCCTCGTGATCTGTTCGATGTAAAGCTGCTCTACGAAAACGAGGGATTGACCGACGGACTGTTTCGGACATTCCTGTTTTATGTCGCAAGTTCCGGGCGGCCACCACACGAGTTGGTCAGGCCCTCGCTCGCTCCGCTGGAAGAGGCATTCGTGAAGGAGTTCGAGGGAATGACCACGCGGCCCGTAAGCCTCGAAGAGTTGAAAACTGCGAGGCACCAAATGACGGCGGATCTTCTTGCAAGGCTCGACGACAACGCAATGCGCTTCTTGTTGTCGCTCCACGATGGCCAACCAGATTTCGAAGCCATCGGGCTGCCACAAGGATCCGACCTGCCTGATGTCCGTTGGAAGATTCTCAACTTTGAGAAGCTGAAGGCGCAGAACCCCGAAAAACATGCCGAGCAACGGCGAGAGATCGAGGGGCTTCGGTCAAAAGATTAGGCTACGCGCCCGCTCGAAAATCTGACGACCGCCGGTAAGGTCTTGAAGAGATTTGAACCTTCGGCAACAGGGCTGCCAAACCGAAGTCGTTGACACTTCGACGGTTATTTGCGGAAACTGCATTTTGCGGCATGTCATCTCTTCGCCTTCAAGTTTGATCGAATTAGCTGACGAAGTTGACGAAGTTGACGAAGTTGACGAAATGCTCCATATTCTGTGCGGAGGTGCCTATGGCCATGACCGATAAGAAAGGTGGTTCCCGCAAGCGCACCGAGCGTCGCGGCAATCCAATTAGCGGATATGCCGGTAAATGGGAGCCACTCTTCGAGAAAAAAGCAGCGGCCCGTGCGACCGCTGCGAGAGTGCTTTCTGGCGTTTCCGAGGGTGTCATACGCGCCAAGAACACAGGCGGCACGGTTCGTGTGACATATGTCATTCGATCCTTGGACGAAGAACCCGAAATCGAGATTGAAGAGATCACACCACAAAGGGACGCTCTGGATATAGCGCTTGCGGCTGCTAGGCAGCGCGGGAGTGAGCGCGTCGCTGAGATCCTTAAGCGGCCCGAGATGTTGTCTGCAGACGAGTTTGCCGATGAGATCGGCTCCACTCGCGAGACGGTGAACAAAAAGCGCAAGCGTCACGAGGTTCTCGGGCTCGAAGGAGCGAAGCGAGGCGTGCGGTTTCCAAAATGGCAGATCGGGGATGACGGCCAACTGCTTGGTGGTCTCGCGCAACTATTTGAAGCTTTGAACGGGCACCCTTGGGCGGTATACCGGTTCCTCTTGCAGGAAAGCGGTAGCCTTGGCGGCCGAACAGGTCTCGAAATACTGCGCGCCGGTAGGATCGAAGATGCGGTGGGAGCCGCACGCTTGATTGGCCAAGGTGATTTCTCCTGAGCATCTCATCGAACTTGCTTCCGCCAACCGACTTTGGTTCGCGTGAACTGGTAATTCATGAACTGACCGCTGTGGCATCCTGGTACCGGCTCTACCGAAGTCGGTATCCCGATCCGCTTGGCTACGGCTTCGGATCGAGCCGCTTCAGTGATCCTGAAATCACCCTAACTCCTCCTTATCGTTTCGGCGTCCTTTATATCGGCAGCAGCATCAAGGTATGCTTCGCAGAAGCGATCTTGCGCGAGCGCGCAGTCGGATCAAAGGGCACCTTCCCTGTCAGCATGGAGGAGCTTCTGGAGGTGTCCTGCGCCTCTGTCGCGACCATTGAACCTGTTCGGCTCGCGGACCTGCGCTCGGACGGTATGCTGCGGATGCGGATTCCAACTGATGCTGCCCGTGCCGCTTCGCACGAACTTGGACAGCAGTGGTCAAGAGCAGTCTGGCTTCACGACGAGAAACTCGATGGGATCATTTACGAATCTCGGTTGAATGGCGAAACCAATGCCGTCCTGTTCGATCGCGCGCTTACAAAACTAAGGGTAACCGCCGCTGGACCGCTGCTGGATTTTCGAAATGAAGTGGCGCAAATCTTGGATTGACTTCGCGATAGCTATCGTCTGATCGACTGTGCTCTTCAACGTCGTAGTGACTTGATCTCTTCCCACTCGACACCTGCAACACGCATTTAAATCCTACGAGCGCGTGGCGGGTACCTGTCGCCGGCAGCGATCGTCGCGGCAAAGCCACGAAAGCGATACCTGGATTACGAACAAGACATGACTCGGTATCGGCCGAGCCCTTTATTTAAGCAAGGCGCATTTAATTTAATTAAGCGCCGGACTTAGATAAGCGCATTGAATTAACGCTGCAACCATTGATTTCCCGAGTGAGCGAACTGGTGGCCGAGAAGCGCTCAATGTGCTGCGACCGATACATCTTTTATTAAAACTGCACTTCTATTCCCGCTCGCCCTCGGCATTGGGCTGAGAGAAACGGAACCAACATGACCAGAAACGACCTTCCATCACGTCATTTTCAGCGAAAGATCTTCGAATTCTGCGAACTGCGGATCGCACCGACCGCCTCCAAGCGAGCGCTGGATAATATCCGGCCCTGTCTAACGAGCTTGATTATCTATCGAAAGTCACCTCCGATCCTAAATGGCCATATTGATTGGGCGACGATTGGCCAAGCCTGCGGTATCGAAGCTGAGCTCACAGCAGAATTCAAGAAGCAACTCCGGCCTGGCCTTGATGCAATCATCCGGTGGCTCGGTGTCGCACCGGCGGCCGAAGACGCCCGCACGTCAAAACCCACGGGCCGCCAGAACAAGACTCCGGGCGCCAAGAAGACAGTCTCCACACCCCCAACCAGAAAGCCGCAACGCGAGCGGACTAACAGCACCTTTGCTCGGTCCGCATCTGCGCAACGTGGCCCGTCATCAAAGCCAATCAGCCCTTTCCCAGAACCACTATTCGAAGCGACAGAAGATCCAGTGAGCTTTCAGGATGCGCTCGCCTATCATATGCGACGGTTCGGCGACACATATTGGCAGCTCTACCGAGCGGTTGTTCATCTGAATGAGACCTTCGATAATAAAACGCTTCTATCCTGGATCCAAGGAGAGCGGGTCCCTCAAAGCGGCCACGATAGGTCTGGCCCGGTTCCGAAGTGGCCATGTAGAAATGATCCCATGGCGCGACATGCGGGCCATCGGGGCGGCCACCGCGCTCGATCGCCTGCAGGGCGACGTCCAGTGCGGCGACGCGGACCGGATCGGCGATCTCGGCGAACATCCGGCGCATCGGACCGAGATCGCCACGCTCATGGGCGGCTACCGAGACGACGGTCATGCGTTCGGCCGAGACGACGGAAAAGTCGATCGGGTGACCGGCCTGCAAGGCAAGGGCTGTGAAAAACTCGCGCTGGGTGCGGCCAGTGCCCTCGCGAAACGGGTGAATGCTGTTGATCGTGGCAAACGCTGTCGCCGCCTTGTCGGCGAATTCTTCGCGCGAAAGCCCTGCCAAGAAGTTGTCGGCCTTCAGGCCGGCAAAAAGCGCATCGAGGCCGCGGTCGATCTGCGGGCCACGGGCAAAGCCTTGGCCACCGGTCTTTTGCATGGTCGGCATCGATGCGGTCGAGCCGTCAGCGAAGGTGAACGGCTCATGGCGAAGATGGCCTGCCCATTCGTAGACATCCTGGAAAAGATGGCGGTGGATGCCGCGCAGGTGCGCGGTATCGAAGGTTTGGGCTGGCCCCAGACCTTCTCGCAATTCGATCAGTCGAATTGCGAGCGGCGCGTGCTCTTTGAGCTCCAGCTCTTCGTAAGAACTGGCGCCGACCTCGTTCTTCAAGGTTGCGCCATCGTCGAGTGTGAAGGCCATGTGAGCCGATCCCGTCTCAGGCTATCCCGAGGATGGCCTTGACCTTCGGCATCATCTCGGAAAGCTCGATCTCGCCGGCAATGAAGGCATCGAAGACCGGCTGGCATGCCGGATTGGGCTTGAGGCCTTCCTGCGCGTTGGAGCGGAAGGCGTCGCGCACCAGCTTGGCGCGACGGTCCTGCTCTTCGCGGTTGATCTTCGTGGCGTCTATCATCATGGCATGCCTCCTTCAAAAAAGCTGACGTCAGGTCCTGTTGATGCGCGCAGCTCCGGCTTTCAGGAACGGAGCGAATTTCTGGCGCAGGACTTCCAGGAACGGTTCGCTGAATTTTCCGAGCGCCGTCTGGCCCGGATCGAAGTGATAGGATTTCTCCAGAATGTCGTAATTGCATTCGCTGACCGTGATCCAGCCGCGCCCGTATTTCGATAGGTTGGCGCGTTGGAGTTCAAGCCGTGGGATTTCGATGGCGGTCTGTCCTTCGAACGGCGGTTTGGACGAAATCGGCAAGAGCAGCATATGGGTCAGGCCCTTGGCATCGACCATTGTCAGAATCAGGCAGGTCGGCCGGTCCTTCTCACCATGATCCCGCCCCGGATCGGCATCGCGCTGCCAACGCCACAAATAGGGATAGGAGACGATATCGCCCTTGGTGAAGCGATCAGTCATCCTTCGTTCCCTTGAATTCAGCGCTGTCCGCATCGAGCTGTGTCAGGAACATGTCCGCAAGCTCCTCCGGCATCTCGCCTGCCGCGTAGGCCCGACGCGGATCTGAATTACCTTTCATGCGCTCGTAAAGATCGGCCGAAACAACCACGACAGAGGGCCTCCCATATTTTGTCAGAGTGATTGGCTCAAGCCGCGCTTCGTCATGATATTTGCCGAAATCTCGCATAAATTCCGTGGTGCTGATCGATTTCGCCATCTCGGCAACTCCTGTTCTGTATTTTCTGACTAATACAGAACATACAGAACATTATCAAGTGCGGGCTGGCTTACCGGACGAACCGAGCTGCTCGCCAATGCTCGGAGGGTGCGGCTGCGCCGCGAGTTTCGTCATTTCGATGATCATGTCTTTCAACATGTCCGCAACCGAATAACCCTGAGCGCGGGCATTCTCGATGATCGCCTCCAGCGATGTGAATTCTTCAAGCAGCGTTCCAAGCCATATTTCCTTGAACCCACCCATGAAGGCCTGCAGGAAGAAAGTGCGTAGAGGCGGATCGAAGCCGATAATGGCACCGTGGTCGATCTCACCTTTGTGGGTCACCGTGATCTTATGCCTGCGGTCCAATCTCCTCTCCTTCTCGATGATGCGGGCTTTCAGGTCGGCGACCGCCGCCGGAAACGAATTGTCCTTGATGTGTGCGAACTGCATCCAGTAGGCGAGCCGTTCGGCATGCGAGGGGCCGATCCCGGCCCGCCTTTCCAGTTTTCCGATGCTCATGACTGATCTCCTGCTGGCTTCATGTCCTGTTCGAGTAGAGCGACATGATACGCGGATTCTTGAGCAGGTCGCGGCGCACTGGGAAGGTGACACCATGCCAGTCCTGCCATGGTTCCCAGCCCTTGGACGTCGCCCGCCCGTACCAGATCTGTGCCGTGACGGTGTCCGCATCGACCACCGCCTCGATGGAGACGGTGAAGGAGCCGCCCAAATTGGACGGCGTATCATAGACCTCGACGTGCGTTTGTCGTTCCATGGTCGCCTCACGCGGTGATAATAATCGGCCTCTGGCGCTCGATGCGAACGCCGAGACTGGCCAGCGTCACGCCGAAGGTTCCCGGCGCTTTGACCTCCTCGAAAACAGGATCGAAGACGGGCCGAAGGATGGAGAACATGTCGGCAATCGCGTTGATCGTTTGGTGAGGGGCGACGGTGTCGCCGTCCTCGTCCAATCCCGTTACAACCAGATTTCCAGCCAGCGGTGCAGGATGACCGACCAGTTCGGAGACGGAATGCAGCCCGTCGCCCAAACGATTGTCGTCGCAATAGACAAGGTGCTTGTTGCCGATATGGACGGCGTCGATCAGGCTGCAGCCGATCAGGCCGTAGATGGACTTCAGACGGTTTTCGCTATCGACCCGCGCGTAACGATTAGTGCCGGCACTCGGTTCGATCAGATAGGCTGTGAAATCCTTGTTCAGTTTCGATCTCCATTTCCCGCGAAGCGGTTGGCCCTTGCCCGATCGGGCAGGAGCCCCGCTCCTGTTCCCGAGCAATCGGCGATCCGATCGGGAGAGAGGGGGACAGGGCATTCGGCCGGGAGGGGGATCACCCGCCCGAAGGGTCGGTGGAGGCGCGATTTTGCGCAGCAACCGATGCTGCACGAGCCGGGCCGCAGGTTCTGGAAGGAAGGACGGGGAGACCCGGACGAAGGCCTTGTGGGGGGAGAGAGCGGCGGCCGCTCTCGCCCCCTGCCCTAAACCAGGAGACAAAAGCGTCGCCCTGGCGTCGTTTGCCATTACGCCATCGGCGAAAATCGCCAGACTGACCGTCACCCGGATGGGCCGAAACGATTGGGCTGAAAGCTATGGCTGAAGCGGGATGGAGCAGGTCTTGGCAAAGACCTGATGCGACCACTGCGCAAGCTGGCGGGCAGGTCGATCGGTTCGGTAAGCGCCAGCGCGTAGGGCAGCGATGCCGAAGGCAGGCGCCTCGCTATCTCTCACCAACGCGGCAGCGGTAAAGCCCAAACCCATCCCTCTTTTGCATTAAGAGCCGATTATGCAAATTATTGCACAATCGCCGCATAATGCGCAACAAGACTTGCCTAGCACCTAATAGTTTCCTTTTGGTACTCGGTCGCTGCTCAGTTCTTCGACCGAAACTCTCCAAAGTCTTCAAGTATCCCGCTGTACCGCTCGGCTTGCCCCCCTTTGCATGATGTGGGAGCTCATCTATCCTGGCTGCGACGCGCAAGGCACGACCTGATCTGAAAGCCAAGCAACCTCCCAATCGCACCCTCTGGTTTGATCAGAGACTTGCCGCAGACCATCGTTCCCTTTATGTTCTCGAAACGACACCAATCAAGTTCGTAACCGATGCCGCTGGATGCCCCGGTTGCAAAGGCGAGGGGCAGTCTCGCCTGGCGCCTTGCAGGGTCCAGCCACGACATGGGCTAGCATGTTTGTCTCGTTTAACCGCAGGTGTGCTCCTCAATATCTCATCACCTGGCAGTTTTAGCCGACCACCTCCTGCACGAGAGTAAGCGTTCTCAACCTGCGTAGGAAGCGATCTGCGCGCTTCTCGTCGAGTAAGGACGGGACAAGGGTCTGCCAAACTTCGATAGCGTTTTTGACTTGCCTGCTAATTTCAGCTTCGATCCAATCTTCTTCCAGGCCTAGGAACTTTGCCGCGCGACGGAAGCGGCGAACCGTCACGGTGTTAAAGTTGTTGGTGTTGACGAACTGCAACGCCATCTGGTCGTCGGGGATATAGAGCACGGTCGGGACGATGTCGTAGGCTGGCGACAGGCGGATCTCGCCTGGGCTTGGAAACAGAAAGGACCAATTCTTGAGATGGTTATCTCCGTTGCCGACCAATATGTCGGCAACAATGCGACGAAACCCTTCTAGGACATCCGCCCTCCAGTCGGTGCTGAACCGTCGGATCATGTTAAGCACAGTCTCTCCAGTCCCCATCGTATATTTGCGCTCGCCAAGCGCGCCAAGGATCTGGGCCATGTCTTCCATGTGGATGCGTAGACCGTCAGCGCCGCGGTCGAAACGATCGACAACAAGCGCTTGGGGGCCAGCCTTTAGGAATTCAGGTGGAATATCCCTTACGTGTTCGACGGACAGCAGCCGGAAATCGGCAGTCGTTACGCCGATTGAGCGAGCAAGCGTCATTCCGGCAAACTCAAGTTCCGGTAAATTGGGAAAACGTTCTGTCGGCACCTTCAGGATGCAACGTGCGTCGCCCGCCCGTGCCGGCACGGTCAAGCGATCTCCGTCCATCCGGCCGGCAAATTTCAGTTGAACCCCGGCAAGGGAAAATTTCACCGTGCCCTGAGGACGGGGGGCGTCAAAACCAGCGACCTGTTCAAGCTTCAGCGGGCCAGCCGATGCCGGCGTCTCAGTTTCGGGCGTGATTAACACGGCGCCTGGCAGATCCGCGCCGAGCCGTGTCAGGAGATCGAACTGGTCATGATCGCCTGGGCCCATTTCGTGCAACACAAGATCGTGCAGGGCGCCTTCTGGCAAGAGGCCGGCAAACCAGGGTGGCAAAGTTCCTAATATGCCAATTTTGTCACCACGAAAGGCAAGCCGATCCATTGTGCCCTGCTCGCTGGCTGGCTCCAACCAGGAAAGGCTGAGGATCGGACGGCCCGCATCGCGAAGATAGGCTTCCTCGACAATAAATGCCGTTTCGCCGGCAGCACTGCGGGTGAGCGTTCCAACTCGGACAGCTTTCGCTTGATGAAGGAGGTGAACGCTGAGGATCGCCGCGGTCTTTGACATCAGTCATCATCCTCGTCACTGAGGGACACAAACACCTCGTTGAATACTGACTTCGGAGGGGTAGAGACG
>UBJO01000068.1 GCA_900465665.1 Hyphomicrobiales bacterium
CCCCCGGCGTGCCGAAGAGGCCGCCCGACCCGCCGGCTCCGCCGGCGCCGCCCGTGACCGTAGCGCCTGTGCCGATCGTGATCGCGGTCGGGACAGTTGCGAGGAACCCAGGGCCGCCCGCACCGCCGGCGCCGCCGGTGGATCCCGGCGAGCCTGAAGCCGCACCACCCGCGCCCCCGGCGCCACCCGAAAGTGTGGTGCCCGGCGCGACGTCGTACGGGACGCGCTCTTGTCCCTGTGAATGTGCCGGCGCCAAGAAGGCGGCGGTGCAAAGCAGAAGTGCCAGCGAAACTTGGAGGCAATTGTGGGGGTGCGCCGCCCCGGCGATATGCTCGCGGTGGCCGGTCTTGCGATGACGAGATAAGCGCCAACGATTGATAATGGACGTGTCCCCTCTGCCCAGAATCTCAGCGTAAGCAAGTATTTGCGAATTGTCTAATGGATGTGTACCGAAATCGCAGCTTGGGGAGGCCAATTTATCCTGATGGTAAATTTCGATGGCTGCCGCGCATCGGCGCCGGAACGCTATCGAGCCGATCCGCGGGCGACAAATGGCGCTTGGCACGAGATATGCATCGTCATCTCCGGGTTCTTTGCTTGGAGGGAAGAATGACGGCTTTGGTCACTGACATCGTGAGTGCCACCGGACAGCTTGAAACCGCCATCCTGAACGCGACGATCGCGTCGCCGGATATATGGTTCGGTTCCAAATCCATGAAAACGAAAGCAAAACTGCTTCCGCACGTGCTCGTGCAGCAATATCCCGAACTGTCCGAGATCGAATGCGAGCTGCGCGGACTGTTCGAGACATGCTCAAAGGCGATTGATCGGAATTCGATCAATCCCGTGGTTGCAAAAGCGGCAATCTCGCTCGCTCACGAATATCAGGCCGTCATCGAGGGACTGCGGCGCTAACTTAGAGGCGCGTCCAGATCAGCGAGCGGCAGATGACCTTCATCGTGCAGCCGCGCATCTTCACGGTGTCGCCGGAGACGGTCAGCACGCCATCAAACGTCTTCTTGCTGTCAGGCTCGATGATCGTGCCGGTGAAATTGCCGTTCTCGCCGGTAAACGAACCGATCTTCTGGCCGGCATGATCGCCTGTTTTCATGGTGATGCAATAGCCGTTGCCGCATTCCGAAATCGTCGCCGTCGTCCCGACCTGCGTCTTCCAGACGCCAACCACCGGCTCCTGCGCCAACGCGATCGGCGTCAACGCCAGCTGCGTCACGAGCGCCAGGGGCGCTGCGATTGAAAAGAGCGGTTTCATGGGATGCTCCTGTATCGTTCATGCCTAAGCGCGGTGTCGCCAAACGGCCGATCGCGCGAAATTGCGCCCATCCGAGCGCTGCTCCAACCCTTCGTCGGAGCGCTGAGACCGATATAGGTCGAATGGTGGCGAACGCCAGAAAAAAAGCGGGAATCCGGAGCCCGAATTCCCGCTTTCTCACATCATCCTGGAAGACGATGGATTATGCCTCGAGCCACTTCACCTGTTCGGGTGTCAGCTTGATGTCGAGCGCCGAAAGGCTGTCTTCCAGCTCGGCGATCGTGCGTGGTCCGATCAGCGGAATGACCGGGAACGGCTGTGCGATGACGTAGGCGAGCGCGATGTGGATCGGGCTGCGGCCAAGCTTTTCCGCGAGCTCGATCGCACGGTCGCGGCGCACGAAGTTGCGGTCGGAATACCAGCAACGAACGATTTCCTCGTCGTCGTGCTTGTCGCGGCCGGCGCGGTCGGTGAAGAAGCCGCGGCCCTGGCTGGACCATGCGAAGTTCGGCACCTGCCGCTCATTGAGCCATGTCTTCCATTCGTCGGTCGACGACGTCACGCAACCGGCCCAGATCGGGTCGAGCATTTCAGCCAGCGAATAGTTGTTCGACAGCGCTGCCAGCGCCAGCTTACCGTTCTTCTGGGCATAGGCCGCTGCCTCGTCCATGCGCTCGCGGGTCCAATTGGAACCGCCGAAAATGCCGCGGATGCGGCCGCGCTTGACCTCCGCGTCCATGGCATCGACGAACTCGCCAACAGGAACATCGGTGTTGTCGCGGTGCATGAAGTAGATGTCGACATAGTCGGTCTTCAGGCGGTTGAGCGACTGGTCGAGCTGCTTGGCGATGACATCGGGGTAGACCAGCGGCGAGTGCGCGCCCTTGCCGATCAGCACGATCTCCTCGCGGTTGACATTGCGGCTGGTGTGCCAGTCGCCGAAGATGCTCTCCGTCTTGCCACCGCCATAGACGAAGGCGGTGTCGAAGACATTGCCGCCGGCCTCATAGAAGGCATCGAGCGTCAGGGAGGCGGCGGCGAAGTTCGGGAAGAACTCGAAGCCGAGCGTGACGACCGAGGCGGGCTTGGAGATGCCCGGGATGGCGCGCTTGGGAATGCTGTTGCCGAGCGTGACCTTGTCGCCAGCAAGATTGGTCACCCGCTTTGCCGCCTTCTCGACGCTGTATTCCAGGCCGATCGATGCGCGCCACTGGTCGAGCACGCGCAGATTGCCAATGGAATCGGCCCAGCCCATGCCGGGAGAAGTGAATTCCTGCTGGCCGGCGCGGATGGCATCGCCTGCCGCATCGACTTCGAAGGAATAGAGCCAGCGATCTTCCTTGACCTCGATCGTCTGCTGCTCGTTGCCCTTGAAGAGCTCGATCTTGCCGACGCCGCCCTTGTGGCCCGAGGCGAACCAGAAGTCCTTGACCTCGATGCGCCCTTCCGAGCCGATGATGCGCAGCGTGTTGTCCTGGTTGGCCATGATCGAGCACGAGACCTCGGCGATGACGCCGCCCGGGAACTGCAACACGGCGGACGCCCACTCATCGACGCCCGACTGGCCGAGATGGCCGACGCCCGCGACCTTTTCCGGCTCCAGGAACGGCTTGCCTTCGGCAGCCCCCGCGATCAGCCGCGCCATCGAGACCGGATAGCCGCCGACATCGAGAATGCCGCCGCCGGCGGTCTCGTTGGCAAACAGCCGGTGTTCCGGGCGGAACGTGCCCATGTTGAAGCCGAAGCTGGTGCGGATGATGCGCAGCGCGCCGATCGCGCCCGATTTCACCAGCTCGACGATCTTGGCCGTCTGCGGATGGACGCGGTACATGAAGGCCTCGCCCGCGAAAACGCCGGCCTTCCTGGCTTCATGGTAGATGGCGTCGGCATCGTAGGCTGTCAGCGCGATCGGCTTTTCGACCAGTACATGCTTGCCTGCCCGGATCGCCTTGATCGCCCATTCGGCGTGGCCGGTGTGCGGCACTGCGATGTAGACGGCGTCGATCTCGCTATCCTCAAGCAGCGCCTCGTAGCCCTTGACGATACGGGCGCCGGGGAAGTTTTCCGCAAGACCCGGCTTTTCAGGGTTGCGGGTGGCGATGGCGACGAGCTTGCCGGTGCGCGAATGCGCGATGCCATCGGCGAAGGTACGCGCAATGGTGCCCGGGCCGATGATACCCCAGCGGATCGGTTGATCTGAGCTCATGGGAAAGTCCTCTTCTTTCATGTCAGTCAGTTGCAAGTCTTGGGATGGAAAACAGGTCAGCGCAGGCGTTTGCCGGCGCTGTCGAACAGGAAGACGCGTTTTGCGGCGAGCCCGACGGTCAGCCTGTCGCGCTCCGCGGCGGTGCGTGATTCCGGGCGCTCGATGATCATCTGCTCGCCGCCTTTCGTGGTGGCGTAGATGTAGCTGGTGTTTCCGAGGTGTTCGGCGACGTCGATGGAGACAGTCAGATCCGTATCCCCCTGCCCGGCATCGCTGAAATGCTCCGGCCGGATACCGACCGTGACGTCAGCGCCCTTCTCGACCGCCGAGGTGACCGGCAGCGTCAGGCGAACGCCCGGCTCGCCGGCGATGGCGACGGTGGCCGTTCCGCCCCCTGTCTCGATCACCTTGGCCTTCAGGAAGTTCATCTTCGGCGACCCGACGAAGCCGGCGACGAACTGGTTGGCGGGATCGTCGTAGAGGTCGAGCGGCGCGCCCACCTGTTCGATGTTGCCGGACCGGAGCACGACGATCTTGTCGGCGAGCGTCATCGCCTCCGTCTGGTCGTGGGTGACGTAGATCATTGTGGTGCCAAGCTGCTTGTGCAGCCGCGAGATCTCGACGCGCATCTGCACGCGCAGCTCCGCATCGAGGTTGGACAGCGGCTCGTCGAACAGGAAGACTTGCGGCTCACGCACGATGGCGCGGCCGATCGCCACGCGCTGGCGCTGGCCGCCGGAGAGCTGCTTTGGACGCCGCTGCATCAGCTCGTTGATCTGCAGGATGTTGGCGGCATGCTTCACGCGCTTTTCGGTATCCGCCTTGGGATTGCCGTTCATGCGTAGGCCGAAGCTCAGATTCTCCTCGACCGTCATATGCGGGTAGAGCGCATAGGACTGGAAGACCATGGCAATCCCACGATCGGCAGGCTCGACATCGTTGACGACCTTGCCGCCGATGTTGATCTCGCCGCCGGAGATATCCTCTAGCCCGGCGATCATGCGCAGAAGCGTGGACTTGCCGCAGCCCGACGGGCCGACGAAGACGACGAACTCGCCATCCTTCACGTCGAGATCGGCGCCATGGATGATCTCGAGCGCGCCGAAGCGCTTGACCACGTTTTTCAAAGAAAGTTCAGACATCAGGCGTTCCCCGACTATTTGACTGCGCCGGCCGAAATGCCGGCGATGAAGTGACGTTGCAGGAACACGAAGACCACGAGGATCGGCGCCGTGAGCAACATGGCGCCAGCCATGATGCCGCCCCATGAAACCTTGGTGAGACCGATCAGCGATCCGAGCGCCACCGGCGCGGTCATCATTCCGGGCTTGGAATTGATGAGCAGCGGCCAGAGGTAGTTGTTCCACGACGCCAGGAAGAGGATGATTGCGAGCGCCGCCATCGTCGGGCGTGCCAGCGGTAGCGCGATCCGCACGAAGATCTGCCGCTCCTTGACGCCTTCGACACGCGCGGCATCGAAGAGTTCAGCCGGCATCATCGAGAAGGCCTGGCGCATGAACAGCACGCCGAGCGAGTTGAACAGCGGCGGGAGGATCAGCGCCACCCAGGTGTTGGCGAGCTTGAACTCGCGGGCCACCATGATGAACTGCGGGATGACGACGACGGCGAACGGCAGCGTGATGGTGCCGAGAATGATTGCGACCACCATGGACTTTCCGACGAAGCGATAGCGCGCCAGCGCCCAGCCGGCCATCGAGGTCAAGAGCACCGACAGGAAGGTATAGACCGAGGCGACCACGACCGAGATGAACATGGCACGGACGAAATCGGTATCGGCCTGCAGGTTCTTGAAGTTCTCGACGAAGTTCGTCGACGGCCAGAGCACGATGTCAGGGCTGAAGATGCCGTAGTCGGGCATGGTCGAGAAGACGAACATCATCCAGATCGGAAACAGCCAGACGATGGCGAGCGGCGTCAGCACGACATGCAGCAGCACGGTCTGCAGCATCTTGGATTGGGACTTGGACTTCATTTCTGTTCCCTCCCGACCCAGAGATTGAGCAGCGAGATGGTGATGGCGAGGATGGCCATGGTGTAGGCGATCGCCGACGCGTAGCCGAAGTTCAGCGACAGGAAGCCTTGGCGATAGAGCAGCAGGCCAAGCGTCTCGGTGCCGCCGCCGGGACCACCGCGATTGGTGATCAGGAAGGGTTCCGCGAAGAGCTGCATAGTTCCGATAACCGACAGGATGACGCAGAACAGGATGATCGGCTTCAGGAGCGGCAGGGTGATATGAATGAACTGCTTGGTCTTCGACACCTTGTCGAGGGTTGCCGCCTCGTAGACATCGTCAGGGATCGATTGCAGGCCGGCGAGCAGGATGATGGCGTTGTAGCCCGCCCAACGCCAGGTAACAGCAATGATGACGAGTGCCATCGCGGCATTGGCGTTGTCGAACCAGGAAACGGGAGACAGGCCGACCGAGGTGATTAGCTTGTTGACGATGCCGAAGTCGATGCTGAACATCAGCCGGAACACGGCGGCGTAGGCCACCTCGCCGACGACGACGGGCGCGAAGAAGGCAAAGCGATAGAGCGGACGCGCCTTCAGGAGCGGCGAGTTCAAAAGCACTGCCATCAGCGTCGCAAGCGCGATCATGACGGGCACCTGAATCACCAGGATGATCAGCGTGTTATAGAGCGCATTGTAGAAGGCGGGATCGCCGATCAGGCGTCCCCAATTGACGGAAGCGCTGAATTTCCAGGGATTTACGCGCGTATTCTGAAACGAGATCAGAAACGAGCTGATGATGGGCCATAGCCAGAAAGTGGCGAAGACGAGCAGATAGGGCGCAAGAAAAAAGTATGCGCTCCGGTTCCGGATCGGCATTTCATTCTCCTCAAAGTCGAAGCGAGAGATGGAAGCCGGGCACCGAAGGGGTGCCCGGCATCGTCACTCATTCCGCAATGGGAAGGCCGGTGGCGGTCTCGATCTGCTTGGCGGCATCGTCGAGCGCCGTCTGAGCATCGGGGTAGCCGCCGGCGAAATACTTGGTCTGCGTAGCCTTGTAGATCGCGTCGGCGTCCGTCTGGAACTGCGTGCCACGGCTCGGCTTGATCTTCGGCAGGGTCGAGAGAATGTCGGCCCAGACCTTCTGGCCGCCCCAATAGGGCTGCGCCTCGTTGACGAACGGATCCTGCACCGCCGACAGCAGCGACGGAACGAGACCGAAGGACTTCAGCATCGCGACCTGGCCTTCATTGGTGCCGAGAGCGTAGTCGACATAGGTCCAGGCGGCTTCCTTGTTGGCCGAGTTGGCCGCAATCGCCAGCGACGAACCGCCAAGGTTGGCCGCATGCGGGCCATCCGGCGTCAGGCTCGGCATCATGTAGACGCCCCACTTGCCGGAAAGATCGGGCGAGCCCGAGCGCACGGTGCCTTCGTACCAACCGCCATACATCTGGCTGGCGGCCTTGCCGGCTGTGTTGGCCTGGATCTTTTCGTCCCAGATGGCGGCCGTCAGCGTACCGGCGTCCTTCATCTCCTTGACCTTCTCAAGGGTGGCGACGCAGGCGGGCTGGTTGATGGTGATGTTCTGGCCATCGGTCGAGAAGTAGCCGCAGCCCTGCTCGTTGGAGATCATGCGGAACCATTCGCTGTCGCCGTTGAAGTCGGCCTGCGCCATGACGACGCCGGGATTGGCGGCCGAGATCTTCTTGCCGGCGGCGATGAAATCGTCCCAGGTCTTGATCGATGCCGGATCGACGTCAGCCTTTTCGTAGAAGTCGCGGCGATAGAAGACGGCGACCGGACCGGAATCCCACGGCATGGCATAGGCGACATCGCCCACTTCAAGCTCCGTGCGCTTGAACTCAGGGAATTTCGCTTGGATTTCAGCCGTATAGCCGAGGTCCTTCAAGTTGGCGAAGCAATCCGGGAAACGATTCCAGAAGATTTCGGCCTCGAAATTTTCGACCGTTACGATGTCAGGAAGGCCCTCGCCGCCAGCGGCGCAGGCTGCCAGCATCTTGTCGAAAACCTGTTGGTTTCCAAGGTCTTCCACGGTGACCTTGATATCCGGGTGGAGCTTGTTGAAGCCCTCGAGCGTGGACTTCAGCGCCGATGCGGCGACGTTCCAGCTCCAGATGGTGAGATTGGCGGACTGCGCGAATGCGGAGCCGGATGCGAGAAGTGCAACAGCAGCGGTTGCACCGATAAGTTTGAAGCGCATTGAAAATCCTCCCTTTTCAATTGCCGTCCCTTAGCGAACGTGACTACACTAACCGCAAGGGAGCCGCTGTCTCCTAAAAAGGGAATATGGATTTGGCGGAAAGTAAGATTGAGCAGAGGGCTGTCTATCAGCCGGGAGCGAGCAGCATCGAGGGATTGCCGACGGCACTCCAGATGTTTCACAACCATCCGCCGCCAATGCTCATGCCGCATTGGCATGTGCAGGTGGAACTGAACTACATCATGCGTGGTGAGGTGCACTACCGCATGAACGGCCACGACATCAGCATGAAGGCCGGCGACATGTGCCTGTTTTGGGGCGGGCAGCCGCACCAGATGGACGAGAGCAGCGATGATTCGATCTATGCCGGCGGGCATCTGCCGCTGGTCTATTTCTTCCGCATGCGCGTGCCGATCAACATTTCGAGCCGGCTTATGAAGGGCGAGATCCTCTTCACGTCCGCCACCGATGCCGCCGACATCGAGAACTTTCCGCGCTGGGTAGCTTACGCGAAATCCGGCGATGCCGCCAAGGCGCAGCACGCCGTGGAGGAAATGCTTCTGCGCATCGAGCGCATCGTGCTCGAGCCCTATTCGATGCTGGCGCCAAACGGCTTGTCGGCGACGGATGATGTCGAGCAGGCCTATCCGCAATCCTCGCGCAGCGTCGCGCGCATGTGCGATTTCATTGCCCTGAACTTCCTGCACGAGATCGATTCGGTCGATATCGCCCGCGCCGCCGACCTGCATCCGAAGTATGCGATGAACCTCTTCAAGAAGACGACGGGCATGACGCTCAGCAAATACGTCAACCTGCTCAGGCTGTCTCGCGCGCAGGCGATGCTGATGAACGAAGAGGCGAATGTGCTGCAGGTGGCGATGGATAGCGGATTTGGCTCGATCAGCGCCTTCAACAAATCCTTCCGCCATATCGCTGGCATGTCGCCATCCGATTTCCGTCGCGACTCGCGCTTCATCTCGCAATATGTTCCCGCCTGAGGAGGCAACGTCGTAAACGTTGCCGGAGTGAACTGAGCCGTTTGGCGCGCCGACAATCCGCCATGTTGCCGTTGATACTTGGACGTACCGATCGGCTAACCGCATGACAATACCGCAGCAAAACCAAGGAAAATGATCGTGGTCGAGAAAACACCCGCCTCATCCAGCAACACCGCAATCGGCGAGAAGACAGGGAAGCCGCAGCTTCGCTCCAGGGCCTGGTTCGACAATCTGGCCAACCCCGACATGACGGCGCTCTACCTCGAACGCTACATGAACTTCGGCCTCAGCCAGGAAGAGCTGCAGTCGGGCCGGCCGATCATCGGCATCGCGCAGACGGGCTCGGACCTGTCTCCTTGCAACCGCCACCATATCGAACTCGCCAAGCGTGTGCGCGAAGGCATCCGCGATGCAGGCGGGATCGCCATCGAGTTTCCGGTGCATCCGATCCAGGAAACCGGCAAGCGCCCGACCGCGGGCCTCGACCGCAACCTCTCCTATCTCGGCCTCGTCGAGGTGCTTTACGGTTATCCGCTCGATGGCGTGGTGCTGACGATCGGCTGCGACAAGACCACGCCGGCCTGTCTCATGGCCGCGGCAACCGTGAACATCCCAGCGATCGCGTTGTCCGTCGGCCCTATGTTGAACGGCTGGTTCCGCGGCGAGCGCACGGGCTCGGGCACGATCGTCTGGAAGGCGCGCGAGATGATGGCGCGTGGCGAGATCGACTACCAGGGCTTCGTCAAGCTCGTCGCCTCCTCAGCACCCTCGACCGGCTATTGCAACACGATGGGCACGGCGACCACGATGAACTCGCTTGCCGAAGCACTCGGGATGCAGCTGCCGGGCGCCGCCGCCATCCCCGCGCCGTATCGTGACCGCCAGGAAATCTCCTACGAGACCGGTCTACGGATCGTCGAGATGGTACGCGAGGATCTGAAGCCATCGGACATCCTGACCAGGGAAGCCTTCATCAACGCAATCAAGGTCAACTCCGCGATCGGCGGCTCGACCAACGCGCCGATCCACCTCAACGCGCTTGCCCGCCATGTCGGCGTCGAGCTCTCGGTCGATGACTGGCAGACGCATGGCGAGGAAATCCCGCTGCTGGTCAACCTGCAGCCGGCAGGCGAATATCTCGGCGAGGATTATTACCACGCAGGCGGCGTGCCCGCCGTCATGGGCGAGCTGATCAAGCACGCCCATCTCGACACCAACGCGATGACGGTCAACGGCAAGACGGTCGGCGAGAACTACACGGCCTCGATGATCGAGGACGAGAAGGTCATCCGTCCCTTCGACCGGCCGCTGAAGGAGCGTGCCGGCTTCCGTGTGCTGAAGGGCAACCTTTTCTCCTCGGCGATCATGAAGACCAGCGTCATCTCGCCGGAGTTCCGCGACCGCTACCTCTCCAATCCCAATGACCCGGAAGCCTTCACCGGCCGCGCCGTGGTGTTTGACGGGCCGGAGGATTATCACCACCGCATCGACGATCCGTCGCTGGCCATCGACGCCGCGACCATCCTCTTCATGCGCGGCGCGGGCCCGATCGGTTATCCGGGCGCTGCCGAAGTGGTGAACATGCGCGCGCCGGATTACCTATTGAAGCAGGGCATCTCGTCTCTCCCCTGCGTCGGCGATGGCCGCCAGTCGGGCACATCAGGCTCGCCCTCGATCCTCAACGCCTCGCCGGAAGCAGCCGCCGGTGGCGGGCTTGCGATCTTGCAGACGGGCGATCAGGTGCGCATCGACCTGAAAAAGGGAACCGCCAACATCCTGATCAGCGACGAGGAGATCGCCAAGCGACGCGCGGAACTGGTTGCCGCCGGCGGCTATGTCTATCCGGAAAGCCAGACGCCGTGGCAGGAAATCCAGCGCTCCTATGTCGGGCAGATGGAGACTGGGGCGGTGCTTGAGCCGGCGGTTAAATATCAGCGGATCGCCCAGACCAAGGGTATCCCGCGCGACAACCACTAAGCGGCGACGTTTATCATGGGCCGGTGTCCGGACGGGTGCCGGCCCATGAGCGTTTTCGCGGATCGGCGATCATTCCTCAGCATTCCGGCCTTGCCCGTCGCAAGCGAATATGATCGATTTTGCTGCCGCTGGGTTGGAGGGCGGCGCATCCCCTGGCTCATAGAGCGCGTCCATCGCTCGCGTGACGGAACATTATCATGCCTTATACCCTTCTCGACGCCGCCGCCTCGGGTGGCCTTTTCGTCGGCCGTGCCTGGAACCCTGCCGCCGAAGGCCCCAGCCTCGTGACGATCCGCGATCAGCAGCTGATCGATATCACCTCGAAGGACGTGCCAACGATGAGCGCGCTCTTGGAGCGGCCTGATCTTGTGGCCTTCGTCCGCTCGGCTAACGGCAAACCGCTCGGAACGCTCGAGGACATTGCCGCAAACAGCACCGGCAAGCCGGATGCCTCGCGCCCCTATCTGCTGGCGCCGGTCGATCTGCAGGCGGTCAAGGCCTGCGGCGTGACCTTCGCGCAGTCGATGATCGAACGGGTGATCGAGGAGAAGGCGGCGGGTAATCCCGACCGGGCGGCCGCGATCCGCGAGCGCGTCAGCACGCTGATTGGCGGAAGCCTCAACAATCTGAAGGCCGGATCTCCTGAAGCCGCCACGGTCAAGCAGGCGCTGATCGAGGAAGGGATGTGGTCGCAATATCTCGAGGTCGGTATCGGCCCGGATGCGGAGGTCTTCACCAAGGCGCCGGTGCTGTCCTCCGTCGGCTGGGGTGCCGACGTCGGGCTGCATCCGGTTTCGACCTGGAACAATCCGGAGCCGGAGATCGTGCTTGCGGTCAACAGCCGTGGTGAAATCCGGGGGGCGGCGCTCGGCAACGACGTCAACCTGCGCGATGTCGAGGGACGCTCGGCGTTGCTGCTCGGCAAGGCGAAAGACAATAATGCCTCGTGCTCGATCGGGCCCTTCATCCGCCTGCTCGACGAGAGCTTCGATCTCGATTCGGTGCGCAGCGCCGAACTCGACCTGAAGGTAACCGGCGAAGACGGCTTCGTGCTTCACGGCAAGAGTTCGATGTCGAAGATCAGCCGCGACCCGACCGATCTCGTCCGCCAGACCTGCGGCGCGCACCATCAATATCCCGATGGTTTCATGCTGTTTCTCGGCACTCTGTTCGCCCCGACCCAGGACCGCGACGCGCCGAACCAGGGTTTTACCCACAAGATCGGCGACGTCGTGGAGATTTCGTCGGCCGGGCTCGGCTCGCTCGTCAACACGGTGCGTCGCTCCAACGACTGCGCCCCCTGGACTTTCGGCATCGGCGCGCTGATGGCCAATCTGGCGAAACGCGGACTGCTCTAGGCGCGCGGCGCAAGCAGCTTTTGATGGCGGTGTAGGCCGCCATCAAAAAACATCCGGGATAAGCCAGCACCGCCTGTCCATTCCAGGCCGCGGCCAATATGCACAGGTCAAGCGAAGCGAAGATGTGAGGGTGCGATGAAACGGACTGTGGTTGGAATTGTCGCCCTGGTTCTTCTGGCAGGATGCACGACCGCAAAGAATTATTCCGCACCCGGCCTGACGCCCATTCCCGGCAGCATCATCTATAGCGGCCAGCCCCGGACGAAGCTCACCAAATCGCCGATCGGTTCGACCTTCCCGCACGACTTCATCGACCAGTATGGGCAGCAGGTCGAGGAGACCTACATGATCCAGCCCGACCGTACGTTGAAGATCGTCGACCGTGTGGTCCGGCCGATCCGCTTCGGCGGTAGAGATTGAACTATCCGCACGCACAGAGGGTATCTAAACGCTTTTTAATGACAGATCACCTTATCGTCATAATCCTGAGGTTGAATTTGATCGCTTGCTAAGACAAACTGTTGTTGCTGGATAGGGCCGGTTTGCCGGGGACTGTTTCGCTTTGATTCCGGCATAGGAAATACAGGATGAATGCAAAGACACCGAATGCAATCGATAGCTATGTGGGTTCCCAAGTCAGGATGCGCAGGCAGTTGCTGGGACTAAGCCAGGAAAGGTTGGCCGAGCAGATCGGCGTGACATTCCAGCAGGTGCAGAAGTACGAAAAGGGAATGAACCGGATCGGCGCCAGCCGGCTGCAGCGTATCGCTGAGGTTCTGAACACCACGCCAAGTTTCTTCTTTCAGCAGGATCCGTCGGAGCCGTTGTCGCTCGCCGGTCTCGATCTGACGGCAACGACCGATCCGGTCGCCGAATTCCTGCATTCCAAGGAAGGGCTCGCGCTCAACAAGGCGTTCATCAAGATCACGGACACGCAGCTGCGCGAAAAGATCGTGGCGCTCGTGAAGGCGATGGCGCAGACGCAAGTTGCCGCGGACAAATCCGCCGCCTCGTCCAACCAATAGTGGAATTTCGGCCGACGGCGCATCCGCGCCGCGGCCTTCATCACATGAAAGAAGGGGCGCCCAATGCAGGCGCCCCTTCTTCGTTTCTTGGGAGAATTCGATGTCGAACGACTACTCGTCGAGGTAGCGTTCCGTGAGACGCGCCCACATTGCAGCACCCGCCGTCAGGCTGTCGTCGGCGAAGTCGTACTTGGCACTGTGCAGGATCGCGGAGTTCATGCCGTTGCCGAGGCGCAGGAAGCTGCCGGGCTTGTGCTGCAGGAAGTGCGAGAAGTCCTCGCTACCGGGGATAAGCGGGCAAAGCGCGACATTGCCTTCGCCCACGAGTTCCTCGGCCACCATGCGGGCGAACTCTGTTTCCTTCTCGGAGTTGACGACGACGGGGTTGCCGTAGGCGTAGTCGATCTCGACGGTGGCGCCGAAGCCTTCGACCATCGACGTCGTCAGAGCCCGGATGCGCTTTTCGAGGATCTCGCGAACCTTCGGGTCGAACGAGCGCACCGTCAAAAGCATGCTCGCGTTTTCCGGAATGACGTTGGCCACTTCGCCGGCATGGATGGCGCCAACCGTGACGACTGCCGTCTGCGTCGGATCGACATTGCGCGAGATGACCGTCTGCAGCGAGACGACGAGGTTGCAGGCGACGACGACGGGATCGATCGTCAAGTGCGGACGCGATGCGTGGCCGCCCTTGCCCGTGATCTTGATCTCAACCGTGTCAGCAGCCGCCATCAACGGGCCGGAACGCATCAGCCAGCTGCCTTCAGGCGCGCCGGGGTGGTTGTGCAGGCCGAAAATGGCGTCGAACGGGAAGCGCTCGAACAGACCGTCATCAATCATCGCCTGGGCGCCGCTGAAGCCGCCGGCTTCTTCGGCGGGCTGGAAGATCAGGTTGACCGTGCCGTTGAACTTGCGGGTGCGCGCCAGATATTCGGCAGCACCGAGAAGCACCGTCGTGTGGCCGTCGTGGCCGCAGGCATGCATCTTGCCTGGCACCTGGCTGGCATAGGGCTTGCCGGTCTGCTCGGTGATCGGAAGCGCGTCCATATCGGCGCGGATCGCGATGCTCTTCTTGCCGGCGCCCTGCGTCATGCGGGCGACCACGCCGTTGCCACCGACGTTGCGGGTCACTTCATAGCCCCAACCCTCGAGCTTTTCGGCGACGAAGCGTGCGGTTTCCGTCTCTTCGAACGACAGTTCGGGATGGGCGTGCAGATGCTGGCGGATGGCGCGCAGTTCGGCGTCCATGGGCTCGAAATCCGAAAGGCGGGCGAAATCGTTGTCGATGGTCATGTCCGTTCCAATTCTTTGCATGCGTGGTCCGCTACCGGCCCCATGAGAGGGCCGGCCGGGTCTTCGATTGCATCACGGGCGGCGCTTGGCCGGATGAGCTGGATGTCAGAGAAAGCGTGACAGGAAGGCCTGCGTGCGTGGATGCTGCGGGTTGCCGATCACATCCTCCGGCTTGCCCTGCTCGACCACGACGCCGCCATCCATGAACACCACCCGGTCGGCCGCTTCGCGGGCAAAGCCGATTTCGTGGGTGACGACGATCATCGTCAGGCCCTGCTTGGCGAGATCGCGCATCGTCGACAGCACTTCGCCGACGAGTTCGGGATCGAGTGCCGAAGTCGGCTCGTCGAAGAGCATCAGCTTGGGCTTGATCGCGAGCGCCCGGGCGATCGCCACGCGCTGCTGCTGGCCGCCGGAGAGCTGGCGGGGATAGGCATTCGCCTTCTCCGACAGGCCGACACGCTGCAGGAGCTGCTTGGCGTTTTCGATCGCATCCTTGCGGTTTTCACCGTGGACGCCGACCGGCGCCTCGATGATGTTCTGCAGCACCGTCATGTGCGGATAGAGATTGAACTGCTGGAACACCATGCCGATCTTGCGGCGCTGGCGAGCGATGCCGTTGGACGAAAGTCGCTCCAGCCGATCCTTGCGCACCCGGTAGCCGATCTGCTCGCCATCCACCTCGATGTATCCCTTTTGGATGGACTCGAGGTGGTTGATACAGCGCAAGAAGGTGGACTTGCCCGAACCCGACGGGCCGAGAACGACGACGACTTCGCCCGGCATGATGTCGAGGTCGATGCCCTTGAGAACTTCGAGATGATCGAAGGACTTGTGGACATTGCGCGCCTGAACCAGCGGCTTGGTATTGGAGACGGCGGTCAATGGCTTGCCTCCTCTGCAGCGGCAACAGTGGCCGGCTTGGCGGTTGCGCCATTGCGGCGTTCGCTACGGCCGTAATAGGCTTCGATGTAGCTTTGGCCGATATTCAAGACCGAGGTGATGAGCAGGTACCAGATGACGGCGACCAGCAGCATCGGGACGATCTCGAAGGTGCGGTTATAGATCGACTGCACGGAGTAGAGCAGATCGGCCATGGCGATGACGCTGACGAGCGAGGTCGCCTTGATCATGCTGATCAGCTGGTTGCCCGTCGGCGGAACGATCGAGCGCATCGCCTGCGGAATGATGATCCGCCACAGTGCCCTGCCCTTGGTCATGCCGAAGGCCTCGGCGGTTTCCGCCTGGCCGCGATCGACCGACAGAAGGCCGCCGCGAATGATCTCGGCCATATAGGCCGCTTCGTTGAGCGCGAGGCCGACGATGGCAGCCGTCATCGGCGTGATCACCGCATTGGTGTCCCAGCTGATGAGCGACGGGCCGAAGGGAACTGATATCGACAGCTGCGGAAACAGCGTCGACATGTTGTACCAGAAGATCAGCTGCACCAGCAGCGGCGTGCCGCGGAAGAACCAGATGAACAGCGAGGCAAAGCCTTTCGCCAGCCGGTCGTTCGACATGCGCATGATCGCGATGATCAGGCCAAGCGCGACGCCGAGGATCATCGCGATGACAGTCAGGCCAAGGCTGACATAGAGGCCGCTGATGACGGTTGGGTCGAAGAAGTATTGTGCAACGACCGGCCAACCGAAATTCTCGTTGTTGGCGACGATCCAAACGAAATCGATGACGACGATGGCGATGACGGCCCAGAGAACGAGGCGTCCCGTTCTGAACGGCGTATGCGCGGTAACGACGTCGCGGAGGTCAGCACCGCCCGAAGGCGGTGCATTGGTCGTGGTGTTGGTGCTCATTTGGGAAGCTGTCCGCCGAGGTTGAGGCCGGGTTCCTTGATCATGTTGTTCTCAAGGCCCCACTTTTTCATGATCGCGGCATAGCTGCCGTCGGCCATCAGTACCTTGATGGCGTCGATCAGGATAGGGCCGAGCGGCGAACCCTTGGGAACGACAGCGCCCTGGAAGATGTCTTCAAAGCCATTCTTCTGGCCGACGCCGGTCAGTTCGAGCTGGCCGTTTGCCTGGCTGACGAAGTAGGTGAGCGGCGCCTGCGAGGAGAAGAAGGCGTCGGCGCGCTTGGAGCGCACGGCGAGGATCGAGCTTGGCTGGTCGGTGTAGGACTGCACTTCGACGCCGCTCTTGCCGTCGGCCTTGCACTTGTCCGACTGGGTCTTGATCACGCGCTCGGCGGAGCCGCCGGCCATGACCGAGATGCGCTGGCCGCAGGCCGTGTCGAGCGAGGTGATACCCTTCGGGTTGCCCTTCACGGTCGCGAAGACGACGAATTCCTGCACCCAGTCGACGAAGTCGTTGGCGGCTTCGCGGTCCTTGTAGTCGCCGACAGGACCGAAGGCGAACTGGTAGCGACCGGAGTTGACGCCGGCGAGCAGTGCCGGCAGGCCGCCGACCGTTTCATGCTCGATCTTGACGCCGAGGACGGCGCCCAGCGCTTCGGTTAGATCGGCGCTGGCGCCGGTCATGACGGTGCCGGTGACGATTTCATAGGGAGGGAACGAACCGTTGTTGACGGAGATCATCTTGCCCGAGGTCTTGATCGCGTCGGGCAGCTTGTCATGCAGCGCGGCGTTAAGCGCCGGCTTCGGCAAGGCCGCGTCCTCTGCCATCGCAGCACTGGTAGCCACGGCGCTTGCCAGGACGAGGTAGGTCATTTTCTTCAGCAACATGTTCATTCCCCTTATTAATGCTGTCTTGGTTGCATGCGGTTAGAGGTTGGCACCCGTGCGGCTGCCGTCGGCATCGAACGGGAAGAGTTCCAGAGGGGTCATCTCGCGAGCGAGAATGCCCTGGGCGTGCAGCTCGGCCGAGAAATCGGCGATCATCTTCTCGTTGGCGGCAAGGCCGTTTTCATCCCAGTTCGCAGGGAGTTCGAGGGAGGTCTTCAAGAGCTCGTCGAACATCCACGGCGACGTATCTGCATATTTGCGGCGCTTGTTCAGCCACATGCGCTGCGATTCCTCGATCAGCTGGCTGAGTTCGGCAATGATCCAGGGGTTCTCTTCCACGATCTCAGCCTTGATGCCGATGAGGTGCATGCCGGGTACATATCCCACCTCGTCGAAATATCGACGCTCGGCGCCACGGAAATCGGAAAGAACCTGCCGGAAAGGTGAACTATTGGCAAAATAGCCATCCGGCATGAATGGCGTGAAGATCGCGTCGAGCTGGCCTTCGCGCAGCAGGTCGACCATCGGACGCTCGCCGGGAGCGGCTTCGATCAGGCCGGGGCGGCCGAAGCCGTCAAGCCGATCGACAACAGGATGCGCTTCCGTCAGGCGGCCAGCATACCACATCGCGTCCTCGACCTGAACGCCTTCGCGGCGCACGGCGGCGCGCGTCCATGTGTTGCCCGAGTCGCGCCAGCCGGTGACGCCGATGCGCTTGCCTGCAAGCTGCGACAGCTCGGTGATCGGGCTGTCCTTCATGGTGATGACGCAACGGTGGCGGAAGCCGCGCATGATGAAGTTCGGAATGCCGACGACGCTGTGATCACCATCGTAGCGCAGCTGGGTGTAGCGGCTGAAGGACATTTCGGCTGCGTCACAGGTGTCGCTCTTGCCGACATGCGAAACCAGGGTGCCGATGCGCTCGACCTTGACGTCAAGCTTCGACGACGAAACGTCGCCGAGGATGAGAGGGGTCATATAGTCCCAGTCGCGAAGGGCAAGGCGAAGTGTAATCGGCATTTGCATTCACTCTCAAAATTTCTTGTCTGGCGCATCGTTAAATGTTCAAATGATACCGATCAAATGATATTACGTTATTGAACATTAAATATGGTGCGAAAATGAGCGACAGTCGAGATGCAGCCTGGTTTGCCCAAAAAATAACCGATCGGACGATTCGCGGGATTGCGCTCGAGACCAGCGCCCTGATCCGCGGCGGTGCGCTGCCTGTTGGCACCAAGCTGCCGGCCATTCGCGATCTGGCCTTTGCTCTGGGCATCAGTCCGGCGACGATCTCCGAGGCGTGGAGCGAATTGCGGCGCCAGAAGATCATCAGCGGCCGTGGCCGCAATGGCACATGGGTGAGCGGCGACCGCTTCGTCGCCAAGCCGGAGCGACTGGCGAGTTCCGGAAATTACGGCGCGGAGGTGCTGAATCTCACAGCGGCCGTTCCCGACGTCACGCTTCTGCCGAGGCTGGAGGAGGCCATGGTCTACGGCGCATCGGCCGAGAATCTCAACAGCTATGAGCGGAACCGCATTCTGCCCGAGCTTGAGGCGGCGGTCAGAGAGACATGGCCCTACGAGCCCGAGGCGTTTCTAGCGACCAACGGCGGCTACAACGCCGTCTACACACTGATGCATGCGCTTGTCATGCCTGGCGCCGCAGTTGCGATCGAGAACCCTACTGCCATGCGTCTGCTTGATATTCTCGAAGATCGCGGCGCGCGCATCATTCCGGTCGAGTGCGACCACGAAGGGCCCCTGCCCTCGTCCTTGCGCCAGGCGATGGCCTATCGCCCTGTCGCCTTCGTCTTTCAGCCACGCATCCACTCGGTCACCGGCCAGACCGTGACTGCCGCGCGCATGCAAAGCCTGGCCGACGTCCTGCGCGATGCCGATACGCTGATCGTTGAGGATGATGGCGTCGGCGATATCTCGGATGCACCGAGGCAGTCGATAGGGAATATCTTCCCTGATCGGGTGATCCACATATTCTCCCTCTCGAAGACCCATGGGCCGGATCTACGCCTGGCTGCTCTCTCCAGCTCGCGAGCGATCGTCGAGCAGATCCAGTCGTTCCGCAGTTTCAGCGCCGGCTGGACGAGCCGGGTCCTGCAGGCGGCGGGCGCATGGCTGATCCGCGATCCGGCTACGCAGGAGACGGTGCGCAAGGCGCGCGCGATCTACGCGCAGCGCCGCCACGATCTGGTGGAGGCATTGCGCGACCGAAACATAAACGCCGCCCATGGCTCCGGGCTATCCGCTTGGGTGCCGGTCTCCTCGGAGCCCTTCGCGATGGTGACGCTTGCGGCGCGCGGGATTGCCGTGCATCCGGGCGCGAAGTTCTCGCTGCTGCCGGGAAACTATCTGCGCGTCGCAACCGCCACCCTGTCAGATCGCTGTATTGAGGTCGCGGATTCGATCGCGCTTGCGGCCTCGCATGATTGAATTGCCCGAGTTGCGATGCCCACAGCTTGGCTGAAAGTCAGTAACTGCACGTCCAGTTATTGGTCGGCCTAAATCCAGCGTCGCATGCCGGGTTGGCCGACGTTCGAGGATTATAAAAGTTGTCGGCCGGATTATGGTTCGGGCCCGTCGTGCATGCGGACGTCAGAGCGGCCAGGATTGCCACTATCCCGGCAGTTGCGAACCTGTGAACCGCGTCCATGGGACCTCCTCAATGTGGCGTTTCCTCCATCGGAGGATGCTGTGCTGCTGCGGCAGATGCAAGGCCAATCGAGTTCTCCCCCACCAACCACCCAAACCGCGCAAATCCTACTGTCGCGAGGCGTGCAGCCACACACGCTATCGACCTGCTTGACACAAAAGAAAAGTGACTTAATCTAGTCGATGGATCGGAGGAGACCCGTTGTTGTGGAGGCAGCGGCTCGGAATGGGATCCTGAATCGGGAGGAAATACTGGTGAAGAACAAGGCAATCATGCTCGCCCTTCTGGCGGGTTCGTTCCTGGCCGCGCCTGTTATCGCGGCGGCTCAGGATCTGATCACGGGCGACATCGTCGGCAAGGCCGATGCGCCCAACAAGCTCATTTTCCGCATGACGACAGACGGGCCGCGCAACAATGAGCCTGTTTATGCAGAGGGTTACAGCAAGCTCTTCAACGACTTCATCGCCAAACGCCCCGACTGGCAGATCGAGCTGCAGATGATGTCTGGTGATATCGGCCAGGAGCAGGCGCGCATGCTCGAGCAGGCGAAGTCCGGTTCGGCGCCCGATTGCGCCGCGGTCGATTCCTTCGTGCTGCCACTCTTCAAGAAATCCGGCGTGCTGCAATCCTTCTCGCCCTATTTCAGCAAGGAAGAGATTGGCCAGCTGTTTCCGTTCATCCGCGAGGGCATCACTGGCGATGACGGCAACATCTATGCCTGGTGGTGGTCGACCGACCTGCGCGTCCTCTACCGCAACAAGGAGATCGTGCCCGACGCGCCCCAGACCTGGGATGACCTGAAAAAGGCCGCGCTGCATTCCGTCGACGAAGGCATGGAAGGCATTCTCTTCAACGGCAGCCGCTACGAGGGCACGACCTTCGACTGGCTCGCCAACTTCTGGGGTCAGGGCGGCAAGCTGGTTGACGATCAGGGCAAGCCGATCTTCGGAGAGGGCGACAACCGCGCGAAGTTCGTCAAGGCGGTGAACTACTATCGTGATCTGGTGGAATCGGGTGCAGCGCCGAAGCGCGTCGCGACGCTCGGCAGCTACGACGACTTCAACGCCGCCGCAGCCGCAGGGACCACTGCGCTCTTCGTTGGCGGCAACTGGCAGTACGCGCAGCTGAAGACCGCGCTCGACGAGGACGAGTTCGCCAAGTGGACCTTCTCGCCGCTTCCCGGCCCGACCGCCAATGAGCGCTCGACCGGCACCGGCGGCTGGACCGTCGCGGCCTTCAGCAAGGATGCCGCCAAGGTGAAGGTCTGCGCCGACCTTGCCCGCGAGGTCTATATGGGGCCGGCCAACGCGCTGCAGGAACAGCTGCCGACCCGCGCCGATCTCTACGACAAGTACGAGGTCTTCTCGACACCGGCGAACAAGACCTTCGCCGAAGCCCTGAAGGTCGGCCAGGCGCGGCCGGGAGCTGCGGTGTATCCGGAGATATCCAACCAGATCCAGATCATGATGGGCAAGGTGCTGACAGGCACGCAGGCGACGGAAGCCGCCGTCGACGAGGCCTTCACCGCCTCGCTCAGCGCCTTCAAACGGAGCTGAGCCGATGATCGGTGGCGCGGGGCAACCTCACCCGCGCCACCGATACCGACTGCCTGATCTCAATGACACATGACCGGACGGATCGATGACCAATCTCAGCATTGCGGCCGAGACTGCGCCTACCGGAAGCAGGCTTGCCGCGCGAAAATTCTATCCCTCGCCCGCTCCCTGGCTTATGCCGCTGATCCTGGTTCTCGGGGTCTTCTATCTCTATCCGCTGATCGACGTCTTCCGCTTCGCCTTCACCAACATTTCGCTCGTCGGCAACGACGAGGAATACACGCTGCGGACGATCGCCAACACACTTTCGAAGCCGGAACTGCTGCAGATCCTCTGGGTGACGCTCGTTTTCACCGCATCCAGCGTCGTTGCTCAACAGGTGCTCGGCCTCTTCATTGCGCAGGTCGTCGTGCGCAGCGAAAAACGCGGCCTGTTCGGTTCGACCATCGTGCGCACCACGGCGCTGGTCGCCTGGGTGGTGCCGGGAATCGCCGGCGGCATCATCTGGAAGATGCTGTTCAACGAGGCGCCCTTCGGCGGCCTCAACAGCCTGCTCAGGATGCTTGGCGCCTCGCCCGTTCAGTGGTTGTCCGATCCGAATATGGTCATGTGGTCTGTCGTGATTTCCAACGTCTGGCGCGGAACGGCCTTTTCGATGGTCGTCATGTACGCTGCCATCAAGGCGATCGATCCGGAGCTTTACGAAGCCGCCGAGATGGACGGCGCCAATCCCTGGCAGCGGATGATCTACATCACGCTCCCACAACTACGCGCGGCGATCCTCGTCAACATGATCCTGATCACCATCCAGACGCTGAACACCTTCGATGCGATCATCTCGCTGACCGGTGGCGGCCCGGGTCGGGCGACGGAGGTTCTGTCGCTCTATACGTTCAACGTCGTCTTCCGGAATTACGATCTGGCGGCCGGCGCGGTGCTCTCGATACTGATGCTTGTCATCAGCCTCAGCCTGGCGCTCGTCTATGCCCGCTTCCTGCCGAAGGGAGAACCCCAATGATCAATTCGAGACAGGAACGCATCGGCGATCTCTTCAGCTATCTCTTCATGCTGATCACCTTCCTCTTCTTCGCCTGGCCGCTGGTCTGGCTGCTGTCGCTGGCGCTGCGCACCCGCAAGGAGGTTTTTCTCGGTGTATCCAGGCTGTTTCCCAAGTCGCCGACGCTCGACAATTTCATCGCGATCCTTTCCTCCGACAAGTTCGCGGGCTATCTCTGGAACGCGCTCATACTGTCGGCCTCGAGCGCGATCGGCTGCCTGATCGTGGCATTGCCGGCGGCCTATGCCTTCTCGCGCTTTCCTTTCCGCGGCAAGGGGCCATGGATGATGGTGCTGCTCGCGTTCCAGATGATCTCGCCGCTCGTCATCATGGTGCCGCTCTACCGCTACATGGCCAAGATCGGCCTCACCGACAGCCATTTCGGCGCGACGATGGTCTATATCGCGCTCGCCGTGCCGATGGTCACGTGGATTCTCAAGGGCTTCATCGACGGCATCCCGCGCAGCCTCGACGAGGCGGCGCTGATCGACGGATGCAGCCATTTCGGCGTCTTCTGGCGGATCATTCTGCCGCTGTCGACGCCGGGGATCGCCTCCGCCTTCATCATCTCCGTGATCGCCGGCTGGTCGCAGTTCCTGGTGCCCTTCCTGCTGATCAGCAAGGAGGCGCTGATGCCGATCGGCGTCGGCATCTTCCAATATGCCGGCACCCAGAACGACAGCTCCATCCAGCTGCTGGCGGCGGCCTGCCTCGTCTCTGTCGTGCCCGCCATCGTCGCATTTCTTTCGCTCCAACGCCTCATTCTCGGCGCCATGACGGCCGGTGCCGTCAAGGGCTGATGTCTTTTCAAACCTCAGGATATGATCATGTCGCTTACGCTTGCCCAACGCCTCGACCGCATCCGCGTCCGCATGTCGGAACTCGAACACTGGCGCGCCCGTGAAACCGTTCAGATCAGCGATTGGACCTTCGACGGCGAGCCGATTGCGATCGGCGCCGCATGGCCGCGCAAGGACGGCACCGTGAGCTTCACCGCCTCGGCGCGCGTGCCGGAACATTGGCCGGTCGAGGAAGCCCGCCTCAGCCTCAATCTCGGCGGCGAAAGCCTGATCACAATCACCGACGAGGCCGGCAACGAAACGCGGCTTGGGCTTGATCCCTATCACCAGGAATTCCGCCTGACGTCGCGCCGGATCAAAATCTCCTCGGAGACGGTCGCACGCCTGCCGTTCGGCGAGCCGGTCCGCGCACCCAGGCTCGAACGGGCGAACCTCTTGTGGCTGGACGGGCCGGTCGACCGGCTGTGGCTGCTCTTGCGCCAGATCTCCGAGGCGGTCGATACGCTGGAGGGACATGAGGTCATTCCGCATCTGATAGATATCGCCGAGGCCGCGATGCGCGGGCTTGACTGGCCGTCGTCAACGGCAGCCTATATCGCGCGCATGTCGCCATCGGTCGGCCAGCAGAAGATATGGCAGCTGCCGGAACTCGAAACCGCTCCCGAAGGTCTCAATCAGGGACAGCGTGCCAGCGTGGTCGCGGCTTACGACACGCTGATCAAGGAGCTGAAGCAGCTGCGCGAACGCTTCCCGCCGCAGGGCGAGATCGCGCTCACCGGTCACGCCCATATCGACCTTGCCTGGCTGTGGCCGTACCGCGAGACCCGCCGCAAGATGCGCCGCACCTTCCACACGGCGCTCTCGCTGATGGAGCAGTCGTCCGACTTCCGCTTCAACCAGTCGACAGCGCATTATTACAACCAGATTGCCGAGGACGATCCCGAACTTCTGAAGCGCATCGTCGAGCGCGTGAAGGAGGGGCAGTGGGAAACGCTCGGCGGCATGTGGGTCGAGCCCGACACCAACATGCCGACGGGCGAGAGCCTCAGCCGGCAAATTCTCTACGGCCAGCGCTACTTCGAAAAGACCTTCGGCGTTCGCCACACCGTGTGCTGGCTGCCGGATTGCTTCGGCTTCTCCGGCGCCCTGCCCCAGCTTCTGCGCCAGGGCGGGATGAAGAGCTTCTTCACGATCAAGGTGAACTGGTCGGAGACCAACAAATTCCCGGCCGACCTCTTCTGGTGGGAAGGCCTCGACGGCAGCCGGGTGCTGACCCACACCTTCGACAACCCGATGCACGGCTATAACGGCTTCGTGCAGCCGGATTGCTTCGTGCCCACCTGGCGGAACTTCCAGCAGAAGGACAAGCACGAGACGACGCTTCTGGCTGTCGGCTACGGCGATGGCGGTGGCGGCGTGACGCCGGAAATGATCGCCCGCGAGGAGCAGCTGCGCGCCTTCCCGGCGCTGCCCGCCGCGCGGTGGACGAAGGTGCACGACTTCTTCGAGGGGGCGCATAAGAGCGCCACCGAGAAGGAGCTCACGACGTGGCAGGGCGAGATCTATCTCGAGCTGCACCGTGCAACGCTGACCAGCCAGAGCGTGGTCAAGCGCCTGCACCGCAAGGCCGAACGCAGCCTGATCACCGCGGAAACGCTTGCCGGACTGGCGCATCTCATGGGCGGCGACAAGCCGGCATCGCTGGAGAACGAATGGCGTGTCGTCCTGAAGAACGAGTTCCACGACATTCTGCCGGGCTCCTCGATCGCCGAGGTCTATGCCGACAGTGCTGAAGAACTCGACGGCGTGATCGCCGATGGCCAGGCCGCGCAGGCAAGCGCCCTCGCAGCCATCGCCAAACAGCTGCCGTCGGGAAGCGGCAGCAACGTGCTGGTGGTCAACCCGTCGCTTGACGAACGGCCCGTGCGGCTGACGCTGGCCGATGGCAGCCACGTCTCGTCACACGACAGCATCGCCCCGCTCGCTATCGCCGTCATCGACATTGCCTCGCTGAAAGCGCAGCCGGGCCTTTCGGCGAGCAGCAGTCACCTTGAGAACGACACGCTGAAGGTGACGCTGGCGAAGGACGGGTCAATTGCGAGCATCCTGCACAAGCCGAGCGGCCGCGAGGCGCTGGAAGGCGCCGGCAACCGGCTGTTCGTCTACCCGGCAGACAAGCCGCGCAACTGGGACGCCTGGGACGTCGAGGAGGATTATGCGGCGCGCGGCGAGGAGATCACCGCGCTTGATAGCATCGAGCTGATCGAAAACACCGCGCACCGCGCCGCGATCAAGATCGTGCGCACCTGGCGCCACTCGCGCATCACGCAGATCCTGTCGCTCGGCGCCAATGCCCGCCGGCTGGATATCCAGACTGAGCTCGACTGGCACGATCGCCGCGCCTTCCTCAGGACATTGACTGATGTTGCCGTGCGCAATGCCCGCGCCACCTGCGAATGCGCCTATGGCGTCGTCGAGCGGCCCACCCACTCGAACACGTCCTGGGACGCGGCGATGTTCGAGGCGCCGGCACATCGCTTCGCCGATCTGTCGGAGCCGGGCTTCGGCGTCGCGATCCTCAACGACGCGAAGTATGGGCACAGCATCCGCGGCAACGTGCTCGGTCTCTCGCTGCTGCGCTCGCCCATCTATCCCGACCCGCTGGCCGATGAGGGGCTGCAGAGCTTCACCTACTCGCTGATGCCGCATGAGGGCTCCTGGTACGAGGGCGGCGTGCGCGAGGAAGCCGACGACCTCAACCAGCCGCTGCTGGCGATGGCCGTGTCCGACCGCGCCGTCGGTGCATGGCAGCCGATCAAGACTGAAGGCATCGACGCGGCTCTCTCGGCGGTCAAGCCGTGCGAGGATGGAGATGGCCTGATCCTGCGCGTCTACGAGCCCGCCGGCCGTCGTGGCGCCTTCGGCCTGACGCTGCCACAAGGATGGCGCAACGAGGGAACGGTGAGCATTCTCGAAGAGCCGATGCGCGATGTGCCGGTCGAGGGATTGATGCCGTTCCAGGTGAAGAGCTGGCGGATTTCGCGATAAGTCGACGTCAACGGATGGTCGGAGCCCGGCCACGCAGTGGCTGGGCTCTTTCCGTTTACGACACAATGACTTAGACTCGATAGATCTTGTGGCGGTTCAACATACCAGACACCTAAGGGGAGAAGACGGAAGTTGCAGGTTTCGGGCTCCAATCCTGAGCAGGCCGCGGCGGCCAATCGGGCCATGATCCTGAGGGCGATCCATCGCGGCGGGCCGATTTCGCGCACCGAACTCGCGGCGCGATCGCGGCTGACCAAACAGGCCGTGACGCGGATCGTCGAGCGACTACTCGACGAGGGTCTCGTCATGGAGGCACGGCGCAGGCATGGCTTACGCGGGCAGCCAGCGATCGAACTGGAGATCGATCCGGAAGGCGTGTTTTCGATCGGCGCCAATATCGACCGCGATCACCTCACCATCGTCGCTGTCGACGCTGGCGGTACAGTGCGCGGCCGCATTCATCACGAAGCGCGCTTTCTGCTGCCGGATGATTTCGTAGCGCTGATGGCCGATGCGCTCTCTTCGTTCCGAAGGCGCAAGGTCATCGAGGAAAGCCGGCTGACCGGGATCGGACTCGCTATCCCGGACTGGCTAGGCGAAGTGCCCGTCATCGGCTTTCCGCCGGAATACCGACGCTGGAGCGGCTATGACGTGCGCGGCGCGCTGGAGGCGATCTCCGATCACCCCGTGTTCATCGACAATGATGCGAATGCCGCGGCTCTGGGGGAGATCGAATACGGGCTTGGCACCGAGATCGGCAGCTTCTTCTACATCCTGGCGAATGCCTGCCTGGGCGGCAGTCTTGTGATCGATGGCATCCGCCACAAGGGCGCCAGCGGGATCGGCGGCGAGATCGGCTGGCTGCCGGTACTGTTCGACGATGGCCCGTTTGCCGGCAGCACCCAGCCGCTCGGCGAAATGTTCTCGCTCTTCATTCTGCTCGACCACCTGAAACGCAATGGCGTCGAAGCATCCACGCCCGCCGACCTGCTGACGCTGGATCCAAGCGGGCGTGCGATCGTCAGCGCATGGCTGCGCAAGGTCAGCGTCAAGATCGCGCAGGCGATCGTTCATATCGGTATGATCGTCGATCCCGAAGGTGTTCTGATTGGCGGCCGTTTTCCCGTCCGCATCATCGATGAGCTGCTGCTCTACGTTCACGAGGAGATCGGCCGCCTCGGCGCCAAGGCGCCGTCGCTGCATCGTGCGGCCGGCTCCGAGGATGCGGCGGCACTCGGCGCGGCGGCCATTCCGCTAGCGCATCGTCTTGGGCTGCCATCGGCCGAACCGGCGCAGCGGTTCCGCAATCCGATCGGTGGTCTCGCGAACAGTCTGGAGAGATGGCCGCAGTCTTGGCCGGCTGACGCTCTCAGGCGGGAAACAGCGTCTCGTTGAAAGGCCGAAGGGCAGCGCCCAGCACCACGCCGTCTTTCGGGTGGGTCGCCGGCTGCACCACCGGGATCCAAGGGGCGATCACCAGATCGCGGATTTTCTCTTCCCGCTCCCGCGCCATGCGCGATATCACGGCCGCCAGAATGTCATCGGGCAACGATCCGCCAATGAGGATCGCGCCCGGCGCGATGAAGCCGGAGATCGCCAGAACCGCTTCGTGAAGGTGGCGCGCGGCAACGGTGACCCAGGCATCCGCCGAAGCGTGTCCGGCCGCCATGTGACGCTCAAGCGAGGACAACGTCGCAACCTCGTTCAGCGTCGCGCCATCCACGCCCGATCGCATGTCGCCGATCTGGCCGGCGAGCCCATGAATGCCGCGAAATGGTCGGCCGCCGATAAGAAGTCCGGCACGTACAGTATCGTCGATCAGGATCGTGACCAGCCCGCCTTCCGGATCGCCGATCCCGAGCGCGTGCTCCGCGCCGATCGCCGCCTCGCTGTCATCGAGAACGTAGAGCGAGCCCACCATCTCGCCAACGCTGTCCTCAAGCGTTGCGCGATCGATGGAGACTCCGGGCGCAAGCGCGACGCCACAGCCGACGAGCTTGCCCGGCGCCATTGGCCGGATTCTCTCAATAGCCTCGCCGACCTCGTCGATATGAGTGAAGCCCTTCCTCGCGCGGATCGCACAGTAAAGGTCGATGACGACGATCTCCCCTCCGTCCGGAGCTATCGAGATTCCGAGCGAGCAGGCCGCGTCGGGACAGAGCGCGAACTCCAGCGCCGCGTAGCGCGTCGTGCTGGCACGCTTGCGTCCGGCGACCAGGCCTGAAGTCGCCAGGCGCTGCACGATCCCTGAGATCGCCGGTTCCGTGAGCCCGAGGCGCCGTGATAATTCCTGCCGGGTCAGCGGGCCGAAGCGGCGCAGAAGACCGAGCGTCGTTCGCGAGTTGTGATCGGCGATGTCGACGGGGCTGATGCCGGGACGTGCGTCCGACGGATCGCGCGCCCTCGGCGAGCCGGAAACTGAAAGCCGCCGCGCCGTCTTCAACCGCGAAATCCTTGAACCATGTTCTTGGCGCAGGTCACCAACAGCCTCCCTCGTATGCGCAATCCAGTCCGTTGAAATATCGCGCAATTTTCAATGCGCAGCAAGAAAGCCGCCATCAATATGCCTCCCGACGTCGGAAAAATGTCGAGCAGAGCGCGGCAACTCGCCGCTTTTGACGAAAAGAAAGGTGAGAGGCCTTGTTGTTTCCATAGTCGGCTCATAGATGAGCTTCCCAAACGACCACTCATTTTTTAAGGGTTTTCTGGTTTAGTCTTTGCGACTGGACTGGTGCGCACCCCGAGAATGTCAGTGGTCTGCCGCCCACCATCGTCCGTAAAGATCGACATGGCCCATCGACAAGGGCCGGTCGTCGCATTCCGATTTTCTGCCAGGGTCACGAACATTGAGTCAAAGAGCTGCCATCAACCCCGTGGCCAATCCGCTGGTGGAAAAACGCGTCGTTCTGCATTTCCCCGGTTTCGAGCCGCTCGATTCAAAAGCCCACCATGCGCGCTATGCGCGGTCCGCCAAGCTGAGCGCCAAGGCCTGGAATCTCGACCTCGATGTCGGCGCCTACAAGGATGGTGGTTCCTTCGACGTCAACTGTGGCTCGCAGGGGGAGAGAACGTCGAGCCGCGTTTTCGTCTTCGACCACAACGAGCTCGTGCGCAAATATAGCAACAAGAGCCTTTTAAAGCGCCTCGCCTCCGGCTATGCCAGCGCCGCCAGCGTCATCCTCCAGGGCGGTTTTGTCGGCTATTTCCGGCATGCCTGGCGGTTCGGCCTGTTCTTCGTGTTCCCGTTCGCGCTGGTTCTGCTGGCACTTCTCGTCAGCGCCACGATCGCGGCTGCTCCTCATATTCTCGGCCTTCAGCGCTGGAACTTCCTCTGGACCGTGCTGCTTGGCGTGATGTTCTTCCGCTTCGTCTTACTGCCCTTCGCCGCAAGGTTCCACACGCTGCATCTTTTCGCGGACTGGGATCTGGCTGTGGCGCTGGCCAAACTCGACGACCCCGCCATCGTACAATGGCTCGACCGCTGCAAGGCGCGGGTGCGCGACGCGTTGCGCGAGGATGCAGATGAGTATCTGATCACCTCGCACAGCATGGGATCGAGCGTCGCCAGCCATGTCATCGGCATGCTGGTCGAGGAAGAGCCCGCGCTTTTCGCCAACAAGCAGGTGGTCTTCGTGACACTCGGCGGCGCCATCCTGCAGTGCGCCTTGCTGCGGCCGGCGAAGAGCCTACGGGCACGGGTTGGCGCGATCGCGCGCACGCGCCAGATCTTCTGGCTGGAAATCCACTGTCTGACCGACGTGATCCATTTCTACAAGTCGCGCGTCGTGGCGCTTTGCGGGCACGCCGATGCGCCGCAGGCCTCGATTGCCACGATCCGCATGCGCCACATGCTGACGGGCGAACACTATCGCAAGATCCGTCGCGATTTCCTGCGCGTGCATCGGCAATACGTGCTGGGCTCCGATCTGCGCTCCGCCTTCGACTTCACGCTGATGACCGCCGGCCCGCTTCCCGCCGCCTCCTTCGCCGACTTCGACCAGGACTGGATGCCGAAGGCGTAACCACTTGCCTTGAAAGAGAAATGCGCGGCCGAGACTTTGTCCGACCGCGCATGCTTCAAGCTCTATTCGACGCTGTTTGCCCGCCGATCACGGGATCGCCTGCATCGCCTCCGCCACGGCCGCAGGCGACGCCGCTTGCGATGTACCCGGCTCCTGACCGACGAGGCAGCGGATCAGCTCGCCCATGCTGACGCTGCCGATCTCCTGACCGTTTCCAGACACGACAGCGGCTGAGGATGCGTTGGCGGCCGACAGCTGCCGCAGGGCTTCCTCGACGGTTGTGCCAGTGGGAATGCGAACGCCGGACTTCATCGACGCTGACGACGGCGCCATGATCGCATCGATGTGGATCACCCTGGCGCGGTTCACCTCCTTGACGAAGGCGGTGATGTACTCGTCGGCCGGCCTGAGCACGATATCGGCCGAGGTACCCTGCTGGATCACCTCGCCGTCTCTCAGGATGGCGATGCGGTCACCGAGCCGCAGTGCTTCGTCGAGGTCGTGCGTGATGAAGACCACGGTCTTCTTCAGCTCCTTCTGCAGATCGAGCAGTACCGTCTGCATGTCGACGCGGATCAATGGATCGAGCGCCGAATAGGCCTCGTCCATCAGCAGGATTTCGGCGTCGTTGGTCAGCGCACGGGCAAGGCCGACACGCTGCTGCATGCCGCCCGAGAGCTGATTAGGGTAGTGATTGGAGAAGCCGTCAAGACCGACGCGCTTGATCCAGTGTTGCGCGCGCTCCTCGCGCTCGCCCTTCCCCACGCCTTGGATTTCAAGGCCGTAGACGGCGTTCTGCAACACGTTTCGATGCGGCAGCAGGCCGAACTTCTGGAAGACCATCGCGGTCTTCTTCTGGCGGAACTGGCGCAGCTGCTCCTTGTCCATGCGACAGACATCGACATCGCCGTAACGAACCTCGCCCGAAGTCGGGTCAATCAGGCGGTTGATGTGACGGATCAGCGTGGATTTGCCGGAGCCCGACAACCCCATGATGACGGTGATACCGCCGCCGGGGATAGTGATGTTGATGTCCTTCAGACCGAGGACATGACCGTGTTCCCGGTTGAGCTCGGTCTTCGACATGCCTCGCATGACGGGCTCGACGAAATCGCGAGCGCGTGGGCCGAAGATCTTGTAAAGGCTGCGAATATCGATCGACTGGCTAGCCATGGACGACCTCCCGGTGCTTCTGCAGACGCAGACCGTAAGCCTGGCTGATGCGGTCGAAGATGATGGCGATGCCGACGATGGCGAGGCCATTGAAGACGCCGAGGGTGAAATACTGATTGGCGATGGCCTTCAACACCGGCTGGCCGAGACCCTGCACGCCGATCATCGAGGCGATGACCACCATGGCAAGCGCCATCATGATCGTCTGGTTGATGCCGGCCATGATCGTCGGCAGCGCCAGCGGCAGCTGGACGTTACGCAGCTTCTGCCAGCTCGACGAGCCGAACGCGTCGGCTGCCTCGAGCACATCGCGATCGACCATGCGGATGCCCAGATTGGTCAGTCTAATCATCGGCGGCAAGGCATAGATGACGACGGCGATGACGCCGGGCACGCGGCCGATGCCGAGCAGCATGACGACGGGAATGAGATAGACGAAGCTCGGCATCGTCTGCATGACGTCGAGGATCGGGTTGACAATCTTCTGCAGCCGGTCCGAGCGCGACATGGCGATGCCGATCGGAATACCGATCGCGATCGAAAGCACAGTGCAGACGAAGATCATCGAGACCGTCTTCATCGTGTCTTCCCACATGTCGAAATAGCCAATGAGCAGTAGCGTGACGATGCAGCCGACGACGATCCGCCAGCTGCGCGTCGCCAGCCACGCGATTGCGCCGATGAGCGCGATCACCAGCGGCCATGGCATGCCCGTCATCAGGCGTTCAGCCCAGATCAGAAAGCTTTGCAGCGGGCTGAACAGATTTTCGATACCGCTGCCATAGCCGCGGGTGAAGGCTCGAAAGCCTTCGTCCACGCTCTTTTTCAAGGCGCGCAGCATATCCTCGTCCATCGACGGAAATTTCCAGAGCCAATCCATGTCGGTTCCCCATGACAAAATCGGCGGCGGCGTTGATTATTGTTGGCCGTCTCGCCGGTGTGTAAGCGGGCGGCCATCCCGTAACCGGGCCGCCCGCTGTCGATGCGGCGCTTAGAGCGAAGCCTTGATCTTGGCGGCAACCTCGGGTGAAACCCAGGTGGTCCACATCGCTTCGTTGTTCTTCAGGAAGTACTTCGCGCCTTCTTCGCCGCTTGCCTGGTTGTCCGACATCCAGGCAATCAGCTTGTTGACGGTGTCGTTGGTCCAGGCGCGCTTGTTGAGGTAGCCGACGACATCGGGGCCGGCGCGATCGGCGAAGGTCTTGGTGACCAGCGTCTCGACATTGTCGGCCGGCCATGCGTTTTCCTTCGGATCGGCGCAATCGGCAACCGAGGTGCAACGCTTCCATTCGGCGGCGTCATATTCGGCGCCGTAGCCGAGCTTCACCATCTCGTACTTGCCGAGGAGCGCGGTCGGCGCCCAGTAGTAGCCGACCCATGGCTGCTTGGCTTCGTAGGCCTTGGCGATCGAGCCATCGAGGCCGGCGGCAGAGCCGGTGTCGACGAGCGTGAAGCCGGCCTTGTCGCCGCCGTAAGCCTTGAAGAGCTGCGCGGTCACGACCGTGCCGCCCCAGCCCTGCGGGCCGTTGAAGACGGCGCCCTTGCTCTTGTCTTCAGGCGCCGGGAAAAGCTCCGGATGCTTCATCAGGTCGGGGATCGTCTTCACATCAGGATGCGCGTCGGCGAAATACTTCGGAATCCACCAGCCCTGGATGGCGCCATCGGAGAGGATCTTCGCCGCCTTGATGAACTTGCCGTCGGTCAGGCCGCGGTTGACGATCTCGGGCTGCAGGCTGACCCAGGCCTCGGGCGCGATGTCGGGCTGGCCTTTCTCGGCCATGGAGGTGAGCGTCGGAACGGTATCGCCGACAACCAGTTCGGCCTTGCAGCCGTAGCCTGCCTCAAGGATCAGCTTGTCGATGTTTGCCGCCACTTCAGCGGACTGCCAGTTCATGTTGGCGATGGTGACATCACCACATTCGGCGGCGGATGCAGCACCGCCAAGGCCAAGCAGGCCGGTGGCGAGGACGGTGGAAGCCAAAAGCATTTTCATTTTCTTGTTCCCTCTGGTCGCGGTGCAACGTGAACCCGGGCGCCGGCAGCACCGCGTCCGCCAGCATCCCCATTGAGCCGTCATTGGCCCGGCATGCGCCATTCCGATTGCGTCAAAAAATGGCGCATTGGAGCTTTCTTTCAATGTTCTCATGTAACGGCAGTCGCAATAAGATCATCCTTGTCGCAGCTGATCTCAAAGAAGTGACGCGAAGCGGAAGGCTTCGTAGATCGCGGCGTGGATATTGCGGCTCGCCACCGCGTCCCCGATTCGAATGAGATCGAAGCGGCCCTCCGGATTGCGCTGCCGCAAGGGCGCTCGTCTCGCGATCAAGGCGCCGTAGTCGACCGCCCCCAGATTGCGCGACAGCGGCTTCAGCTCGAAGTAGAGATCGGCATTGGCCATGGTGCCGTGCTCGACCACCACCTGCGATACCCGGCGCTCCCACGCGCTCGCTTCGGCGTAATCGGAGCCGAGGACGGCGACCAACTGGTTGCCATCGCGGCGCACGGACTTCAGCCGTGTGTTGATCGTGACCTTGACGTTCTTCTCGGCGAAGATCTTCGCATAGGGCACATGGTTCATGCCGCCGATCTCCGGCGCGAAGAAGCGCTCGGGCGATACAAGCTCCAGCTCGGCGCCGGCACTCGCGATCACTTCGGCCGCCGACATGCCGGGATGGGCGCCGTTGTCGTCGAAGAGAAGCACGGTCTCGCCCGGCTTCGTCGAGCCGCCCAGGATATCCCATGTCGAGGTGACAAGTTCATCGCCGGCATCGAGCGCCGGCGACTGCGCGATGCCGCCAGTCGCCACCACCACCAGATCCGGCTCGAAGGCCAGCACGTCGTCGCCGCCGGCAAAGACGTTGTAGTGGATCGTGACGCCCAGCCGCTCAAGCTCCTCCAAACGCCAATCGATGATCCCGACCATCTCGCGCCGCCTTGGGTTTCGGACCAGCAGATTGATCTGACCACCCGCCTCGCCGCTCGCCTCCAGAATGTCGACCGTGTGGCCGCGCTCGGCCAGCACGCGGGCGGCCTCAAGCCCGGCCGGCCCTGCCCCCACGACCACCGCCCGTCGCGGCGACGCAGCAGGGGCGATCTCGTGCGACAGTTCCGTTTCGCGGCCCGTCGCCGCATTGTGAATACAGAGCGCCTCGCCGCCCTCATAGATGCGATCGAGGCAGTAGGTCGCGCCGACGCAGGGGCGGATGCGCGCCTCTTCGCCTGCTTCGATCTTTCTGACGATATGCGGATCGGCGATGTGGGGCCGCGTCATGCCGACCATGTCGAGTTTGCCCTCCGCGATCGCGTGGCGCGCGGTCGCGACGTCGGAGATGCGGGCGGCATGGAAGACCGGAAATTTCGTGGCGGCCCTGATGTCGCCGGCGAAATCCAGATGCGGCGCGGACGGCATGCCCTGAATGGGGATGACGTTGTTGAGCGCCGCGTCGCTGTCGATATGGCCGCGAATAACATTGAGAAAATCGATCGCCCCGCCGGCCACCAGCCGTCTGGCGATCTCCACGCCCTCCTCGCGTGACAGGCCCTTGTCCCATTGCTCATCGGCGACAAGACGGATGCCGACGATGAAGTCGGGGCCGACGGCCTTGCGCACGGCCTCTGTGACCATCGTCGAAAAACGCATGCGGTTTTCGAGCCCACCACCGAATTCGTCCTCGCGGGTGTTGGTGGCCGGCGACCAGAAGCCGTCCATCAGGTGGCCGTAGGCCTCGAACTCGATGCCGTCGAGGCCGGCTGCCTGCATGCGTTGTGCCGCCGAAACATAATCGTCGATGATCCGCTCGATGTCCCACTCTTCCGCCTCCTTGGGAAAGGCGCGATGGGCGGGTTCGCGGATGGGACTTGGCGCCAGTACCGGCAACCAGTCGCCCTTGTTCCACCCGGTGCGACGACCGAGATGGGTGAGCTGGATCATCACGGCCGTGCCGTGCTCGTGACAGTCGTCGGAAAGCCGCTTCAGCCACGGCACGATCTCGTCGCGATAGGCGTGCAGGTTGCCGAAGGCCGGCGGGGAATCCGGCGAGACGACCGCTGAGCCCGCCGTCATGGTCAGCGCGATACCGCCCTTGGCCTTTTCGAGATGATAGAGCCGGTAGCGATCGGTCGGCATGCCGTCTTCCGAATAGGCCGGCTCGTGCGCGGTCGACATCAGCCGGTTCTTCAGCGTGAGGTGTTTCAATTGGAATGGTTGAAGTAGGGGATCCTGCGAAGCCATCGATTTGCACCACCAAACAAGAGAAGGGCCGATCTTCACCTAAAACGATGCCGGGTGCGATGAACAAAAACGCCATGAAACGACCCCAATGCGTCGCGCGGTGATTTTTGCGCGACATGATGGTCGTCGACCGGTCGCTATATGAGCATCACCTCATCTGAAATTATCGACGGAACCAAATCCTCTGGCCCGCGTTCAGGCCGCCGATGAGGTGATGCATGACTGATGAAAAGCTCTGGAAAAGACCACTCACAATCGCGATTGGCTCCGCGAAATACGTGGTGAAAAGCACGCGCGACGCGGCCTGGCTGCTGGCCGACAAATGGCCGGTTTTGACCGGTGAATCCTTTGTTCGCGCACTCAAGGCCTGCGCCGCCGTGCTCGAAGGAAAGCGTGGCGGCGGGCACGCGAGGCAGGCACTGATTGCTGCCGCGCGAGATGCCAACCTTCAGATCGAAGGCTGATTTTCACGTTTAATTGACTCGAAAGCGCCAGCCGAAAACACGGCTGGCGCTTTTTCTTTGCGCATTGACGTCTCGCTTAGTGATGTCCGTCCGCCTTCGGCTGCGCCCGATGATCGAGCAGCCGGACGCCGAGCGACACGATGGCGAGCAGTCCGCCGAGAACAGTCACAGCCGGCCATGCGCCATAGCCCCAGGCAAGGCTCGCAAGCGCTGATCCGGCGGCACCGCCGAGAAACATGCCGGTCATGAAGATGGTGTTCAGACGGCTGCGGGCCTCGGGGTCCAGCGCGTAGATGATATGCTGGTTCGAGACCAGCGCACTCTGAATGCCGAAATCAAGCACGATGACGCCGATGATCAGAGCGGCGATCGACCACCACATGCCGAAGACGACCCAGGCGACGAGCGTGAGGAGAGCGCCGAGCCACACCACGAAATGCGGGCCGCGTTTGTCTGCGATGCGGCCAGCCACCGGCGCCGCGAAGACGCCGACCGCGCCCACGATACCGAACAGACCCGCGACATCAGCGCCGAGGCCAAAACGCGGACCTTGCAGATAGAGCGCCAGGATCGTCCAGAAACTGGTGAACGAGGCGAAAAGCGCTGCCTGCACGAAGGTCGCCGTGCGCAGTGCCGGATGCTGCTTCCACAGGTGAGCGAGCGAACGGATCGCGGTGTGATAGCGCATGCGCGAGGTCGGGCGATGGTTCGGCAAGGCGGCGAACATCATGGCTGCGGCCACCAGCGCCATCGGAACGCCGATCCAGAACATCGCGCGCCAGCCGGCATGCTCGCCGACAAAGCCGGACAGGGTGCGGCTGAACAGGATGCCCGAGAGCACGCCCGCCATCACGGTGCCGATCGTGGCACCGCGCTTTTCGGGCGACGCCAGCGAGGCCGCAAACGGCACGATCTGCTGGGCGACGGTAGAGCTCGCTCCGACGACGAGGGACGCCGCAACCAGTGTCCAGGCTGTAGGCGCGCTCGCCGCTAGCGCCAGCGCGACGGCAAGTATCAGGAATTGGCCGATGATCAGACGCCGGCGGTGGACGAGATCGCCAAGCGGCAGCAACAGGAACAGGCCAAGCGCGTAGCCAAGCTGGGTGGCGGTCGGGATCAGCCCGGTCGCGGATTGGCCGGGAAAATCGGCTTCGATGATCCCGAGCATCGGCTGGTTGTAGTAGATATTGGCGACGGCGATGCCGCTGGCCGCGGCCATGGCGAGAAGGCCGATATGGCCTATGCCGGCCGTTGTGGCAGCCCCCGGCCTTTCGATTGTGGTGACGGTGGTCATGCTGTTTGCCTTTCTGGCTTCAGAAGATGGGATATATCTATTATTTTCTCGCATCTCGCGGTACTGATCGAAAATGTTCAGCCTGAATATCGAAAGCCGATATAATGAATACCGAGGACGTCAGGGTTTTCGTCGTTGCGTCAGCCGCGGGCAGTCTCTCGGAAGCAGCGCGGCGCCTTGGGATCGCGCCGATGGTGGCGACCCGCCGTCTCGCCTCGCTGGAGGCGGCGCTCGACGTACGGCTGATGCATCGCACCACGCGATCCCTTTCGCTCACGCCCGAGGGCGAGACCTTCCTGCCGTTTGCCCAGGCGCTGGTGGAAAACGAGGATGAGGCCCGAGCCCGCCTGCGAACTGATGGCAAGGGCGCGGCGGGATTGTTGCGCGTATCGGTCCCCATCGCCTTTGGCCTGAAACTCGTCATGCCGCTCGTGCCGAAGCTTCTGGAGGACAACCCGGATCTGAGAATCTCGGTCGACATGAATGACGGCCTGCCGGATCTCGTTGCCTCCGGCACCGATCTTGCGATCCGGGTCGCGCGGCTGAAGGACAGCAGCCTGATCGCCCAGAAGCTCGCCGACAACACGCGGTCGCTGGTCGCCGCACCCGCTTACATCGACAGGCGCGGCGCCCCGGTGAACACGCACGACCTGCTTGAGCACGATTGTCTGCCGATGACCGGCATCACGCACTGGACATTCATGCGTGGTGGCACGCAAGGTGATGAGGAAGCGCATGTGCGATTGAATGCACGCTTCTCGTCGAGCAGCATCGCCGGTTGCCACGCCGCCTGCATTGCCGGCGGCGGCATCACGCTGCTGTCCGACTGGAATGTGGAAGACGATATCCGCGCCGGCCGCCTGGTTCGCATCACGCTCGAGGACGCTATGCCCGAAACCAATGCGATCTGGGCGGTTTACCCGACGACCCGGCTCATCCTGCCAAAGGTGCGGGTCTTCATTTCCGCAATCCGATCGGCGCTTGCCGAACAGGCCGCCTGATCCAGCTGCCGGATGCCCCGGTACCGGTGGCACTGGTGTCGAGTGCATCATTGGTCGCCGCCCCGTTCGTGCTTTGAGAGGCGCGGTCAGGCAGTCAGCGCGACCTCGTATTCCGCCGTTTCGTGCTTGGCGGCCGGGCGAAGGCGGAAGCGGCGCCAGGCGCTGGGTGTCGTTCCGGTTGCGCGGCGGAAAATCCGCGAGAGGTGCGCCTGATCGGCAAGGCCGCAATCGAGCGCGATCTCGCATAGGGGCGCATCGGTGGAAAGCATCAGCTGCTTGGCGCGCTCGACGCGCTGGGCGATGACGTAGCTGTGCGGCGACAGACCGAAACTCGTCTTGAAGGCCGCCGAGAAATAGCTGGTGCTGAGCCGTGCCAGTTCCGCCAGTTCGTTGATCGCAACGGTCCGCGACATGTTATCTTCGACGTACCGCTTGACCCGCGCGACCTGCCACGGCGCCAACCCACCCGATGCCGCCCTTTCGCGCGATACGGCATTAGCCGAGACGGCGGGGTTGGCTTCATCAGCATCGAGGCGCGTTTGACGAGATCGATGGCGATCGCCTCGTCCTGGTCGACGCAATGGATGGCGCGTGCGAGCAGCCGCGATACTTCGGATGACGCTTGCTGAATGACGCCGAGGGCGCTGATGTTCGCCTCGTGGTGGTCCATCGCAATCATCGCCGTCGCCCGCATCGTCAATCTCCGTCCTGAAACCGTTGAGGTGTGATTTTCTAGGTTCATTCTGGTGACGGGACCGCGCCGGTGAAATCCTACTATGATCAAGTTTGCATAGACCTGGGTCTTGTGGGGGCATACCTCGGTATAGTTGCCCGCGCGCGGAACGACTGCATAAGTCTCGTGATGACGCTGCGAATGCCCCCTGCCAGGCGCGGGAAGCCCCTGATCGCGGGCTCGCAGGAAGCGATTGCCAACAGTCGAAGTCGCCCGCATAAATTCAGCTAACGAGAGGAAGAACCATGTCGCATACTTGCAAGCATGTTCGCCTGGTCCGCGATGTCCGCCCAAGGACGCGCGGTTGTGAAGAGTGCCTGGCGACCGGTCAGGCCTGGGTGCACCTGCGACTGTGCCGGGAATGCGGCCATGTCGGCTGCTGCGACCAGTCGATCGGCCGGCACGCCACCGGCCATTTCCATGAAACCGGTCATCCCGTCATGGAGGGCTACGATCCGCCGGAGGGATGGGGATGGTGCTATGTGGATGAAATCATGGTTGACTTGCCGGATCAAACCGAACAGGTAGGGCCGATCCCGCACTTCTACTAGGCCTGCCAAGGCCCTTGTGGATCCCGCGCTCTTCAGACCGATCCGGCCCTGGATCTCACGCATTTTGAATTCAGATGGGAGCCCATACATGGCCAAGGTGCTCGTGCTCTTCGCCCACCCCGGACAGCGCCATTCGCGCGTCAATATCCTGATGGCCAAGATCGCCGGCAGCATCGAAGGCGTCACCTTCGTCGATCTCTACGCCGAGTATCCCAAGCTCGATATCGACATCGACGTCGAACAGGCCCGGCTGCTGAAGCACGACGTGGTCATCTTCCAGTTTCCGATCTACTGGTATTCGACCCCTTCCATTCTGAAGGAGTGGCAGGATCTGGTGCTGGAATATGGCTTCGCCTATGGCCACACCGGCGACAAGCTGGCGGGCAAGGTGTTTCTCCCTGTCATCACCGCCGGCGGCCCCGACCACGCCTATACCGAAGAGGGCCGCAACCATTTCCGGCTCCGGGCGCTGCTGTCGCCTTTGGAGCAGACGGCCAATCTGTGCCGGATGCGCTTCGTTGCGCCGTACGCGCTGTTTGCCGCGCACGAGGCGCGCGGCGACGGCCGGGCCGAGCCGCATCTGGAGGGCTACCGCCGGCTGCTGGAGGCTCTGCGCGACGAAACCTTCGACATCGACGCCGCCGCCGGTATGGAACTGCTGAGCGCCGAGACGCTTCCGCTTCGTGAGAGCACGCCCCATGAATAGCTTCATCTTCCAGGCCTTCATCTATTTGCTGGCCGCCGTCGTCTCTGTGCTCATCGCCAAGCGGCTGGGGCTCGGCTCCGTGCTCGGCTATCTCATTGCCGGCATCGTTATCGGCCCAGCTCTGCATCTTGTTGGTAACGAGACGCAGGATCTGCAGCATTTCGCCGAGTTCGGCGTGGTGATGATGCTGTTTCTCGTCGGCCTCGAACTGCAGCCGCGCGCGCTATGGGAGATGCGCGCCAAGCTGCTCGGGCTTGGCGGGCTGCAGGTGATCGTCACCTCGCTGGCGGTGATGGGCTGCGCCATGCTGCTCGGCCAGGTCTGGAGCGTGGCGCTGACGATCGGCTTCATCTTCTCGCTGTCCTCGACCGCGATCGTCCTGCAGACGCTGGGCGAAAAGGGGCTGCTGCGCTCGTCCGGTGGACAGGCGAGCTTCTCGGTGCTGCTGTTCCAGGATATCGCCGTCATTCCCATGCTGGCCTTCATCCCGCTGCTAGCGCTGCCGGAGCTCGTGCGCCATCCGCTCGGCAGCAATGCCGAGAGTGGCGGCCACCATTCGTTCAGCCTCGTCGAGGGGTTGCCGGGCTGGCAGGTGACGCTGGTGACGATCGTTGCCGTCGCCTTCGTCATCGCTGCCGGCCACTACCTGTCGCGTCCGATCTTCCGGCTCATCGCCCGCTCCAAGCTGCGCGAAATCTTCACCGCTGCCGCCCTTCTCCTGATCATCGGCATCGCGTTGTTGATGACCGTCGTCGGCCTGTCGCCGGCGCTTGGCACGTTTCTGGCCGGCGTCGTGCTCGCCAACAGCGAATTCCGCCACGAGCTCGAGAGCGATATCGAGCCGTTCAAGGGATTGCTGCTCGGCCTGTTTTTCATCACGGTCGGCGCCAGCATCGATTTCTCGCTGCTCTATGCACAAGTCTGGTCGGTGCTCGGGATCACGCTTGGCGTCATGCTGCTAAAAGCGATCGTGCTGTTGGCGCTCGCCTTCGTGTTCAAGTTGCGCGGCACCGAACGCTGGCTTTTCGCGCTTGGGCTGGCGCAGGCGGGCGAGTTCGGTTTCGTGCTGATCTCTTTCACCCTCCAGAGCGCGGTGCTGCCGCCCGATCTCGCGGCGATCCTGTTGCTCGTCGTTGCGGTCTCCATGCTGTTCACGCCCGCCCTCTTCATCATCTTCGACAGGCTGATCGTGCCGCGCTTCGACCGCCGGCAGGAGGAAGACGCCGACGAAATCCCCGAGCCGGGCTCCGTCATCATTGCCGGCCTCGGCCGGTTCGGGCAGATCGTCAACCGCATGCTTCTCGCCAATGGCTACAAGACCATCGTGCTTGACCACCAGGCCGATGTCATCGACGGCCTGCGCAAGTTCGGCGTCCGCTCCTTCTTCGGCGACGCCAGCCGGCCGGACCTGTTGCATTCGGCGGGGCTTCACGAGGCGAAGGTGCTTGTCGTCGCGATCGACGATCCGGAGCGGGCGATCGAGATCGTCAAGCACGCGCGCCGGGAGAACCCGCATATTCACATCATCGCCCGCGCGTTCGATCGGACGACCGTCTACAGGCTTTATGAGGCCGGCGCCCACGATATCGTCCGTGAGGTGTTCGACAGTTCTGTTCGCGCCGCCGGCTACGCGCTGAAGGGGCTCGGGATGCATCCCTACGATGTCGAAAAGAGCAAGGCCGTGTTCGTCCGCCAGGACGTCCGAGGCCTTCGCAAGCTCGCGCCGCTGTGGCGGGAAGAGGTCGAGGTGTTCGATAACAAGGAATATATCGCCAAGGCCAAGGAAATCGCCGACCTGCTCGAGCAGGCGATGATGGGCGACCGCAGCGCGCTAGGCGAAAAGGCCGAACGCGGCTGGACGCCGCCCGATATCGCGGCGGAACAGCTGGAAAAGAACATCGATTGAGCGATCGGCGGGCCGGCGTTCGAGCCGGACTTATCGCGCGGCGGTTGTGTTGAGTTCCGGTTCCTCATGCTCGGCATGACGCTGGCGCTCAAGGAACTGGTGGATCGCAGCGATCACTACCGACCCATAAACCGAAGCCGCCAGCCCGGCCGGGCCAGCGCCGACGACGGCGACGTCGTAGATCGTATCTCTCTCCGGCGGCTCGTTGATCCCAAGCAGATCGGCAAGTGCCGCGTTGGACGGACGCGACCAGACTTTCCGGTCAGGTGTCACCACGACAGGAAGCGTGTCCGCTGTCACCGCCAGGCTCTGCATCAGCGGCACAGCCGTCGGCTCGGTCGCGGGATCGACCACGACAACCGGATAGAGGTTGCGCGTCAGGAAGCGCTGGATCCGGAGAACGTCGGCATGGTGCCGGTCTCCGATCAACAGGACGCCACCCTCGGAGTGACGCACGAAGCCGGCGCGGCGCAGGATATAGGCGCGGATGATCGTCTCGCCGATATCGGGCTCGCCGGTGATGAAGGCATGAAAATCGCGGTTGGTGATCCGCAGCAGGCGCGAACCGGATTTGGCCAGGCCGGAGAGCAGCATCGGTCGCTTGGTGAAGATGTTCTGTTCGCCTGAGAACTGACCGGGATGATAGGTGAAGACCAGGCGGCGACCGCGTCTGACATCATCGATGAACAGTTCGATCTCACCTTCCAGCACCAGGAAGAAATCGATCGCTCGATGGCCGCGTTCGAAGACGAAAGTGTCCTCCGCCGTCACCTCTTCGCGACCATAGGCTTTGGCGCGCTCGATCATCTCGACGGAAAGCACCGGAAATGTCTGCGCCTGGCGCAGCCATGGATCAGTCGGGTCGATGGGCGTGGCAATCATCATCCGTCTCCGTCGCGATGGACATCCTCGGTGCAGGGATGCCGTGGCTTCCATTCAGGCGGTCGGGTTGACCGCCACCACTCAGCATAAAGTGATTGCCGCCGCAGGATTGTACGAATGGATCGTGTTTGCAAGGATCGGGACATAATGCGTCATCGAGGGCGAGCCTGACGCTGCCAACGTATGTTTTGGCGGGTCAGCCCTTGTCGTCGCCTTTGGCCTCCATCGATTCCCACCGCCGTTGCTTGCGTGACTTTGGTTTCAAGCTCTTCCAGGTCCGATCGAGGAAGCGAAGGAAGCGGGTGACGTCCATCAGGCGATCGACGATCGAACTCAGGTTGCCGAGCCGTTCGTTGATAATCTCATTGGCGGTGAGTGTGACTTCGGCAGGCCCGTACTCGGGAAAGTGCGCAGACAGATCCGCATAGGGGTTGGACGCGTCGCGCCCGACAATGTTGATCTTGCCCTTGCGGAACATCAGCCGCAGAAGCACCTGTTCGAATGTCCAGTCGTGAACATCGAGAACCTTGTAGCGCTCGCTGCGCTTCGACGAGAAGCCGGCCAGCGTTATCCTGGTGCCAAGATTGAGCGTCGTCAGCCAGAAACAGAGCGCAAACCCCGTCGTCGGCACACTTGAACGGGGATAGAACGGCGTGAAGACATCAGTCAGATCGAGGTGCCGGACATGAACATCGCCGAAGTCGGATGCCGGGCTGAGCTGCTCGTCGGTGCCGGCCTTGATATTCACGACACCGTGGAAGGTGCGCGGGTCAAAATAGGGCACTACCTTATCGACCTTGCCGCTCTTGACGAGATTGGCGCCTAGCGTTCCGCTTCTGGAGAAGAGCATGGAATGGCGAGTGAAGGGTTCGCTCAGAACCTTGAAGACCTTGTTGAAGAAGATGAAGAGCGTGGTGTCGGGAAAGCGCTTCTTCAGCTCCTCGATATCCACTTCATCGCTGTTTGCGACCAGAACGACATCGCTATAGTCAGCCAGCAGCGACCTCCACTCTTGCGCGGCAGCAGCAGCAGGGTTGGTCGTCCTGAAGCCGGTGTCTCCATCCCTTTCGATCATTGTTCCCTCCCTGTCGTGTCGGGAAATGTCGTTTCGGGCAAGGCGCGCTTTTTGACCAAGCGCGCGGGCGAGCCCACATAGACACCAAACGGCTCTGCCGCCCCCTTGACGACGCTATTCGCACCTATGACGCAGCCGTCGGCGATGTTGCTGCCGGCAAGCACCTTGGCCCCCGCGCCGATCCAGACGTCCCTGCCGATCTCCACCCTGCCCTTTTTGATCGGCTGATCTTTGATGAGGATCGTGGCGTCGTCATAGCTGTGCTCGAACGAGACGATGACGACATGTGCCGCTATCCTGGTGTTGTCGCCGATCCTGACACCGCCATGTCCCAGCACGATCGAGTAATCGTTGAGCGAGACATTGTTTCCGATCTCGATCTTACCGCTCTGCGCATCGAGGACCACACCACATTCAGTGAAGAGCCGGTCACCAATTTCGATCTTGCCGTGCCGATAGCGAAGCTTCGGCAGATACCGCATGTTCGGGCGATGCCCGATCCGCAGCGCTCCGCCCGACATGGTGGCGCGGAGGCGGACCAGAAAGCCGAGGTTCACGGATCACACGGGTGCGAAATGCGGGTCGAGCGCGCGTGCCTTCTCAAGCCAGACATCCGCATATTCGACGTCCTGCCAATTATGGAACCACGGGCCGCCATTGGTGTAGTGAACGGCTTTCGGAAGGCCTTGGGTCGGCTTCGTGCTCCAGCCCTCCAGCCAGTTCCATTCTTCGGGGATTTCGCCGATCTCGCTGTCATTGGCCCACTGCAGGCGGTGAAGATAGGCGCCGGTCTGTGAATTGACGAGCTCGGGCGTGAGCTGGAGGGTGGATGGGTGCTCGCAA
>UBJO01000136.1 GCA_900465665.1 Hyphomicrobiales bacterium
CTGTTCGGCAAACCTCTCGTCATGTCCTTCAACATCTGATCCTGGAGCCCACATCATGGACCCGGCCTTTATCAAGCTATGCGCCGATCCGGCGCTCAAGCCAGCTATCGTTGAGCACTTCGTCTCTGCGGTCGGTTCCGGCGACCCACTCGCAGTCACCGTCAAATCGGGTGGCCGCCTCATCCTCGTTCCCAAGCCGGAAACCCCCGACGAGGCGATGGGTATCGTCGCGCAGTATGTCGGTCAGGCGGTGGTCCGTGTCGAAGTGACGCAATTCCCGGCCGGTTTGGGCGTGAAAGACAGCTCCGAGATCACGTCCGATCTGGTCGAGCCCTGCGATAACCTCCGAAAGGGATCTGCGATGTTCGCCAAGATCCTTCGGATCGTGAGAAAATGGTACGGAAACCCCACGAGCGCAGAGGTCTTTCCGCAAATTTTCGACGATGCGGTCTACGCCTGGAACACAGGTCAGTTCGACGGCCAAGGCGTGTTTCAAGCCGCAGATCCGGGCGGTGCGCTACCAGACGAGGGCGACAAAGCAAAGGTGGTGGAGGCGGAGCCTGCTGATCCCGCGCCGGCAAGTGAGTCCGAACCGCCAAACACAAGCGATATCGATGGGGCAAGTATCAGGATCGATCTGTCGAGGATTGGCGGTTAGAATAACGATCGTTGCCAATGAATGAGCGTTAGGGCGACGCCGGGAAAGTCAGTGCTGGCGCTTCGCCCCGCGGAAGGAAGAACCCCTTAATGCAGGCATCATTGCGAACAGCAATCTGCGTATGGGTACGCTCATGAAAGCGAGCGCCATCGTAGATTTCATCACCTTCGGGGAATAGCCCTCGAACCGTGGCGAATGCCGGAAGGGTGGCTTCCTTGACGATCTCGTGGACATAGTTGATAACGGCGCAATCCAGCTTGCGAACCAGTTTGTCGGAATTCTTGTCGCCTCTGGATCGGAATTCACGGGCATTTTTCCGTCAGTCGCCTCGATCTGGCTCCTCAGCATGCGATAGCTGGTCTGTATAAGAGGGACGTCTTTGCGGGTAATGAGGTCGAGGCAATTGCCAAGATCGATAATTGCGCCAAGCACGAAAGGCTCTTCGTAGGCGCCAGATTCAGCTTTTTGCGTCGCCTATTCAAGCGCACGCTCAGGATCGTTTTCCCAAAAATAGATACCGGATCCGAGCCAGTCATAGGCCTTTTCACTCGGGAGAAAGGACGATGGACCGGTAAGCGCGGCCATGCCGACGCCCCTGTCACAGCCGTGATAGGCCAGCACGTATACTGGATAATTGGAACTCAAGCGGCGGCCGCTTCCCCAGCGTCGTCGTCGCGCGCGTACTCCGGAGCGAGCTTGCCATCGGCAGACACAATGCCGGCGTCCATCAGATGACGGCGCGCGTCATCTGGAGACTTGGCGACGTCTTCCGCCCGCTTTTCCATGAGCGCTATGAGCGCCTCCAGCTGGATGTCTGTCATCGTTAAGGCCCTACTGAGCCGGTTTCCTACATTTTATTACAGGTACTCCGGCGAAAGCGCAAACGCCAACCAGGCGCTGCGCCGTATTAAGGTTCCTAACGCTAAGTCGCTGCAAACGTTCATTTCAGTGAGACTTGGATGAAGCATGAGGCTTCGATTTGCAAGGGTTGCAGTAATGGCGGCGTCTGCCGTCGCGCAGATCCACGCCCGAAGTGAGGCGCTGCACGTGACACCCTCGGTCGAGGAGCCTTTTCATCTCACACCCAATGAGGTGATTTTCGCTCGCTGGCTTGAACTCGTCAAAATAGTGCAAGACGTAGCCGACATCCGCGCAGCTGGTGGCTTTGGCCATTCGACGTGGATTGATGTGACCGTTCTAGACCTTCGGTGTTCTCCCGAGTACGTCTAGAAGTGCTACGAGTGCAGACATTTGCGAATGCATCTGGATTGCCGCGTCAAGATACTTAACGTGTGCAACCCCCGCTGGTTTCTTGTCCGCTTGAACGTCGGAGAGGACGCCTCCGATACAGTTCTCCGGCATGTTTCATTAGGTCGCGATGTCTTTTGATCGCAGTGATCGCGAGCTGCTCGACGACCGGTTCCTTATCTCATGTCCGACAGTTCTCCAGCGGAGAGTATGCTGCTGTCCGACCTGGATGGCTTTTTGACCGGCATCGCCGTCGGGCCGGAGCCAATCCCGCCCGACGAGTGGTTGCCGGTTATTTGGGGCGGGTCTGCGCCCCAATTTGACGATGAGAGCCAAGCGCAGGCTGTGCTTGGGGCCATTATGGGCCGTTACGACGAGATCGTCCGGCAAATCGACAACGAGACCGTCGAGCCTGTTTTTTGGCAATCCGGCGACACCGTCATCGCCTGGGACTGGGCTGACGGCTTTGTCGAGTCCTTCGCGTTGCGCCAGCGTGACTGGACTAAGATGCTCAAGTCTGAAGCCGCGATGCTGCTCGTTCCCATCATTATGCTCTGTGATCCCGAAAATCTGCCCGACGACCTTGCCATCGAGGAAAAAGAGCACGTGATCGACGACGCAATTGAGGCCCTGCCGGACACCGTTTTGGCAATCGCGGCGTATTGGCGAATGTCCGAACTCGAAAAGAAAAGCGTCTCTGCTGGCCTGCGCTCGTTTGCCAGGCCCGGCCGAAACGATCCCTGCCCGTGTGGATCAGGCAAAAAATTCAAAAAATGCTGTGGGACTGGCTCCTGAACAACCCATAGCGAACCCGCAAACAGGCGGAAACTCTGACCTGCACCAAATATGCGGAAGAACCCAATCAAGGTGAGATTCGTATTGCCTCATCGAAGAATGCTCCCGAACGGATAGCATATTGCCTCACCAGAATGCTCCCTATGCCCTGCTGAGCTCTGGTAGTTGTTGATCTTCGCCAGTCTCGTTTCCGAATATCATTCTATGCGCTCGATCGCGACGCCAGCCTTTCACCCGTCGTTGCACCGTACGGATTAGTCCATCAGGATACTCGCCGGGATAAATGCCTTGAAGTCGCTCGAGAAGCTCTCTGCCGGTTCTCCATGGCTCAGCTTCAAACCAACTGTAAAGATCATTCGTGACGTTAACCAGCGGTCAGGCCGCCCTCGCTCGCGCTTTAGTTTTGGCTTTGCTTTCGCGGTCGGACGAACTTCGCCCTCCGTCCACGCGATACGCAGGCTTCGCAAGAAGCTCTCGATATCGGGAGCCTCGCTTGAGGGTGTTCCCTGATGCGCAATTTCGGCAAGCCGCTGTTGTCCTGCACGAATGTTGCGGAGGAGCGTCACAGGGTCGAGTTGCTCACTCATGCTCACCAAGGGGTCGCGTACCTCCACCGCCGTCCTTGCATCTGACAATAGCCGTTGATGTGGCGTCGCGGGAGAAGAGTAGAGCTTCTTGACCATCGCTCCATTTCGCTGCTTCCCAAGCAATTTAAACGACGGTTGAAAGAAGTTCACGAACAAGCGTACCGAACGATAAAGCTCCGCAAGTGTCGCTGCAGCTTCAACACCCTCATACCGATGATAGCCAACAATTCGGCGGACGACCGATCCGTTTTTCTGCTCCACATAAGCCTGATCATTTTTGCGATATGGCCGACAACGAGTGAATTCGATATCTGAATGAACGCAATAGTCCCTGAGGGTCTCGTTGATGAATACGCTATCGTTGTCCGTATCAAAGCCAAGCAGCGGGAACGGCATCATGCGGCGAAGCTCGGTCAAAACATCCGTCAAGAGCTTCTGTTCGCGAACAATCAGAGGCGCGCACTCGGTCCAACCGGTCGCAATATCCGTAAGGACAAGAGTATGAATAAAGCTGCCGCGTGCGTTGGGACCGGAGTGCGACACCAGATCGGCCTCGATGAAGCCAGGTGCGGGATCACCCCAGTCGGAGAATTTTCGAATTGGGATACTCCGCTTCAATGCCGATGAAGCAACGGAACGTCGGCGTCGACGGCCGCCTGCTGTTTCTCGCACGCTTTTCAATGCACGGTCGATGGTAGCCGCACTCATCTGTAGCAGAAGTGTGCGGACCTGATCGTCTAACTTCAAATGGCCATGTTGTTCCATCGATGAGATCAGAATTGGCAGCAAGGGCTTCAATCGCTTGCCACAGATGCGGTCGGAGGCTTCCCACAAAACAATAAGAGCCTGTCGGGTCGCCTCGTCATAAATCTGCGCCCGCGTTCGCGATTGCGGTTGCTTATCCGCCCCCCGCAATAAACGCATCGCGTGTTTGCGATGCATCCCACTAATCGAAACAAACTGATCGAGGATCCGCGATTTTTCCTCCCGCTTTCCGGCCGCATAGCGCTTTGCCAAAGCAGCAACCAATTCCTTCTTCGTCGTCACGCTGATCAGCCTCATCTGATTTGCTCCTCACCCACAAATGCTGGGAGCAAATCAGATGAGGCAACGGCCAACAATTGGGGAACATTTCTAGTGAGGCAATGCGGCGTCTCATCCTGATCGCCGCGCTATAGATACCTGCCGTTCAGCGCCTCAGGCGGAGCACTACTCTTCCACCTGTTAAGCAAACTCTACGAGCGGACCAGCCTCGTGATTACCACCAACCTAAACTTCAGCGAGTGGGCAACCGTCTTCGGCGACGTCAAGATGACCACCGCTCTGCTCGATCGTTTGATCCACCGTTGCCATATCCTGGAAACCGGTAACGACAGCTTCCGCTTCAAAGCCAGCTAGGCTGCCGCAGCACAGAAGAAAGGAGAAGAAGCCAATCCCTTGACCAAACCTTGATCAGAAAACCATACTCAAAGGTGGCTCACTTCTCGGTGGAAAAACCGGCTCAGTTCCGCGTGGAAACCAACAGTGAGGCCCCCTGACCGGGAAAACGCCCTCGAAATGCCGGCGCTATCCGGGCAGTGAACGGCTCAGCGAGCCAGCTGCGTGAGTCTGCCGCATCGTCACCGGTAACCTAAACCCCCAGCCGCGTTAAAGGTCCCAATTTCGAGTATATGACAAACCCAGGCTAATTCTGGCCAAAAGCGGGTAGAGCCGCTTACAGACATCCGGATTACGCTAACGCTTTTTGCAAGATTCAGAGCTAGAGCGTGTCGCATCTATTCAGCCTCATATCCTGCTGCCTTGAAGAAGTTTCGGCATTCGGTGACGGAGAAGAGTGTGATGATGTCGCCGAGCGCTTTGGTTATTGTATCGAAGCTTCGAGCGGCCCGCTTTCGCAGGAGTGACTTGAGTTTCGAGAATGCCATTTCGATAGGGTTCAGGTCCGGCGAATA
>UBJO01000062.1 GCA_900465665.1 Hyphomicrobiales bacterium
CGGCAGGGCAGAGGGGGGTAGAGGCATCCGCTGCTCCCGATCGGGCATTAGAGAGGCTATCTCAGGTGATCACCGAAGGGGCGTCGCGGCCGGTGCGGGACTTGATGTCGGCGATGGTTTCGGCGGCGGCGATCAGGTCGGCCAGGGCTTCCTGGGTCTCGATGTTGTGGCGGCTGGAATCGGGCTCGTAGCGCTCGATGTAGACGCGCAGCGTGGCGCCCGAGGTGCCGGTGCCCGACAGGCGGAAGACCACGCGGGAGCCGCCCTCGAACATGATGCGGATGCCCTGGTGTTCGCTCACCGACTTGTCGACCGGATCGTGATAGGCGAAATCGTCTGCCTTTTCGACCTTGAGCGGGCCGAAGGTCTTGCCGGGAAGGCTGGAGAGCTGGGCGCGGAGATTGTCCACCAGGCCGTTGGCGGCTTCTGTGTCGACGCCTTCATAGTCGTGGCGCGAATAGTAGTTGCGGCCGTAGGTCTGCCAGTGCTGGGTGACGATGTCCTGAACGCTCTCGCCGCGCACGGCCAGGATGTTCAGCCACATCAGGACAGCCCAGAGGCCGTCCTTCTCGCGCACGTGGTTGGAGCCGGTGCCGGCGCTCTCCTCGCCACAGATCGTCGCCATGTTGGCGTCGAGCAGGTTGCCGAAGAACTTCCAGCCGGTCGGCGTTTCATACATGCCGATCCCACGCTTTTCGGCGACGCGGTCGGCCGCACCCGAGGTCGGCATGGAGCGGGCGATGCCGGTGAGGCCGCCGGAATAGCCGGGGGCGAGGTTGGCGTTGGCAGCGATGATCGCCAGGCTGTCGGAGGGGGTTACGAAGATGCCGCGGCCGATGATCAGGTTACGGTCGCCGTCGCCGTCGGATGCCGCGCCGAAATCAGGGGCGTCGTCGCCCATCATCTCGTCGTAGAGTTCCTTGCAGTGAACCGGGTTCGGGTCCGGATGGTGGCCGCCGAAATCGGGCAGCGGCATGAAGTTGCGGACCGAGCCGGACGGGGCGCCGAGGCGGTTTTCGAAGATTTCCTTGGCGTAGGGGCCGGTGACGGCGCTCATCGCATCGAACGCGATGCGGAAGCCGAGGCTGATCAGGTTGCGGATGGCGCCGAAGTCGAACAGCTCTTCCATCAGCGCCGTGTAGTCCTCGACGGAGTCCAGAACCGAAAGCAGCATGCCGCCGGGCAGCTCGTCCTTGCCGATGCGGTCGAGATTGACGTCGGGGAAATCGGCGATCTTGTAGGTGTCGATCACCTTGGTGCGCGCATAGATCGCGTCGGTGATCTTTTCCGGCGCCGGGCCGCCATTGCTGATGTTGTACTTGATGCCGAAGTCTTCGGTCGGGCCGCCGGGATTATGGCTGGCGGAGAGAATGATGCCGCCGAAGGCCTTGTACTTGCGGATCACGTGCGAGGCAGCCGGCGTCGAGAGGATGCCGCCCTTGCCGACGATGACCTTACCGAAGCCATTGGCGGCGGCCATCTTGATCGCCTTCTGAATGACTTCCTTGTTGTAGTAGCGTCCGTCGCCGCCGATGACGAGGGTCTTGCCCTGAAATCCTTCCAGCGAATCGAAAATCGACTGGATGAAGTTTTCCGCGTAGTTCGGCTGTTGGAATACCGGGACCTTTTTACGCAGTCCCGATGTGCCGGGCTTCTGATCCTGATAGGGGGTGGTGGATACGGACTTGTTCATTTTCTGTCACTTGCCTTTCGGGGCGAGGCTTGAATAGAGGGCAGCATAGCGCTCGGCGCTTTTCTCCCACGAAACATCCGATTTCATGCCCTGCTTTTGCAATTGGGTCCAGACCTTTTGATCGGTATAGAGATGTAGCGCACGGCGGATTGCCTGCAACAGACCGGAAGCGGTCACCGGAGAGAATTGTATCCCGGTTGCCACTTTGGCCGCAAGTGCGGCGTGATTGGCATCGATGACGGTGTCGGCAAGGCCGCCCGTGTGGGCGACGATCGGCACGCAACCATAGCGCAGGCCATAAAGCTGCGTCAGGCCGCAGGGCTCGAAGCGCGAGGGGATGATGATGGCGTCGGAACCGGCCTGCATCAGGTGCGACATCGGCTCGTTGTAACCGATCGACACGCCGATGCGGCCGGGATGGCGGGCGGAGGCGGCGAGCAGCGAGCCTTCAAGCGCCGGATCGCCGGAGCCCAGAATGGCAAGCTTGCCGCCCATGGCGACGATCTCATCGGCGCAGGCGGCGATCAGGTCCATGCCCTTCTGCCAGGTGAGACGGCTGATGATGCAGAAGATCGGCGCGTTGTCGTCGTGCAGGCCGAAGAATTCCTGGACGGCGGCGCGGTTGGCGGCGCGGTTCTTCAGCGTCGCGCCGGTGTAATGGGTCTGCAGCACGGCGTCCGTGGCGGGGTCCCAGACCTCGTGGTCGATGCCGTTGACGATGCCGTGCAGCGCCTCGATGCGGCTGGCGATGACACCCTCAAGACCCATGCCGAACTCGGAGGTCAGGATCTCGCCGGCATAGGAGGGGCTGACGGTGGTGATCGCGTGCGCGGTCTTCAGGCCACCCTTCAGGAAACCGATATTGCCGTAATATTCCAGCGCTTCCACCGAGAAGGCCTGCGGGGGAAGGCGCAGGCCGGAGAAGATCTCGGCGCTGAACTGGCCCTGGAAGGCGATGTTGTGGATGGTGAGGATGCTGGGGAGTTCGGGCGTCGGGTAAAAGCGCATGTAGACGGGCGTCATGGCCGCCTGCCAGTCATGCGCATGGACGACGTCTGGCTTCCAGCCGGGCATCAGGCCGGCGGCGATCTCGGCGCCGGCAAGCGATAGCGCGGCAAAGCGGCGCCAGTTGTCGTGGTAGTCCTTGCCTGTTGCGTCCAGATAGGGGCCGCCGGAGCGGTCGTAATAGGCGGGCGCGTCGAGGACGAGGATATCGAGCCCCTCGTGATTGACCTCCAGAACCGTCGCCGGTTCGCCGAGCAGATCGTCGAAGCGCATGCGGACGACCGGGTCGCGGATGACCTTCATCACCGCGGGATAGCCGGGCATCAGCGTCTTGGTTTCGATGCCGAAGCGCTTCAGCGCGATCGGCAGGGCGCCGGCCACATCGGCCAGGCCCCCTGTCTTTATCAATGGGAAGACTTCGGACGAAACCGAAAGAACTTTCATCGTTTACATATCCAGCTTGTCGATCATCGGCTGCGTGATGAGGCAGATCCCGCCTTCTGAGCGGCGGAAACGCTTGGCGTCGAGAACCGGGTCGTCGCCGACAACAAGACCTTCCGGAATGACGACGCCGTGGTCGATCACGACATTCGTCAGCTGCGCGTGGCGGCCGATCTTTACGCTCGGGAGCACGACGGCGCCCTCAAGCTTCGAGTAGGAATTGGCGCGCACACCCGTGAAGAGCAGGCTGTTGTTCAGCGTGGCGCCGGAGATGATGCAATCGCCGGCGATGACCGAGGAGGTCGCCGAGCCACGGCGGTTCTCGTCGTCATGGACGAACTTCGCCGGCGGCGAGATCTCGGCATAGGTCCAGATCGGCCAGGACTTGTCGTAGATGTCGAGTTCGGGAACGATCGCCGTCAGGTCGATATTGGCCTGCCAGTAGGCATCGATGGTTCCGACGTCGCGCCAGTAGGGCTCGCGCTCGAAATCGGAGCGCACGCAGGAATTGGCGAAGCGGTGCGCGACGGCCTTTCCGTTCTTGACGATATAAGGAATGATGTCCTTGCCGAAGTCGCGGCTGGAATTCGGGTCGGCTGCGTCGCGGCGCAGTTCCTCGATCAGGAACTTGGTGCGGAAGACGTAGATGCCCATCGAGGCGAAGGCGCTGTCCGGCTTGCCAGGGATGGCCGGCGGATCGGCGGGCTTTTCGACGAAATCGATGATGCGGTCGGTCTCGTCGACATGCACGACGCCGAAGCCCACGGCTTCCATGCGCGGCACTTCGAGGCAGCCGATGGTGACGTCGGCGCCGCTGTCGACATGCTGCTGCAGCATGTACTCGTAGTCCATCTTGTAGACGTGGTCGCCGGCGAGGATGACCATGTACTCGACGCCGTAGTCCTGGATGATGTCGATGTTCTGGTAGACCGCGTCGGCGGTGCCCTCATACCACTGCGTCTCGGAGACGCGCTGGGAGGCCGGCAGGATGTCGAAGCTCTCGTTACGCTCGGGGCGGAAGAAGTTCCAGCCGCGCTGCATGTGGCGGATCAGCGAGTGTGCCTTGTATTGGGTGGCGACGCCGATGCGGCGGATACCGGAGTTCAGCGCGTTGGACAGCGCGAAATCGATGATGCGCGACTTGCCGCCGAAATAGACCGCGGGCTTGGCGCGTCGGTCGGTGAGTTCCTTCAGACGGCTCCCCCGGCCGCCGGCGAGAACATAGGCCATTGCATCGCGGGCAAGTGGCTGAATGCGTTTTTCTACCATTGTCTTCCTCCCACCAGTCTCAAGTCTCAGGTTCAAGCATGATAACCGCCAGCGGCGGCAAGGTCAGTGATGCGACGATGGTGCCGCCGGCGTTGACCGCCTGGACACGACCGCCATTGCCTTTGCCGCTGCCGCCATAGATGTCGGCATCGGTATTCAGGATTTCGCGCCAGCGGCCCTCGGTCGGCAGCCTGACTGCGTAGTTCTCGCGGTATACCGGCGTCATGTTGCAGATGACGGCGACCGGCTTTTCACCTGGCGATTTGCGCAGCCAGGCGAAGACCGAGTTCTCGTGGTCGTCGGCAACCAGCCATTCGAAGCCTTCGCCCTCGCAGTCGCGGGCGTGCAGCGCCGGCTTGCTGCGGTAGGTGAAGTTGAGGTCGCGCACCAGGCGGCGCATGCCCTCGTGCATGCGATACTGCAGCAGGTTCCAATCGAGCGAGCCGGCCTCGTTCCATTCGCTCCACTGGGCGAACTCCTGGCCCATGAACAGAAGCTTCTTGCCGGGATAGCCCCACATCAGCGCGTAATAGGCGCGCAGATTGGCGAACTTCTGCCAATCGTCGCCGGGCATCTTGGCGATCAGCGAGCCCTTGCCGTGCACCACTTCGTCGTGGGACAGCGGCAGCACGAAGTTTTCCGAGTAGGCGTAGAGCAGGCCGAAGGTGAGCTCGTTGTGATGATGCTTGCGATGCACCGGCTCGCGGCTCATGTAGCTCAGCGTGTCGTGCATGAAGCCCATGTTCCACTTGAAGCCGAAGCCGAGGCCGCCTTCATGCACCGGCTGCGAGACTTTGGGCCATGACGTCGATTCCTCGGCGATGGTCATGACGCCGGGGTGCTCGGCATAGATGCGGGTGTTCATGTTCTGCAGGAAGCGGACGGCCTCGAGGTTTTCGTTGCCGCCATATTCGTTGGGGATCCACTCGCCGTGCTTGCGGGAGTAATCGAGGTAGAGCATCGAGGCGACGGCATCGACGCGCAGGCCGTCGAGATGGAATTTCTCGGACCAGTAGAGCGCGTTGTTGACGAGATAGGACACGACCTCGGTGCGGCCGAAATTGTAGATCGCCGTGTTCCAATCCGGGTGGAAGCCCTTGCGCGGGTCCTCGTGCTCATAGAGTGCGGTGCCGTCGAACCAGCCGAGGCCATGCGCGTCGGTCGGGAAATGCGCCGGCACCCAGTCGAGGATGACGCCGATGCCGACCTTGTGGGCGCCGTTGACGAAGCGGGCGAAACCCTCCGGCTCGCCGAAGCGGGCGGTGGGCGAATAGAGGCCCGTTGTCTGGTAGCCCCAGGACGGATCATAGGGGTGCTCGGTGATCGGAAGGAATTCGATATGGGTGAAGCCCATGTCGACGCAATAGGGGATCAGGCGGGCGGCGAGCTCGTCCCAGGAGAGGAACGTGCCGTCGTCGCGGCGCTGCCAGGAGCCGGCATGCACCTCGTAGATGGAGATCGGCTGGCGGCGCTTGTCGATCTCGCTCCAGTGCTTGAGGTGGGCTTCGTCCTCCCACTCCTGCAGAAGTTCAGGCGTGGTGACCGAGGCGTTCTTCGGGCGCAACTCGCTGCGGCGCGCGAAGGGGTCCGCCTTCAAGGGCAAGAGCACGCCGTCCTGGCCGCGGATCTCGAATTTGTAGGCGACGCCCGTCGGCACATCGGGGGCGAAGATTTCCCAGATGCCGGCGCCTGATCGAAGCCGCATGACGTGGCGGCGGCCGTCCCAATTGTTGAAATCGCCGACGACGGAGACGCGCTGCGCATTCGGCGCCCAGACGGCGAAGTGGATCCCTTGAGCGCCTTCGTGCTTGATCCAGTGCGCGCCCATCTTGTCGAAGAGGCGCAGGTCCGAGCCTTCGCGGGCGTAATAATCGTCCATCGGCCCGAGAACGGGGCCGAAGCTGTAAGGGTCGGTGACGGCCCATTCGGCATCACCACGGCGGGCGCGATAGCGCACCGGCACCTGCTTGTTGACCGCGATGGTGCCGGCGAAGAAGCCATCGGGATGCTGAAGCGCCAGATCGCCGATCGCGGTGCCGTCGAGCGACATCGCGGTCACCTCTTCGGCGCCGGGAATGAAGCATCGGGCAACGTAAACGCTGCCCGATTTGTGGACGCCCAGAACGGCAAACGGATTGGAATGCGCGCCGGCAAGGATCGCCGCTATTTCATCTGCCGAAATTTCCCAGGGAAGCTTGACTTCAGGGGTCGCCTTCGGCGTTTTCATCCGGCTCTCCAGATTTCCTTGGCATACTGCCTGATCGTGCGGTCCGACGAGAACCAGCCCATGCGGGCGGTGTTGCGGATGGTCTTTTCGCTCCAGGCGGACTTGTCGTTCCAGAGCTCGTCGACTTCGCGCTGGGCCTGGGCGTAGGCATCGAAATCGGCGGCGACCATGAACCAGTCGTGCGAATAGATGCCCTCGATCAGCTCGGAATAGCGGTTGCGGTCATCCGGCGAAAAGACGCCGGAGCCGATGGCCGAAAGCGCCTGCGACAGCTCGTGCGAGGCCTCGATGATGGCGCGCGGATTGTGACCGTCGGTGCGCAGGTTGGCGACCTCATCGGCGCGCAGGCCGAAGATCTTGATGTTGTCCTCGCCGACATTGTCGCGCATTTCGACATTGGCGCCATCGAGCGTGCCGATGGTGAGCGCGCCGTTGAGGCCGAACTTCATGTTGCCGGTGCCCGACGCTTCCATACCGGCGGTCGAGATCTGCTCGGAAAGGTCGGCGGCCGGAACCATGACCTCGGCGAGCGAGACGTTGTAGTTCGGCACGAAGACGACCTTGAGCAGGCCGCGCACGGCCGGGTCGTTGTTGATGGTGCGGGCGACGTCGTTGATCAGCTTGATGATGAGCTTGGCGTTGTGATAGCTCGGCGCCGCCTTGCCGGCGAAGAGTTTTACGCGCGGCACCCAGTCCAGTTCGGGACGCGAGCGGATCTGGTCGTAGAGCGCGACCGCCTCGATGACGTTCAGGAGCTGGCGCTTGTATTCGTGGATGCGCTTGATCTGGATGTCGAACATCGCCGACGGATCGATCTTCACGCCCATGCGCGACGCAACCAGATTGGCGAGCGCCACCTTGTTGTTGCGCTTGACGGCCGCGAACTTCTCCTGGAAGGCGCTGTCGGTGGCGAATTTGTCGAGCGCGCGCAGTTTTTCGGCGTCGTCGAGGAAATCGTCGCCGATCGCCTCGCGGATCAGGCCCGTCAGACCCGGATTGCACTGCTGCAGCCAGCGGCGCGGGGTGATGCCGTTGGTCTTGTTGTTGATACGGTCGGGATAAAGCTTGTGCAGGTCGGCGAAGACGGTGACCTTCATCAGGTCGGTGTGCAGCGCCGAGACGCCGTTGATCGAATGCGAGCCGACGAAGGCGAGGTTGCCCATGCGCACCCGGCGGCTGCCGCCTTCCTCGATCAGCGAGATCGAGCGAATTTCGGTGTCGGAGAAGTTCTTGGTCTTGCGGGCCTCGAGCAGAACCTTGGCGTTGATCGCGTAGATGATCTGCATGTGGCGCGGCAGGAGACGCTCGAACAACGGCACCGGCCAGCTTTCCAGCGCTTCGGGCAGAAGCGTGTGGTTGGTGTAGGCGATGGTGCCGCGGGTGATGTCCCAGGCCTGGTCGAACTCCAGCCCGTGCACGTCGCAGAGCAGGCGCATCAGTTCGGCGATGGAGACGGCCGGATGGGTGTCGTTCAGCTGGATCGCCACCTTGTCGGGCAGCGACGTGAAGTCGTCATACTGCTGCAGATGGCGGCGCAGGATGTCCTGCAGCGAGGCGGACGAGAAGAAGAACTCCTGGCGCAGGCGCAGCTCCTGGCCGGCAGGGGTCGCGTCGGCCGGGTAGAGAACGCGGGTCAGGCTTTCGGCCTTGTTGCTCTCGCGCAGCGCGCCGATATGGTCGCCGGCGTTGAAGGCATCGAGCAGGATCGGGTCGATCGGCTGGGCCGACCAGAGGCGGAGCGTGTTGACGCGCTTGCCGCGCCAGCCGACGACGGGCGTATCGAAGGCGGCGGCGATGACGCGCTCGGCGGGCTTCCAGACATAGCGCGGTTCGCCATCGGCGCCGTTGGCGACATCGACCGAGCCGCCGAAGCCGATTTCATAGGCGCTCTCGCGGCGTTCGAATTCCCAGGGGTTGCCGTGAGCGAGCCAGCTTTCCGGCAGCTCGACCTGCCAGCCATCGGCCATCTGCTGGCGGAACAGGCCGTGGACATAGCGGATGCCATAGCCATAGGCAGGCACGTCGACGGTCGCCATGCTCTCCATGAAACAGGCGGCGAGACGGCCGAGACCGCCATTGCCAAGCGCTGCATCCGGCTCGAGGCCGGCGATGACTGACACATCGACGCCGAGCGAAGCGAGCGCGTCACGTACCTCTTCCATCAGGCCGAGGTTGGACACGGCATCGCGCATCAGGCGGCCGATGAGGAATTCGAGAGATAGATAATAAACGCGCTTGGCGCCCGTGGCGTAGACCTTGCGGGTGCTCTCCATCCACTTGTCGATGATGCGGTCGCGGATGACGAGGATGGTTGCCGTCAGCCAGTCGTGCGGCTTGGCGACCTTGGCATCCTTGCCGATGCGGTAGGTCAGGCGCTCGATGATTTCTTCTGCGAGAATTTCCGGCTTTGAGCTGCGCGGTGCGGGAGAGGGGATGGTGGGCTTCGAAACGGTGGTCATCGTCAGGGCTCGCCAATTCTGTTTTGGTTTCAGTAGGTTATACGTACTTCAATCGATTTACTCACGCACTAGCGATGCAGTTTATGCACCGTTACTACGCACTTGCAACAAGGGAAAACCAGCAAACGGAAAAATTGACGCGGGGCACCCGTGGACGATGGAAAGAACTTGATTTTTATCGGCTTTCTGATTTTGATAGATGGGATTGCACAACAACGAAAAGCCGCTCCGGTTTGTTCCGGAGCGGCTTTTTTGTTTTGTGGAATGGGAGCGGCTTACTGTGTCAGCAGGGTCTTGTCGGACGCTGCATCCTGACCGATCTTCTGGAACGCTGCGACCAGATCGCTCATGCTTTCAGCCTGGAAGTAATAGCTGGGGCTGGATGCGCAGCTTCTGAGCAACGCCTGCCCACGGCCACCGGCCGGGGCCATGAAGGCAACCGAATAGATCTTGATGTTGTCGGTGTCCTTCGCAACGGTGCATTCGTTGAGCGTGTTTGTGTCTGAGCTGGTCGCGTTGTTGTTACCATCCGTCATGAAGACGATGTATTTTGTCAACTTCGTGTTGCCGGCCGCCGCCTGTACCTTTGCTTCAGAACCTGCCGGGCTATCGAGGAGGCCAGCATGAGCTGCCTTCATCGGGGCATAGGATTCTGTACCGTTGCCGCCGGATAGGCCGTTGACCAAGGTACGCGTATCTTTCGTGCCCCATACAAAGGAGCTGGAGCTGCGAATGATGTTGTTCCAGCCGATCGCATTGGTACGGCTATACTTGGCGGGCTTCGATGGGTCGGCCTTGTCCAGTTCGTCCAACAGCAGATTGGCGGCCGTCTTCAGCGCGTCGATCTTCTTGATGTAGCAAGGACTGAACTCGGTAATGGTCGTTCTGCCGCTTTTTTCGGTGATCTGACTACCCGATTCGTCCCATTTGGCGCATTTGGTTTTGGTGGTGTCCAGCGTGGAAGTGTCAGCCAGCATCGAGCCGGATTGGTCGAGAATCAGGGTCATCGAGACAGCGCTTCGCTGCTCGCTGATGCCGCTGGTTGAGGTGCTGTTGCTGGCAATGGTAACGCTGTCTTGGCCGAGCACTTTCATGAGCGGCGTAAGGCTCATGTTGTAGCCTGCGTTCACATTGATCTTGTAGCTCTTGCTGGTCGCGGTCGTCGTCGTCGTGATGGTGACAGTCATGGAGTCTTTCAATGCTGTCGCATCGGTGCCGCTGATATAATTGGCCATCTGTCCAGCAACGAAATCCTTTGCTAGGGCCTGAGCCTGTGCGTCGGTGGTTACTTTGCCATTGGCCAGCGCCGTCGCGGCTGCCAAGGCTGCCGAGTCAGCAGCGTCCTGAAGCTGACGCTTCTGCATGGTCATGTTCGAAAGGTCGATAGCAACGCCTGCACTGCCAATCAGAACGGGCAGAACAATGGCCGTCATCATCGCGAAATTGCCACCGCGATCACGCCAAAGGGCGGTTATGCTTTGCTTAAACGAATGCAAGGTGTTCATCATGCTCACCCGAATAGTTGCTTTTAACAATGTGGCAGTCATGCGCCCAACATGTTGAGGTTGTTTTTACGGATTCGCTTCGATTTTAACGAAATGTCGCTTTCCAACACGAATTCGGGCTGGGCTTGTCATTCTGGCGAATTGCGCCCGGCGCTGTGGCCTTCCGGCATCACCATCGCGTTGCGCGGCGTGGTCGTCCCCGGTTTCACGGCAACAAAAAAGCCGCCCCGGATCGGTTCGGGGCGGCTTTTTCGTGCAATGAAATCGATGTTATTGCGTCAGGCGAACGTAGTTGCTGTCGCTGCCGCTGCAGTCGGCGCTGACGGTGTAGAAGAAGTCCTGGCGATCGGCGCCGCCACCGTCTTCCCACGCATGGCTCTGCTTGGCGGAGCAACCGAAGTAGCTTTCAAGCGGATAGGCCGTACCCTTCTGCAATTGCTTGCCGTCGACATAAAGCGAGTCCATCTGGTCGGGATTATCGGTCCGCAGCGTGTTGCTATAGACCATCTTCTGCTGCCAGGTGCCCGGGTTCTTCAGCTTATAAGCGGCATCGACGACCGTGCAGGTTACCGTCTGCTTCGAATTGTTGGAAACCGAGCCGGCATAACCGGTGCCGCAATAATCCGTCTTGATTTCCATCTTCAGTATCAGCTTGGTGTAGTTGTCAAGGTTGATGACGCCGCTGGGCGGATCGACCGTCATCGTACCCTGGCCGGCGTTGTTGAGGGTTGTCGGCTGATAGACGATCGTGCCCAAGGTCACTTCCGACGGGCTGCCGGGACGGATGACCATGATCGAAATCTTCTTGTACCAGTAGCCCTGGGCCTGCGTCGGGGTGAAGGTGATCTTCGTCGGCTTGACGGGGGCTATGGCTGCGGCGTTGACGCCGATGGCGACCGAATTGATGTTGGCGATCTTCATCATGGACGTCGGTACGGACGCCGTCATGGCGACCTTGAAGGTGCGTCCATCGGCGGACATGGTCGACGCGACGTCGCTCGGCATCTGCGCGGAATAGCCCTTGATAAAGGCCTTGGCGAGCGTGGTCGCCGCCGCGAGATTGGTGCCGTCGAAAACCTTGCCGCCTTCCAGGGCCGCGGCGTCGGCGATCTCCTGAAGATTGGTTCTCTGGCTCGACGCATAGGAGAAATCGACCGCAGCGCCGCCTGCCAGAAGCAGCGGGGTGGCAATCAACGCCGTCACCATGGCGAAATTCCCGCCGCGATCATTCGCGAGACGGGAGATAGTGGTCTTCAGCAAGTGCAAGGCGCGCATCATGTTCACCCAGATGGTTTTCCAAAGTCTGGGAATATCCTTGGGCCACGTTCATTTAGGTGAGCTTTATGAGTCTGGTCTAATTTTAGCGAATTGTCGCTTTCTCACGCGCTTTCGAACGAAACCGGCCTCCGACCCCTACTTCACCGGAATGACATCCACCGCCTGCACGGCGCGCTGGCCACCATAGCTTTTCAGCACGCCGATGACGGGGGCGACGTCGGAGTAGTCGCGGCCGTAGCCGACGACGATGTGGTCGGTGCCGGCGGGGATGTTATTGGTGGGGTCGAGTTCCACCCAGCCGGTGGTCTCGCCGCACCAGACGCGCACCCAGGCATGCATGGCGTCGGCCCCTTCCAGCCGCTCCTTGCCCGGCGGCGGGATGGTGCGCAGGAAGCCGGAGACATAGCCCGCGGGTATGCCGAGGCTGCGCAGCGCCTGGATCATCACATGGCTGAAATCCTGGCAGACGCCGCGCTTCAGCCGGAAGGCTTCGATCGGCGTGGTGTCGACGTTGGTCGCCTCGGCGTCGTATGTGAAGTCTTTGTGGATCGAGGCGCAGAGGGCGGTGGCGATCTCCAGCACCGTCAGCCGGGGCTGGACGACGCCCTGTGCGTAATCCGAAATGACGGGCGTTTCGATCAGGCGCGGGCTGTTGCCGAGAAAATGATGCGGCGAGCCCGGCTTCAGCGACCAGACGCCTGCGATCTCCTCCGGCAGATCGGCGAGCACGGGCGAGAAATCGGCCGTGATCGAGTGGCTCTCGACCTGCACGCGGGCGTGCATGCGGATATCGAGCTTCTCATGGGGTGCGCGGACCATGAAGGAGGTCGCGGGGTGCTCGAAGAAGTCGATGAAATTGGACTGCTCGTCCGGCGTCGGCGATACCTTGATCGAGCCTGCGATCAGGCGCTGGCGATCGGGCAGCGAGAGCGGCAGAAGACGCATGATGTGGCGGGCGCCCGAGGCCGGCCAATCGTAGCTATAGCCCATGTGCAGCGACAGATCGTAGAGCACGTAATCACCCCAGATAGGTTTGCGCGAGGAGATCGGAGAGATTTTCGAGCTCGCGTTCGAGGCTGCGATAGACGTCGTCGGTCATCGTCTCGGGCGTCATGACGGCGAGGCCGGAGCGAAGGCGCATGGATTCGCGGTAGAAGGGCGACATCTGGCCGTTGGTGAGCGCATTCGGCAGCTGCTCGACCTCGCGCAGGATCTCGTTCAGCTGGAAGAGGATCGAGCGCGGGTTGAGCGGGTCGAGCGCCAGAAGGTCGGTGACGGTCAGCCGCGCCGTGTTGACGTTGTAGCGGCGGCGGTGGGTCATGACGCTGTCGCCAATCTCGAGCAGCATGTCGAGCGCGCCATCGGGCGCTTCCGGGCCGGACATGTGGCCGAGCAGGCGGGTCATGTGCAGCGCGCGCTCGATATGGCGGCCGAGCGACAGGAAACGCCAGCCGGTGAAGCGGTACATGTTTTCATGCACGAGACCGGCGAAGCCCGCGAGCTTGCGCAACAGGATCGTCATCGCATGGCTGGCGTCGTCGCCCGGCGATACGGTGGCGTGGAAGCGGCGGGCGGTCTTGGCGAGATCGGTCAGCGCCAGCCAGCCATCCGGCGAGAAGCGGTCGCGGATGTTGCTCGCCGAATAGACGGCGCTGTCGATGTTGCGCAGCAGCGTGTCGGGCACCGCGTCCTCGGTGTCGATATCGACGGCGGCGAGATAGGCGCTGACATCGGCCAGCAGCGGCTGGCTTGGATCGGCGGCCTCGGCGAAGCGGGCGTGCCAGGCGCGCAGGATGCGCAGCGCCCCTTCGGCGCGCTCGATATAGCGGCCGAGCCAGAAGAGATTGTCGGCGGCGCGGCTGGGCAGGCTGCCCGGCATGTTGCGGGTGAAGCTCGCCTCCGTCGGCAGCAGCGTGTGCCGCTCGACGGGCTTGTCAGAAACGATCCAGACGTCGGCGGCGGCGCCACCCGATTGCATGGCGATCGCCGCCACGTCGTCGCCGGCGCCGATGCGGGCGAAGCCGCCGGGCATGATCTGCCAGCCGTTCTTTGTGCGGGCGGCGAAGACGCGCAGCGACATCGGCCGCGGCACCAGCTTGCCGTTCACCCAGCTCGGCGTGGTCGAGAGCGTCACGGCCTCCTGGCCGACGAGCTTCGGGCCATCGCTGTTCAGCCAATCGCCGATCGAATCGCGGGCAGTGGCGCGCAGCGCCGAGCCGAGCACGGATTCACCATTGTCGTCGAAGAAGGGCGCGCGCGAATAGGCCGGGCCGATGACCATCTTCTCGATGTTCTGTGCGACATGGTCGCGCTCGCTCTTCTGGCCGCACCACCATGTGGCGATCGACGGCATCTTCAGCTCCTCGCCGAAGAGGCGGCGGCAGATGGTGGGCATGAAGGCGAGCAGCGCGCGCGTTTCGATGATGCCGCTTCCGAGCGCATTGACGATGGTGACGCTTTCGGCGCGCAGCGCTTCCACGAGGCCCGGCGTGCCGATGTGCGAGGTCTGGTTGAGCTCAAGCGGATCGGCATAGGCGGAATCGAGGCGGCGCCAGAGCACGGTGATCGGCTTCAGGCCGGAGACGGTGCGCACCATCACCTTGCCGTTGACGACGGTCAGGTCCTCGCCTTCGAGCAGCATGAAGCCGAGATAGCGGGCAATGTACGCGTGCTCGTAATAGGTCTCGTTGGCGGGGCCGGGGGTCAGAACCGCGATGCGGTCGTCGCCGCTGTGCTTCATGCCCTGCAGCGCATCGCGGAAGGCGCCGAAGAAGGAGGCGAGGCGGTGCACCGGGGTTTCGGCGTAGATGTCGGAGAAGGCGCGGGTGGTCGCCACCCGGTTTTCCAGCGCGAAGCCGGCGCCGGATGGGGCTTGGGTGCGGTCGGCCAGAACCCACCAGTTGCCATCGGGGCCACGACCGACCTCGAAGGCGCAGAAATGCAGATAGTGGCCGCCGGCCGGCTTGACGCCGACGAGCGGGCGCTGGAACTCCGGATTGGAGGCGATCAGCGCCGGCGGCAGCACGCCATCCTCGACCAGCCTGTTGTCGCCATAGATATCGGCGACGATCGCTTCGAGCAGGTCGGCGCGCTGGACGAGGCCTTCCGACAGGCTCTCCCATTCACGCTCGTCGATCAGAACGGGGATGGGCGAGAGCGGCCAGGAGCGTTCGGCGCTGCCGGTGCTGCCATAGGCGCGGTAGAAGACGCCGGCATCGCGGAGATAGCGGTCGGCGCGGGCGAAGCGCTCCGTCAGGTCCTTTTCCGGCATGCCGCTCAGATGCGCCATGAAGCGCTGCCAGACCGGGCGGATCGCGCCGTTCTGGTCGACCATCTCGTCGGCGACGCCAGGCGGCGGGCGATAGCCGAGCACCGCCTCGTTGCCGATGCGCTCGCTCTTCTGCTGCCGTAGCTCTCTTGCCGGTTTCTTGCCCATGAACCCCTAGTCTAATGCGTCTAAATGCCTGCCGGTCGTCTCAGATCCAGCGTCAGCGGGAACTCCGGTGATCCGGTCTCGATCGCGGGGATATAGCCGCCCGATGTATGCCCCCATGGCTCGAATCGCGCCAGACGCCTAGCTTCGGCTTCGTTACCATTGACCGGGAAGGTGTCATAGTTACGCCCGCCCGGATGGGCAACATGATAGATGCAGCCGCCGATCGAACGCTTCGACCATGTATCATAAATGTCGAAGGTGAGGGGCGTGTTGACCGGCAGCAGCGGGTGCAATCCCGACGCCGGCTGCCATGCCTTGAAGCGGACGCCGGCGACCGAGACGCCGGCGGTGCCCGTCGGCGTCAGCGGCACGGTGCGGCCGTTGCAGGTGACGGTGTAGCGGGAAGAATTGCTGGTCTCGAGCCGCACCTGCAGGCGCTCGACGGAGCTGTCGACATAGCGCACGGTGCCACCGATCGCGCCTTCCTCGCCCATGACGTTCCAGGGCTCCAGCGCCTGGCGCAGCTCCAGCTTCGAGCCCTCATATTCGACCTCGCCGCAGAAGGGGAAGCGGAATTCGAGCTGCGCCTTGAACCATTCCGGGCTGAGATCGAAGCCGTTCTGCTTGAGGTCGGCCAGCACGTCCTGAAAATCCTGCCAGACGAAGTGCGGCAGCATGAAGCGGTCGTGCAGCGTGGTGCCCCAGCGCACGAAGCGGCCATCGGCCGGGTTTTGCCAAAAGCGGGCGATGAGGGCGCGGACCAGAAGCTGCTGGGCGAGCGACATGCGCGCATTCGGCGGCATTTCGAAGCCGCGGAACTCCACGAGGCCAAGGCGGCCGGTCGGTCCGTCGGGCGAAAACAGCTTGTCGATGCAGATCTCGGCGCGGTGGGTGTTGCCGGTGACGTCGATCAGGAGGTTGCGGAACAGGCGGTCGGTGATCCAGGGCAGGGGGGTGACCCCCTTGCCGGGCGCGGGGATCTGGGCGAGCGCGGTTTCCAGCTCGTAGAGGCTGTCGTGGCGGGCCTCGTCGATGCGCGGCGCCTGGCTGGTCGGGCCGATGAACATGCCTGAGAACATGTAGGAGAGCGAGGGATGGCGCTGCCAGTGCAGCACCAGGCTCTTCAACAGGTCTGGACGGCGCAGGAAAGGGCTGTCGCCGGGATTGGCGCCGCCGACCACCACATGGTTGCCGCCGCCGGTGCCGGTGTGGCGGCCGTCGATCATGAACTTGTCGGCGCCGAGCCGCGACTGGCGCGCTTCCTCATAGACGACGCTGGTGATCGCCACGCAGTCCTGCCAGTTCGACGCCGGGTGGATGTTGACCTCGATGACGCCGGGGTCGGGCGCGACGCGGATGACGTTGATGCGCTCGTCCTGCGGTGGCGAGTAGCCCTCGATATGGACGGGCAGGCCGAGCTCGGCGGCGGCGTTTTCGGCGGCCGCGATCAATTCGAGATAATCCTCGATGCGCTCGACCGGCGGCATGAAGACGCAAAGCCGGCCGTCGCGCGGCTCGACCGAGATCGCGGTGCGCACGGCGCCGCCGATCTCGCCCAGCGTCTGCTCGACGCGGCTCTGCCCGGCCTCCTCGCTATGGCGCGAGGCTTCCGGCATGGCGCGGCCGGAGGGCACGAAGACATCGGGCAGCGGCGTGCGGGGGATCGAGGGGTCGGCCGGGTGGATATAGGGG
>UBJO01000147.1 GCA_900465665.1 Hyphomicrobiales bacterium
GCCGTGTCGGAGCGCTTCGGCGAAAGAACCTTCCTGCCACTTGCGGCAAAGACCGCAGATGGCAAGGCGTTCGAGGCGGCGTCCGCAGGCATGCAGCCGGCACAGAAACAAGAGCTGCATTCCGCCTGGGGTACGATCCGGACCGTTCAGCAACTTGCGACGCATGAGCGGATAGCGGCGGCACTCAAACAGGCCGAAACCATGCGCCAAACCCAGACGAAAGGGTTGTCGCTAAAATGATGAACATCTTCGCCACACCCGCCGTTGCTCGCCAGAGGCGCACGGCCCTCGTTATCATTGCTGCATCATGCATTGCGTTTCTTGCGCTGATCATCGGCGGGGTCGTCGGCGGCCTGCGGATCAACACAACGCCCAGCGAGCCACTCGGCCTCTGGCGTGTCGCACGCCTCGATCGTCCGGTTCACGTCGGAGACATGATATTCGTCTGCCCGCCTGAGACCGAAAGTGTCTCGGCGGGTTTTGCGAGAGGCTACCTTCGCGCGGGCCTATGCCCGGGCGGGTTTGGTCCGCTCATTAAGACCGTGGCGGCGATTGCCGGTCAGCGCATTGATGTCGCCGGCGACGTCACGATCGATGGGCGGCCGATCGAAGGCTCCAACCTCGTGTCTCGGGACGGCCAAGGACGACCTCTGCGCCCGTATGCGGGAGGGACGGTTCCGGCCGGTTTCCTGTTCCTACACTCACCGTTTCTCGGGTCCTGGGACTCGCGATACTTCGGGCCGGTCCCCGCTTCTGGTGTGCTTGGCTTTGCAACGCAGGTACTGACCTATGCGCCCTGATTGGATCCAGCCGCTCGCCCTTGTTCTGACTTCTTGCACGACCGGATATATTGCCTGGAGCGGAAACGCATTGGCGCTTCCCGCAGCTGTAGCATTTCCGGCGTTGTGGTCGATGGCACGCAGTCGCCGCACCGCTGGTCTAGTTTCAGCGACCTATTTTCTGGCGGCGTCGCGTGGTCTTCCGCAGGGCGTGGCTGCCTTCTATCAGTCGGACATCTGGCCGGGACTGATTTTGTGGCTTGTCGCCTCAAGCGGCTTCGTGTTTGTCCATGTCGCCCTTTGGTCGCGTCGATCCGGCGCCGGGAAAGCCCTGCGATATATAATCGCGATGGTCCTGATGGCACTCCCACCGTTCGGCATCGTCGGCTGGGCGCATCCGATTACCGCGGCAGGCATTCTGTTTCCAGGATGGGGGTGGTCCGGGCTTGCGGCAGTCACAGCCGGTCTCGCGATCATAACGACGCGATATAGACCGGCTGCAGCCATGACCCTCGTAGGTTTCTGGCTCTGGTCCGCCGCATTCTGGACCGCTCCCGAGATAGGGCGGGACTGGCTGGGCGTCGACCTGCAGTTCGGAAATACTCTCGGTCGCGATACCAGTCTTGCTCGGCATCGTGACCTTGTTGCAACGCTGCGGTCACAGCGCCGGCCCGACACCGCCTACATGCTCTTGCCTGAGAGTGCTCTTGGGTTCTGGACGCCGTCTGTAGAGCGCTTGTGGTGGCAGCAGCTCACTGGTGGCGATCTGAGCGTCATCGCCGGCGCAGCTGTGGTCGATGCGCAGGGATACGATAATGTCCTGGTCCGAGTCTCGGCCACCGAAAGTGAGATCCTCTATCGGGAACGCATGCCAGTGCCCGGCTCGATGTGGCAGCCCTGGCTGCGACTGATTGGAAAGAGCGGCGGCGCACGAGCGGATTTCTTCGCAAATCCGACCGCATCGATTGGGGGCCAGCGCGTGGCTCCGCTCATCTGCTACGAGCAACTGATTGTCTGGCCCATGTTGCAGTCGATGCTCCATGATCCGGACTTCATCATCGCCGTCGGAAACGACTGGTGGACCAAGGGGACATCCATCGTCGCTATTCAGCGCGCCAGCACGCAGGCCTGGGCCCGTCTGTTCGGCAAACCTCTCGT
>UBJO01000051.1 GCA_900465665.1 Hyphomicrobiales bacterium
GGGAGGGTTGGGAGGGGTCTTGACCTGTTGCAATCGCCCCCGGGCAGGGTGAAGACAATGCCTCTCTTTATTCCTTTATGGACAGCCAGCGGGTGCGGTGGATGTCCTGGATGTTGTCGACGAAGCCTTCGATCTTCGGCGAGACCACGTTCTTGGAAACGTAGTAGTAGATCGGCAACGCGGCGCTGTCGTCGAGTGCGATCTGCTCGGCTTTCTTGAACATCTCCGCCCGCTTCGTCAGATCGGTTTCGGCATTGCCGTCCTTGATCAGCTTGTCGTAGTCGGCATTCGACCAGCGGCCATAGTTCATCTGCACGCCGGTGACGAGCAGATTCAGGAAGTTGTCCGGATCGTTGTAGTCGGCGAGCCAGCCGGCGCGGCCAACCTGCACGTCACCGCGCTGCAGCTGGTCGTAGTGCACCTTGGTTTCGGCGTTGATGAGTTCGACATTGACGCCGAGCGGCTTCCACATGGCGGCGATCGCAACGGCGATGCGCTTGTGGTTGTCGTTGGTGTTGTACTTGAGCTGCAGGGTGAGCGGCTTGTCGGGTCCGAATCCGGCTTCCGTCAAGAGCTTCTTGGCCTCTTCGACCTTCTGCTTGTAGGGCTCATCCTTCCAGGAGATGTAGGCCGGCTCGCCGTAATTGGCGGTGCCCGGCGGTACCCAGGAGTAAGCCGGCAGCTCGCCGGTGCCGAGGATCTGCGGTCCGATGACCTCGCGGTTGATCGCCATGGAGAGCGCCTGGCGCACGCGCTTGTCAGCGGTCGGCCCCTTCTGCGAGTTGATGACGTAGTAGTAGAGGCCGGAGAACGGGGCGACATGCGCCTGGCCCGGCAGGTTCTTCTTCATCCACTCGTACTGGTCGGTCGGGAAGTCGGTGAGGATGTCGAATTCGCCGGCGCGGTAGCGCTTCAGCGCGGCTTCCTGGTCTTCGAGCACGAAGAACTTGGCGCCGTCGATCTTGACGTTCGCGGCATCCCAATACTTGTCGTTCTTCTTGGTCGTGACGTGCGAGCCTGGAATCCATTCCGTCGGCGTATACGGACCATTGGTGACGATGTTGCCGATCTTTACCCAGTCGGCGCCCTTGGCCTCCACGACGTGCTTGGGCAGCGGATAGGCCGTGTAGTGCATCAGCGCGTTGAGGAAGTAGGGGGTCGGGTTTTCAAGCGTGATCTCGAGCGTCTTGTCGTCGATCGCCTTGACGCCCAGCTGGCTGAAATCGGTGATCTCGCCCTTGTTGATCTTCTCGGCGTTCTTGATGGTGAACTGCAGATAGGCGTAGTCGGCGGCGTTCTTCGGGTCCATCAGGCGCTGGAAGGCGAACACGAAGTCGCCTGCGGTCACCGGGTGGCCATCGGACCACTGGATGCCGTCGCGCAGCTTGAAGGTATAGACCTTGCGGTCGTCGGAGATCGTCCAGCTCGCGGCCTGGCCGGCGACAGGATTGTCATGCGCATCCTCGGTCACCAGACCTTCGAAGATGTCGCCAGCAATGCGGTTCTCCCAGTCGCCGGAGAGCTTCTGCGGATCGAGCGATTGCGGGTCGCCGCCATTGTGGATGTTGATCGTCGCAGCGTGGGCGGAGAATGCCAGCAGCGAGCCAAGCACTGCGGAGGCAAGAATTTTCTTTGTGGGGAAGTTCATGTGGGGGCCCACCTTTCTAGGCTTTTTAGCGCCTTTTATTCGTCGTTGTTCCCTTGGTGACCTGTTACGTGCAAGTCAACGCGCAACCTATCGTAAAGGTCGGCCGTTGCAACCCCCAAAACGAAAGCGGCGAATAGTGGGGAAAACCGGGTGAAAAGACTGCCTATTAGCCGGTTAAAAGTCGATATGTCGCGCCAGGCATAGCGTCTGCGCTAGGGATTACCCGCATGTCGGCCGGAGCCTAAATAATGATATAGACAATCAGTGATTGAAAATGCATTCGCGCCGGTCAACACACCCGTGGGTACGGATATGTCGCGGCCGCGACAGATTATTTCGCATTTTCAATGAGGCAGGATGGGCAATCCGAGTGCAACTATCTCGTCCCGCAGGTTGAGAGTTCACCATCAGCCGCATTTATTCGACCGATCCCCTTCATCTCAGCCCGCCGGGCGCTATCATCTCAATCGGAATCAGGGAGATAGAGATGAGCCAGTTGAATTTGCCGAGCGAGGGTGGCTGCCGCTGCGGTCGCGTGCGATTGAAGATCAGCGCCAAGCCGCTTCTGGCCATGGCCTGCCACTGCACCGGCTGCCAGACCATGTCCTCGAGCGCCTATTCGCTGAGCGCGGCGATCCCCTCCGACGGTTTCGAGATCACCAGCGGTGAACCCGTCATCGGCGGCCTCCACGGCGCCATGTCGCACCACTATTTCTGCCCGCACTGCATGACCTGGATGTTCACGAAGACGGAAGGCATGGAGTGGTTCGTCAACCTGCGCCCGACCATGCTCGACGACGCCAGCTGGTTCACGCCCTTCATCGAAACATGGACCCGCGAGAAGCTTGCTTTCGCTGAAACCGGCGCTGAGCACAGCTACGAGGCCCTGCCGGAGATGCAGGATTACGAAAAGCTGACGAAGGATTATATGGCGAGGAACACCTAGAAACCTTGGAAGAGAAAGTCGAGGGCGGCGGTGATGTCGTCGCTTCGGGACGAGAGATCGGCCACTTCCGCGCCGATCTCCGATAGCGGAATGGACGCCATGCGCTCGGTGGACATCAGATAGTTCCTGCCGTTGACCACGAAGACCGGGTTTAGCCTAGACATGACGTTTACAACCTGGCTGGCAACGACGAGCGGAATCATGACACGCGTGTTGAGCCGATAGAGCAGGTGCGACTGCACATCGAGAGCATAGTCGCCGCCCACTTCGTAGACGTGAAAGCGTGCCATTAGAATGTGCGGTACTTCGCGAAGGGCAGCCCATGTTTCTCGACATAGGCGTTCGCTTCATCGATCGCCTCGGCGTTCTCGATCAGCCACAGCCGTTCGCGCTCGCTCTTGATGGCCCGCCTGAGGCCGTCTTCCGCGGCCTTGGAAACATTGAGGTTCAGTTCGCGCGCCTGCGAGACGAGCTCGCTGTCGAGCGACAGGTTGGCGGCCTTGCGACGGGTCTGAGGCATGATCGGTCTCCTGATATGCGCATATGATATGCGCATATCAGGCAGAAGCAAAGAGCCTCAGTCGTCCTTCATCTTCAGCGCGGCAATGAAGGCTTCCTGCGGAATATCGACCTTGCCGAACTGCCGCATGCGCTTCTTGCCTTCCTTCTGCTTGTCGAGCAGCTTGCGCTTGCGTGATGCGTCGCCGCCGTAGCACTTGGCGGTCACGTCCTTGCGCATCGCCGAGATCGTCTCGCGGGCGATCACGTTGCCGCCGATCGCAGCCTGGATCGGGATCTTGAACATGTGTCTGGGGATCAGGTCCTTCAGCTTTTCGCACATGTCGCGGCCGCGCTTTTCAGCAGCCGTGCGGTGCACCAGCATGGAGAGCGCGTCGACCGGCTCGCCATTGACCATGATCGACATCTTCACGAGGTTACCCTCGCGGTAATCGGCCAGGTGATAGTCGAACGAGGCATAGCCCTTGGAGATCGACTTCAGGCGGTCGTAGAAATCGAACACCACTTCGTTGAGCGGCAGCTCGTAGGTGAGCATGGCGCGCTTGCCGACATAGGTGAGTTCCGTCTGGATGCCGCGACGGTCCTGACAGAGCTTCAGGATACCGCCGAGATAATCGTCCGGCGTCAGGATGGTGGCCTTGATCCAGGGTTCGCGGATCTCGGAGATCTTGACGACATCGGGCATGTCGGCCGGGTTGTGCAGCTCGCGCTCCGAACCGTCGGTCATGGTCAGCTGATAGACGACCGAAGGGGCGGTGGCGATGAGGTCGAGATCGAACTCACGCTCCAGGCGCTCCTGGATGATTTCGAGATGCAGCAGGCCGAGGAAGCCGCAGCGGAAGCCGAAGCCGAGAGCGGCCGAGCTTTCCATTTCGAACGAGAAGGACGCATCGTTAAGGCGCAGCTTGCCCATGGCAGCGCGCAAATCTTCGAAGTCGGCCGCATCGACGGGGAAGAGACCGCAGAACACGACGGGTTGAGCCGGCTTGAAGCCCGGCAGCGCCGTCGCCGTCGGCTTCTTGTCCTCGGTGATGGTATCGCCGACGCGGGTGTCCGCCACTTCCTTGATCGAGCCGGTGAAGAAGCCGATCTCGCCCGGGCCGAGTGAATCAACCGCCAGCATCTTCGGCGTCAGCACGCCGACGCGCTCGACCTGATACTTGGCGTCCGTGCCCATCATACGGATCGTCATGCCCTTGGAGAGCACGCCGTCGAGAATGCGCACCAGAACCATGACGCCGAGATAGGTGTCGTACCAGCTGTCGACGAGCAGCGCCTTCAGCGGGCCCTTCTCGCCGGCTTCGCTCTTCGGCGCCGGCAGCTGGTGCACGATCGCCTCAAGCACGTCGGGAATGCCGAGGCCGGTCTTCGCCGAAATCAGCACGGCCTGGGAAGCGTCGATGCCGATCACTTCCTCGATCTGTTCCTTGATTCGGTCGGGCTCGGCCGCCGGCAGGTCGATCTTGTTGAGAACCGTGACCAGCTCGTGGTTGTTGTCGATCGCCTGGTAGACGTTGGCGAGCGTCTGCGCCTCGACGCCCTGGGAGGCGTCGACGACGAGCAGCGAGCCCTCGCAGGCCGACAGCGAACGCGAGACTTCATAGGCGAAGTCGACGTGGCCGGGCGTGTCGATCAGGTTCAGGATATAGGTTTCGCCGTCATTGGCCTTGTAGTGCAGGCGAACGGTCTGTGCCTTGATGGTGATGCCGCGCTCGCGCTCGATATCCATCGAATCCAGCACCTGCTCCGACATGTCGCGCTCGGCAAGGCCGCCGGTCGACTGAATCAGGCGGTCGGCCAGCGTCGACTTGCCGTGGTCGATATGGGCCACGATCGAGAAGTTGCGGATATGGTCGAGGGGCGTGCGGGTCGAATTGGTGCTCATGCGCCGCATATAGCAGCGCATCCCCTTGCCGCAAAGCGGAAAAGCAGGGTTTCGTTTACGATAAGTCGCGCTGTCGCGCGGCGAAAATAGCGCTTGATTCCACGATTGAACCATGCATTTCTATTATAGTAGAAATATGGATCGGATAATGGAACAGGAACTCGAAACCGCGATCGGCGTCAGGATTCGAAGGCTGAGAACCGATAGAAACCTGAAGCTCGACGATCTTGCCACCGCCTCCGGCGTCAGCCGGGCGATGATCTCGCGCATCGAGCGCGGTGAGGCGAGCCCGACCGCAGCACTGCTCGCCCGCGTTTGCGCCGCGCTCGGCCTGTCGCTGTCTGCCTTCTTTGCGGAGGAGGGAGAAGCCGCGCCGCTGCTGCGCCGGCAGGACCAGCAGGTCTGGCGCGATCCGGAAACCGGCTACATCAGGCGCGCCGTCTCGCCGCCGGGCACCAGTTCCGATGTCGATATCGTCGATGTCGAATTCCCGGCCGGCGCCCGTGTCAGCTTCCCGCCGCATGCGGCCGCCAGCGGCATGACCCAGCATATCTGGCTGTTCGATGGCGAGATGGAGATGACGACCGGCGACAACACCGTGCATCGCCTGCTCCCCGGCGATTGCCTGTTCATGCCCGTGGCCGAAGGCCATGTCTTCCATAATCCCGGTCCGGCGCCGGCCCGCTATTGCGTCGTGCTCGACCGCCGCCGCCATTAATTGATTTCAGGAGACCCCATGACCACCATCCGCCTGCTCGACGCGACAGAGGCGCGCGCCGCGATACCCGATCTTTGCGATGTCCTCGTCGATTGTGTCGAAGGCGGCGCGTCCGTCGGCTTCATGCAACCCTACACGCCTGAAGATGCCGAACCCTACTGGCGGGCCGTCGTCGAGAGCGTCGCCTCCGGCGCCACCCTGCTTTTCGTCGCGGAGATTGAGGGCAGGGTGCTCGGCACCGTGCAGATCGGCGCCGCCCAGATGCCGAACCAGCCGCATCGTGCCGACCTGAAGAAGCTCCTCGTCCACCGCGCCGCCCGCGGCAAGGGCCTGGCGCGCCTCCTGATGCGCGCTGCCGAAGAGGAAGCCGCGCGTCGCGGCAAGACCATTCTCGTGCTGGATACCGCGACCGGCAGCGATGCCGAGGCGATCTATCCGCGATTGGGTTGGGAGCGCGTCGGCGTCATCCCGGATTACGCCCTCTGGCCGGAAGGCGGCTTCTGCGCCTCGACCTTCTTCTACAAGCGCATTGCCTGATCTCAGGCAGGCTCGGCGATCTCAGCCCTTCTTCAGCCGGGGATCGTCGAGCGCGGGATTGTAGAACAGCGACAGCGTCAGGCTCCGGGCGATCCGCTCGGCCGTCGCCATGAACCATGCCTTCGCCTCGTCGGAGGGAGCGATATCGTCGAGCGTCGCGGAAAACAGCGCCAGCCATTGTGGAAAAAGCTCCGGCGTCATATCGGCCACGCCGACATGCGCCTGCACCGGCTTGCCGCCGTAAGCGCCGCTGCGAAAGGCGACGGATGACCAGAAGCTCTTCATTTTCTCCATATGCTCCGGCCACCGCCCGGAAAGCCTGGCGTCGAACACCGGTCCCAGCGCGGGATGTTCCAGAACACGCCCATAAAACGTCTCGACCAGACGATCGATAAACGCCGCATCGACCCCCATGCCCGCCATCTCCGCCTCTGCCCGCTCCCTGATCGCCGCCGAATGCGCCGCCCGTCCCTGTATCTCGCTATCCATCGCAAAATCCGTTCCGCCGCTTCTTGCGGCACGCCTCATATAAGCGCTCGCCCGCTGCCGCGAAAGCCGCTGCGACTGAATGCCCTCGCCGTGAATGGTGCGGCTCCCCGAGCGAGGGGGATACTGGAGATGATGCGAGTATTGACGATCAACCACTTACGCAAAATCCAGGCGCAGATTTTCCCCGCCTCGAAAACCGCGCCCTACACTGTCGACGTCCCGTTATCGGATACACCGGCAGGCGTGCCGGCGAGGCGGGATCGGCGCGGAGCGTGAGGGTAGGACGCAAAACCTCACGGTCCGGGTCCGCGGAAAATGATCTCCCTCCGGTGACGGCGGGTCCTGTCGCAAGACGGGCCTGAGTTGAGCCCGGACGTGCCTGTGAGGCACACATGGTCTCGTCGCGAAGTTGGGCGAGAAGGCAGAGAGGTCGAAGTCGCGGATAAAAACCGCCGAACGGGGCGCTGGGAAGCGCCATATTTTACTTACTCAATCGAGGTGATTTCCAGCGCCCCGTCCGAGTGAAGGTTGGAATGGTGGAGACACGGGCTTTCGGGCGGCGTGGGGATTGGGTGTGTTTTTCAAGTGCGGTTTGATGGTCGAGAGGCTGTGCCGTGTAATACCCCCCTCTGCCCTGC
>UBJO01000095.1 GCA_900465665.1 Hyphomicrobiales bacterium
CTCCCCCCTTGTGGGGGAGATGTCCGGCAGGACAGAGGGGGGTAACCGCAACGAACACAGCCCGAAAAAGGCAAATGACATGACCGAAAAGACCGAAACCGCCACCCTCTCCTCCGACGCGACTGAGGTTCGCGCCCAGAAGCTGAAGCTGCTGCGCGAAAAGATCGGCGACGTCTATCCGGCGCATTTCCACCGCACCATCACCAATGCCGAGCTGGCCGAGAAGTACAAGGATCTGGAATCCGACATCGAGACGACGGATGTCGTCACCGTTGCCGGCCGCGTCTATTCCTCGCGCAACTCCGGCATGTTCATGGATATCCATGACGCCGGCGGCAAGATCCAGATCTTCAGCCACAAGGACGTGACGCCGGAAGCCGCCCGCGAGATGCTCGCCATGATCGACATCGGCGACATCATCGGGGTGACCGGCACCGTGCGCCGCACCAAGCGCGGCGAGCTGTCGATCAACGCGCAAGAGATCACCATGCTCACCAAGTCGCTTCTCCCCATGCCGGAGAAGTGGAACGGCATCGCCGATATCGAGATCCGCTATCGCAAGCGCCACCTCGACATCATGAGCAACGACGAATCCAAGCTCCGCTTCCAGCAGCGCTCGAAGATCCTCTCCGGCATCCGCCGCTTCATGGAAGACGACGGCTTCATGGAAGTCGAGACGCCGATGCTGCACTCGGTCTATGGCGGCGCGACGGCCGATCCGTTCAAGACGCACCACAACACACTGAAGCAGGACATGTACCTGCGCATCGCGCCCGAGCTCTTCCTGAAGCGCACGCTGGTCTCGGGCCTGACCGACAAGGTCTTCGAGATCAACCGCAACTTCCGCAACGAAGGCGTCTCCACAAGGCACAATCCCGAGTTCACCATGATGGAGTGCTACTGGGCCTATGCCGATTACGAGGACATCATGGACCTCGTCGAGCGCCTGTTCGAAAAGCTGGCGCTGCAGGTTCACGGCACGACGGAATTTCCCTTCGGCGACAAGCAGATCTCCTTCAAGGGCCCGTTCAAGCGCGTCCCCATGCCTGACGCGGTCAAGGAAGCGACCGGCATCGATTTCCTCGCGATGAAGACCGACGAGGAAGCCCGCGCCGCCGCCAAGGCCGCCGGCTTCGAGGTCGAGAAGGACTGGACCTGGGGCGAATGCCTCGCCTTCATCTTCGAGGAAAAGGTCGAGGGCACGCTGATCCAGCCGAGCCACGTCACCCACTTCCCGAAGGACATCTCGCCCTTCGCCAAGGAAGTGCCGGGCGAGCCGCGCCTCGTCGAGCGCTTCGAGACCTATTGCAACGCCTGGGAACTGGGCAACGCCTTCTCGGAACTCAACGATCCGGAAGAACAGCGCCGCCGCATGGTCGAGCAGCTCGAGCAGGCCCATGCCCGCGGCGAAAAGGACAAGCAGCTGGACGACGAATTCCTCGACGCCATCGACCAGGGCATGCCGCCCGCAGGTGGTCTGGGCATCGGCGTCGACCGCCTGACCATGCTCTTGACCAACGCCCCCTCGATCCGCGACGTCATCCTCTTCCCGGCCCGCAAGGCCAAGGCTGACTAAGGACGGTTACGGACACAAGAAAAGGCGGCAACCCGGAAGGGTTGGCCGCCTTTTTTGTTTGTGTTTCCGCTAATGAAATACCGACGCGTTGTTCGCAATTGTCGGACGGGAAGGCCCCGCCGACCAACCAATCAATCAATGCCCGCCTGAAGGCGCCGCCGCCGGGGCCGCCTCACCTTCGGCCGGTGCAGCGCCGTGTCCTCCCTCGGCCGGCTTCGCGCCTTCGCCCTTGGCAACTGGCTTGCCCTCGCCGCCCTCGGTCGCAGCAACCGCGATAGGGTCGATACAGTCGGACACGTCCTTGAACGATGCGTTTAGCGTTGTGATCTCGTCTTCGGGCAGGTCGACGCGTTCGCCGAAGAACAGGCCGTTGGCGGCCGCCGTGCCGTCGTAGTAGCGGGCGGTATAGGTCTTGTTGCCCTCGATGCTTTCGACGATCGGATCGGGATGCGGGATATAGACGACGTCAGCGCCGATCGCCCGACCGCGGATATCGGAGCGCAGCGTCGGCCCGTTGGCGTCGAGCACCACGACCTGCACCAGATCCGGCTTCTGCGCGTCATAGACGGCCTTGGCTACTCTCAGCGCCGTCTTGACGCGGGTCATGCCGTCGGTCGGCTCGGTCTTGATATACTTGCGGATCCAGACCCGCTTCTGCTTCTTGATGGTGACGAGATTGACGTCGGTGCATGCGGCGCCGTTCACGGTCTCCGCGGGAGGACCGAGCAGGGTGTCCTTGCCGATATACAGCGCTGCGCCGCCGGAAACGCCCCCGAGAAGGGCAATTCCGCCGATGATCAGCACCAATTTCCGGGAAGGCCGGAAGATGCGCAGTAAGGCCTTCACGCCAACTGCTCCGCCATCAAGTCACTCCAACGCAATAAACTGGTCTGGACGCTAGAGAAATGACGTTTCGGAATACTTAAATGCGGGCAAGAAGTTTGTGCCACAAAGAGACTTATCCCAAAAAAGGTCCAGCATGGTGCACGCTTGCAATGGCCTCGGGCGCCATGCTCTAAGATGCCATGGCCTTCACGCTTCGCCAGATTCAATACTTCATTGCAGTGGCCGAGCAGGGCTCGATCACGCGGGCCGCGCAGAACCTGTCGATCTCGCAATCCTCGGTTACGGAAGCGCTGAAGGAGCTGGAGACGGATCTCGGCGTCGAGCTTTTCGATCGCCATCCGCGCGGGCTTACAATCACTCATAACGGCCACCAGTTCCTGCGCCACGCCACCAAGATCCTGGCCAGCGTCTCCGATGCCCGCGCCAGCTTTTCTAACAACAGCAACCAGCCCTCGGGCACGCTCAACATCGGCGTCACCTCGCTCGTCGCCGGCTACGTGCTCTCCGACCTGCTCGCCCGCTATCGCCGCGCCTGCCCCGGCGTCGAGGTCTCGGCCATCGAGGACAATGGCGGCTATCTCGAACATCTGCTGGTCGGCGGCGAGCTCGATGTCGCGGTCATGGTCATCTCCAACCTGCGCGACCGCATGGCGCTGCAGGCCGAAATCCTGGAAACCTCGCCCTACCGCCTCTGGCTCCCCATGGGCCACCCGCTTGTGTCCGCCGACATCATCTCGATCGCCGACATCGCTCGCGAACCGCTGATCATGCTGACCGTCGACGAAATCGAGGAAAACACCGGCAAGCTGCTCTCGGCCCTCGGCGCCCGCCCGCACGTCGCCTTCCGCACCCGCTCCGTCGAGGCCGTGCGCAGTCTGGTCGCAACCGGCGCCGGCGTGGCGCTGCTCCCCGATCTCGTCTACCGCCCATGGTCGCTGGAAGGCGACCGCATTGAAAGCCGCGATGTCTCCGGCTCGCTTCCGGTCGTCCAGGTCGGCATGGTCTGGCGCAAGGGCTCGAGCCTGCCGCAGGCCGCAAGGGATTTCGTCGGCATTGCTGAAGCAATGAGAAGCGGACGAGCACGCTAGCAAAGCCTGATATCGGAAATTCCGATAACGCCATTCTGATAAATGAATTTGCGAAAGCGGCTTTTTCGCGTCACCTTTTCTGCCGGGAACAAAACGCCACGAAGTGGCACCAAAACCGGGAGACATCAGATGAAATATCTTCTGAAATCGTGCACGGCTGCGCTTGCGACCCTGAGCTTCGTGACGCAGGTCGTGGCGGCCGAGCCGCTGAAGGAATTGGGCAAGGGCGAAGGCGCCGTCAGCATCGTGGCCTGGGCCGGCTATATCGAGCGCGGCGAAAGCGACAAGAATTACGACTGGGTCACCGGCTTCGAAAAAGAGACCGGCTGCAAGGTTTCGGTCAAGACCGCCGCCACCTCCGATGAAATGGTATCGCTGATGAACGAAGGCGGCTTCGACCTCGTCACCGCCTCCGGCGACGCCTCGCTGCGCCTCGTGGCCGGCAAGCGCGTCCAGCCGATCAACACCGATCTCATCCCGAGCTTCAAGAACGTCGACAAGCGCCTGCAGGACGCGCCCTGGTACACGGTATCAGGCGTCCATTACGGCGTTCCCTATCTCTGGGGACCTAATGTCCTGATGTACAACACCGACGCCTTCAAGGGCGAAGCGCCGAAGAGCTGGAAGGTGGTCTTCGAGGAAGAGACGCTGCCCGACGGCAAGTCCAACAAGGGCCGCGTCCAGGCGTATGACGGCCCGATCTACATCGCCGATGCCGCGCTTTATCTCATGGCCCACAAGCCGGAACTCAACATCAAGAACCCCTACGAGCTCAACGAAGACCAGTACAAGGCCGCCCTCGATCTCTTGCGCGGCCAGCGCAAGCTCGTCTCGCGCTATTGGCACGACGCGATGATCCAGATCGACGATTTCAAGAACGAAGGCGTCGTCGCTTCCGGCTCCTGGCCCTTCCAGGTCAACCTGATGCAGGCGGACAAGCAGAAGATCGCCTCCACCTTCCCCGAAGAGGGCGTCACTGGCTGGGCTGACACGACCATGCTGCACGCCGACAGCGAGCACCCGAACTGCGCCTATATGTGGATGGAGCATTCGCTGTCCGCCAAGGTCCAGGGCGACGCCGCGGCCTGGTTCGGCGCCGTCCCCTCGGTTCCGGCGGCCTGCAAGGGCAACGAGTTGATGACCGACACCGGCTGCGCCACCAATGGCTATGATCACTTCGACAAGATCAAGTTCTGGCGCACGCCCACCGCCAAGTGCGAACAGGGCGAGTGCGTGCCCTATCACCGCTGGGTGTCGGATTATATCGGCGTGATTGGCGGGCGGTAACAGCTCCCCGCAGCCCTCGCGGCTTGTGGCAAGTCCCCTCCCCAACCCCTCCCCACAAGGGGGG
>UBJO01000064.1 GCA_900465665.1 Hyphomicrobiales bacterium
AAGCCTGACAACGCAACCAAATCTTATCTCCCAAAACAAACACGACAGACTTACCGACCCGCCTTAGGGCGCCGATTGTCGCGGATTTGCAGCAGGATGCTGTGAAGGGCGGTCTGCTCGCGTCCTTGCGCGATTTGTGAGCCGGCTCACAGGGTTGCGATGTTGTGCGATTAACGCGGCATTCAGTGTCAGGCGCCGACCTTGACCCGGATTTCTGTCAGATTCCCTCACGCCCTACGAAAACGCTCGTATGCTACCGTATGATACGTTGGTTGAAGGCGCCATTCTGCCTATGCTGCATCTGCGAGATAAATGAGTGCTCTGCAAGATCAGGGCGCGTTCATAGAGCGGATGCAGAACGAAGATAATCTCAGAGCTGCATTAGGTCTTTGAATGATCGCCAAAAGCGATGAACCAGGAGATTCGGCATGCGGTATTCTTCCCATCTCCCCACACCAGATTTCGCCACTCAATTTGGTCCAGCCGCGCTTGCGTTCGACTATGCGTTGGATGCGGCGCAACGCAGCATTCTCTTCTGGGATGTCATGCGACAGCGCGGCAACCAATATCGCGCGCATGCCCGATCAAACGCGCCGCATGTGCTCAACTTCACGCCCGAGGTCGTGCTGGATGGGCGTACGCTGGAGCGCCCCGTCAACTACGCGCTCGTCCGCATCGTCCCGCCTGAGGGCATGACGGTCGACGACGCGCGCCGCCCCTTCGTCGTGGTCGACCCGCGCGCCGGACATGGGCCGGGGATCGGAGGGTTCAAGGCGGATAGCGAGATCGGCGTTGCCTTGAAAGGCGGACATCCGTGCTATTTCATCGGGTTCCTCCCGGAGCCGGTCGCAGGCCAGACGATCGCGGATATTGCACTGGCTGAAGCCGTCTTCCTGGAAAGAGTCATCGCGCTGCATCCGCAGGCCGATGCCAAGCCCTGCGTCATCGGCAACTGCCAGGCGGGCTGGGCCGTCATGATGCTGGCCGCGATCCGCCCCGAACTCTTCGGCTCGATCATCATTGCCGGCGCGCCGCTGTCTTATTGGGCGGGCGAGCGTGGCAAATATCCGATGCGCTATACGGGAGGTCTGCTTGGCGGCACGTGGCTGACGGCGCTGACCAGCGATCTTGGTCATGGACTGTTCGATGGCGCCTGGCTCGTGCAGAATTTCGAGAACCAGAACCCGGCCAATACGCTCTGGACCAAGCAGTACAATCTCTATTCGAAGATCGACACCGAGGCGTCGCGCTATCTCGGATTTGAGCAGTGGTGGGGCGGTCACGTCAGCCTCAACGCCGAAGAAATCCAGTTCATCGTGGACGAACTCTTCGTCGGCAACAATCTTGCCGCCGGTCGTATCGAGACATCGAATGGGGAGGCGGTCGACCTTCGCAACATTCGCGCGCCGATCGTCGTCTTCTGCTCGAAGGGTGACAATGTCACCCCGCCGGCGCAAGCGCTCGGCTGGATTCTCGATCTCTACGACGATGTGAACGAGATACGCTCGCACGGGCAGACGATCGTCTACACGGTGCATGAGACGATCGGCCATCTCGGGATCTTCGTGTCCGCAAGTGTCGCGCGCAAGGAGCACGGCGAATTCTCCAGCAACATCGACCTGATCGACGCTTTGCCGCCGGGGCTTTACGAGGCGGTCTTTCAGTCGAAGAACGATGAAACCGTCGGCGGAGACCTCGTCGAAGGCGATTGGATCATGCGCTGCGAGGCGCGAACGCTGGATGATGTCCGAGCGCTCGGATGCAATGGTCCGGCTGATGATCGGCGTTTCGCCACTGTCGCAAAGGTCTCCGACATCAACCTGTCGCTCTACCGCGCTTTTTTGCAACCGGTCGTGCGCGCCATGGTGCCGGACTGGGTAAGTCGCGGCCTTCGCGAGGTGCATCCGCTGCGGCTGCAATATGAGGTATTCTCGGACGTCAATCCGCTGATGGCGCCCATTGCCGATCTCGCCGCCGACGTGGCCGAAGAACGCCGCCCCGTCGCTTCGGGCAATCCCTTCCTGGCTATCGAGCAGGCCGTTTCGCGGCAGATCGTCGAGAGCCTGGACGCGTGGCGGCAGGGGATGGAGATGCTGAGCGAGGCGACGTTCCTCTCCGTCTATGGCTCGCCGTTCCTGCAGGCCGCGGTCGGTATCGACAGCTCGGACATCAGGCCGCAGCGGCGGGCAAGCAAGACCGCGCTGCATGCGCGTGTCCTGAAGGGCAGGATAGACGAACTCAAGGCACAAATGGACCGAGGCGGGCTTCGCGAGGGTTTGGCGCGCAGCCTTCTGTATGTGGCCATGGCGAATGGTGCTGCCGACGAGCGTGGCTTTGCAGCGATCCGCAGGATGCGTCGCGCCGAGGACGGGATGCCGGTCATGACGCTTGCGGAGTTCAAGGGTTTGATCCGCGACCAGTTCCTCATGCTTGTCATCGACGAGGAGGCGGCCGTTAACGCCATTGCCCGGCTGTTGCCGTCGGAAGAGGGGCTGCGCCGCCACGGCTTGTCTTCACTGCGGGAGGTTCTGAACGCGCGTGGCGCGCTGATCGGCGAGGCCGAACAGCGTTGGCAGAGAATTGTCGGCATCTTCGACCTTTCCGAAGAGCCTGTCGCCGCCCCTCCAGCCAAAACGGCGTCGGTGAAGGCCATCCGCCGCGTGACCTAACCGACGGGATCATTGAAGAACCCAAGCTTTGAACGCGTCTTCCAGCATGGAGCATGTGCAAATGTCGAACTTGGAAAACGTTGGCGATGCCGGCCGGCACGAGAAATATGAGCGGCTCATCGCGAAGGCCAAGCAGGTTCCCGCGATGACCACGGTCGTCGCCCACCCTTGCGATGAGACATCGCTGCGCGGGGCCATCGAAGCCGCCCAGGTCGGCCTGATACACCCGCTCCTTGTCGGTCCCGCTGAGAAAATACGCGGCGTCGCGAGATCGCACGATCTCGACATCTCGGCGTTCGAACTGGTCGATGCCCCGCATAGCGATGCGGCAGCTGCCAAGGCCGTTGAGATCATCAGGGAAGGCGGTGGTGATCTTCTGATGAAGGGAAGCCTGCATACGGATGAACTCTTGCGGGCCGTGACGTCATCGGCGACGGGGCTCAGAACCGCACGTCGGATCAGCCATGTTTTCGTCATGGATGTTCCCGGCCATTCGGAAACGCTCTTCATCACCGACGCCGCCATCAACATCGCGCCGGATCTCGATGCCAAGCGCGATATCATCCAGAACGCGATCGATCTTTTCACCCAGATCGGCCTTGGCACGCCGCGCGTTGCGATCCTGTCGGCTGTTGAGACGGTCACCTCGAAGATCCCCTCAACGATCGAGGCGGCTGCGCTCTGCAAGATGGCGGAACGCGGACAGATCACCGGTGGCGTTCTGGACGGGCCGCTTGCCTTTGACAACGCGATCGATCCGGAGGCGGCGAGGATAAAGGGCATCCGCTCTCCGGTCGCCGGCCACGCCGATATCCTCGTCGTTCCCAATCTCGAAGCCGGCAACATGCTGGCGAAGAACCTGACTTTCATGGCGCGGGCGGATGCAGCTGGCCTCGTTCTTGGTGCGCGCGTACCGATCATCCTGACGTCGCGGGCGGATTCCGTGCGCACGCGTCTTGCCTCCTGCGCCGTCGGCGTCCTGCTCGCGGAAGCGCGCCGTCGGGCGGCGCCGATACAGGGCGGTTGAGGCGATGGACACGATTCTCGTGGTCAACGCCGGTTCGTCCAGCCTGAAATTCGAAGTCTTCTCCGTTTCGGGTTCGCTCACGCGACAGGTCAAGGGAAAGATGGAAGGGATCGGCACCGCGCCGCATCTGTCCATAAGGAACGCTGAGGGAGACGCGCTGGCGAACGAAGACTATCCGCGCGAGGACGTCCCGGATCTGCCTGCGGCGATGCGCCTTGTGGGTCAGTGGCTGCGGGAACGGCTTGAGGGCCGTATGATCGCGGTCGGCCACCGCGTCGTCCATGGCGGGCCGAACCATGCTGGGCCGGCGAAGGTCGATGAAAGCCTGCTGCGGGAGCTGGAGTGGTACACGCCCCTTGCGCCGCTGCATCAGCCAAACAATCTCGCACCCATGCGGGTTCTGCTGGAGCGCCAGCCCGACTTGGCGCAGGTGGCCTGCTTCGATACCGCCTTCCATCGCGGTCATGATCCGGTGGCCGATCACTATGCGATACCGACGCGTTATTTCGAGGAGGGAGTCAGGCGTTACGGCTTTCACGGTCTGTCCTACGAATATGTAGCGGGACGGCTGGCGGAGGTTGCGCCCGATGTTGCGGGCGGACGCGTCATCGTCGCCCATCTCGGCAGTGGCGCGTCGATGTGCGCGCTTCGCGAAGGCCGAAGCGTGGAGAGCACACTGGGGTTCACGGCGCTTGATGGCCTGCCGATGGGCACGCGATGCGGGCAGATCGACCCCGGCGTGCTGCTTTATCTGCTCGATCAGCATGGAATGTCGGCAAGGCAGCTGCAGGATATGCTGTACAAGGAGTCCGGCCTCAAGGGCCTCTCCGGCATCAGCAACGATGTGCGCGACCTGCTTGATAGCGAGGAGGCTGGTGCCGCCCTGGCACTCGACCATTTCGTTCATCGCATCGGGCTCAATGCCGGTGCGCTTGCCGCCGCGTTGAGCGGGCTGGACGCCTTTGTGTTCACAGCCGGTGTCGGTGAAAACTCGTCGGTCATGCGCGAACGGATCGCCAGGAAGCTCGACTGGCTCGGCGTATCGCTCGACACGGAACGCAACAAGGCCGGCGAATTGCTAATATCGAGGGACGACAGCAAGGTGAAGGTCTTCGTCGTCCCGACCGACGAGGAGCTGATGATCGCACGGCACACGCTGGCGCTTATTACCGATGACGGGACCACGTCTGCCGGCGCGCACCAGCTAATTGGATAGAAGAAAGGGCTGCATATGATCCCGACGGTGAAGGCTAAGCTTCTTGAAGGAAAGCGTGGACTAGTGGTTGGCATCGCTAATGATCAGTCGATCGCTTGGGGTTGCGCGCGGGCATTCCGCGCTCTGGGCGCCGAACTAGCAGTGACCTATCTCAACGACAAGGCCAAGCCCCATGTCGAGCCGCTCGCGCATGCATTGGAAGCGCCGATCGTCATGCCGCTCGACGTCTCGGTGCCCGGCCAGCTGGAAGCCGTGTTCGAGCGCATCACCGAGCTTTGGGGCGAGCTCGATTTCGTGGTGCACTCCATCGCTTTCTCGCCGAAGGACACCTTGCAGGGACGCGTGGTCGATGTGCCGCACGACGGATTTCTGAAGACCATGGACGTCTCCTGCTGGTCTTTCATCAGGATGGCGCACCTCGCCGAACCGCTCATGAAGCGGGGCGGAACGCTGTTCACCATGACCTACTATGGTAGCCAGATGGTGGTGAAGAACTACAACATCATGGGCGTTGCCAAGGCAGCACTGGAAAGCGCCGTCCGCTATATCGCCGCCGAACTTGGGCCTAAGGGCATTCGCGTGCACGCGATTTCGCCCGGCCCACTGGCAACGCGCGCAGCCTCCGGCATTCCTGAATTTGACGAGCTTCTCAACAAGGCACAGGAAACGGCGCCGACACGCAGTCTCGTCTCGATCGACGATGTCGGCATGGCAACCGCATTCCTGGCGCATGACGCGGCGCGTCTCATCACCGGGGATACGATCTATATCGACGGCGGATACCACATCATGGATTAGCTTTCCCGTGCAGGCGCAGACGTGGAGCTGGCGCCTGCACGTCGCTCACGGCATCCTTGGGACAACCACGGGCCTTCCACATTCCATCAGGTGCTATTCGAGGCAGACAGTTCGGCCTTGGCGAACCTCACAAGCGCGCAAAGAAAGGCGCCTTCGCCGCTCACCTTACGGCCTATTGCGTCAGCTGCTGTTCCTTGAGATCTCCCTGCAGCGTCTGATCGGCCGTAGCCGGCTTCTTCTTCTGCTGGTGCATCATCGGCGCCTCGATGATCGTCGCCGGCACGGCCACCGCGGTGGCCGCCACCGTCCCGATATTGGTGACAGTCCCGCCGACGACAGCGGTGATACCCTGTCCGAGCGTCACATTGCTGTCGGTGAGCGGCTGACCGGTCATCAGGCGCTGGCCGATCAATTGCACGATCTCGGGGCTCTCGGCGAACTTGCCGTGGTTCAGGCGGTCGTTGCTGTTGACCTTGGTGAGGTCGATCGCGGTGATGCCCGCCTCTTCCAGCTTGGTGCGATAGGGCTCGACCGTGGGGTCGATCGCGCCCAAGCGCGAAACGCGACCGGTGATGAAGCTGGAGAAGGCAAGCGCCCGGTCGTCCTGCGACACGAAGATCGTGAATTTCGGCCGCGGCGTGCCCATCTCGGCATATTGCTTGGCGAAGACCTGGATGTCGATGTCTGGCGAGGCCAGGATGACGTCGCGGATCTTGCTGTTCAGGTGCCCGTCGCGAATGCCCATCTGACGCAGTGACTCCATTGTCAGCCACGTGCCCATGGAGTGCGCGAGAATGGTGATGTCCTTGACATTGGGATCGTTGACCAGCGTCCGCAGCGCCTGCTCAAGCGCCGTGCGCGAATAGTTGGTGCTTTCCTTGTCGTATTCGTAAGCCGTGATCTGCGCGCGCGACGGCCATGTGAAGAGGATTGGCGTGGCGTCCATGCCGCTGTCGTTGACGATCTGCGCCAGGCGGAAGACCGAATCCTCATACTTGTTGTTGAAGCCGTGGATGAAGACCAGCGCGTGGCCGTTGTGCATGTGCTGGCTGAGCCAGGCGCGGCCTTCCTTCACCGTGCCGATCTGCTGGACGCCAGTGACGGCGAAGTCTGTCGCCGGGTTCGGCGGCAGGCGCTTCGGCCACTGCACGGTGCCGGACTTGCGGTTCGGCGGGATGGAGACTTCGACGGCGGTGAGCGACGGTTTGGGGCTGCGCTCGCCGTTAAACAGCGTCGCCGGATCGCCCGAGGGCTCGCGTGTGGTGGCGACCAGCATGTCGACGCGGGTCGTTTTCGGGGTCGCCGCCGTCAGCGCCACGGGCGTCATCACGCCGCTTGGGTGGCCACAACTGGTCAGCAGCAGCATGACAACGAGAAACCGTACGCGCATGAAACCCCTCCGGTCTGATGGAGGCACCATAGAGCAACTCGCGCCGGAGGGAAGCCCGGAAGACTACGCAATGGCCGCAGTATGGTCACTGAGTAGGCGATGATATGCGCCCTGTTGCAGGACTCACACGCTTTGCGGGAGGCGGGCGGCCACGATAACGGTCGTGGCCGCCGCTGTATCAGCGCTCGATGTGGTAGCAGGCAGCCGTCTGGCCGGGCCTGACCTCTTCGCTCAGTGGCATCTCGGTTCGACAGATGTCGGTCGCCTTCCAGCAGCGTGGGGAGAAGACGCAACCCTTTGGCGGGTTCAGCGGCGATGGCGGGTCACCCTGCAGGCGGATCCGCTGGCGTCCGCGCGCCAGTTTCGGATCCGGGATCGGGGCTGCCGAAAACAGCGCCTGCGTATAGGGATGTGCCGGCTTGTCGAACACCGTCGCGCAATCACCGGCCTCGACCACCTTGCCGAGATAGAGCACCAGCACGTCGTCGGAAATCAACCGCACGACCGAGAGATCGTGGCTGATGAAGATCAGCGTCAGGCCGAACTCCTTGCGCAGCTTGCGCAGAAGCGTGATCACCTGGCCCTGGATCGACACGTCGAGGGCCGAGACAGGCTCGTCGCAGATGATCAGCTTCGGCCGCGTGATGACGGCCCGGGCAATGCCGATGCGCTGCGCCTGGCCGCCCGAGAACTCGTGCGGATAGCGGTTGATCATTTCAGGCACGAGGCCGACGGCGGCCATGATCTCCTGCACCCGCTCGGCGCGCTGAGCGCGGTTGAGCTTCGGTTCGAACACCGTCAGCGGCTCGGCGATGATGTCTCCAACCGTCATGCGCGGGTCGAGCGAGGCGATCGGATCCTGGAAGATGATCTGCATGTCGCGGCGTGCGGCCCGCATCTCTTCGTCCGAGAGGTCGAGCAGGTTGCGGCCCTGCCAGAGGATACGGCCCTTTTGCGCCTTCAGGAGCCTGAGGATCGAGCGCCCGAGGGTCGACTTGCCGCAGCCTGATTCCCCGACGATACCGAGCGTGCGGCCCTCGCTGAGATCGAAGCTGACATTGTTGACGGCGGTCAGCGTCAGCGGCGGCTTGAAGAAGCCCTTGGAGGGTACGTCGAACTGGGTCGTCAGGTTCTCGACCCTGAGAAGTGATCGTTCAGCCATTGGTCAGAACCTCCTCGAGGCGTGGAAAGGCATGGAAGCAGGCCGCGAGATGGCGCGGTGCCTGCACGTCGAGGCGTGGCGCGGCGTCGATGCAGTCGTTCTGCACGAGCGGACAGCGCGGCGAGAAGCTGCATCCCTTCGGCAGATGCTGCAGGTTCGGCGGCCGGCCGGGAATGACGGCGAGCTGGTCGACGTCCTGGTCCGGGCGCGGGATCGAGGCGTGGAGTGCCGCCGTATAAGGGTGCGCCGGGTTCTCGAACAGCTCGTCCACCGGTGCTTCCTCGACGATGCGCCCGGCATACATGACCGCCACCCGGTCGGCGAGACCGGCGACGACGCCGAGATCGTGTGTGATCATGACCAGCGCCGTATTCATCTCGGCCGTCAGATCGTTGAAGAGGTCGAGGATCTGCGCCTGGATCGTCACGTCGAGCGCGGTGGTCGGTTCGTCGGCGATCAGGAGCTTCGGCTTCGTCAGCAGCGCCATGGCAATGACAACGCGCTGGCGCATGCCGCCGGATAGCTCGTGCGGATAGAGGTTGAAGCGCCGGGATGGGTCGGGGATCCCCACGCGCTTCAGCATGTCCAGTGCTTCGGCCGAGGCCGCGCGTGCGGTAAAGCCGCGATGCACCTCGAGCTGCTCCGTCAGCTGTCGAGAGATCTTGAGTGAAGGATTGAGCGCGGTCATGGGGTCCTGAAACACCATGGCCATGTCCTTGCCACGCACATGGTCGAGCTCGCGCGGCTTCAGCGCCAGCACGTCGCGCCCTTCGAGAAGCGCCTGTCCGCTGGTCCGGCCGTTTTTCGCCAGCAATCCCATGATGCCGAGAAAGGTCTGGCTCTTGCCCGAGCCACTCTCGCCGACGATCGCGATGCGTTCGCCGCGCTTCACGGTGAGGTTCATGTTGGAAACCGCCTTCACCTCGCCCTCGGGCGTGCGAAAGCTGATCGAATAGTCCTTCAATTCGAGAAGGGTGTCGTTCTTGATGTCTTTTTGCATGTCAGCGATCCCTTCAGCGGTCCCTTGGGTCGAATGCATCGCGCAGGCCGTCGCCGATGAACAGCAGGCTGAGCAGCAGGGCGACGAGGAAGCCGGCCGGGAAGACGAGCAGCCAGGGCATGCTCTCCATGGCATCGGTGCCCTCGGAGATCAGCGTACCCAATGAGGTCAATGGTTCCTGCACGCCGAAGCCGAGATAGGAAAGGAAGCTCTCCGTCGCGATGATTTCGGGCACGGTCAGCGCCGCGAAGATGACGACAGGACCGACGAGATTGGGAATGATGTGCCGGGTAATGATCTTCAGCGGCTTCTGGCCGGAGGCACGCGCCGCTTCGATGAACTCGCGCTGCTTGAGCGACAGCGTCTGCCCTCGCACGATACGCGCCATGGTCAGCCACTCGAGCGCGCCGATCGCCGCGAACAGCAGATAGACGTTGCGGCCGAAGATCACCATCAGCAGGATGACGAAGAGGATGTAGGGGAAGGCGTACATGATATCGACGAAGCGCATCATGACGGCATCCACACGTCCGCCCATATAGCCGGAGATGGCGCCGTAGAGCACGCCGATGACGACGGAGACAAGCGTCGCCGTCAGCGCCACGGCCAGCGATACGCGGGTGCCGTAAAGCACGCGGGCAAGCAGGTCGCGGCCATTCGGGTCGGTCCCGAAGTAATGGCCGTCGGCAAACGAAGGCGGTGAGCGGAAGGCGGCCCAATCCGGATCTTCGTAGCCGAAGGGAATGAGGTAGGGACCGATAAAGGCGACAAGCACGAGCAGGACGAGAACGATGATCGAGGCCACGGCCGCCTTGTTGCGACCGAGGCGGCGCAGCGCGTCACGGGTGAGCGAACGGCTGACAGGGCTGAGACCCTCGGCCTCCAGCAGTTCGGCGGCGAGCAGCTCTCTCTTTGCGGGATTGAGGATCATCGGTTTCTCACTTTCGGATCGAGCCAGGCATAGGCGATATCGACGAGAAGGTTCAGGAACACGATCAGCACCATGTAAAAGATGACCGTGCCGAGAACCATGCCGTAGTCGCGGTTCAATGCGGCGTTGACGAAGTAGCGGCCGATACCGGGCAGGCCGAAGACACTTTCGACGACCAGCGAGCCGGTCAAGAGATAGCTGGCCGCCGGGCCGAGATAGGAAACGACGGGCATCATCGCCGGCCTGAGCGCGTGGCGCATGACGGTCAGCCGCGGGCCGATGCCCTTGGCCTTGGCGGTGCGGATGAAGTTCTGGCCCATCACCTCGATCATCGACCCGCGGGTGATGCGTGAGATGCGCCCGGCATGCGGCAGCGCCAGCACCACCACGGGCAGCACCAGGAACTTCAGCGATCCATTGCCCCAGCCGCCGACCGGCAGCCACTGCAGGTGAATGCCGAAGACCAGCTGCAGGATCGGTGCGATCAGGAAGTTCGGCAGCACGACGCCCACCAGGATCAGCGCGCCCAGAATGTAATCCGGCGCCTTGTTCTGGTAGAGCGCCCCAAGACAGCCGACGGCGACGCCGATCACGATCGCCAGCAGAAAGGCCGCCGTGCCGATGATGAAGGTGTAGGGCAGGCCGATCATGATCTGCTGCGCGACGGTGAAGTCCTCGGACGCGAACGAGGGACCGAGATCGCCCTTCAAGAGATCGCCGACGTAGTAGAGATATTGCTGGATCAGCGGCTTATCGAGATTGTAGTGGGCCGCCAGATTCTGGAGGATCACGGGTGGCAACGGCCTTTCGCCATCGAACGGCCCGCCAGGGGCCAATCTCAGAACGAAGAAGCAGGCTGTCACGGCGATCCACATAACGGGGATCGTCGACAGCAATCGACGGAATGCATAATTGATCATGGTGGTGACGGTCTTTCCTGCGCCGGGTCTTTCGCATCATCGTGACCAATCGAAACTGGTTCGGGCGGATGCGAAGGCAATAGTGTGGGAAAAGACCCCCTCTGGCCTGCCGGC
>UBJO01000008.1 GCA_900465665.1 Hyphomicrobiales bacterium
GACTATTGTCGAAATAATTCCGATTTAAGTATTGAGAATATAAAAATATATGGAAGTGCAATAACGTTGCTTGCGTCGTTTTCTCATGGCCGCATTGCGCTTCTTCGCACTGGCGAAATGGCTGAGAGGTAAAAGACAGCTGTTCTCGCCGGACCAATATCGAGCAAGAAGACCGGCCGGATCGAACGTTTTTGCCAGAGAAAAACCCGCCGCATGACTTGGAACAATGCGACGGGTCCGAGTAGAGATTACAGAATACGACCAGCGGGTGTGTCCTGCCCGCAGTGGATGAAGCTCCGCCGGCCGGCTCGCTGACGCGCTATTCCTCGTGCGTCAGCCACTTCTGAATGACCGGAACATCGTCATCGCCAAGCAGGTGCCCCGTCGGAATGACGGTCGAATCGACCGTTGCGCCTGATGTCTTCAGCCGTGTTTCGAGGTCGCTTGCATATTTCCCATAAGCGTCCGTCTTGCCGCTGATGACAAGCAGATCGGTGCCCTTCAGGTCCGCATGCGGAAATTCGCTGAGCACAGGCATGGAGCGCAGCAGAACCGCTTTGTGAACGAGATTCGGGTGCAGGTAGAGAAGCGAGTTCAGAAGATTGGCGCCGTTGGAATAGCCGACATAGACGAGCTTTTTCGGATCGAGCCCATAGGATTTGACCGCGCCGTCGATGAAGGCCGCGAAAGCCTCGGCCTCGTTCTTGATGTCCTGCTGGTCGAAGGAGAACGGCGTGATGCGCTTGTACCAGCGCGGAATGCCTTCCTCCGTCGCGCGTCCGCGCACACCGAGCAGCGTCGCGCGCGGCGCCACCTTGTGCAGCAGCGGCATCAACGTCGTCTCGTTGCCACCCGAGCCATGCAGCAGCACCAGAACGGTGCCGTCAGGGTTCGGCGGCGTATAGAAGCGGTGCACGAAGGGCAGCTCGCGATAGTTGACCCGGGGTTCGCCCGGCATCGAAAACTGCGGCAGAACCACCTTCAGGTCCTTGAGATCGGTGATCGGGTCCTTCGGCACGAACAGCTTTTCGCCAAGCGTCGCCGCCGGCTCGTCTACGGTCATGCCCGGCTTGTCGGTCGCGAGCTCGATCAGCGTGCCACCAGGTTCGCGCACATAGAGCGAGCGGAAATACTTGCGGTCATGCACGTTGATATCAGACGCGCTCGAACCCTCGCTCTTCAGCGCATCATGAACCTTTGAAAGCGCCGCGTCGTCCTCCGCGCGGAAGGCCACGTGGTCAAAGGTGCCGGTCCCCGGCGCGCTCGACCAGAACCCCTTGGCGTTCCTGATGTCGACGATGTCGCCGGACTGCGAGACCAGTCGGTCGATATTGCCGCGGTTTTCCTGGAAGCGATAGCCGAAATGGCTCTCGACGAAGGCGCGGCTCTTTTCCGGTTCCTCGGTCAGCATCGTCGTTCCGCGCACGCGCTGCACGGCGTGCTCGACCGGAATGCCGGCGCCATGCCAGGGAGCAGGCGATTTCAGCGCCGGCGTGCCGGCAAGCTTGACGATGATGTTGTCCGGATCCTTCAGGCGCAGCACCGGCTCGCCGAATTCGTCGGCCGGACCTTCCGTGCGGACGCCGAAGCTCATCGCCCGCGTCAGCCAGTAGCCGATGCTGGAAGGGTCGATCGCCAGTGCCAGTTCGCTCAATTGCCCGAAGCCGGCACGGCCAGGCGCGCCGTCTTCCCAGACAAGGAATGTCACGAGCGAGCCCGGCGTGGCTTCCGCGTCACCGTAAAAGAGGTGCAACTGCGTCGCGTCTTCGAAGCCGGCCGTCTGCTTGACCAGCCGCATGCCGAGAAAGCCGGCGTAGAAGTCGACGTTCGCCTGCACCTTTCGGGTCAGCAGCGTGATGTGGTGTATGCCTGAAGCCATTGAGGGGAGCCCGGATTGCATTGGGTACAGAAGGAGCGCGGAGATGAAGGTGAGGATAACAGTCATATCGTTGCGTTTGCTTGGTGCCTTGTTTGCTCTCCATAGAGAATTAGGGCATCTCCGCAAGGCTGCAAATCCAAAGTCTGAACATCCCGCAGCGCAAGTTCCAGCTGCTGTCGCGTCGGCGGCTTGATCATATAGGCGCACGCACCCAATGCTTTCGCGCGCTGCATGTCGTCTTCATCGCTTGATGTGCTTAGGATGAAGGCCGGTATCGTCCTCAGCCGCGCGTCGCGCGAAAGCGCCTCCAAAACCTCGAACCCATCCATGATCGGCATGTTGATATCGAGCAGGATGAGGTCGATCAAAGGATCGTGACCACCGGTTGCCCGCTCCTGAAGAAGCCGCATCGCCTCAAGACCGTTCGAAGCGAGATGCAGGTTGAACGTCACCTTCTCGCGCTTCATCAGCTTGATCTTCAAAAGCTGCACATCTGCCGGGCTGTCTTCGACCAGCAGAACCTCGGCCACACGGCCGATTCTATCTGCGCGCTGCTCTTCTTGCCGCGGGTTTGCCGCCCCCTTGGGCGCCCTGTCCGTCTCAATCAAGGCCAGCGGCAGCTCCATGATGAAGGTCGTGCCGCCACCATCGGCATCCTCGCACCAGATGGCGCCGCCATGCAGCTGCGCGATCCGCCGGCAGATCGCCAGCCCGAGCCCCGTCCCCTCGATGCCGCGCCCGACCAGCCGCTTGAAGGGCTGGAAGATCAGTTCGCGATGATCGCGCGCGATGCCGGGTCCATTATCGCTGACTGCGATCCGGCAGAGCGTGCCTTCGCCTTGTGCCGAGATTCGCACGCGCGGCACCTTGGCCTCGCAATATTTGATGGCGTTGGAGATGATGTTCTGCAGCATCTGCACCAGAAGCGTCCCGTCGCCCATCACCTGGGGCAAGGGGCCGCGCTCGATCTCGGCACCACGGCTGCTGATCTGTTCGCGCAGATTGCGCTCCACCTGGTCGACGATCGCGGACAGTGACACCGGCTTGGCCTCAAGATCGCCGGAGGTCTCGAGCTTCGAAAAGCCCGACACCTTGACGATCAGCTCCTCCATGTGGTCGGCCGCACTAAGCACATAGCCGAGCAGATCGTGATCGTCATGCGCCAGCGAGGGCGAAGCCTGCAGCAGCCTGCTGAACGACTTGATCGTCCTCAGCGGCTCCTTCAGGTCATGGGCCATGGCGCGGGTGAAGATCTCGAGCGATTGCTGCTTCTGCTCCAGCTTGGCCGCGAGATCGCCATGCATGATGGCGCTCTGGATGCAGCGGTGCAGCGTCTCTGGCGAAAGCGTGTCCTTGGTGAGGTAATCCCGCGCGCCGCCCTTCATCACCTCGACGGCGATCGTCTCGCTGCCCTGGCCCGTCAGCATGATCACGTTGGCGGAGGGATCGAGCTTCAATATCTCCTCGAGTACGCCGACGCCGTCGCGGCCCGGCAGCGAGTAGTCGAGCAACACGCAATCCGGCCGCTTCTGCGCGTTGAGCGCTATGCCCTCGTCGCCGTTCTCAGCCTCGTAGACCACGTAGTTGGCGCCCGGCGCGCGCGCCAGCATTCGCCGGTAAACCTCGCGGTCGTCGATATTGTCGTCGATAACAAGTACCGCGCTGCCCTCGGCCATGATCACCCCTCCAGAGGCAATATGGCGATCTCGAACCAGTATTCCTTCAGCCTCTGGATCGCCGCGAACAGACCGTCGAGATCGACAGGCTTCTGGACATAGGTGTTGGCGCCGAGCGCGTAGCAGCCCTCGATATCGCGCTCGTCGTCCGACGTGGTCAGGATCACCACAGGGATCTTACGCCACGCCGGGTTGGACTTGATCGCCTCCAGCGTCTTGCGGCCATCGAGCCCCGGCATGTTGAGGTCCAGCAGGATGAGACCCGGCCGTGTTTCCATCGTCGCCAGCAGATCCAGCGCCTGCTGGCCCGATGGCGCCCATTGCACTGGGTTCTTCAGCTTGGCGCGCTTGAAGGCGCGGATCGTTGCTTCGTAGTCGTCCTCGCTGTCCTCGACGATCAGGATCGGCTGTGATTCACGGTGCTGCATGCTGCCCCTCGCGCTTGTGACCCAATGTAAAATAGAACGTTGTGCCCTGGCCAACCTCTGACTCCAGCCAGACGTCGCCCTCGTGACGGCCGATGATCTTGCGCACGAAGGTCAGCCCGGCGCCGGTGCCGTCGTCCGATTCCTGCGTCTTTTCCAGCCGCTTGAAGATGCGGAAGATATCCTCGTGAAACTCGCGGGGAATGCCCTTGCCGTTGTCGCGCACGAAATAGACGTCGCTCGTCCGGCGCCCGTCTTCGCCGACAAGCTCGCCGACGTGGCCGACGGTCACGATCGGCTCGGGCTTGTCGTTGTATTTCACGGCATTGGTGATCAGGTTGCGGTAGACCTCGGTCAGCCGCAGCGAATCGCAGACGACCTCGGGAAGCTGGCCCTCGACCAGCACCTTCGCCCGCCGCTCTTCCAGATAAAGCTCCATGGTCGAGACCACGTCCTTGACGATGGCATGGACGTCGGTGCGCTTCACCGCCAGCTGCTGGCGCCCGATGCGCGAGAAATAGAGCAGGTCATTGACCAGCTTCTCCATACGCTGGCTGAGCCGGACAATGCGGTTGATGCGGCGCACGCCGTCCTCGTCGAGCACCGTCTCGTAATCCTCGAGCAGAAAGCGGGAATGGTTGTGCATCCCACGCAGCGGTTCCTTCAGGTCATGCGAGGCGATATAGGCGAACTCGTCGAGATCGGAATTGCTGCGCTCCAGATCGGCGGTATAGGCCTGAAGCTGGCGGAACATCGTCCGCAGCTGTTCCTCCTGCTGCACCCGCAGGCTGATGTCGCGCAGAATTGCGACGAAGGTAACCGTCGGCCCCGTCCGGAAGGCGCTCAGCGACACATCGAGTGGGAATGTCTCGCCATTGCGCCGGATGCCGGAGATGGTACCGGTCGTCCCGGTCCCGCCTTCCTCGCTCAAGAGCAGCGATCGCCGAAAATAGTCGTCGAGCCCCGCATGAAAGGTCTCCGGCAGCAGTATATGGACGCTCTCTCCGATCGCCTCCCTCGACGTCCGGTCGAACATCTCTTCCGCCGCCGGATTGAACAGCGAGATCTTGCCCTGCGGGTCCATGGCGACGATCGCGTTCGGCGTGTTGCGCGTCACCGTGTCGAAGCGGATGCGCTCGGCATCCAGGCTGTCGCTCTTGCGCTGGAAGAAGAACACGAAGGTTGCCACCAGCCAGAGCATGCCGACGGTGATGGCGCGGTTCGTCGCCTCGTAGCCATAGCCTTCGCCATGCCGATCGACAGCAAGAAAGCCGAGCAGGATCAGGATGGAGCAGACGAAGGCCAGGTTGAACGGTGCCGTGCGGCTGTTGAACCACAGCGAGGTCAGGATCAGCGGCACATAGATCATGCCGTTCACCACCCCGAGCGGGGTGTAGAGATCGATCATCAGCCCGATGAAGCACAGCGCACCCGGCAGCCAGACGGGCATGCCGCCATGATGATCCGGCTGCAGCCACCAGGACCGCACCAGCATCGCCGAGCCGAGCAGCGTCACGCCGGCGGCGGTATGCACCGCCATGCCGATGTTCGATCCCCAGCGATAGATGTGCTCGGTATGCATCGCGTATCCGGCAAGGGCCGCGATGCCGAGGCCGATCACCACATAGCCGACAAGTTCCTCGAACAGCCGCGCCTTGCCCTTCTGGTCCGGCGGGGTGAGCGCGAGAGCGAGGTTGGAGAAGAACATGACCACGGCGGTGTTCAGCGCCATGCCGCCGCCGACGCGGCCAAAGAATGCCGGATCGACGAAAATGCCGGCCAGAAAGCGCTCCATGATCTGCGGCTGCCGTCCGACGAATGTCAGCTCGATCAGCCGCACTCCACTCATCGCGGCGGCGAGCGAAAACAGCAGGAAAGCGGCGAGCCGCGCATTGGCGCCGGTGTAGACCGAGATGACAAGCGCGATCCCGGTCAAACAGAAACAGATCGCTGTGTTGATCGCCATCGCAGGCGAACCCGGTATCAGGAAAAGAAGAGGCTCGATCTGCCGCACCCAGGCGAGAAGGATCACGGCGCCCAGCATGAGCAGCAGCACGCCGAGCACGATCGTCGTCAAACGGTGTCGTTCCTGGCGCCAGGGGGCACTCGTCCTTCGACCAATGATCGGCTTCACCACGCGTTGCTCTCCCGTCCGGCGGTTACTATTTCCAGAATTGAAAATTATTCAATATACATCTGTCGCGATAGTTGCGGCTTCGGCGCCGACCGGCAATATGCCTGTTACGGATGCTGTGCCCTGCGGTCGAACGGAGCGCCGGCGCGAGCACGGGGGGTGGCAATGCCGGCGGTATTTTACGTAGACGACAGCCGCGACGACCTGTTTTACGCGCAATATGTCTGCCGCAAGGAACGCCCCGACATCGCTCTTTCCTGCTTCCATGCCGCCGATGCCGCCTTCGAAGCGCTCTGCGAAGGAGCGACGCTGCCGGCGCTCCTGATCGTCGATCTCTATATGCCTGTCGATAGCGGCATCGGCCTCGTCACGCGCCTGCGCGCGGATCACCGCTTCGCCTCGATGCGAATCGCTGTCTGTTCCGGCTCGGACGCGACGGCGGATCGAGAGCGGGCCTTGGCCTGCGGGGCGGATCTATACGTCGAAAAGCCGATCGACCTCAGTGCACTCGTGCGTCCCAGCCAATAGTCCATCAAAGACAATCGACTTTCTTAGGTATTTATGACGCAATGGTTGCAAGTCTCATTGACACGACTTTGGCTACATTTCACACTATACGAATGAAGCAGTGTGAGACGATGCTGGGGAGAGCCGTTTGACTTTGTTGACGAAACAACCCCGGCAAAATCCGTGACTGAAGTCTGTCGTCCCGCTGATAGGCGAGGCGCGTCGCCGGCGGCGTAGGACAGGCGAATGCCGAGGGTAGGGGGCGGAAACGGAGGGCGCATGCCGATTTTGTGATCGGCGTGTCGCGGCGGTTTCCCTCGAAACTCCGCACTCGGTCATTAACTGTATCAGTCTGGCCCGTGTCTCCAGGGTTCGGAGATGCTGCCCAACCGGTAACCAGAGGCACGTAGGAGCCAAGAAGCAGGAATGCGGAATGAGTAGCGCGATGGCACTTCCATTTCACGCTGGCCCGGAATTGGGGCGGGCGATCAACCGCACGGATTTCTTTCGACTTCTGAAGGCGGCCGCGCATCACTATGCCTTCGACAGCTTCGCGCTCGCCCGCATCTCCGAGGCGTCGCAGCCCTTCGGCGCGCGCGATATCATCATCACCAATGTCGCCGAACGCCAGACCGGCTTCTTCGTCTACGCCATGGGCCGCGCGCTCGGATTCATCAAATCCAAGGCCGCGCAGTTCTTGGCAACCCCCATGAGCGGTAAGGCGGGCAATCTGCAGGGATACCCGCCCGATCTCGTCCTCAACGAGTTCGACACCAACAGCTTTCTGCTCATCCCGCTTTTCACGCCCGAGGGGCGCCGCTACTGTGTCGCCTTCAGCGGCAAGCGCCAGCAGCCGGACCAGGGCGAAGTCGCCGATATCCTGCTCGACACGATGCGGATATTCGACAAGTTCTACGAAGAAATCCTGGTCAACGAAATGTCAGGCCGTTTGACCCAACGGGAGAATGAAGTGGTTCGCTGGACCAGTGAAGGCAAGACATCGGCGGAAATCGCCATCATCCTCGGCCTGTCGGAACACACCGTCAATTCGCATATCGCGGCGTCGGTCAGAAAGCTCGGCGCGGTCAATCGCGTCCACATGGTGGCGATGGCGTTGCGCATGGGACTTGTTTCGTGACCGAAAACGCTGAAGTGAAACCAGAGACGGCTCGCGGCGAGGCGGTAAAAATCCTGTTCGTCGATGACGAATTCATCGAATTTCGCGCCTTGAAAAAGACCGTCGCGGCGCTCACCGAGCCGAAGGTCGAGATGGACTATGCGCAATCGGTCAGCGATGCGCTGGCAAAGCTCGGCAGCGACAGGTTCGACCTGATCCTGCTCGACAACCGCCTGCTGCCGAACGCGGACTTTCGCGAGACCGTGCCGAAGCTTCGCGCCGCGAGCTTCACCGGCCCGATCGGCGTCATATCGATGGATGTGTCGGACAGCTACTTCCAGCAGTTCCAGGAATACGGTGTCGATTTCCGCATCGGCAAGGACGAGATCGACGTCGAGACGCTGCAGCACATCATCCGCGAATATGTTCGCTATGACATGCCTGATGTCTGGAAGGACGATTACAACATCTGACGTGTCGTCAAACCGGCAGCCGGATCGTGAACCGACTTCCCATCTCCGTCGGTGATGTGAGTGAAATCGTGCCACCAAGCGCGGTCACCAGCTCGCGCGCGGCCGCCAACCCCAGGCCCGGCCTTTTCGCGGCGCCCTCCGGCAGCAGGCTCCAGAAAGCGGTGAACACGCTCTCCTGATGTTCCGGCACGATGCCCGGCCCGTTGTCTGAAATATGGATCGTCCAATGCGTGGCATCGACTTCCGCCTCGACCGTCAGGCGGCACGCCTCGTCGGCATCCGTGCGGTGCATCAGCCCGTTCGCCATCACATTCTTCAGCACCAGCCCCAGGATCCCTGCATCGGTCCGGATGCCCGGTAGGTCGCCTGTCTCGATCGTGGCCTTGGGCGCATCGACCTCGAAGCGCAGCTCCCCCCAGATCTGCGCAACCAGCAGCTTGGTATCGACATCGCTGATCACAAGTCGCGGCGCGCCGGAGGCGAAGCTGATCAGCCCCTTGGTCAGCTCCTGCGCGGCCTGCGTCTTGGCAAGAATGGTGTTGAGGTATTCCAGATGCTCGGCATCGATCCTGTCGCCGATCTCGTCGATCAAAATCTCCGCATACATCGCGATGTGCCTGAGCGGCGATTGCAGGTCGTGCGAGGCAATGGCGAGAAAGCGCTTGATGCGCGTTTCGTCGGTCTCTGTCGTCGATGGTGACATGTCTCGTCCGCCGGATTTAAGCCCGGGCGGAGAATAGAAAGCGGGCGCCGGTTCTGCAACCGGCGCCCGCATCAATTTCACGAAAGCAACCTGAAAAGGTCGATCCTTTATCAGCCGGCCGACTTGCGCGAGCTCGGCGGAATGATGTCGACCTTGTCGTCGTTGCTCGAAACCGCGGCGCGGTGGCGCGTACGCCAGTCGCCGAGGAAGAGCAGGATCGGCGCCGCGATGAACACCGACGATGCTGCGGCGACGAGAATGCCGAACACCATCGGGATCGCGAAGCTTTCCACCGCGCTGCCGCCCCAGATTGCCATCGGCAGCAGGGCGAGGAAGGCGGTGACGTTGGTGTAGATGCTTCGGGCGAGGGTTTCGTTGATCGACTTGTCGATCAGTTCGCGCAGCGGCATCGACTTGTAGAGGCGCATGTTTTCACGCATGCGGTCGTAAACGACGACCTTGTCGTTCACCGAGTAGCCGACCAGCGTCAGGATCGCCGCGATGGCGGTCAGGTTGAAGTCGAGCCCGGTGAGAGCAAAGAAGCCGATGCATTTTGTCACGTCGAGAATGAGCGTGACGATGGCGCCGACCGCGAACGGCCATTCGAAGCGATACCAGATGTAGAGCAGCATCGCGAGGCTGGCGATCACGACGGACAGGATACCCGCCCATGCAAGCTCGCCGCTGACCTTCGGCCCGATGACATCGGTGCCGGTCACGGTTGCGGATGGATCGATCTTGACGATCTCGTCCTTCAGCTTTGTGACGGCTGCCGTCTGCGCCTCTTCACCGCCGTCCTGGCGCTGAGCGCGCACGGCCATGGTGTTGTTGTCACCATAGGACTGCAGCGACACTTCGCCGAGGCCGAGGCTGTTCAGGCCTTCGCGGAACTTGGCGAGATCGGCTGCTTCCTGCGTCTTCACCGACATCTGGATACCACCACGGAAATCGACGCCGTAGTTGAGGCCGGGATGGAAGAAGAGCACGACCGATGCGACCGACAGCAGCGCGGAGACGGTCACGCCGAAGAAGCGCGCCTTCATGAACTGGATGTGCTTGTCGTAGGGGTAGAAGACCGGCAGCAGCGGCTTGATGTTGATGGTCTTCAGCTTGAAGCGGCGGGTGATCTCGATCATCGAAACGCGAACGAAGGCGACCGAGGTGAACATCGAGATGATCAGGCCGAGCGCCATGGTGACGGCGAAGCCGCGAACCGGGCCGGTGCCGAACCAGAACAGGATGGCGGCGGCGATAAGCGCCGTCATGTTGCCGTCGATGATGGTCGAGTAGGCGCGGCGGAAGCCGGTGTCGATGGCCGCGAACGAGCCCTTGCCCTTGCGGGTTTCTTCACGGATGCGCTCGTTGATCAGAACGTTGGCGTCAACCGCAAGACCAATGCCGAGCACGACGCCGGCGATGCCGGGCAGCGTCAGCGTGGCGCCGACAAGCGTCAGTGCCGAGAAGGTCAGGATCGTGTGGATGAGCAGCGCGACGTTGGCGAGAATGCCCCAGGTTCCGTAGAGCAGGAAGATGAAGGCTGCGACGAGGACAAAACCGACGAGACCGGAATAGATACCCATCTGGATCGCATCGGCGCCGAGGTCGGCACCAACCGTGCGTTCTTCGATTACGGTGAGCTTGGCGGGCAGGGCGCCGGCGCGCAGCATGGCGGCAAGCGTGTTGGCCGTATCGGTCGAGAAGTTGCCCGAGATCTGGCCGGAACCGCCGGTGATCGGCTCGCGGATAACCGGGGCGCTCAACACCTTGTCGTCGAGAACGATAGCGAAGGGATTGCCGACGTTCTGGCGGGTGATGTCAGCGAAGCGGGTCGCGCCGGCGCTGTCGAAGCGGAAGCTGACGACGGGCTGCTGGCTCTGGTCAAAGCTGACGCGGGCGTCGGACAGGCGGTCACCGGAGATTTCGACACGGTCGAGAACCGGATAGGTATTGCCCTGATCGTCCTTGAGCATCGTCACGCCGGGGCCGGGAGCGTTGTTCGGCGCGAGCATGTGGAACGACATCTTGGCGGTCGAGCCGAGAAGCTGGCGAAGACGGGTCGGATCCTGTGCGCCCGGAAGCTGCACGAGAACGCGGTTGCCGCCGATGCGCTGGATCGTCGGTTCGGCGACGCCGACCTGGTCGACGCGCTGGCGAATGACTTCAAGGCTCTGCTGGACGGCGCTGTCGACGTTGCTGGAGATACCGGCGGCTGAGAAGGCAACGATGATGTTGCCGCCGCTGGTCGTGACCGAAAGGTCCGACTGGCCGGCGGAAATGCCGGTTGCGATCGTGTTGCCCAGCGTGCGCAGCTGCATGACGGCTTCATCGGTCTGCGCCTGGTCGTTCAGCGTCACGACGATCTGATTCTGGTTGCGAACGACCGACTTCGGCTGGATGTTCTTTTCGCGCAGCACGCGGCGCGCGTCCTGCAGAAGCGACTGCAGACGCTCGCGCGTCAGGTCGGCTTCATCGACTTCGAGAACGAGGTGCGAGCCGCCGCGAAGGTCGAGACCGAGCGAGACCTGCTGGTGCGGGAGCCACGAGGGAAGGCGCTGCAATGTGGATTGCGGTAGGGCATTCGGCAGTGCGATCAGAATGCCGAGGAGAATGATCACCGTATAGGTGGCCACCAGCCATGGTGAGGTGCGCATTGTGTTGTCTATCCTTGATAACGCTTGAACCTGCGCTTCAGGCGCAGGCAGGCGTGTCGTAAATGCAATGGGAGGCGCCGAGGCGCGTGTCGTCAGGCCGCGAAAGCGGGCGGTCCATGCGAATCGTAGGGCTTCGCGTCAGCCGCGTAAAACGCGGGAGAAGTGGACTGCGAAAGCCGGAGGAAGCCGGGCGACAGGCGCTCGAAGACTTGCTGGTCAGCGGTCGCCGCGTCGCCGGAAGCATAGGTCGCGTATTTCTGCGCGACCTTGCGGTCGGCTGCCAGCACGCCGCGCACGACGTCGCGTGCGCTCAGCTGCAGCGGCTGGCTATCCTTGCTCGAAGAGGAGAATGCGTTGTTGGGGCCGCGCGCGGGGCCGAGCACGAGATTGCCGCCGAACAACAGGCCGAGATAAGCGAAGATCGCGACGGCCAGCGAGACGGCAACGCGACCAGTCATGCGGCGCGTATCGAACCTCATCTGGTCGTCCTGCGGATTTTCAATCTCGAACCGGCTCAACGGCGCAAAGTTCTCTCATTGCTTCTCGGGAGAAGGCGTTTCCTCGGCCGCGCTTATACCAGCCTCGGTCTCGACTTCATAGGGTGAACTGTCATGATGCACTTGAGAGAGACGGTCAAGCATGCCCATGGCGATTTCGCGCTCGCCCATGATGACGGTATCAGCACCATATTGCCTGAGTTCCTCGACCTCATGTGCACTGCGGCCCGCAAGCGAATGATACGCTATTTTCCAGCCGCCAGGCAGCTGGCCTTCACCTTGTAGGCGTAGATCGTATTTCCACGATAATAGCCTTCGCTCGGCTGCCATGACTTGATGGTCTGCGGCGGCTCTGCGCACTCGAAGGGCTGCGTGGTGACGAACAGCACGTCGTCGCTGACATTATTGGGTAGCGCGAAGGTCTGCTCATAATAGTTGTCAGGCGCTTCCGCCGGCGGCCGCGCGTAGATCTTCAAGGGCTCGTTTCTGAGCGTATGGTACATGTCCGCCAGGATGTCGCGGCTGTCGCTGACGATGATCGCGGTGCCCGCCTGTCGCGCCAGATCGCCGGCTTCGCGGCTGACGGCGCTGCGGCCGAGATAGCGCTTCATCACCTCGTTTCCATTTGGCAGCACGAGCTGGTGCGCGAAGATGGCGGCGAGCGGAAAGAGCACGCTGGCCGTGCCGTTGATCGCGAACGACACGCGCAGCCCCTTGGGCCAGACGCGATGAAGCAGCCAGACGGCGAGGATCGTGCCGGCGACATAAGCCGTCACCGCCCAGTTGGCGTAGGCCTTGGCGATGAGAGCCTGGAAGGTGATCAGGAGCACGACGGGCACGGAAAGCCAGATCAGCAATTTCTCGATCGGGCTGCCTTGCCCTCTCAAAGCCCGATAGACCGCCCAGAGGATCGCGAAGAACACGATAGGGCCGACAACGCCGAACTGCGCGGCGAAGAATTCGATCCCGTGGCCGACATTGAGGCTCAGCCCGCTCCAGTGGGCGATGCTGGTCGTGTGCTTGATCGTCGTGGCGTCATGGGTGGCGTTCCACCAGAGGTTCGGCGCCGCTACCACGATGGCAGTTGCGGCCGAAATGAAGAAGTCGCGCCAGCCGATCCGGGCCATCGGCAGAAGCAGCAGGGCGATCAGGCCGCCAGGGACGACGAACAGGATGGCGTATTTCGACAGGAAGGCGCAGCCGAAGGCCACGCCCATCAATAGCGCCAGGGCGATCGAGCGCTGGCGGGTCAGGCCGAAATAGGCGAACAGCGCAACAGCCAGGAAGAAGAGCAGAATGACGTCGGTCGAGAAGAAGACGGAAGAAAGAGCGACGCCGGGCAGCGTGATGTAGGTGACCCCCGTCCAGCCCTCGATCTCGGGGCTGACGAAGCGCTTGGCGAGCTTCATCAGCACGAAAGCGGTCGCCATGTGCACGAGCGGGCCGCAAAGCCGGATCCAGAAGATCGCGGTCGATCCCGAAAGTTCGGTCATCGCGCGGATCACCCAGGCGATCATCGGTGGCTTGGAGTAATAGCCGAAGTCGAAATTCTGCGACCAGAACCAGTATTGTGCCTCGTCGACGAACAGATCCGTCGTGTCGAAGTGCAAGGTGACGATGCGCCAAAGCGTCACGCCGATAATGATGAGGATACCGAGGCGTGGGGACATGCGTCTGATTTCCGTAAACTGAACAAACCACCGCTGGCTAATGCGCAACGCTTCGCCGGCTCAGTGGTTAAACACGTCCATTACTGTTGTTTTATGACGGGAATTCAAAGCACCCGCAAAGACAAGGCGACGCGGCCCGCTTCAATACGGTCGAGAAGTGCGACGGCCGTGAGAACAGACACAGCAAGAAAACATGCACCCAAACCCAGAACAATCATTGCTCAATCCCTATGACGTCATGTCGTGATTTGCCGGGGATATAACACGAAGCTTGCTTCGAACTTGTAGCAGCCGCGCAACGCTACGCCAGTATTTCATGGATGGTTATTCGCGTTGCTCCGAAAGCCCACATTCATAAAATGGGTATTAACCTTCAGGCAAGGAATTAACCATAAACATTGCAATACACGTCGGAATGGGAAAATTTTAGCGTTCCTAGCAGGCATGACGCCGAACCGCCGTACCGGCTTAATCCGGTATCGATCTCTCAAGTAGCTCTACGATAGTCCGCACTGATCGCGACAGGTCCGACCGCCGGCGTTAGCCCGCGTCAGGTCCGCACGCATCCGTGTTGGTGTCAGGAGGCTTGATTTCTCTTCGGGCGATATGCCCGGGCATTGGTTTGGGGACAGGCGTGGGGCAGAATATGCCATCGGATCAGGATCGTGGAGCACAGGCGGGCAGCCTGCGTGACCGCCTGCGCTTTGCCGGCCTCGATGCCGAGCAATGCGAGATGGTGCGGCGCTATCGCCCGGCGCTCCAGCAGCACCTGACCTCAGGCCTTCGCGATCTTTTCCAGCGTTTCCAGTCTTTCCCCGATGCAGCCCGCAATTTCGAGAGCGAGCGCCAGGTCGATCGGCTCCATGATCTGCAGACGTCGCACTGGGATGTACTGACCGATGCGCGCTTCGACAGCCTCTACGCCGAGCGCGTCAAGGTTCTGTCGGATTCCGAAAGCAAGATGGGACTGGACCCCCGCTGGCATGTCGCCGGCCACGGCGTCGTCCTTGAGCATGTCATTGCCGGACTCGCCGATGAGCTTGCCGGGTCCTCCTTCCTTCCAAGCGTCAAGCGCCGAAAGCGCGAAATCGCCGACCTCATGACCGCGCTCATCCGCCTCGTGATGGTCGATGTCGAGATCGCCGTGTCGCTGCGTTTCAATGCGCTCCGCGCCTCGCAGCAGCGCCAGATCGCCGATCAGCGAAGCAGCGACAAGGCCGAGGTCGCCCGCGTATTCTCCGACGTCATCGAAGGTCTGGCCGCCCGCGACCTGACCGCCCGCGCCGTCGTCACCGAGGATGGCCCGCACAATGATGTCGCCCTGGCGCTGAACGGCGCGCTCGAAGCATTGCAGACCGAATTCGGCGCGATCAGCGAACGTACCTTGAAGGCCGAGGCATCGGTTCAGGTGCTTGGCCAGTCCGCCCGCAATCTCTCCGGTCACGCTACCGGTCACGCCGAGCAGCTTCTGGCATCGGCCGCCACGCTCGCCGATCTCTCCGAAAACGTGCGCCGCAGTGCCGCCGGCAGTCGTGCGGCTGAAGATGCAGCCGCATCGACGCGCGCGGCAGCCGAAGCAAGCGGCGAGGTTGTCGGCCGCGCCATCTCTGCCATGGCCGACATCGAGCAGTCCGCCGAGCGCATCGGCCAGATCATCGGCGCCATCGACGAAATCGCCTTCCAGACCAATCTGCTGGCGCTCAACGCCGGCATCGAAGCCGCTCGCGCGGGTGATTCCGGCCGTGGCTTCGCGGTCGTCGCGCAGGAAGTTCGCGCGCTGGCGCAGCGCTCGGCCGATGCCGCCCGCGAAATCAAGACGCTGGTGACCACCACCAAGTCGCAGGTGGATGCAGGTGTGCAGATGGTTGGCCGCACGCAGGATTCGATCGGCAGCATCGTGCGCCAGGTCACCGATATCAACGCCGCCATCGCCTCTGTCGCCAGCCAGACCAGCGACAACGCCTCCGTGCTCGATGCGGTCACCACCGACGTCAAGGGTCTGGGCGCACGCGTGGCTGAGAGCGCTGGCGCCGCATCGCATTCGGCCGATGGCGCAGACGATCTCCACACTGTCATCGTCGAGCTTGGCCGCACGGTCCGCGAATTCCGCATTGCCCGCAATCGCGCCGAGGCGAGTGACCGCCGGCCCGTTCGCGCCGTCGATGCCCAGCCCGCCCGCCGGGTTGTCGAGGAAGCCGACGCGGCATTCGATTTCAACCCTCCGCTCGCAAGTCTCGGAGGCGGACGAAATGCTTACTGAAGCACTGATTTATGACGGCGGCTCACATTCGTTGGGCGCCAATCAGCAGATAGGAAAAGTCTGATGGCAGCAAAAAAGAGTGGGAAGACGCTGAACCTGGCGGCGACCATTGACCTCAACGAAGCCGCCGCCCTGCGCGACAAGTTTCTGTCGATGCGCGGCAGCGCCGTGTCGATCGATGCATCGGCCGTCGAGCGCGTCGGGGCCCTCGGCGCGCAGGTGCTGATGTCGGCCGCCAAGACCTGGGATCAGGACAAGCTTGCGTTCACCTTCACCAAGGTTTCGGACGCGTTTCAGAAAACCATGCAGCTGATCGGTGTGGATGTTCACCCGCTGCTCGCCAAGGAGATTTAGTAATGAAGAAAAGAGTGCTGACCGTGGATGATTCACGGACGATCCGCAACATGCTCCTCGTGACCCTCAACAATGCGGGCTTCGAGACGATCCAGGCTGAAGACGGCGTCGAAGGTCTCGAGGTTCTGGAGACATCCCACCCCGACGTCATCGTCACCGACATCAACATGCCGCGTCTCGATGGCTTCGGCTTCATCGAAGGCGTTCGTCGCAACGAAAAGTACCGCGCCATTCCGATCCTGGTCCTGACGACCGAAAGCGATGCCGAGAAGAAGAATCGCGCACGCCAGGCCGGCGCCACCGGCTGGATCGTCAAGCCTTTCGACCCTGCCAAGCTGATCGATGCCATTGAGCGCGTAACCGCTTAAAATCAGGAATTTCTTTTATGGATATGAACGAAATCAAAGAGATCTTTTTCCAGGAATGCGAGGAACAGCTCGCGGAACTGGAATCCGGTCTTCTGAAAATGAATGATGGCGATCGTGATCCGGAAACCGTCAACGCGGTATTTCGCGCCGTTCACTCGATCAAGGGCGGCGCTGGCGCCTTCGGTCTGGACGATCTCGTCGCCTTCGCCCATGTGTTCGAGACCACACTTGATTGCGTTCGTTCCAACAAGCTAGAGCCGACCCAGGACGTCCTGAAGGTCATGCTCAAGTCGGCCGACGTGCTTGCGGACCTGACGAATGCCGCCCGTGACGGCGGCAGCGTCGACGAAAGCCGCAGCCGTGGCCTCGTCAAGGAGCTGGAAGCGCTTGCCAACGGCGAACTCCCATCGCCGTCAGCCGTTTCCGAAGCGCCTGCAGCCGCCCCAGTGCCGGTCGCCGCAGCCCCCGTCAAGCCGACCGACGAGAGCGGCTTCGAGCCGATCCCGTTCTCGTTCGACGACTTCAGCGACGACGAGACCTTCGAGATCACCTTCAAGCCGCGCTTCGAGCTCTATTCCAAGGGCAACGACGCGACACTGCTGTTGCGCGATCTGAGCCGCCTCGGCGAGATGAGCACCTATTGCAACATGGATGCGCTGCCGGGCCTCGACGAGCTCGACCCCGAAGCCGCCTATTTCTACTGGAACATCACGCTCAAGACCGACAAGGGCGAAGACGCGATCCGCGCGGTCTTCGAATTCGCCGAGTGGGATTGCGAACTGACCATCACGACGGTCGCCGCCGAAGCCGAGGCCGCTCCGGCTGAGGAACTGCCGATGGTGCCGGTACCCTTCGACCTCTCGGCGCTGGATGACGGCCCGGAAGCCCCTGCTGCTGAAAAGAGCGATGCCGCCGCGGCCGTTGCCGCTGCCGAGACGGCTTCGAACGTGACGCAGATCGCGTCCGCCGCCGCCCGCGTCGAAAAGAAGGAATCGGCTGCTGCCGCCAATGCAGCCGCTGCCGCCGCCGCCCAGAACAATGCCGCCGCCAACAGCGCCGGCCAGACCATCCGCGTCGATCTCGATCGCGTCGACCGCCTGATCAACCTCGTCGGCGAGCTCGTCATCAACCAGGCGATGCTCTCCCAGAGCGTCATCGAAAACGACACGACCGGCACGTCCTCGATCAACATGGGCCTCGAGGAGCTGCAGCAGCTCACTCGCGAGATCCAGGATTCGGTCATGGCGATCCGCGCGCAGCCGGTGAAGCCGGTCTTCCAGCGCATGTCGCGTATAGTCCGCGAAGTCGCCGACATGGTCGGCAAGTCGATCCGCCTCGTCACCGAAGGTGAAAACACCGAAGTCGACAAGACGGTTATCGACAAGCTCGCCGAGCCGCTGACCCACATGATCCGCAATGCCGTCGACCACGGCATCGAAAGCCCGGAAAAGCGCACCGCCGCCGGCAAGGATCCCGAGGGCACGATCAAGCTCACCGCCAAGCATCGTTCGGGCCGCATCCTGATCGAACTGCAGGACGACGGCGCGGGCATCAACCGCGAACGCGTCAAGCAGAAGGCAATCGACAACGACCTGATCTCGCCGGACGCCAACCTGACGGACGAGGAAATCGACAACCTGATCTTCGCGCCGGGCTTCTCCACGGCCGACAAGATCTCCGACATTTCCGGTCGCGGCGTCGGTATGGACGTCGTCAAGCGCTCGATCCAGGCGCTCGGTGGTCGTATCAACATCACCTCGCGGCCGGGCCAGGGCTCCGTTTTCACCATGAGCCTGCCGCTGACGCTCGCCGTTCTCGACGGCATGGTCGTCACGGTCGCCGGCCAGACGCTCGTCGTTCCGCTGACGGCCATCGTCGAAACGCTGCAGCCGGAGGCATCCGCCATCCACTCCTTCGGCGCCAGCCATCGCCTGATCTCGATCCGCAACTCCTTCTGCCCGCTGGTCGATGTCGGTCGCATCCTGAACTTCCGCGCCACCCAGGCCAATCCGGTCGAAGGTGTTGCCCTGCTCGTCGAATCCGAAGGCGGCGGTCAGCGCGCGCTGATGGTCGATGCGATCCAGGGTCAGCGTCAGGTCGTCATCAAGAGCCTCGAGGCGAACTACACCCACGTTCCGGGCATTGCCGCGGCAACCATCCTGGGCGACGGTCGCGTCGCGCTCATTCTCGATGTCGATGCAGTCGTGGGCGCTTCGCGCGGCCAGGCGTTGAGACAGGAAGTATCCCTGGCGGCGGCGGGTTAAGTTATGTCTTATATCGTGAAAAATCTGAGCGAAGGGCACCGCGAGCTGATCGCGTTCCGCGTCGGCGATCAGGAGTTTTGCGTCAATGTCATGTCGGTTCGCGAGATCCGCGGCTGGACGCCAGCAATGGCCATGCCGCACTCGCCTTCCTACATGAAAGGGGTCATCAACCTGCGTGGCGCCGTGCTGCCGATCATCGATCTATCGGCCCGTCTCGGCATGAAGCCGACCGAGCCGACGCAGCGCCATGTCATTATTGTGGCCCAAGTTCACCGAAAAGTAGTTGGTCTGCTTGTAGATGCGGTGTCGGATATACTGACTGTTAGTGAAGACAACGTACAGCCAACGCCCGAGATCGCGTCCGAACTGCAGCGTCAGTTCGCGCGCGGGATCATGGCGATCGAAAAACGTCTGATCTGCCTGTTGGAACTGGAAGCCATATTCCCTGACGCGGAAAGCGAAGCTGCATGAGTGTCTTGAGTGCAAAAGATGTGAGACCGGGGAGCCCCGACGAGGTTCTGGCGAGCGGCGAATACCCGCTGACGCGCCGCGACCTCACGGAAATCGCCGCGATGATCTACTCGGATGCGGGTATCTTCCTCAACGAGACCAAGGCATCGCTGGTCTATTCGCGTCTTTCCAAGCACATTCGCAATCTCGGCCTGTCAGGCTTCCGCGAATACTGTTCGCTGGTGTCTTCGCAGGCGGGTGCCGCGCCGCGCCGCGAAATGCTGTCGCATCTGACGACCAATTTCACGCGCTTCTTCCGTGAAAACCATCACTTCGAGCATATGCGCGATCACGTGCTGCCGGAGCTCTTGCAGCGTGCCAAGTCGGGCGGTCGCGTCCGCATCTGGTCGGCCGCCTCGTCGGATGGCCAGGAGCCCTATTCGATCGCGCTCACCGTCCTGTCGATGATGCCGAATGTCGCCGATTACGATTTCAAGATCCTCGCGACCGACATTGATCCGAAGATCCTCGCCATCGCCCGCGCCGGCGCCTACGACGAAAGCGCGCTTGAGACAGTTTCGCCCGCCATGCGCAAGCAGTGGTTCAGCGAAGTCAATATCGACGGGCGCCGCAAGTTCCAGGTCGATGACCGCGTCAAGCGGCTGATCACCTATAACGAGCTCAACCTGATGGCCCAGTGGCCGTTCAAGGGCAAGTTCGACGTCATTTTCTGCCGCAACGTCGTGATCTATTTCGATGAACCGACCCAGATGAAGATCTGGTCGCGCTTCGCCGAGCTCATGCCCGAAGGCGGTCATCTCTATATCGGCCACTCCGAGCGGGTGTCCGGCGATTCCAAGCATGTCTTCGACAATATCGGTATCACCACGTACCGCTATACGACCAAGGGCCTTGGGAGGAAGGGATGAGCATGGCGGCACGTGTTCTCGTTGTTGACGATTCTCCCACCATGCGCGGTCTCATCACCGCCGTGCTGCAGTCCGATCCTGACGTCGATGTCATCGGCCAGGCCGGCGACGCCATGGAAGCGCGCGAGGCGATCAAGAAGCTCAATCCGGATGTCGTGACGCTCGATATCGAGATGCCGAACATGAACGGCCTCGATTTTCTCGAAAAGATCATGCGTCTGCGCCCGATGCCCGTCATCATGGTCTCGACGCTGACGCATCGCGGCACCAACGCGACGCTCGCGGCATTGGAGATCGGCGCGTTCGATTGCGTGAGCAAGCCGCAGCCGGGCGATATGCGCCCCTTCGCCGACCTCGCCGAGAAGGTGAAGGCCGCTGCCCGTTCGCAGCGCCGTCCCGTCATGGCACCGCAGCCTGTCGCGCCGCCGCCCGCGGTTGCCGATTATCGCGTCGGCCGCAAGGTGGTCGCGATCGGCTCGTCGACCGGTGGCGTGGAAGCTTTGATCGCCGTGCTGCAGAAATTCCCGGCCAACTGCCCGCCGACCGTGATCACGCAGCATATGCCGTCGACCTTCACCAAGAGCTTCGCGGAGCGGCTGAACCGCCTCTGTGCGCCTGTCGTGCAGGAAGCGACGGATGGCGCGCGGCTCGAAATCGGCAAGATCTATCTGGCCCCCGGCGGCGAGCGGCACCTGCAGGTGGTCAACCCATCCGCACCCTGCTGCCGCCTTCTCGAGCGCGAGCCGGTCAATGGTCACCGGCCCTCGGTCGATGTTCTCTTTGATTCCGTCGCCGAGCTTGCGGGTCGCAATGCTGTCGGCGTGATCCTGACCGGAATGGGTCGCGACGGCGCCGCCGGTCTCCTGAAAATGCGCCATGCAGGCGCCCGTACCCTCGGACAGAACGAAAAGACCTCGGTGGTCTACGGGATGCCGCGGGTAGCTTTCGAACTCGGCGCTGTCGAACAGCAGCTGCCGCTTAATGCCATTGGCGAGGAAATCTTGAAGATGACCGCCCGTAAGGAAGGAACTGACTAATGTCACTCGCAGAGAAAATCAAAGTTCTGATCGTCGACGATCAGGTCACCAGCCGCCTGCTGCTCAGCGACGCGCTGACCCAGCTCGGCTTCAAGCAGATCACCGCCGCCGGCGATGGCGTGCAGGGCATGAAGATCATGGCCCAGCAGCCGCACCACCTGGTCATCTCGGACTTCAACATGCCGAATATGGACGGTCTCGGCTTCTTGCAGGCCGTTCGCAGCAATCCGACGACCAAGAAGGCCGCCTTCATCATCCTGACCGCGCAGGGCGACCGCGCGCTGGTCACCAAGGCTGCGGCGCTTGGCGCCAACAACGTCCTGGCAAAGCCCTTCACCATCGAAAAGATGAAGGCGGCCATCGAGGCCGTATTTGGAGCATTGAAATGACGATCGAGGTTGCGGCCCGCCGTGTTCACATCATTCAGGGCGAATGGAAGGTCCTGAATGATCCGAACGCGGTCTTGACGACCATTCTTGGCTCGTGCGTGGCTGCATGCCTACGGGATCCTGTGGCCGGCGTGGGGGGGATGAACCACTTCCTTCTGCCGGGCAACGCCACGACGCCTATGACGGGGGGAGATGCGACGCGCTATGGCGTGCATCTCATGGAACTGCTGATCAACGGTCTCTTGAAGCAGGGCGCGCGTCGCGACCGCCTGGAAGCCAAGATCTTCGGAGGAGCGAAGACGATCTCGACATTCTCGAATGTCGGGGAACAGAATGCCGCTTTTGCCACGCAGTTTCTGAAGGATGAAGGCATCCCCATCGTCGGTTCCAGTACCGGCGGCGATCACGGGCGCAAGCTCGAGTTCTGGCCGGTCTCCGGTCGCGCTCGACAGTACCCGCTCACAGGTGCCGAAACCCAGAAGACCGTCGCGCTCGAACAGCGTCCGGTTGCCCCGCAGAAGCCAGTTGAAACCAGTATCGAATTCTTCTGAGCCGAGGTCCTAATGAACGTGAATGCACAGGCGGATCAACCGTCGCCGGTCGAAGCTCTGCCAGATATCCTGATGCGGGTGGTGTCCGAACTGCACGACGTCGCCTATCTGATTGAACGCATCGAACCTCAGCTTCTTGAGATCGGCGGTGAAAATCTGCTGAACGCGCCCGAGAGCATGAAGGTCCTGCAGGGGATCGACCTTGCCGTGCAGAAGGCGCGTGGGATCGCCGAGTTCATCGACACGATAACCGGCGAGATCTCCAACGAATGGATGGTCGACGTCGCAACCGCGCTCAGCCTCGTGAAACTGAGCGAAATGCAGCGCGCACTGGGCGGTAGTGGCATGCGCCATGGCCACTCCCAGCCGATGAACAAGGCGGCCGGCGACTTCGATTTCTTCTAGTCGGCCACCTTCGCAGGACGTCAATACGAAACGCTCGCACAAGTTTCGGCTTCTATAGGTCAAATTAGGCGATAGGCCTGCTTTGTCTGTAAAGATCGTGCGAGAACAGAATGAATCTGTTAAATCAATTACTTCCGGTTATTAGGAACTTCAGTTCCCTTGGGCGGAATCGCCTGCTGGCGTTGGCCGGCATCGGGGTGGTTTCCGTGGCGCTCATTCTCGGCGCCGCTCTCTTCGTAAACAAACCCGCTCAAGAAACGCTGTATGTCGGGCTCGATTCGTCCGATCTGAACCAGATCAGCATTGCGCTCGCCGAATCGAACATCGCGTTTCAGGTCGGTTCCGACGGTTCGAGCATCACCGTGCCAGCAGGCATGACTGGCAAGTCGCGTCTGCTGCTCGCCGAAAAGGGCCTGCCCAACAGCAACAATGCTGGCTACGAACTCTTCGACAAGGTCGGCTCGCTCGGTCTGACCTCCTTCATGCAGGAAGTAACCCGCGTTCGCGCACTGGAAGGTGAGATTGGCCGCACGATCCAATCGATCTCCGGCGTATCGGCCGCACGCGTGCACATCGTCATGCCCGAGGTCGGCAATTTCCGCCGCGCCGAGCAGAAGCCGACGGCATCCGTCATGCTGCGAGCGAGTGCCTCGACCGGCCGCGCCGCGGCAAGCTCCATCCGTCACCTTGTCGCCTCGGCCGTACCGGGGCTTGATGTCGGTGACGTGACCATTCTCGATTCCGCCGGCCAGCTGCTCGCTTCCGGCGACGAGGCCAGCAACAGCAACCTCAATCGCTCGCTCGGCATCGTCCAGAACGTTCAGGACGAAATCGGCTCCAACATCGACAAGGCGCTCTCGCCGTTCCTCGGCATGGACAACTTCCGCTCCAGCGTCACCGCCGACCTGAACACGGACGCGCAGCAGATCCAGGAAACCGTCTACGATCCGGAATCCAAGGTCGAACGCTCCATCCGCACCACCAAGGAAGCGGCCCAGTCCCAGCAGACATCGAACGACAACGCTGCCACCGTGCAGCAGAACGTTCCGCAGGCCGCTCCGCCAAGTGGTGGTTCGAACGGTCCCGCCTCGCAGGACAAGTCCGACAAGAAGGAAGAGCAGACCAACTACGAGATCAACAGCAAGACCACGGCAACGACCCGCAACAGCTACAAGGTCGAGAAGCTCTCGATCGCGGTGGTCGTCAACAAGGGTCGTATCGCCCAGATGGTCGGTGAACCCGTCGACCAGGCGAAGATCGATGCCTATCTTGCCGAGATGCAGAAGATCGTCGCCTCGGCCGCCGGCATCCGTACCGATCGTGGCGACGTGGTCACCGTCACGGCCATGGACTTCCTCGAAAACCAGCTCCTCGAAGAAACCGGTTCCGGCGTCCGCGTCATGGACATGTTGAGCCGCAACCTCGCCGGCATCATCAACTCGCTCGCCTTCGTGGTCGTCGCCTTCCTGGTCATCTGGATGGGTGTCCGTCCGATGGTCCGCAGCATGACCGGTGGCGGCGCGGCAATCGCCGGCGACACTTCGATCGAAAGCGCCGGCCTCGAACTCCCGGACTTCGCTCCGGCAGGAGACGCCAGCGGCGGGGCCCTCATGGATGGCTTCGGCTCGGACTTCGGCTTCGACAGCACCGAAGATCTCCTCAGTCTCGGCGACGACGACGGCAGCTTCAATCGCCGCGTCAAGGAAGGGCCGGAGCGCAAGCTCGCCCGAATGGTCGAGATCAATGAGGAACGCGCAGCGAAAATCCTCAGAAAATGGGCGGTCGACAACGCCGCGTAACAAAAGGGCCGGGAAACCGGCCCTTATCTTTTTTGGCACATCGCACACACGAAAACGGTGCATGACTCGCGTTTGACGCGAATCGTATTGCCATATGGCCTCGAATCATCTTAGCTTACTATAACTTCTAAGAGATGAATTCTTTGTGCGAATCGACGCACAGTTCGCGGCGAAAGTAAATCCCCAGAACTCGGAGATGGTGGTTTGCATTCATTGACGTACCCTTGGATGATTCGCGGAGAAGGTGCATTTCTTTGCTGAAAGACGGGATCAAGTTTTTTTCGTGATAGGTTCTCAGCCTCAGGAATTGCCAATGGACATGCATATATTGCAAGCTCTCAAGAGCGAAACGAGGACAGGGAACTTCGTTGGCATTGCTGCGGCCAACCTGTCATCGCGCTCGGAACTCATTGCCCAGCTGTGCGAGATAGCGGGCACGGGAAGGTTGCAGCCAGGGCTGGGTATCCTGACTGATTACGTGGGCGCTTCGCACTATCTCCTGGCACGCGCCGATCTCTTGCAGGAAGCCGGCCTCGATTTCGTGGTCTCTTCCGATTGGCCTTTCGATCTTGTGACCAATCTCGCCGAAGCATTCGTCGGCGGTTTCGGCCGCGCGACCGAGCTTGAGAAGTGCATGCAGCTCTTCCAGCCGCACTTCGCCGTCCTGCCTGACACAGCCGACGTTCCCGATGGCGCAAGCCGCCAGTACTGCTCGCTGATGTTCAATATCGGGCGCTCGCGCCTGGCACTGATGTTCCTGTTCGACGATGGCTTCATCCTCTCGCAGGAGCGCCTGCGGGATGTCGGCCTGCTGACCGCCTATTACACCAGCCTGCTGCAGTATAGCGGTACCAAGTCGGATCGCGATTTCGAACTGACCGATCGCGAACTCGAATGTCTGTTCTGGATTGCCGAAGGCAAGACCAGCGACGAAATCGCGATGATCCTCGGTATCTCGCGAAACACGATCAACAACTACATCACCAGCGTCATGCGCAAGACGGCGACGAAGACCCGTTCTGAAGCCATTGCTTTCGCTGTCAGAAACAACCTGGTGTAAGGAGGGCGCGCTCATGGCATATGCATCGGGCCGGTCGATCAGCAGCTCCGACACCATCTCGCGCTCCACGCGCGCCAACAGGGTCAGCAGCCGATCCGATCTCTTCCCGCGCCTGGTCGCCATGCAGAAGCTCGCCGACGCGCAGAACTTCGCAGTCTACCGCATGTCGGGCTCAGGCCTGCCCGCCAAGCAGCGCCTGATCTGCGAGCTGGAGAACTGGGGTTCGGCCAACGCCTCGTTGCACAAGGCCTTTGTCGATGCCTACGGCGATGCGCTGATCGAACATGTCGAGAAGTCGCTCCTGCCGCTCGCATGGGCCGGCAGCCATGATCGCAGCTTCCCCGGCGCGATCGGCATGGCGCCATTCGTCGTGCGGCTTCCGGATGGCCTCGTGCCGTTCTCCGGCCTCGCTTTCCCCGTTCGCCTGGGCGCGATCGGCAATGGCTTCGTCGTTTTCACGGGCGATGATCTTGATCCGCCGAACGACATGGTCGTCGAGCTGCACGGCCGCGCCTGCCAGGTGATGATCGACCTGCTCTCGCTCGACGAACGCCGCGTGGCCGCCGCCGAAGCGCTCAGCGAACGCGAGATCGCCTGCCTGCAGCTCGCCGGCGACGGCCGTATCAGCGAAGAAATTGCCGACAAGCTCGGCCTGTCGGTGCACACCGTCAATGCCTATCTCGGCTCGGCGACGATCAAGCTGGATTCGGTCAACCGCATCCAGGCGATCGCCAAGGCGATACGGCTCGGCTACATCAGCTGAGAATTGATTCGGATTGGATAGTTAGCTGGCGAGCGCCTGAAGCGGCGGTACATTGTAGCGCGCCTGATTGAGGCTCCGTTCGAGAAAAGCAGTGTTCTCGTGCGGATTCGACGAGGGATTCTCGAAAGCGATATGATTGATCTCGATACCGGCGTGCTCGGCGGCGAGCGTTAGCTGTGCGTATACGGTGACGCCGCGTGGCTTGATCTCGAGGTCGATGACGACCTCCGGCTTGCCACCCCATTCGAGCGTATAGCTGCCGCCATGGCCGAAATTGACGGTGCCGGGATGGAAGAACATCTCGGCGGCCGAGGAAACGAGGTCTGAAAGATTGCCGTAATACTCAAATCGCAGGATCGAAATCAGGTCCGAAGCATCAAGCAGCCGCAATTCGGTCGCGACCGGGCTGATTGCTTCGGCAAGAATCTTCTCGCGCTGGGCAGAGTAGGGGCATTTTTTCATTCGTTTATCTTACCCGGTTGTTCTTGGCCTGCGCCGCGTACACCCGATGAATGAGCTCCGCGACGGCCTTGTAGAATACTGACGGGATGACACTATCCACCGAGACTTGCGCAAACATGGAGCGCGCAAGCGGCGGATCTTCGAAAACCGGTATTCCGTTCGTCTCGGCGATCTCTCTGATTTTTAACGCAATTAGGTCCTGGCCCTTGGCAACGACGATAGGCGCGTCGTTTTCCTCGCGCACATAGCGAAGCGCAACGGCGAAGTGGGTCGGGTTGGCGATCACCATGGTGGCGCGCGGCACGTTGGCGATCATGCGGCGTCTTGCGCGGTCGCGCATCAGCGCGCGCTGGCGGCCCTTCACGAAGGGGTCGCCCTGGGATTGCTTGTTTTCTTCCTTGATTTCGTGGCGCGACATCTTCAGTTCGGTGAACCAGTGATAGCGCGTCCAGAAGAAGTCGACGATCGCCACAAGCGCGGTCGCGACCAGCACCACAAGCGTGATCTTCTGCATGGCCGACATCATGCGGGTGAAGATCGTTCGCGGATCGGAGAACATCGCATCGATCGACGCGAAGTAGTCGCTGCGCAGCAGTAAAACCATCACGACACCGACGATGACGATCTTCGTCAGCGACTTGCCGAACTCGATAAGCCCCTGGAGGCTGAAGAGCCGCGACCACCCCTTGGCTGGCGATATGCGCGACCATTGCGGCCTGATGCGTTCGAGAACCGGCACCGGCAGGTTCTGGCCGATCGAAGCGGCGACGCCGAAGACCATGAAGAGAATCATCGCCGGCGCGAGCAGCTGCGCGCTGACCCAACCAAGGTGGACGAAGAGCGACAGCACGTCAGATCCGGTGTCGATCTTCCACTGGTCCGGCTGCTCGAAAATATCCTTCAGCGACGCTCCGACGACGCTGAGCCCATTCGGCAGGAAGAAGATGAGATAGATGTAGGTGGCGAGAACCGTGGCGAAGAGGGGCAGTTCGCGCGAGAAGGGGGTATTACCTTTCTCTGCCGCGTCGCTTTGCTTTTTCGCGGTAGGCGCTTCTGTTTTACTGTCCTTGTCGTCGTCCGCCACGGTCGCGACTCCTACTCAAAAGAAAAGGCCGCGCCCGCGCGCGACCCTTGCTTTTGTAGTCCCCGGAAATGCCGTGATCAATCGCGGCGTTCGTCCCGGGCCTATCTGTACACAGTAACAGCGGCTTAGGCGGCAGCTGCCCCTTCGGCTTCGCCTTCCTTGAGCTGGATCTGGCCGGAGTTGGCCAAACGAATCGCTTCCTGCGCGATGGCGCGGCGGGCGATTGCGATCTCGCGCGGGTTGATGCCCGTCGTACCGCTCTGCAGGTCGGATTCGATCATGCGGCGCTGACGCGGGCTGATCGAGGCGAGAACGGCTTCCTTCATCTCCGACGAGGAGCCACGCAGCGCCATGGTCAGGATATCCGCGGAAATGTCGTTCAACAGCATGACGCGGCTGCGCTGCGGCATGATCATCAGGTCTTCGAAGAGGAAGATCTTCGGACGAACCTTGTTGACCGATTCGCGGCTGATCGATTCGAGCGACGTCAGCAAGGTGTCGACCTGCGGCTTGTCCATCTCGTTCATCAGTTCGGCAACCTTCGTCGAGCCGATCGAATTCTTCTCGGCGTCGATCTCGGCGAGCAGCGTCATGACCTGCTTTTCGATGATCTGTGCCGCCTTCGGGCTGACGGATTTCAGGTTGACGGTACGGTTCATGATGTCGGCGCGGCGGCCGTCGGGGATCTGCATCAGCACCTTGGCGCCGAAGGAAGAGGGCATCATGGACAGGATATAGGCGACCGTCTGCGGGTGTTCGCGCAGCAGGAACTTGCCGATGAAAGCGGGATCGCCTTCGCCCAGCCGGTCCCAGATCGAGGTTTCATAGGCCTGGAACGCCGTGCGGCGGCCAAGAAGGCTATCGACTTCGTCAGGCGTCAACCCTTCTTCGAGGATGCTTTCGATCGCCTTGGCGTTGTCCATCAGACCTGCACCTTCGGTGAACAGATCCTCGAACTCGGCCACAAGGCCGAGCAGCTCATCCGGCGGGATCGCGCGCAGAGCCTGCGCGGATCCGATAATCGTCTGCAGTTCGGCCTGCGTGAAATACTTCAACAGTCTGCCAGCAACCCCTTTCCCCATCGCGAGGAGAACGGCCGCTGCTTTCTCAGCCTGGGTCAACGGTTTCTCGGCAAGAGCGCCGCCGAAATCGTCAAAGTCCATCATGGTCTAACCTCTCCGTCCCTACAGCGGGATCAGGCTTTCTTAGTACCTAAAACTTCTATCAGTTTTACGCCAAAACGTGTGTCGTCATTTTCGAGAACGGTGATCTCGCCGCGCGCGATCTTGCGGCCATTCACCATGATTTCGACCGGCTCGCCGATCTTCTTGTCCAGCGCGATCGTCGCGCCTTCGTTGAGGTTCATCAGGCCCGAGACCTGCATGCGGCTGCTGCCGAGCATGATCTGAACATCGATCGGGATGTCCATGATCAGGTCCATGTTCGACTGCATCGCGCTGCCGAGCGGGGCTGCGACACCCGGGGTCGACGATGTGTCGCCAAAATCGGAAACGCCGCCGAAGTCCGTGGAGCCGCCGAAATCGCCGCCGCCAAAATCCGTGTCGGTGCCGGTTTCCAGATCGCCGCCAAAGGCAGACAGGTCGGTACCGCCGCCAAACGCGTCGAGACCGTCGCCGCCGAAGTCGGGCATGCCGCCTTCCGCGTCGGTTTTCAGAACGCCACGCAGATCATCGATAGCCTGATCAAGCTCGGCTTCGTTGCCTGGTTGCTCGAGATCGGTGCTCTTTGTTTTTTTCGTCGCCATGAAATCACTATTCCAGTTGAAACTTGCCTCAACCTGCCTTTGGGGGCAGGGGCCGAAATCGGTTAATTCATTAAGTAGCGGATGAGGTCGTCATCCGAGTTGATCGTATCCTTCACCCGGACGGTATAATTCTCGCCCGAACGTCCCAACTCACAAACGTAAAGCTCTTTGCTGTTGGCACTGACATCGACGCGGACATCGCCGCTGTCGAGGAAGGGAATGACGTCGCCGGCCGCGAGCTTGGAGATGGTGCGCAGCGTCAGCTCCTGAAGATGGATCTTGGCTTCCAGCGTCACCTGCGAGCGGCGAACCTGCTCGCTCATCTGCTCCGTCCATTCCGACGAGTTGGCCGATGCGTTCTTGGCGCGCGGTGCGACCACAGTCGTCTTCAACAGCGCGGCCTGGGGAACGATCAGCGAGAATTCCGATGTGATGCCTGACAGCGTGATCGACATGTTGATCGCGGCGGCAAATTCATCCGGCTTGTCGTCGGGAGCCTTCGGCCGCGTCTCGGCGGCGTGCGGAGGCTCGAGGCTAGGCTCGAACCCGCCAGGCGCGTTGACGGCCGAGCGCAGGACGTTGGCGATCTTCTCGAACACGGTGACGGCAAGTTCCAGCTCGATGATCGATAGCAGGCGATCCGCCGGCTGCTCCACCGTCTCGGGCGATGCGCCGAGCAGATGCTCCATCAGCGTGATGACGAAGCCGTTGCCGCAGGAAAGCGTGAAGTCGGGCGACCAGTTGCGAAGCGATCCGTCGACGAGGGTAACGCTGTCTCCGAGATCGGCGACCAGGTCGTGCTTGTAGCCGGCGTGGCAACCGAGATAGTTGACCTGCACGTCGAGGTCGGTCTCGCTCTTGATGACATCGGGGAGAAATACCCGGTAGACGTCGCCGAACGCGGCGCAGAGCTTTTCCACCGTCGCCTTGTCGCCCAGCCTGCCTGTCAGCTTCGCGAGCAGCGCGTCGTCCATCAATGGTTTCTGGAGTTGAGCGTTCATGTCCGTTTAGGCCGCCTTGTTCTCACCACCGGGGTTCATCATTTCTTGCTCGACGGCGTCGATCGAAGGACGCTCGTAGGCCGAGATCGTCTTGCGGCCGTATTCGAGAGCGACCTGCGGAACCGAACCGTTCATGTAGGCAAGCAGGGTCTGCTTGACGATGACGTAGAGGCGGTGCTGCTTGGAGCGCACGATCTTGATCTGCGAGGTGATCGGCGAACATACGCAGTAGGACAAGAGAATGCCGAGGAAGGTGCCGACGAGCGCCGAGCCGATCAGGTGGCCGAGAACTTCAGGCGAATCGTTGATGTGCGCCATGGCCTTGATGACGCCGAGAACGGCCGCGACGATACCGATTGCCGGGAACGCGTCGCCCATCGTCTGGATGGCGTGATAGGGCTTCATCTTGTCGTGAAGGATCGTGTTGATCTCTTCATCCATCAGCGCTTCGATTTCGTGGCTGCGGGCGTTGCCAATGATGATCAGGCGAACGTAGTCACAGATGAACGCCGTGATTTCCTTGTTCTTCAGGATGGTCGGCGCGGACTGGAAGATCGACGATTCGGCCGGATTGTCGATGTGAGCTTCGATCTCGTTGCGCGACTTCGTGCGCAGGTCGCGCATTAGCGAATAGAGAACGCCGAGCGTATCGAGATAGTTGCGCTCCTTCGGAACCGAGTGCTTGAAGGCTTCCCCAAGCGCCTTGCCCGAGTCTTTCACGACCTTCATCGGGTTGGCCATGATGAAGCTGCCGATGCCGGCGCCGCCGATGATGACGAGCTCGAAGGGCTGCCAGAGCGCGTCGATGTGACCGCCCATGGCCATGAAGCTGCCGACGATACAGCCGCAGACAATCACAAATCCGATAATGATATTCATCGCCAGTCCAAACCTGATCGTTATTTTCAACCGAAGGGATAGGAGGGCTGGCTTGCGTGAGGCTGATCCTCGCCTTGACGATTAAGCTTTCCGGCAAGCTTTTTGCCAAGCATTTCAGATGCCAGCTTCGCGCAAGGATTTGCTGACAATCTACAGATGACGAATGGGTCACCATGCCCATGTCTGAGATGCCGCCTCAGCGGAATCGGGGCCGAACACACCATAAACGCCCGGGTTTCGTAACGTTCATCGCCAATGCCAGGAGCCTACCCCGATGCAATCCGGTCTTTATGTTTCGCTGTCGTCGCAGATGGCACTTATGCGTCGCCTCGACACCATCGCGGACAACCTGGCAAACGTGAACACAACAGGCTTTCGCGGCACCGAGGTCAAGTTCAACCAGCTGATTGGCGAGACCGACAACAAGCTCAACGCGAAGATCGCATATGTCTCGCAGGGCAACGACTACCTGTCCGCCGACAATGGTGAAATGAACCACACCGGCAACATGCTCGATTTCGCCATCAAGGGTGATGCTTGGTTCTCACTCAACACGCCGGCAGGCCGGGTGCTGACCAAGGACGGTCGCTTCACGCTGACAGACACCGGCGAGCTGGTTTCGGTTCGCGGGTATCCGGTACTCGACACCGGCGGCGCGCCGATCATGCTCGACAGAACCGCTGGCGAGCCGAAGGTCGGCTCCGACGGCATGATATACCAGAACAACCGGCAGGTCGCCTCGCTGGGCCTCTTCGAGGCTGACATTTCCAAGGGTTACCTTCGTTACGAAAACAGCGGCATCATGACCACTCAGACGCCGACCGCCGTCACCGACCGCTTCAATGTCGGCGTTCAGCAGGGCTATCTCGAAAACTCGAACGTCAATGCGATGCGCGAAATCACTCAGCTGATCGAGGTCAACCGTGCCTTCGAAAGCATGACCTCGCTCACCAAGGACAGCGAATCCTCCTTCGGCGAAGCCATCAAGACGCTTGGTGGCAGCCGCTAAGCGGAAGGTTTGACCCATGGGCAATGAACAGCTGACCGAGGCGGCGCTTTCCAAGAAGCTCACTCATCTCGAAGCGCTTTCGGCACGCTACACCAATCCCGACTTCATGATCGCCCCCGGCGGCCATGTGCAGACGATCGCGACCGGTCACTACACGGTCACGGGCCTCTCGCGCCATCTGCGCTTGGGAGAGTTCGTCGCCCACAAGTCTTCAACGGGCGTGCATCTCGGTGAAGTCGTGCGCGTAGAGCCGGATCTTGCCTATGTCTGCCCCATCGAACCAGGCGAACCGATCGGCATCCATGACACCGTCATTCGCAAGGGTGCCTTCCGCATCGCGCCGTCTGACAGCTGGTGCGGTCGGACCATCAGCTCGCTCTGCGAGCCGATCGACGGCAAGGGACCCGTTGTCGAGGGACTGAAGCGTCGCTCGATCTCCAACACCGCACCGCCGTCGATGACACGCCAGCGTGTCGAGAAGGGCTTCAAGACCGGTGTGCGCGCGATCGACATCTTCTCGCCGCTGTGCCTCGGCCAGCGCCTCGGCATTTTCGCCGGCTCTGGCGTCGGAAAATCGACTCTGCTCTCCATGCTTGCGCGCGCCGACGCCTTCGACAAGGTCGTGATCGCGCTGGTTGGCGAACGTGGCCGCGAGGTGCGCGAATTCATCGAGGATACGCTCGGCGCCGACATGCAGAAGTCGGTCGTGGTTGTGGCGACCAGTGACGAAAGCCCGATGCTGCGCAAGATGGCGCCGCTGACGGCGATCACCATCGCCGAGCATTTCCGCGACCAGGGCGACAACGTGCTTCTAATCGTCGACAGCGTCACGCGGTTCGCCCACGCCATCCGCGAAGTCGCGACCGCCTCCGGCGAGCCGCCGATCGCGCGCGGCTATCCGGCATCCGTCTTCACCGAACTGCCGCGCCTTCTCGAGCGTGCCGGCCCCGGCCCCGAGGGCACGGGCACCATCACCGCCATCATCTCGATCCTCGTCGATGGCGACAATCACAACGACCCGATCGCCGACTCCACCCGCGGCATTCTCGACGGCCACCTCGTGCTCCAGCGCAGCCTCGCCGATGAGGGCCGCTATCCGCCGATCGATCCGCTCGCATCGATCTCGCGTCTGGCGCGCAAGGCCTGGACGCCGGATCAGGAGAAGCTGGTCTCGCGTCTCAAGGCTCTGGTTCACCGTTACGAGGAAACCCGCGACCTTCGCCTGATCGGCGGTTACCGGCAGGGCGCCGATCCGGATCTCGACATGGCGGTCAAGCAGGTGCCCGTCATTTACGACGTATTGAAGCAATCGCCCGGCGATCAGCCATCCCCGGATTCCTTTGCCGATCTGGCGGGAGCCCTGAAGGCGGCCGCCGGCATCGGCAACCAGCCGGTGCGCAGATAACCGAATTAGACGATAGCCGACGCTTGAAGATAGAAAGACCACACGTGACCGATTTCGACGATGACGAAAAGATTCCACCGCTGAAGCCGCAGGGCCGTCGCCGGTCGACCTTCAACGATCGCGTTCTCACGATCACCGGCCTGCTGCTTGCCGGCGCGTCCGCGATCTTTCCGTGGTACGTGTTCTTTAACGAGAACAAGTTCGGTCTCAATATCGCCGAGGGTGACCGCACGCGCGACCTGCCGAACTGGCCGGCGCGCAATGTCTTCAGCGTCTCACCGCTGGCGATGGCCAACAAGAACCCGCCGGAAGTAAAGCCGGAGGTCCCCGTCGATCCGCTGACGACCGCAACGGTCTCCTCCATCGGCAAGGAAGACAACAAGGGCGCGCCTGCAGAAGATCAGCCATTCCCCGGAAAGTCGGCCTTCCGCCTGCTGCATGTCGCCAATGGCCGCGCGCTGATCGAGGACACGTCGGGCATGTACGTCGTGCGCGTGGGCTCGATCCTGCCGGATGAGAGCCGGCTCGCGACGCTAGAGCAGCGCGACGGCAAGTGGGTGATCATCACGTCCAAAGGCGAAGTCTACTGACGTAGCCGATTTCGGAAAATGCCGGTTTCCAAGGCTCCTCCGCACCTGCGGTGGAGCCTTTTTCGCCTCCGCCGATGCCGGCTCGCCCTTATGGAGCAAGAACGCATTCTCCGTAAGTCTGACGCAAGATTACCCACCTAGGTTCACGGCAGTAAAAAGGAGAGTTCCATGCAACCGATTCAACTGTTCGACTTGGCCTCGCGGCAGGCGGAATGGCTGACGATTCGTCAGGAAGTCGTTGCCGGCAACATCGCGAACGCCAACACGCCCAAGTATCGCGCCAAGGACATCACGCCGTTCCAGGCCGTTCTCGACCATTCGGACGTTGCGATGGCGCGGACCAATGCCGCGCATCTGAGCGGAAACGACCTCAGCACCAAGAACGACATCGACATCAAGGATGCCGCTCTGGACGAGGAAATGGGCGTGCAGGAATCGGGCAACACGGTCGGTCTGGCCGAGGAGCTCTCCAAGTCTGGCGAAATCAAGCGCCAGTATGAGCTGAACACCTCGCTGGTGGGGTCTTTCAACCGAATGATGCTTATGACGGTGAAGAGCTAAGATCATGGATCCTTTGTCTGCAGCAATGAAAATCGCTGGTTCGGGTCTCGAGGCGCAATCGACGCGCCTGCGTATCGTGTCCGAAAATATCGCAAACTCACGCTCCACGGGCGACACGCCCGGCGCTGATCCCTACCGCCGCAAGACGATTACTTTCGGCGAAGCGGTCGATCGCGCCAACGGCGTCACGACGGTCAACGTCAAGAAGCTGGGCGTCGATGAATCGAAGTTCAGCACCGAATTCGACCCTAACAATCCTGCCGCGGACGCCCAAGGCGTGGTCAAGCTTCCCAACGTCAACATGCTGGTCGAAATGGCCGACATGCGCGAAGCCAACCGCTCCTACGACGCCAACCTGCAGACCATCAAGCAGTCCCGCGATCTGATCTCGTCGACCATCGACCTTCTGAAGAGCCAATAATGATTAATAGCGTAAACAGCCTCAGCTCCCTGTCGATCACGCGCGATCTGAGCGGCGTCGATCTCGGCAAGTCCCAGGCCTCGTCGTCGGCGCAGAGCGCCACCAACGATGCCAGCTTCGCATCCGTCCTCGGCAACGCGGCCACCAACGCCGTCAATTCGATCAAGGGCGCTGAAAACATGTCCTTCGAAGGCATCAAGGGCACCGCCACAACGCGCGAAGTCGTCGATGCCGTCATGCAGGCGCAGCAGACCCTTCAGACCGCGATTGCCATTCGAGACAAGGTCGTTTCGGCCTTCCTCGAAGTAACCAAGATGCAGATGTAGTTGATTTGAGGATTAAGCCATGAGAGCGCTTGCCATTGCAGCAACGGGCATGGATGCCCAGCAGACCAACCTTGAGGTCATCGCGAACAACATCGCGAACATCAACACCACAGGCTTCAAGCGCGCCCGCGCCGAGTTCACCGATCTGCTCTACCAGACCGAACGCGCGCAGGGCGTCTCCAACCGCGCCAACCAGGCGATCGTGCCCGAAGGCGCGAATATCGGTCTCGGTGTCCAGACGTCGGCTGTCCGCAACCTGCACATCCAGGGCGAACTCGCCCAGACCGGCAACGACCTCGACGTGGCGCTGATCGGCCGTGGCTTCTTCCAGATCCAGGCGCCTGACGGCACGACGCTCTACACCCGCGCCGGCGCGTTCAACAAGAACGAAACCGGCCAGATCGTCACCGTCGACGGCTACACCGTCGCGCCGAACATCACCATTCCCGTCGGTTCGACACAGCTGACCATCAGCCGCTCCGGCGAAGTCACCGCGGTGCTGCCGGGCCAGACAACGCCCACGACTCTCGGACAGCTGCAGATCGCCGACTTCGTCAACGAAGCAGGCCTGAAGCCGCTCGGCGACAACCTCTTCCAGGAAACGCCGGCCTCCGGCCAGCCTGTCGTCGGCACGCCTGACGATCCGGGTTACGGCTATCTGAAGCAGAGCTACCTGGAATCGTCCAACGTCGACCCGGTGAAGGAAATCACCGAGCTGATCTCGGCGCAGCGCGCTTACGAAATGAACTCGAAAGTCATCACCACCGCCGACGAAATGGCCTCCATCGTCAGCAAGAACCTGAAGTAACAGGGAAGGGCCGAAACATGACGTTTTGCCGGGTAGAACATCTTCGTGGATGGGTGAAAGCCGCACTCGTTGCGGCCATGAGCCTTGCGGCGCCGACGGCTTTTGCCGCCGCCAACATGGGTTACGCGGTCATTCCGACCACCATCATCTACCCCGGCGAAACGATCTCCAGCGCCCAGCTACAGGAAGTCGAAGTCACCAACCCGAACCTGCAGGGCGATTACGCCAAGTCCATTCGTGAGGTGGACGGCATGATCTCCAAGCGCACACTGCTCCCCGGCCAGTCGATTTCCGTCTCGGCGCTCCGCGAACCCTATACCGTGACGCGCGGTTCTTCGATCCGCCTGGTCTTTACGGTTGGCGCGATGGCGATCTCGGCCGCCGGCTCCCCGCTTGAAGACGGCATGACCGGCCAGATGGTCCGTGTCCGCAACATGGACTCCGGCGTCATCGTCAGCGGCACCGTGCTCGCGAACGGCACCATACACGTGGCTGCAAAATGAAAATCCTATTTCGCCTTTTCATCGCACTCGCAATGCTCGCGCCGAACGTCCTGGCTGTCACGCCGGCGTCGGCAATGAGCTCGCGTATCAAGGATATCGCCTCGCTGCAGGCGGGCCGCGACAACCAGCTGATCGGCTACGGCCTCATCGTCGGTCTCCAGGGGACGGGCGACGGCTTCCGTGCATCGCCTTTCACCGAACAGTCGATGCGCGCGATGCTGCAGAACCTCGGCATCTCTACGCAGGGCGGCCAATCGAACGCCAAGAACACCGCGGCAGTCATGGTCACCGCCAACCTGCCGCCGTTCGCAAGCCCGGGCAGCCGGCTCGACGTAAACGTCAGCTCGCTGGGTGATGCCACGTCGCTGCGCGGCGGAACGCTGATCATGACCTCGCTCTCGGGCGCCGACGGCCAGATCTACGCCGTCGCCCAGGGCTCGGTTGTGGTCTCCGGCTTCACGGCGCAGGGCCAGGCCGCAACGGTTACCGAAGGAGTGACGACGGCCGGTCGCGTGCCGAGCGGCGCCATCATCGAGCGCGAGCTTCCGTCGCGCTTCAAGGATTCGATCAACCTCGTCCTGCAGCTGCGCAATCCGGATTTCTCCACTGCCGTGCGTATCGCCGACGTGGTCAACGGCTACGCCCGCGCGCGCTTCGGCGGCCCTGTTGCCGAGCCGAAGGATGCGCAGGAGGTCATCGTCCAGAAGCCTCGCGAAGCGGACCTGACGCGCCTGATGGCGGATATCGAAAATCTCGCGGTCGAAACCGATACGCCGGCCAAGGTCGTGATCAACGAGCGGACGGGGACGATCGTCATCGGGGCTGATGTCCGCGTCTCACCGGTCGCGGTCAGCTATGGCACGCTCACCGTGCAGGTCACCGAGACGCCGCAGGTCATTCAGCCGGAGCCCTTCTCGCGCGGCGTCACCGCCGTCCAGCCGCAGACCGATATCCAGGCCCAGCAGACGGGTGGCAATGTCGCCCTGCTCGACGGACCTGATCTGAAAACGCTGGTGGCCGGCCTCAACAACATCGGCGTCAAGCCCGATGGCATCATCGCCATCCTGCAGGGCATCAAGTCGGCCGGTGCGCTGCAAGCGGAGCTTGTCCTGCAATGACGAAGATCTCTTTTGCGAACATGACCGTTTCGGAACTGGCTAAGCGCCTGGTCTTGCCCGCGGCCGCCGTCGTCATGCTGACCATCCCTGGTGCCTTCGCGCAGGAAGCGCGCACCTCCGCAGGCGGCGAGCTCACCTCCGAGGAAGAAATCAAGCAGTTCTGCAGCAACATCGCCGAGCCCGCGCGCGATCAGCGCTATCTGCTCCAGAAGCAGGAACTCGACAAGCTCCGGGCCGACGTCGATAGCCGCATGGCCGAAATGACGAAGCGCCGCGACGAGTATCAGGACTGGCTGAAGCGTCGCAACGACTTCCTGAAGCAGGCCGAGGCCGGGCTGACCGATATCTACAAGAAGATGAAGCCGGACGCCGCGGCGCTGCAGCTTCAGGAAGTGAAGGTCGAAGTGGCGGCCGCCGTGATCATGCGGCTGAACGCCACCCAGTCGAGCCTGATCCTGAACGAGATGGACCCGCAGAAGGCTGCGGTCATCGCCAACATCATCGCCAGCGCGTCCGATCCCAATACGTCGAAGGACCCCTCATGAAGAAGCGTTTCCCGGTCGCGATTGCCGCTGTTGCCATTCTGGCCGGCTGCCAATCCCCGCAGGCGATCAACGAGATCGGCCGTGCGCCCGCCATGAGCCCGATCGGCAGCGGTCTCGCCTATGGCCAGACGCAGCAGATGTCGATGTATCCGAAGCAGCCGCGCCAGGTCGCCCAGGGCTACTCGCTCTGGAGCGATTCCAAGGCCGCGCTGTTCAAGGACGCCCGCGCGCTCAACGTCGGCGATATCCTGACGGTCAACATCTCGATCAATGACAAGGGCTCGTTCGAAAACAACACGAACCGCAGCCGCACCAACAGCAGCGGCCTGAACTGGGACGCGCAGGCCAACATTCTCGGCTGGAACCCGTCGTCGAAAACCGACGTCACCTATGGTTCAGACACGAGCACGGATGGCAAGGGCAAGATCGAGCGCACCGACAAGCTGACGCTGATGGTCGCGGCCGTCGTCACCGGTATTCTCGAGAACGGCAACCTTGTCGTCAGCGGCTCGCAGGAAGTGCGCCTGAACCAGGAACTGCGCATCTTGAACGTCGCCGGTATCGTGCGTCCGCAGGACGTGACCGCCAACAACGAAATCTCCTACGACAGGATCGCCGAAGCGCGCATCTCCTATGGTGGCAGAGGCCGCCTGATGGAAGTGCAGCAGCCGCCGCGCGGCCAGCAGGCCGTCGATATCCTCTCGCCACTCTAAGGTCCGGCAAAATGGCAGACGCAGAAGGCACCGAGGGCCAGCCGAAGAAGAAGTCGGCGATGATGATGACGATCATCGGTCTCGCCGTCCTCACCCTCCTTGGCGGCGGCGGTGGCTGGGTTGTCGGCGGCATGATCGCGCCCAGCGTGAAATCCGCGCAGCAGGCCGAACAGCCTGCTGCTGCCGAACCCGCAAAGGCCGGCGAGACGGGGCTCCAGAAGATCTCGACGGAAGCTAATAACGTCGTTCAGCTCGAGCCTATCACCTCGAACCTCGCCTATCCCTCGGAGAACTGGGTGCGCCTCGAAGTGGCGCTGCTCTTCTCCGGCCCGCCGGATGTGAAGCTCGCCGAGGATATCCATCAGGATATCATGGCCTATATCCGGACCGTTTCGCTGCAGCAGATCGAGGGTCCGCGCGGCTTCGAATATCTTAGGGATGACATCCAGGAGCGTGTTGACCTTCGGGCGCAGGGACGCGTATCGAAAGTCATGTTCAGGACCTTCGTCATCGAATGATTCGATTCCTAGTGATCTTGGCTGCCATGATGGCGGTCCCGGAGCTGGCGCATGCGCAGCAGCTCCCGTCGAACCTGCTCAACCTGCCGGTGGACGGTTCGGTTGCGGCATGGATCATCCGCACCTTCGGCCTCTTGACCGTTCTGTCGGTCGCGCCCGGCATTCTGATCATGGTGACGAGCTTCCCCCGCTTCGTCATCGCCTTCTCCATCCTGCGCACCGGCCTCGGCCTCGCCTCCACTCCCTCGAACATGATCCTCTTGTCGCTGTCGCTGTTCATGACCTTCTACGTCATGCAACCGACCTTCGATCAGGCATGGCGGGATGGGGTTCAGCCGCTTCTGGCCAACCAGATCAACGAGCAACAGGCTGTCGAGCGTATCGCCGAGCCCTTCCGCACTTTCATGACACGCAACACCCGCGACAAGGATCTGGCGCTCTTCGTCGATCTTGCCCGTGAGCGCGGCCAGGCGGTCGATACCGGCGCAACGATCGATTATCGCGTGCTCGTTCCCGCCTTCATGATCTCGGAAATCCGGCGCGGCTTCGAAATCGGCTTCCTGGTCGTTCTTCCCTTCCTCGTCATCGACCTGATCGTCGCCACCATCACCATGGCCATGGGCATGATGATGCTGCCGCCGACATCGATCTCCCTGCCGTTCAAGATCCTGTTCTTCGTCCTGATCGACGGCTGGAACTTGCTGGTCGGCAGTTTGGTTCGCTCCTTCAACTGATACGCTGCACACGGACGACACCGTTCAACTCTTCAAAGCAAAAGGCCGGCGATCTGATCGCCGGCCTTTTGGTATTGCATGAGCCTTGAGTGGACTGCTCAGGCAGCGGTGATCGGGAACGGAGCAGTCCGCTCGGGAAGCGCCGGTACCGCCATGTGATCGGGAGACAGCCCCTGCTTGGCGCGCTCGACAGCCATCTCGTAGGCTGTTTCCAGATGCCGGCAGAAACGCTCGGCATCGAAGAGCGGCTTGAGCAGCCGGTTGGTCTCGATCGTCTGCTTGAAGCCGGCAACGCGATCCGGGTTGTTGTAGAGCTCGACGGCCGTGTCTTCGTAAGCCTTGACGTCGGCAGTCACCAGCTCCGGCAGTCCGAGCGCGTTGAGCAGGCTCTCGCTGACTCTCGATGCGAAGTTCGTGCCCTTGAGCGTCAGCACGGGCAGCCCGCCCCAGAGCTGTTCGGAGGTCGTCGTATGGCCGTTATAGGGCCATGTGTCGAGCGCCAGATCGGCCACCTGCTGGCGGTTGATATGGTCCTGATACTGGTCGCTGTGGCCAGCAAAGATGATCCGCTTGGCGGGGATACCCTGCTTCTTGAAGTAGTCCCGGAGATTGGCTTCGCTCGCTTTCGACACGGCCATGATCCAGAGTACGCTGTCGGGCGTCCGGCGCAGGATGTTGCACCAGACATCGACGGTCTCCGGGGTAAGCTTGCGAGATGCGTTGAAGGACGCGAAGACGAACTTGTCGAAAGGCAGGCCGTATTGCGCGCGGCTGACTGGCTGCGGCATCGGCCGACCGATCGGGTCGTTCGGCTGGTAGGTGTCCGGCAGATGCACGAATTTTTCGTGGTAGTAGGGCTTCGACGTCTCGGGAAGCACGAAGCGGTCGCCGATGACGTAGTCGAGGTCGGTGCCTTGCGTACTGCCGGGAAATCCGATCCACGACATCTGAACGGGCGCGCAGCCATGGTTTAGGATCTGGCAGCGCGTTTCGAATGTCGGCCCCTTGAGGTCGATGACAACATCGATACCGTCTGCCCGCATCCGTGCGGCGACTTCTTCGTTGGAAAGGTCGCGCACTTCGACGATGCGGCCCCAGCGGTTCCGGTCGAACGTGTTGCTTTCGAGGTTCTTGGCGTTGGTATGGCAGTAGAGCGTCACGTCGAAACGGTCGCGATCATGCAGCTCCAGCACCCGGCCGATAAGCTTCATCGTGGCATGCTGCTCGAAGAAGTCGCTTGAGAGATAGCCGACGCGGATCTTCTGTGACCACTGATGCGGAGCCGCGCGGCGTGCCGCGGCCTGGCCCGGCGCAAGAACGCCCAACGCTCCTGCCTGGATGTTGAACTCTTCGTTGCCGCACCATTGGAGATTGTAGAATTCGCCTTCGTAGCTCAGGAACTCGCGCTCACCCTTCGCGAGAAGCTTGTCGAGCAGAGGCTTGTGAAGCGTGATTGCATTCAGGTCGCTGATATGGCGGCTGAAGATCAGATAGAGCAGACGGAAGCGGAGGTGGTGCGGGAAGCGCTTGAAAAGGCTGCGGGCCAGAAATGCTTGCGCTTCGTCGGATGGATTGGTCCTCAACATGCGCACGGCAAGCAGGGTGTGCTCGATGTTGCTGCTCTCGGCCAGCACCTTCGAGAAGGGGCTCAGCAATTCGTCCTTGCCGCGTTTCAGGTAGATCGATGCGAGCACATAGGCGATTTCCGCATCCAGGCTACGGTTCATCATATGGCGAAGGCCAAGCCTGAGCGCTTCGTTTTCATTGCCGGCTTCGAAGTGGAGAAGGGCAGCCTTGCGAGAGAACTCGGCGCCGCTGTCTCCAGCCTTGTCGCCGGCGAGCGCATAGGCCAACGCCGCATCGCCCTTCATGCCGAGTTGCACCAGTGTTCGGCCCAGCAGGGCGTAGGTCTTCGCGTCCTGCTGCGTCTCCAGAAGCGTGTTCAGAGTTGCCAGCGACCGAACGTAGTTCCCGCTTTGGAAGTCTTTCGATGCTGCGGAAAACGAAACCACATGATTCACGGTCAACCCTCGTTCAGTTAGACGTCGAGCACCTCGCCACGCACCGCTTGACCGCGGACGCACGGGTGCCATTGCACCTGTTCATGGCAGGTGAAGCTTGCCCGAAGCAGGAAGTCAGGGCCCTGGATCGATTGTGTTAAACAGGCGAGAGCGGACTTAATATTCGATTAACCATTTGTATTTGTTCGAAAAACTAAAAATGCTCATTAATCAGTCTGCAAGGTTTTGCTGCGAAATTCATCCTCGACATGACGGGTTTGGTCCCAATGCAGAATGACCAAGTGGCATGAAGCCGAACCGTCATTGCCGGTAAGTAAGTCCGGTAATGTCCTCTATGGTATCGAATTTCGGGGACGTAATATGACCAGCATCAACACCAACAATTCCGCAATGGCAGCGCTTCAGACGCTCCGTAGCGTCAATAACAACCTTTCGGACACGCAGAACGCCGTTTCCTCGGGTCTCCGCGTCGGCAAGGCTTCTGACAACGCCGCTTACTGGTCGATTGCTACGACCATGAAGTCCGACAACGGCGCTCTGTCGGCCGTTTCCGACGCTCTCGGCATGGGCGCCGCCAAGGTTGACACGGCTTACACCGCCGTCGAAAGCTCGATTGACGTTGTATCCGAGATCAAGTCCAAGCTCGTTGCTGCCACTGAAGACGGCGTCGACAAGGGCAAGATCAACGATGAAATCCAGCAGCTCCAGAAGCAGCTGGAAAGCATTTCGGCATCGGCTTCGTTCAACGGCGAAAACTGGGTTTCCAGCTCCGGCACCGGCAAGACCATGTCCGTCGTTTCCTCGTTCATCCGCACGTCCACGGGCGTCAGCGTCAGCACGTCTGGCTACACGGCCGGCGCAAACGACCTGCTGTTCGCAGGCGGTTCGGGTATCCTCGACCGCGACGGCACCGGCACCAACACGTCTTCGCTCTCGAGCTTCACCATCAGCTCGACGACCACCAAGGGTGAGATCGACGGCCTGATCACCGACGCTGAAAACGCTCTGAAGGACATGACCTCGCTCGGCTCCAAGCTCGGCTCGCTGCAGAAGGGCATCGACCTCCAGACCGACTTCGTTTCCAAGCTCTCGGACTCGATCGACTCCGGCGTTGGCCGTCTCGTCGACGCCGACATGGAAGAAGAGTCCAGCAAGCTTTCGGCACTCCAGACCCAGCAGCAGCTGGCGATCCAGTCGCTGTCGATCGCAAACTCCTCTTCGCAGAACATCCTGTCGCTCTTCCGTTAATAGCGGCGAACGCAGAATATCTGAAATCTCGTGCGGCCGGGCGTTCCCCGGCCGCATTTTTTTTGGCCAGGGGACGTCTCGAGCTAAGTGCAAGTTATTTCTTAAATTTCTTCCCCGCGGATTTAGTCTTTCTTAACTATGTTGCGGTTTTATGGGCTCATCGAAACGGTGAGTTGATCAGCAAGAAGCGCGGTCAACAGGCATGAAGCTGTCCGCCGTTTCCGGTAAGAATCCGGAATGTCCCTTCGTATGAAAAATTGCCGAAAAAGGGGCTTTTTATAATGACCAGCATTCTCACGAACAACTCCGCAATGGCAGCGCTGCAGACGCTCCGTAGCGTCAACAGCAACCTCTCGGACACGCAGAGCGCTGTGTCGTCTGGTCTCCGCGTCGGCAAGGCTTCTGACAACGCCGCTTACTGGTCGATTGCTACGACCATGAAGTCCGACAACGGCGCTCTGTCGGCCGTTTCCGACGCTCTCGGCATGGGCGCCGCCAAGGTCGACACGGCTTACACCGCCGTTCAGAGCTCGATCGACGTCGTATCCGAGATCAAGGCCAAGCTCGTTGCCGCGACCGAAGACGGCGTCGACAAGAGCAAGATCAATGACGAAATCAAGCAGCTTCAGAAGCAGCTGGAAAGCATTTCGGCATCGGCTTCGTTCAACGGCGAAAACTGGGTTTCCAGCTCCGGCACCGGCAAGACCATGTCCGTCGTTTCCTCGTTCATCCGCGATGCCACCGGTGGCGTCAGCGTCAGCACGTCTGGCTACACGGCCGGCGCAAACGACCTGCTGTTCGCTGGCGGTTCGGGCATCCTCGACCGTGATGGCACGGGTACCATCACCGAATCGATGTCCACCTTCTCGATCACCACCACGAACACCAAGGGTGACATCGACGGCCTGATCACCGACGCTGAAAGCGCGCTGAAGGACATGACCTCGCTCGGCTCCAAGCTCGGCTCGCTGCAGAAGGGTATCGATCTGCAGACGGACTTCGTTTCTAAGCTCTCCGACTCGATCGACTCCGGCGTTGGCCGCCTCGTCGATGCGGACATGGAAGAAGAGTCCAGCAAGCTTTCGGCACTCCAGACCCAGCAGCAGCTCGCTGTTCAGTCGCTGTCGATCGCCAACTCCTCGTCGCAGAACATCCTCTCGCTGTTCCGCTAAAATCGCCGGCGCCAGGCGCCAGCGAAGGAATACGCCGCCGCTTCTGCGGGTGGTTTTCGAAAGTCGCGCTCTCCGGAGCGCGGCTTTTTTATTGCCGTTAACTTTTTGTTAACCAAACTCATGTCTTGTGGCCATCATTAAACGGTATGTTAACCAAGCTTAAGAAGCGGTTAGCAGGCATGAGGCTGATGAACCGTACCCGGCGGTGGACCGGGATGTCCCTTTTTTAAAATAGTTTGCCAACAAGGGGCGCTCTTTTCATGTCAAGCATTTTGACCAACGTCGCGGCGATGTCCGCACTTCAGACACTCCGTGGCATCAACACCAATCTTGAGACGACGCAGGGCAATGTGTCTTCGGGATATCGCGTCGCCGAAGCCAAGGACAATGCCGCCTACTGGTCGATCGCAACCACGATGCGTTCGGACAACAAGGCCCTCTCCGCCGTCTCCGACGCGCTCGGCCTGGGTGCCGCCAAGGTCGATACCGCCTATGCCGCCATGGATAATGCCATCAACATCGTCAGCGAAATCAAGGCCAAGGTTGTCGCGGCCACCGAAAACGGTGTCGACAAGACCAAGATCCAGGACGAGATCGGGCAGCTCCAGCAGCAACTGTTGAGCGTCGCGCAGTCCGCATCCTTCTCCGGTGAGAACTGGGTGGCTGGCAACGGCACGAAGAGCGTCGTGTCATCCTTCGTTCGCGGCGCGAATGGCGAGGTTTCTGTTCAGACGACTGATTACAATCTCGACGACAGCGCTAGTGGAAACGTGCTCTTCGGCATGCAGGCGACCGGCGAAATCGACACCACGACCGGCGTCATCGGTTCGGAATATGGCTCCTACGGCTCGATCTACAACATGGACATCTCGGACCTCAGCGTGGAGGATCTGAACACGACGCTTAGCAACGTCGAAACCGGTCTGAGCGCGCTTACCAAGGCCGCTTCGCAGCTGGGATCGATCTCCACCCGTATCGACCTCCAGGACAGCTTCGTTTCCAATCTCAGCGACTCGATCGATTCAGGCGTGGGCCGTCTCGTCGATGCCGACATGGAAGAGGAATCGAGCAAGCTCACGGCGCTCCAGACACAGCAGCAGCTAGCAATTCAGTCGCTGTCGATCGCCAATTCGAGCGCTCAGAACATCCTTACGCTGTTCCAGAACTAAGTTGGTCCAAAGGCGTCATCGACGCCGTGAAGACAAGCGTCAGAGCCTTGAAAGCCGTCTCGAAAGATGCGGCTTTCTCTTTGTTTTTGAAAAGAGAATCAAGGTTGCGCGAGGCTTGCGGGACCGTTTGTCGGCTACTTGCGCTGGCTGTGGGCCTTGGTTAACTTCACTTAAGAATTGATTTGTTTAGCGACGAGCCGATCGGAAAAAGTCCGGTTGGCGGCATGAAGCCACGCCTGTCGCTGCCGGCGGTCCGGTCTATCCTCTCCTCTACCATAGAGCTTCAAACATGACCTATCGAATCACCAGCTCCGCCCAGGTAAACGCTCTCGCCGCATTGCGGATCATCAACAAGGAAGCAGCGACGACCCAGCAGCAGGTATCATCGGGCATGCGCGTCGAAACGGCGGCGGATGACGCGACCTACTGGTCCTTTGCGAGCGTCTTGCGCTCCGATGGCAGCTCCATGACCAACATTCACGACGCGCTCGGCGTTGGTGCCTCCAAGGTCGACACGGCCTATACCGCGATGGACAGCCTCATCGATCAGCTGAGCAGCATCCGCTCTACACTTGTCAGCGCCAAGGAAGACGGCGTCGACAAGGAAAAGCTAAACACGACGATTGAGCAGCTCAAGCAGCAGATGCAGACGACGGTTCAGTCGACCAGCATCGCGGGTGAAAACTGGCTGTTCAACCAGGATACAACGCTGACCACTTCGCGTTCGGTCATCGGTGGCTTCACGCGGGCGCCGACGGGCGAGTATCAGCCGCAGAACATCAGCTTCCCGGCTGATCAGACCGTCATGATCGACACCAGCAACGCCAATCGCGGCCTGCTGACCAAGTCCGTCGATGCCAGCGCCTTGAACGACACCGGTTCGACCGCGCCGCGCAACTACTATCTGCTCAATGCCGGATCGGTCACTGGCGCCGACGGTGACGAGATCAAGCTCGACAACAATACGACGACCGAGCAGGTCGACGACATGATGGCTGTTGTCGACAAGCTTCTTTCGACGCTGACCACAACCGCGGCCGGCCTCGGCACGATGAGCGCCCGCATCAACGACCGCATCGACTACACGGCAAACATGGCCGACTTGATCGACAAGAACGTCGGTGCGCTTGTTGATACCGATATGGACGAGGCGTCCGTGCGCCAGACGGCATTGCAGACGCAGCAGAAGATGGGCGTGCAGGCGGTTTCGATCCTGAACACCGCTGCCAGCAAGGTTCTGCTCCTGCTGCAGTGATTTGCGAACCGCCGTCGTGCGCTATGCGGCGGCGCCCTTCATCTTCGCACAAGTTTGGCCTCCTAGGGTCAGGGACAACGGGCGTGGTGAAAAACCGCGCGAAAGATTTGTTTGGTGCAATGTGAGGCGCGGCATGTCGCAGGCTTCTGCTGATACGAGGTGGGTTGAGTGAGCGCGCTGCTGTCTCGTCTGAAAGACTTCGGCGAACCCGCCGTCGCCGCCCCATCAGTGGCCGATACGCCTCTTTCCGACGATTTCGGAGGCTTCGGCGGTTTTGACGACATCGCACCCGAACCGGTAGTCGATATCGAGGCGGAACGCCGCGATGCCAACGCCATGGGCGAGGCCAAGGCGACCGCCGAGCTCACGGAGAAATTCGAGGCTGAGGCGCAGACCGTTGCCCTTGTCCACCAGCGCGAAATCGAAGAGCTGCGTAACAGTTACGAGACCGAGATCGCCGAGTTGGTCGCATCGCGGATCAACGCAATCTCCACCGAGGTCGCGGATCTTGTGAGTGCAACAGTCGCCCGCACGCTGGCGCCTGTCCTGACCGAAGCGCTTGCCGAAAAAGCTGCCATCGAACTGGCCGCACAGCTTCGCGAAGCCGTTCTGGACGGCGAGATCGGCACGATCACCGTCAAAGGCCCGGAAAAGCTGTTCAATATCTTGAAGAACGAACTCGGCGAGAAGGCAGACCTGCTGCGGCATCACGAAAACGACGACATCGACCTGATCGCCGAGTTTGATGACTCGGTACTCGTAACCCGCATGTCTGCCTGGGCGGCGAGCGTCAAGAAAGTTCTGGAATGAGCGACAGCGAAAATCATCACCACGGCAAGAACGAGGTCATCATCATCAAGCGACATGGTGGTGGTGATCACGATGGCGCCCATGGTGGCGCCTGGAAAATCGCCTATGCCGACTTCATGACCGCGCTGATGGCGTTCTTCCTCGTCATGTGGCTGGTCAATGCTGCCAACGAGGAAACCAAGGCCTCCGTCGCCACCTATTTCAACCCGATCAAGCTCTCGGACGAAAAGCCGACCGAGAAGGGCTTGAAAAAGCCGGTCGACCAGGCTGACGGGCAGGAGAAGGCCGACAAGTCGAAGGAAAAAGAGGACCAGCCGAACCAGGGCGCGTCCGCTGCCAGCGGTGAGGATGAAACCTCGACGTCTGGCGACCAGAAGAACTATTCCGAAGCGGATTTCTTCGAAAACCCCTACTCGGTCCTTGCTGAGATCGCCCAGGAAGTGGGTCAGCAGGCCAATGTCAGCGCCAAGGGCGAGGGCGGTGCGGCTGATTCCGGCCCTGCGACCGGTGCCGATGGTGGTGAAGCCTATCGCGACCCGTTCGATCCGGATTTCTGGACGAAGCAGATCGAGGTGACGCGCGCCGACAAGACGCAAGCCGACGATCCGGCCAAGCAGGCGATCGAGCTCGCCAAGGCCGAAGACGCGAAGGCCGAGCAGGCGGCTGCAAAGCCGGCAGACCTTCAGAACCCTGAAGCGGCGGACAAGACCACCGACAAGACGAGTGACAAGACCGCTGACAAGGATGGCATAGCGCCTGACACGCAGACCCCTGAGCAAAAAGCGGTCGAGCAGCAGCAGGAAGCCAAGGATCTCCAGCAGCAGATCGCCCAGCAGATCGGCGGTATCGCCGGCAAGCTCGCCGAAGGCTTGACCGTCACCCCGGCGGAGGGCGGCCTCTTGGTCAGCATTTCCGACCAGAGCGACGATTCCATGTTCAACGTCGGCTCCGCCGTACCGCGCCGGGAAATGGTCCTCGCGATGCAGAAGATCGGCGAAGTGCTGAAGGAGAAGAATGGCGTCGTCGCCATTCGCGGCCATACCGACGGTCGCCAGTACAAGGGCGAGAACGAGAACTGGCGCCTTTCGATGGATCGCGCCCAGGCCGCCTATTACATGATGGTGCGCGGCGGGCTGGATGAGAAGCGCGTCTCGCAGGTCTCCGGCTTTGCCGACCGCAAGCTCAAGGACGCCGCCGATCCGTTCAACGCGTCCAACCGTCGTATCGAAATTCTTCTCCAGGCCGATCAGGGATAATCGATGAAGCGCCGGCAGCACAGGCATCTTCTGCCCCTCGCTTTCAGCCTTGCGCTGACGGCGACCGGCGTCGTGCGCGCGGAAGAAGCGGCAGCGCCCGCCGCCCATGCCGAGACGCCGGCCGGACACGCCCCGGCACCAGCCGAAACACCGGCGGTCGGGCATGCGGAAACATCCGCAGAGCCGCCGGCAGCGCATGCGGAGACGCCAGCACCCACCGAAGCGCAAGCATCGTCTGCCGGACACGGCGACGCGGCGGCGCCTGCCGAGGCGTTACCCATCGTCCCGACGACGGACGATAGCGGCGACACAGCCCCCTACAAGATGCTGCGCTCGCTGCAGTTCGTGCAGGATTCCGTCGTGCTCGGCGACCATTCCGCCAGCGAGATGCAGCGCTTCATGCTTGGCACGATCGACAAGCGCTTGCGCGCCGTCGACCCAGCCGTGTTCGATGACGACCGCAATGTCGATGCCGCATTGATCTACGCGATGAGCGGCGGCAATCCGCAAACGCTGGAATATCTTGTGGCGCGCGACGTCAACGGCTATTTCGACAACCGCGTGACTGACATCCTACGCAAATATCTGAGCGGCAAGGGCCTCCTTGTCGCCAAGACGCTGGTCGATACCGCGCAGGAATATAAGGACAAGAAGATCGGTCCCTATCTGGCGCTGGTCGGCGGCAATGTCACGATCGCCAAGAGCCCGGAAGAAGCGCTGAAGCTCTACGATCTCGCGCGCCTTAATGCGCCCGGCACGATCATCGAAGAAGCGGCTCTCCGCCGCTCGGTCGCGATCTGCGTCGACAAGGGGCTGGTCGACCAGGGGCTGCAATATTCGCAGCGCTATGTCCGTCGCTTCCTGCACTCGCCCTATGCCAGCCAGTTCGCCGATCTTTTCGTGAAGCTGCTCGTCGATCACGATCATGATGTGAAGCCGGATGATGTCATCGGCATCCTCTCTTTCATGGATGATGCGCGTCAGCGCGAAATCTATCTGCGCATTGCGCGTGCTGCCGCGATCGCGGGCAAGGGCGAACTCGCCCGCATGGCCGCCGGCCGCGCGCAGGCATTGTCTGGCGACAACAACAACGCCTTTGGCGCACTGGCCGATTTCTACGGCGGCATGGCCGCGATCCCGACGGACAAGATCGATACCGCCGCGCGCGATATCTCGACGATCGCCGACAAGGCGCTTTCCCCACGCGACCAGATCTTGCGAGCTGCTGCGCGCTCAGTGGCCGAGCAGGTGCTTCGACAACCAGACGCTGCAAGCCTGACGCAAGGCTCTGCTAATACACCAGATGGTCAAGAAGCCAGTTCTGAACAGGCGGCCGGGGGAGGATCGGCCGGAGAGGGGGCGGTTCCCGACGCCGCGCCGGCAGCCGGATCGCAGTCAGCTGATCCACAGAACGCCGACCCCGCATTCAGCTCATTTGTGACCTCGAGCCGCTCTCAGCTGGATGAGATCGACGGCCTTTTGAACAAAGAAAGCAATTGATATGATGGATATCAGCGTTCCGGCTGGAGCCGCGGATGCCGCCGCAGGCGCAAAGGCCGGCCGGCCGGCCGGCAAGGGTTCGGACACGGACAGCAGCGGTGGCTTCTCGGACGTCCTCAACAAGGCGAATGCCAATTCCGACCGCAACCCGGGCGCCAAGGCCGATGGCCAGCAGCCGGCCGGCACTGCCGATGGCGGCAATGGCGCCGTTGGCTCGGCACCGCACCGGCAGAACCCGAAGGCTGTGATCGATCTCGGCAACTCGGCCGCACTGGCGCAGGCGGAAGCCGATGCGACGACGGCCAATGCCGGCAAGGACGTTCAGAAGACGGGCCGCGTCGATATCAAGTCGCTGCGCAAGCAGATCGACGACACAAAGGTCGATGGTACGGCCGAAGACGTTGCCGACAAGATCGCCGCGCCGACATCCAAGGATGACAAGACAGGCAAGCCGGTCAAGACCGAGGCCAAGCCCGGAGCGGCCGACGACAGTGCTGTCTCGGACGTCCTGAGCATGCTCGGAAACGCGCCGGTCGATAGCGCATCGGTCGCCGCTGCGGCATTGTTCGGACAGCAGGCGCAGGACACCGCGCCTACCGACGCCAAGGACAAGTCTTCCGGCAAGCAGAAGTCCAAGGGTGACGCCGTCGCCGATGTTGCCAGCGCCTTGACCTCGGCCAGCGACGCCGCGTCCGACGTGGACATGCCTGGCGCGACCGCAGCCGGCGATACGGTTGGCCAGACCTTCCGGCTGACGCGCGCAGACAGCCGTGGCACATCCATGGACATGCATCTCGGCATCGAGAAGGATGCGGCTGACGTTGGCGGAAAGGCGAATGTCGAGACGGTCACGATCCTCGATTCCCGCCGCTATATCGGCCTCGCGCAGAACACCAATTCCGCGGCTGTCACGGCGGCGATCGCCGGCGACAAGGAGTGGGCGCACGCCATGCAGGCTTCGTCGTCCCTGTCGAACGCAGCTGAGCTCAGCAGCACCGGCAAGGTCGTCAACACGCTCAAGATCCAGATGAACCCGATCGATCTCGGCCTCGTCACCGCGACGCTCAGGCTGCAGGGTGATACGCTGAACGTCGATCTCAAGGTCGAGACCGCAGCCGCCTACAGGCAGCTCAGGGAAGACCACACGAAGATGCTGGAGTCTCTGCGCAGTCAGGGCTACGCCATCGACGGCGTGAGCGTCAGCATGGAGCCGGTCGCTAACACCGATACCAGCAGCCAGGCGAACGCGCAGAGCGGCTCGCAGCAGGGCTCCGCCCAGGGGCAGGGCGGCGAGGCGCGCGAGCGCCAAAATCAAACAGGCCAGCGCAGTGCAGGGGGCTTCAATGTTACAGGTGAGAGCGACGCTACGAGCGCTTCTTCTGGCTCCTCTGGCAGCGGCAGCGCTGGCGACGTATACCTCTGACGCGCGGGCGTCCGATGGCGCCTGCGAGCAGGAGATCCAGTCGGCCGCGCTGAAGTACGGTATCCCCGAGGGCATCCTCTATTCCGTCGGATTGACCGAAACGGGCCGCAAGGGTTCGCTCTACCCCTATGCGTTGAACATAGAGGGCAAGCCCTTCTTCCCACCCTCGGAGCGCGATGCGCTGAGGCAGGTGGATACGGCTCACAGGTCAGGCGCAAAGCTGATCGACGTCGGCTGCATGCAGATCAACCAGTTCTACCACGGGGAGAATTTTCGGTCGTTGGAGGAGATGTTCGACCCCCGTACCAATGTGGAATACGCGGCACGGTTCCTGAAGAACCTGCACGATCGCCACGAGACCTGGACCATGGCGGTCGCCCGCTACCACGCCGGCCCCAATAATGACCCCGCGCAGAAGCAATATGTCTGCCGCGTCATCGCCAATCTGGTCGCCACGGGCTATGGGAAATGGACTCCCAACGCGAGCAATTTTTGTCGTAGCTAACTCGCCCAAAGATAGCGAAAAAAGAACAAACCGGAAATGTGTCATAATATGGCAAGAATTCGGGCCAATGTGGCAAGGCAAGTCACAATTTAGGACACGTTAACTTTTCCACGAAACTTTTGTGTGCATAATTCTGCCTACCCACTAAATGTAGAGCAAATCGGGGGGCAATTCTTAATCAACTATTAATTTCTGCCAGTGAGTTCCTACAGCTTGTCCCAGAATCGTGCGATTCGTACCCATAGGTCATCGATGTGCCACAAGTGATTCGGAGGCGGACGAATGATCGTAGTGGTTGATGAGCGTGAGCTCGTGAAGGATGGCTACACTTCCCTTTTTGGTCGAGAAGGTATTCCTTCGACCGGTTTTGATCCCAACGAGTTTGGCGAGTGGGTGCAGACGGCTGCTGATTCAGATATCGCAGCGGTCGAGGCGTTTCTGATTGGCCAGGGCCAGCAGACGTTCGAGCTGCCGCGCGCCATTCGCGATCGGTCGATGGCGCCAGTCATCGCGGTCAGCGACCAGCCGTCGCTCGAAAACACCCTTGCACTTTTTGATTGCGGCGTTGACGACGTCGTTCGCAAGCCGGTTCACCCCCGCGAAATTCTTGCACGCGCAGCGGCCATCCGCCGCCGCCTCAAGGCGATTTCCACGCACACGGACATCGGCGCCATTCGCGTCTTCTCCGATGGCCGCGATCCCGAGATCCACGGCGAAGTCTTCGCACTGCCGCGCCGCGAGCGCCGCATCCTCGAATACTTGATCGCCAACCGCGGTCGCCGCGTCACCAAGACCCAGATCTTCAATGCCATCTACGGGATTTTCGACGAGGAAGTCGAAGAGAACGTCGTTGAAAGCCACATTTCCAAGCTTCGCAAAAAGCTGCGCAAGAAGCTCGGCGTCGACCCCGTCGATTCCAAGCGCTTCCTCGGCTACTGCATTGATTGGGAATAGTTTTTTTGGCGTCCTCGGTGGGCGCGGCTCTCTAGGCTTCGATCTTCTCCGATCACGCATTTGCCAGACAGCTTCACGCAAGGCCCACCGGATACTCTCAAGCCTACTAAGGGAATCGAGGTTTTCAGATGAGCATTTTCGGCAGCATGAAGACGGCGGTGTCCGGCATGAACGCGCAGGCGAACCGCCTCAGCACCGTGGCCGACAACATTGCGAACGTAAACACGACAGGCTACAAGTCGGTATCGACCGCCTTCTCGTCGCTTGTCCTGCCTTCGAGCTCGGGCAACTACAATTCGGGCGGCGTTCAGACGTCGGTTCGCCAGTCGGTTTCCGCGCAGGGCGATATCTCCTACACGACCTCGGGCTACGACCTCGCCATCTCCGGTGACGGCTTCTTCATCGTTCAGAGCCCGGATGGCGTTCCGGTCCTGACCCGCGCTGGCGACTTCACGAAGGATGACGAGGGCAATCTCGTCAACTCGGCCGGCTTCAAGCTGATGGGCTATTCCTACGATTCGGGTGCTCCGGCCGTCGTCGTCAACGGCTTCTCCGGACTGGTCCCGGTCAACGTCGCTCAATCAGGGCTGACGGCTATCGCCTCCACGGCCGGTACCTTCTCCGGCAACCTGAATTCGGGCGCCGAAGTAGCAACCGGAAACCTGCCGAGCAGCAACACTGCTCCCGTCACCAGCGACACGAAGCAGATTTCGATGGTCGGCTACGACAAGCTCGGCAACACCGTCCAGTACGATTTCTACTTCACCAAGACCGACGCTACCGTACCGCCGCCTGCAACGGGCGCAGCCAGCACCTGGGAAGTCTCGGTTTACCGCCACGCCGACGCGACAGTCGGTAGCACGACGTCCTTCCCGTATTCGACGGACGCCGTCGGCGGAGGTACGATGGAATTCGATGCGTCGGGCAACCTCGTTTCCGGCAACTCGCTTCTGATCGACGATCCGGTGACGACAGGCCAGATCCAGATGGATCTGTCCGGCTTCACACAGCTCGCTTCCGATTTCTCCGGCAAGGGTACGCCCAACGGTCAGGCTGCCAGCCCGGTCGATAGCGTATCGATCGGCAAGGACGGCACGGTTTCGGCGAAGTATGCCGACGGCACGTCGAAGGCGCTCTATCGCATTCCGCTGGCAACCGTTGCAAGCCCTGACAACATGACGCTCATGAGCGGCAACGTCTACAGCGCCAACGGCACCTCGGGCGTCACGGTCACCGGCTTCCCGCAGACCAACGGCTTCGGTTCCATCCAGTCGGGTGCGATCGAAAGCTCGAACGTCGACCTCGCCGGCGAACTGACTGAGATGATCGAATCGCAGCGCAGCTACACTGCCAACTCCAAGGTGTTCCAGACGGGGTCCGACATCATGGACGTTCTCGTCAACCTCAAGAGATAAGTAGGGTAACGGGTTAGCCATGTCGCTTACATCAGCACTGAACACCGCGCAGAGCATATTCAACAATACCGGCACGCAGAGCAGTGTCGTATCGAACAATATCTCGAACTCCAGCAACAGCGATTACGTTCGCCGTCAGGCGATGGTCACGACTTCGCTGAATGGTGCGCAGGTTGTGAAGATCAGCAGGGCGCAAGAAGACGCCCTGATGCGGCAGTGGCTGAAGGCAAGCGCCGGTGATAGCGCTCAGCAGACCTTGCTGAGCGGCCTCACCGACCTGAAATCGGTGCTCGGCGGCAACGACTACGAGACGTCGCCGGCCACCTATCTCTCGACCTTCCAGCAGAAGCTCCAGGCTTTCCGCACGTCGCCGAGCAGCGCGATTGCCGCGCAGAGTGCGGTCACGGCGGCGCAGGATGTCACCAACTCGTTGAATGACGCGACCAAGTCCGTCCAGCTTATCCGCCAGAACGCGGACAAGGAGATCGCGACCCAGGTCGACACGCTGAATACGCTGCTCGCGCAGTTCAAGACGGCCAACGACGCAGTAAAGGGCGCGACCGCCAGCGGTGGCAATCCTGCCGACGCGCTCGATGAGCGCGACAAGCTGCTGAAGCAGATTTCCTCGATCGTCGGCGTCAAGACCGCCGATCGCGCCAATGGCGATATGGCGCTCTACACCAACGACGGAACGGTTGTCTTCGACACCATTCCGCGCGCGGTCACCTTCGTTTCGCAGGATACCTATACGACGGGAACGAAAGGCAACGGCGTCTATATCGACGGCGTGGCGCTCTCAAGCGGGCAGGGGTCCACGACGACAGCTCAGGGCAGCCTTCAATCCCTGTTGCAGATCCGCGACGACGTCGCGCCCACCTTCCAGTCGCAGCTCGACGAGATCGCAAAGTCGCTGGTGACGATGTTCTCGGAAACCGATGGCACGACGACGGAGCCGGGCCTCTTCGTCTGGAAGACCTCGACGGGTCTCGACGGCGATACTCCGACCACGCCAGACGTCATCAACGGCATCGCCGGTACAATTACGGTAAACACAGCGGTAATCACCAGCCAGGGTGGCGATCCGATGAAGCTGCGCGACGGCTCCATCACCGGATTGACCAACCTCAACACGGAAGGCGCGAGCGGTTTCTCCGACAACCTCGACGACCTCTACACCGCGCTGGGCTCGGCACAGACGTTCTCTTCGGACGCCGGCATCTCCTCGAATGTCAGCATCATCAGCTATGCGCAGAATTCGGTCGGCTGGCTCGAACAGATGCGAAGCGACGCAACGACGGCATCGGAAAATACAACCGCTGCCCTCTCGCGCTCAACCGAGGCGTACTCAAATGAGACAGGCGTCAACCTTGACGAGGAACTGACACTGCTGCTTGATATTGAGCAGTCTTACAAGGCGGCGACCAAGATATTGAACGCCGTCAACGAGATGTACCAGTCGCTGCTGGACATTGCGAGGTAAGCCCATGAAAAGTTCATTTATTTCTAGTTCGGCTATTCAAAACGCGATGCGACTGACCATTCGTCAGTCGCAGACCCAGCTCGTGAAATCCTCGCTTGAGGCGACCACCGGCGTCTACGCCGATATCGGCGCCTCGCTGGGCTCTGGCGCAGCGAAGAGTGTCAATTTCAGCGCCGAAGTCACGCGCATCCAGGCGCTGAAGGGCAGCAACTCGGTTGTATCGGGCCGTCTCGAAGCCTCCCAGCTCGGCCTTACCAGCATGAAGACGGCGGGCGACGCGCTCGTCTCGAAGCTGACCGCGTTGCAGGGCAGCCAGGACAACACGAGCATCACCGTTGCGATGCAGTCGGCGGGCGATGCGCTGTCGTCGCTGATGGACACCGGCAACTCGATGCTCAACGGCGAATATCTCTTCTCCGGCATCAACACCGACATCCAGCCTCTGACCGACCAGACGGATGCTGCAACCGACGCGATCCAGAAGAATCTCGATGCCTGGGCAAGCAGCCTCGGCAAGACCAAGTCCGAGCTGACAGGCGACGAGATGGACACGTTCATCTCCAACTTCGTCGAGCCGATGTTCTCGCAAGATACGCTGAACGCGACCTCGACGCCGTTGCCGTTCCCGCCGGTTGGCGTCGGAACGCCCACGCCGCCGCTGGCCTACGTGACGCCGCCGGCATGGGCCGACTGGTCGAGCGCGTCCAACCAGAACATGACGAGCCGGATCAGCAACTCCGAGACCGTCACCTCGTCGACCAATTCGAACTCCGAGGGCATGCGCTACTTCGCGCTCGCGTCGATCACCGTTTCGGCGCTCGCCGGCACCGGCCTCAGTGGCGACGCATTGGCGATGACCACATCGAAGGCAATCGGCTACGCCGCGCAGGGCACGACCGGTATCGTCACGCAGGCGAGCCAGCTCGGTCTGTCGCAGGAGCGCGTCACGAAGGCCAACGACGCCCTCGATGCGCAGTCCAGCATCATTCAGAACAAGCTCGTCGACCTTCAGGGCGTCGATCAGTCGGAAGCGTCCACACTGGTCAACACCCTGCAGACGCAGCTCGAAACCGCATACACGATCGTTTCAAAAATTCAGCAGTTGAGCCTCGTGAACTACCTCTGATGATCAGCGGTAGAAGTACAAGTACAAAGAAGGATGCATGAATGTATCAGTTCTCTTACGCCGAGGTCATGCAAGACTCGGTGGCCGATGCAAAGGAGCGGGAACGTCAAGTTCTCGACCGGTCCATCGAGCTGCTCGCGATTGCACGGGACAAAGAGAAGTATGGCCGTGAGGCTATCGATGCATTGTTTTACACCCGACGCGTTTGGGTGAGCTTTATCGAAGACCTCAAGCATCCGGACAATCAGCTCGAAGTTCAGTTGCGCGCCAATCTGATCTCGATCGCTATTTGGATCTTGAAAGAAAGCGACCGGATCCGGAAACGGCAGTCGACCAACTTTCAAGGCATTATTGACGTTACCACCATCATCAGGGATGGACTTAAATGAAAAGCACGCTTCGTATCTCGCTAAAAGCCGGGGAAAAGATCTTCATCAACGGTGCGGTTTTGCGCGTCGATCGCAAGGTCGCGCTGGAATTCCTGAATGATGTAACGTTCCTTCTCGAAAACCACGTTCTCCAGCCGGAAGACGCGACCACGCCTCTGCGCCAGCTCTACTTCATCGCGCAGATGATCCTGATCAACCCGGAGGGCAAGGATCAGTCGACGGCGATGTTCCGCAAGTCGGTAACGATGCTGCTCACCTGCTTCAAGAACGAGGAAGTTCTGGCCGAGCTGAAGCGCATCGACGGTCTGGTTTCGACCGGCCGCGCCTTCGACGCCCTGAAGGCCATCCGCGGTCTCTACGTTATCGAAGACAACATTTTGAACAACCAGGAAATGCACCCTGCAATGGTTGAGCAGATTCGCAAGGAGATCGCACCATGGCGGTAGGCGCAACAGGTTCGGCAACGTCCACGTCGACGACAACAACGACATCGACGGCTCAGCAGAAGGCGACGCTGAACTACGACAACTTCCTGCAGCTCCTCATCGCCCAGATGAAGAACCAGGATCCGACGGAACCCGTCGACGCCAGCCAGCAGATGGCGCAGCTCGCGAGCTTCTCGCAGGTCGAGCAGACCATCCAGACCAACACCAAGCTGGACACGCTTCTGGCGAGCTCGAGCCTGACGCAGGCCAGCAGCTATGTCGGCAAGTACATGACCAGCGCCGATGGCACCGTCGCCGGCACCGTCGATTCCGTAAAAGTGTATTCCGACGGAATTATCGCGACGACCACCGACGGGAAGAGTATTCTTGTCCAGGCGGGAATCACCGTCGCGGATCAGGCACCGGCTTCGACCACGACCGGCAGCTGACCGACAAGAAACTGAACGACGGTCCGGCCGGGTTGCGGACGGACCGAAAGGCGATATGAGGTTGCCTGGATGAATGAAGCTGACGCACTCGATCTGTTCCAGGCGGCGATCTGGACGGTTCTCGTTTCCGCAGGACCAGCCGTGGCCGCGGCGATGATCGTCGGTCTCGTTATCGCGCTGTTCCAGGCGCTGACCCAGGTCCAGGAAGCAACGCTCACCTTCGTCCCGAAGATCGTCGCGGTTCTGGTGACGATCGGCATCTCCGCTCCCTTCGTAGGCTCGCAGATCTCGATCTTTACCAATCTCGTCTTCTCGCGCATCCAGTCCGGCTTCTGAGCCACCCTCGCGCAAGCTTCGCCATTTAACTGTCGATTCGAATTGGCGGGCATCATGCCCGCACTTCTCATGAAGAGATGGAATCGATATGGCGCAACCACCCGCACTCCCCCTTCCGAAAGCCGGCCCCAGCCTGCGTGACGTTGGCTTTGCCCTTGGCATTGTCGTCATCATCTGCGTGCTTTTCCTGCCGATCCCGCCGTTCCTCATCGATATGGGCCTGGCGTTCTCGATCGCGCTGTCCGTGCTGATCCTGATGGTGGCGCTGTGGATTCAGAAGCCGCTCGAATTCTCGTCCTTCCCGACCATCCTGCTGATCGCCACGATGACGCGACTGTCGCTGAACATCGCGACGACCCGCGTCATTCTCTCGCACGGCAATGAAGGCCACGATGCCGCGGGCGGCGTCATCGCCGGCTTCGCCAGCCTCGTCATGTCCGGCGATTTCGTGATCGGTCTGATCGTCTTCCTGATCCTGATCACCATCAACTTCATCGTCATCACCAAGGGCGCGACGCGTATCGCGGAAGTCGGCGCCCGCTTCACCCTCGACGCTATCCCCGGCAAGCAGATGTCGATCGACGCCGACCTTTCGGCCGGCATCATCGACGAGCGCGAGGCGCAGCGCCGCCGTAAGGAACTCGAAGAGGAGAGCTCCTTCTTCGGTGCCATGGACGGTGCGTCCAAGTTCGTGCGCGGCGACGCCATCGCCGGCCTTCTGATCACCGCCATCAACGTCTTCGGCGGCATCATCATCGGCTACTTCCGCCACGGCATGCCGATCGGCGAAGCGGCCGACGTTTTCGTGAAGCTCTCCGTCGGCGACGGTCTGGTGTCGCAGATGCCGGCCCTCATCATCTCGCTGGCCGCCGGCCTTCTCGTTTCGCGCGGCGGCACCGTCGGTTCGACCGACAAGGCCGTCGTCGATCAGCTGAGCGGCTATCCGCGCGCGCTGTCGGTCTCCGCGGTGCTGATGATCGTGCTCGGTCTCATGCCCGGCCTGCCGTTCATCCCGTTCATGTTCCTCGGTGGCGTTCTCGCCTTCGGCGCCTGGTTCATCCCGCGCCAGATCGATGCGGAAAACAAGATTCTGCGCGAGCAGGAAGAAAAGAAGGTCGTCGAGAACAAGGAACTGGAGAAGGACTCGGTCAAGTCCGTGCTGCGCACCTCGGAAATCGAGCTGGCACTCGGGAAGATGGTCTCCTCTCGCCTTCTCGGCGCCCACCAGGAACTCGCATTCCGCGTCGGCAAGATGCGCAAGAAGTTCGCGACCCAGTACGGCTTCGTCGTTCCGGAGATCAAGGTCACCGACGATATCGCCATCACCGAGAAGTCCTACCAGATCCGCATCCACGGCACGACGGTCGCCTCCAACGAGCTGCGCGTCGGCGAAGTGCTCGTCGTCACCGGCTCCGGCCGCAAGCCGCGCGTGCCGGGCGACGAGATCCGCGAACCCGCTTTCGGCATGCCGGCTGTCTCCGTGCTCGAGGCATTCACCGAGGACCTGAAGCGCGAAGGCTTCCAGCCGATCGACAACGTCTCCGTCGTGCTCACCCACATGAGCGAAGTCATCCGCAACAACCTGCCGGCGCTTCTCTCCTACAAGGACCTCAAGGTTCTGATCGATCGCCTCGATCCCGAGTACAAGAAGCTCGCCGACGAGATCTGCTCCTCGCACATGTCCTATTCGGGTCTGCAGGCCGTGCTGAAGCTGCTGCTTGCCGAGCGCGTCTCGATCCGCAACCTGCATCTCATCCTCGAAGCCGTGGCGGAGCTTGCCCCGCATGTCCGCAAGACCGAGCAGATCGTCGAACACGTTCGCGTGCGCATGGCGCAGCAACTCTGCGGCGACCTTGCCGACAACGGCGTGCTTCGCGTGCTACGCCTCGGCAGCAAGTGGGACCTCGCCTTCCACCAGGCGCTGAAGCGCGACAACAAGGGCGAAGTCGTCGAATTCGACATCGATCCGCGCATGCTGGAAGAGTTCAGCGAGCAGGCGAGCAAAGTTATCCGTGAATTCATGGATCGCGGCCTGCCTTTCGCCCTTGTCACCTCGCCGGAAACACGGTCCTATGTGCGCATGATCATCGAACGCCTGTTCGCCACGCTCCCGGTTCTCTCGCATGTGGAACTGGCAAAGGGCATCGAGATAAAGATTCTAGGCTCTATTTCATGATAACTGACCCGCAAGGGACCGTGTTGGCGCTCTTTCTGATCTTCTGCAGGATCGGTGGCTGTGTGCTGACAATGCCGGGTTTTTCCTCGGCGCGTATCCCTTCGGTCTTGCGAGTCTTCATCGCCGGCGCGCTGTCGCTGGCGATCATGCCCGTCCTCTGGGACACCGTCTATCCGGCCGTCCGCACCTCGAATGCGACCTATATCGGCTTCATCTTCAGCGAATCGCTGATCGGCGTGATGTTCGGAATGCTGGCCCGCCTCTATACGCTGGGCCTTCAGTTCGCCGCCAACATCGCCGCCATGATGATCGGCTACACCCAGCCGAGCGCCGCCGATATCTTCGAAGAAGGCCAGGAAAGCGCCATCTCGGGCTTCATCATCTTCGCGGGCATGATGATTCTCTTCATGATGGACTTCCACCATATCGTCTTCAGGGCATTGATCGATTCCTACACATCGATGCCGTTTGGCGGCGCCATGCAGATGCGGGCGACGCTCATCTCGTTCACCGACACGCTGTCGACCACGACATTCATCATGCTGCGGCTCGCAAGCCCGTTTCTGATCTACGGCCTTCTGTTCAACGTCGCGATCGGCTTCATCAACAAGCTGGCGCCGCAGATCCCTGTTTACTTCATCTCCACGCCTTATCTGCTGTTCGGTGGCCTCTTCCTGTTCTATTTCGCCGTCGCGGCGATGATCAGCCAGTTCGGCCAGTCGTTCACCAGCGTGTTTATCGGGCAGTAGGCGGATGGCTGAAAAGACGCGCTCGGACAAGCTCAAACGCCTCGTCGCCGTCCAGCGGCATCTCGAACAGATGGCGGAGTTCGATCTCGCCGAGACCACGCGCCAGCGCGCCGAAGTCAGCGAGGAGATGGACAGCGTGATCCATGCGCTCGGCTCCATGGACCCGGTGCATCACGCCTTCTCGCAGGGCTATGCTGATCGTTTCAACCGGCTTGGCATCAAGGACAAGCAGCTGAACGGCATGCAGGAAGTTCACCAGATGCGTGTTCAGCAGGAGCGCGCCAAGGGTGACCGGCTGGAAGACGGTATGCGCGAAGCGCTCGAAGACGAGCGCCGCGAGGCCGATGACAACGCGGTCTATGATATCATCGATCAAAAATACGGTACGCCAGCCTCCAGCAAGCTTCAAAACTCATAATCCCCTCGATCTGAAATCAAGAGGATTATGACGTGGCGATTTCACCCCCGAGTGATCTGGTGCTGGATGTTGTCAAGGCGGCCGACCCCATGGAGGTTCAGGCCGCTCAGGAAAAACTGAAGGCAAACCAGGCTGCATTCGCGGCCAACAGCCTTGCCGAAGCAGGCAAGGGCTTCACCTCGGCGGTGGACATTCTCGACCGCGCCTCCAACAAGGCGGGCCTCAGCGACGTCCAGAATCGCACCGGCAAGAAGGAAGAAATTCCGGAGACCTATCGCAAGTTCGAAGCGATGGTGCTGCAGAATTTCATCAAGAACATGCTGCCCAACGAGAGCGAAGACGTCTACGGCAAGGGCGCCACGGGCGATATCTGGAAGGGCATGATGGCCGAACAGCTCGGCAACACCATCGCCAAGGGCGATGGCATCGGCGTTGCCAAGCAGCTTTATCACGATGCTCTGAAGAAACAGGAAGGTAGGGTCGTCAACGCCACTACCGACAAGGATGACCGCAATGCAGCGGTCAGCATGATCAATGAAATACAGCGCCAGACGTTTGGCGTGACATCGACGGACAACAAGTCCGCAAGCGACGCCTAAGGGAATCGAGGAAAACAATGGAAATAATCTCGAACGAATACCGTATCAAATCGGTTCTTGGACGCCTGGAAATGATCATCGACAACGAGAACACGCGCATCGGCAGCGATCCGCAGTTCGATCTCAAGGTGTCGAATGCCCACAAGAGCCGCTGCCTCTATGAGCTGTCGATGCTCTTCAGCGATACGGATCCCAAGGAACTCGCAGCCTCGCACCTCGAACAGCTGCATGGCCTGAAGGAAAAGCTGGCGCTCAACGCCCGCCGCGTCGAGGCTCACCTCGAAGCCGTGCGCACCGTCGCCGATCTCCTGAAGAACGCGGTTCAGGATGCGGATGCCGACGGCACCTATTCCCAGGAACAGTTCCTGGCGCGTGAACACTGATGATTAAACTCGTTCTTACAGGCGTCTGGGTCTGCGTGATCACGCTGGTGGCGGTCTATATGTCGGTGCATCTGGCAACGGCGCCGGCCCCGGCTCCCGATCAGTCGAAGCAGAGCCTCGTCGAGCTTGTTAAGGGCGAGTCCATCACCATCCCTGTTGTCCACGATGGTGCAGTCAGCGGCTATTTCCTTGGAAAAGTGTCGTTCATGGTCAAGAAGGACATGCTGAAGGGCGCGACCCTGCCGCTGACCGAGATGACCACCGACGAACTCTTCTCGCTGCTCGTCGGCAACAAGATGGTCGATATCGCTAACATGAAGTCGTTCGATCCTAACGCCTTCCGCGAGATGATCAAGAAAGACCTCAACACGCATCTGGGCGGCGAGTACATCGACCAGGTTCTGCTGGAGCAGCTTGATTATCTCTCCAAGGAGGACGTCGCCGCCAACGCCTCCGGCCAGCCGAAGAAGATGGGCAAGCCGGTCAACGTCGTGCCGCCAGAGCCCGTCAAGGACCCGGCCGCCGGCGGTTGACACCCGCTTGTCGTTGCGGTGGCCTCATCACCGCGACCAGCCATCCGTGATGGTTAACAAATCCCTGATATCGTTGAGCAAAGTCGACGGGTTTTCCTAAAGGTTGCTTGAGGGAGCCCTGTTATACCGTCCCGTGATGGGCAGACATGCGCGCTGCATTCCAGATTGGAAGCTGGCGCCTGATCCCAGGCAGACCTCAGTGTTACCGGGATCTCCGAGCCATGAAGCATTATCGTCAAGAAGCGGGCATGAATCTGATCGCGAATTTCGCGGTCCTCGCCTCTCGTCGCGCCATTTTCGATCTGCCTGTCTGCGATCTCGGCTGGGATGACGCGCTCGTCTTCATCAACGAGCTCCTTTCCATGCCCGTCGGCCAGACGTCGATCTCCTTCGTCAACGCGCACAACATGCTTCTGGCGCTGCGCGACGAAGAGTATCGCGACATTCTCTCGCAGAACCTCGTCCTGCCCGATGGCATCGGCCTCAACATCGCCTCGCAGATCGCCCATGGATCGCCTTTTCCGGCCAATCTGAACGGCACCGATTTCGTGCCAGCACTGCTGACCTTCATGGAGCAGCCACGTCGCATCGGCCTGATTGGTGGCACCCGTGCCGTGGTCGAGCGCGCGGCACTCAATTTCCGTACGCATGCGCCCTGGCATGAGTTCGTCGTCATCTCTGACGGCTTCTTCGACAAGAATGACCCCTCAGGCGTGATCGCCGAAATTGCCGCGCAGGATCTCGACATCATCATCGTCGGCATGGGCACCCCCCTGCAGGAAAAGTGGGCGCACAAGCACATCCGCGCCGATCACGCGCGCCTGGTGCTGACGGTCGGCGCCCTGTTCGATTTCGTCTCCGGCTCGGTGCCGCGCGCGCCAAAGCTGGTGCGCTCGATGCGCCTGGAATGGGCCTACAGGCTCGTCCAGGAACCCGGCCGTCTCTGGCGCCGCTACGCGCTGGGCATCCCGGTCTTTCTCTATCACGTCGCCAAGTACCGGTTCAGCCGCCGCAAGGTGATCATGAAGCGCTCGGAAATCGGCGATACACGTCAAGATTGAGTGAAAATTAACCTTTTGTTTGCCAAGCCTGTTTAGGCTCGATTAACCACACGCGACTGCGATGGGTTCGATCGTTCCATGCACGAGACTTGGTGATGCGCGAAAATCATTCGAGACGTCCCACCCACTCATGGTCATCCCAGCCGAAGGATGAAGCCGGCTCGAACGGCTTTTCCAACGGCCATTATCAGGACGAAATGGCCGTGCCGGAAGCCGAGCTCCTGCGGGTCATCGAACGGGCTCTTCAGGCGCAGCGAATGCCGGAATTCCAGGAACCCGCACCGCAAGACACCACCGCGCCCCTCGTCAGCCGCATCGAAACCATCCTCGGCAAAAGGCTCGAGGCCGCCAACGACGCCGCCACGGCGCCAAATCCGGCCATCGACGATGCCGCCCCCAGCGCCGCCTTCATCAGCGCTGCCGTCGACGCAACTGCGATGGACGATGCAGCGATGGACGACCTGATCGATGATCTGGCCGCACAGGAATTCCACGTCGAATCCACATCGCATCCCGCCGTCGAGCATCCGGCCCCGGCATCCGCGCGCAGCGGCCGCTCGCTGATCGCAGCCGGCGCACTGTGCGCACTGGGCGCGCTTGGCGGAACGCTGATCCCAAGCGAGCCATCCGGCTTTCGGGCGCAGAGCCTGCTCGGCGTCGAAGGCCCGGCCAAGGATCATCGGGCGCTGGTCAGCGCCGCGCGCGATGCGCTGATCTCGCAAAAGACGATCGCCATGGCCGTCGCCAAATTGCAGCTCGACCGCGACGCCGAGTTTGCCGGCGCCAGCGGCAGCGCGTTCAATGTCGTGGTCGATCTCCTCTCCGCAAGTGGCGCTGCCGCCGATCCCGTCTCGCGCGCCGAAGCATCTCTCGCCGCCGCCATTCGCGCATCCGCCGACCCCAAATCGGGAACGATCGGCTTCAGCGTCACGACGGCAAGTGCTGCGAAATCCGCGCGCATCGCATCCTATCTCGTCTCGACCGTCGCCCATCCGGTGTCGGCAGCAGGCGTCAACGACGGCGCGGTGAAAAAGGCAAGCGCGGTCGCCGACGCCGAGCTCGAGGCATTCACCAAGCAGAACGGCGAGGGCAATGTCGAGGTCGCAACCAGATTGCAGCAGCAGCTTGTGCAGGCCAACGAGACCTTGAAGGACGCACAGCAGAAGGTCGTGGCTGCGAAGACGCGCGCCGACCTGCTGAAGACCGCGACAGCAGACGATGCACTAACCGGTGCGCTCGCCGCGGACATCACCTCGCCCGCGCTGGACGATCGCCGTGGTCGCTATGCCGTCGCGAAGTCGACGCTCGCGCAGCTTGCCGCCAGCCTCGGCCCCCGGCACCCGCGCCTGATCGCACAGCAGGCCGAAGTCGATGGCCTGCGCGCCAGCATCGGCCAGGAACTCGGCAGGCTGTCGCGCGATGCCGCCGACGAAGTCAAATCAACGGTCGCCGCCGTCAGGCAGCTTGGCGACCAGCGCAACACGCTGATCGCGCAAAGCCGCGACACCGGCGTCGATCTCGCCAGGCTGACGGAACTGCGCGAGAAATCGGCCGTTGCACGCCAGCGTCTCGAAGATCAGCTGAGCACCGGCACAATCGGCACCGATGGCGCGCATGTGCAGGTCATCAAGGCGCCCGTGGTCACAGCAATCGAGCCGGGCCGCAGCCCGTGGCTCGCCCCGGCACTCGGCGCGCTGGCCGGTCTTGCCTTCGGCCTTGCCGGTTTCCGCAGACGCGTGGATGCGGGCGAAGCCGTCGCGCATATCGAGCCCGTCGCCGCGATCGAGCCGTCGGTCGATATTCCGCGCGCTCCCGTGCCGGAGCCCTCGGTAGAAGACACCTCGGACGAGGTCGAAACGCTGCGCGCCGAGATCGCCGCCATGCGCGATCGCCTGCGTTCCTACGCGCCGACGGCCTGATCGTCGCTCACCTGCGGCATGATTGTTCTTGCATTTCTCGTTTCAGGCAGGATAGGGCGTGGACAGGCAAATTGTGCCCGATGCCGCCGACTAGAATGGCGGGCAATGGCAGGGAGACGGTCTTGGCGACAGTAATCGACGGCAAACAGGTTGCAGCTTCGGTCATCGACACGGTGAAGGCGGCGACCGCGGCATTGGACAAGCAGAGCGGCGTTCAGGCCGGTCTCGCGGTCATCATCGTTGGCGACGATCCGGCAAGCCACGCTTACGTAGGCTCCAAGAGCAAGATGGCCAAGGAGTGCGGCTTCAAGTCCGTGCAGCACACGCTGCCGCTCGAGACGACGCAGGAAGACCTGGCCGCGCTCGTCGCCTCGCTCAACGCCGATGACACGATCCACGGCATCCTCGTGCAGCTGCCGCTGCCCAAGCACCTGAATTCCGAGCCGATCATCCAGTCGATCCTGCCCGAGAAGGATGTCGATGGTCTTCACGTCGTCAACGCCGGCAAGCTGGCGGTCGGCGATCTCGAGACCGGCCTCGTCTCGTGCACGCCCGCAGGCGCCATGGTCTTCGTGCGCCGCACCCACGGCGAGGATCTCTCCGGCCTCAACGCTGTTGTCGTCGGCCGTTCCAATCTGTTCGGCAAGCCGATGGCGCAGCTTCTGCTCAACGCCAACGCCACGGTGACCATCGCGCATTCGAGAACCAAGGACCTCCCGTCTGTTTGCCGCAACGCCGATATCCTGGTTGCCGCTGTCGGTCGCCCCGAGATGGTCAAGGCCGATTGGGTCAAGCGCGGCGCCACCGTCATCGACGTCGGCATCAATCGCATCGCAGCGCCCGAAAAGGGCGAGGGCAAGACGCGCCTCGTGGGCGATGTCGCATTCGCCGAGGCCGCCGAAGTCGCGGATGTCATCACCCCGGTCCCCGGTGGTGTCGGCCCGATGACCATCGCCATGCTGATGGCCAACACCGTGATTGCCGCGCATCGCGCCGCCGGCCAGACACCGCCAAAGTTCTGATTTTAGCGCGGCGCGGCACCCGTCGACGCCCGCACGATCAGCTCCGTCTTCCACAGTTCCTGTTCGGGGAAGGGGCCGTCCTGCTTGACGGTCCCGATCAGCCGCTCGGCGATCCGGACACCCGCCGCGCGCAGCGATGAGCGCGTCGTGGTCAGCGGCACGGAGAAATTCTCCGGCTTCAGATGCGGCAGCACGTCGTCATGGGCGATCAGCGAAATATCCTCGCCAAGCTTCAGCCCCGCCTGCGTTACCGCGCGGATGGCGCCGAGCGCCAGTACCGTGCTGGAACAGAGAATGGCCGTCGGCGGCTCCGGTAGCTGCAGGAAGCGCTCCATGGCGAACTGCCCGTGCTCGTCGGTCATCGACATGTGGCTGGTGCAATTCTCGGGAAGCTCCAGCCCGCGCTCGGCGAGCGCAGAGACGACACCCTTCTTGCGGCGGATCGCGAAATCCAGATGCTCCGGCCCGTTCAGCAGGCAGAAGCGTGTATGCCCGAGTTGCAGCAGCAGCCGCGTCGCATCGTAGAAGGCGCCCTCATTGTCGATGTCGAGATAGGGGTAATCGGGCTCAATCCCGAACGAGCGGCCATGCACGAGAAACGGCATGGAAAGCGACTTCAGGAGCGGCAGCCGGGGATCGTGCCCGCGCATATAGGCGACGAACAGTGCGTCGACATTGCCGCTGATCGCCAGCCGCCTCAGCGCGCCCACCTCGTCATCTGGATCGGCGGGCATGATCACGAAATGAAAGTCGTGCCTTACCGCTTCCTCGCCAAGCCCGGTCAGGAATTCGCCGAAATGCACGTCGGAATAATGCCCTGGCGCAGTGGGCATGACGAGGCCGATTGAGCCCGCCTTGCCGGTCGCCAGCCGTTGAGCCGCCTTGTTGGGACGATAGCCGGTCTCCTGCACGGCGCGCAGCACCCGCTCGCGTGTCGCCTCGTTGACCTCGGGGTAGCCGTTCAGCGCACGGCTCACCGTCGTCTGGGACAGGCCCAGCATTTCCGATAGCTGTTTCAGATTCACGTGTTAAACTTCCTCCAACGCCTTGGAGGTCATGTCTCCCAAATGGCATCCAAAGCGCTTTTAGCAATGTAGCAGCTGCGCGGCTTGACTCAAGAAAAATCGCTCCATATTGCCCCATAGGCGTTGCTGCATTGCGATATCCAAAGGCCCAAAGCTGGGTTTTGCGAATTGCCTTGACTCTTTTATGCCGAAAGTGAAATGAGTTCGTTGTCAAAGCGCTTTGGAATTTCGGTTGCGGGGCGTGATTGAGATTGTGATGGGAGGATGATCACATGAAAAAGTCATTTTTGATGGGCGTTGCCGTGGCAGCGCTTCTGGCCGGCGGCGCGTCCGCGGCCGATCTGAAATTCGCGCCGGGCGAGGACGCCAAGTTCAACTGGAAGAGCTACGATGACTTCAAGGCGGCCAATGCCGACCTGAAGGGTCAGGAACTGACGATCTTCGGGCCGTGGCGCGGCGAGGACGAGACGCTGTTCCGCAGCATTCTCGCCTACTTCACCGAGGCGACCGGCATCGACGCCAAATATTCGTCCTCGGAGAACTACGAACAGCAGATCGTCATCGACACGCAGGCCGGCTCGCCGCCAAATATCGCGATCCTGCCGCAGCCCGGCCTTCTCGCCGATCTCGCCAGCAAGGGCTTCCTGGCGCCGCTCGGCGATGAAAATTCCAAGTGGATCAAGGACAATTACGGCGCCGGCGACAGCTGGGTCGGCTACGGCACCTACAAGGGCAAGGACGGCAAGGACGCCTTCTTCGCCTTCCCCTACAAAGCCGACGTGAAGTCGCTGGTCTGGTACGTGCCTGAAAACTTCAAGGAAGCGGGCTATAAGGTTCCGACCACGATGGAAGAGCTGCAGGCTCTCTCCGAGCAGATCGTCAAGGACGGCGGCGTTCCGTGGTGCATCGGTCTCGGTTCCGGCGGCGCCACTGGCTGGCCGGCAACCGACTGGATCGAAGACCTGATGCTGCGCATGCAGCCGCCGGAAGCCTACGACAAATGGACCACCAACGAACTAAAGTTCGATGATCCCTCTGTTGTTGCCGTCATCGACGAGTTCGGTAAGTTCGCCAAGAACGAGAAGTACGTCGATGGTGGCGTCAAGGCTGTGGCCTCGACCGACTTCCGCGATAGCCCGAAGGGCCTCTTCGCGGTGCCGCCGAAGTGCTACATGCACCATCAGGCGTCCTTCATCCCGTCCTTCTTCCCTGAAGGCACGAAGATGGGCCAGGATGCGGACTTCTTCTACATGCCGACCTTCGCCTCGCATCCGGAACTCGGCAAGCCGGTTCTGGGCGCTGGCACGCTGGTCACGATCGCCAAGGACTCCAAGCCCGCTCGCGCCTTCGTGGAATTCCTGAAGACGCCGATCGCGCATGAAGTCTGGATGGCGCAGTCGAGCTTCCTGACCCCATACAAGGGCGTCAACACGGCTGCCTACGCCAACGAGCAGATGAAGCGCGAAGGCGAAATCCTGACGACGGCAACGACGTTCCGCTTCGACGGTTCCGACCTGATGCCCGGCAAGATTGGCGCCGGCGCTTTCTGGACCGGCATGGTCGATTTCGTCGGCGGCAAGTCCGCTCAGGATACCGCCAAGGAAATCCAGAGCGCCTGGGACGGCATCAAGTAACATCGCCCGATCTCCATGCCGCCTGATCGGGCGGCATGGATTTAATGCCTGGCCGGACGCCGTCAAAGCGCCGGCCATCGCCGCCTCTTGCGTCCGAAGCAAGCGGCGATCGGGCGGCGTGATTTCAAAAAGACGTAGGCATCAGGGGAGGGATGAATGCTATCGCAGCTGGTTTCCGCTTTGGGGGTCGTGGTCGTCGCCGTATTCGCATGCGCGGCCTATTTCTATTTCTCGAACAAGCTCCTTGATATGGCGCTTCCGGTGAAGGACGGCGACATTCGCGCCGCCTCGCAGAACCTCAACCGCCGCTCCGTCATCAGGCCGTGGCTGTTCCTGTTCCCGGCGCTCTTCCTGCTGGTGGTCTATCTCGTCTATCCTGTGGTCGCGACCGTGATCCTGTCCTTCTACGATCGCTCCGGGGCTGAGTTCGTCGGATTCAGCAATTACCAGTGGGCCCTTGGTGACCGCGAGTTCCGCCAGTCGATCTTCAACAACATCCTCTGGCTCGCCGTCGTACCCGCCGCCTGCACCTTCTTCGGCCTCGTCATCGCCGTCATGACCGACCGCATCTGGTGGGGCAATATTGCGAAAAGCATCGTCTTCATGCCGATGGCGATCTCCTTCGTCGGCGCCTCCGTCATCTGGAAGTTCATCTACGAGTATCGCGGCGGCAACGCCACGCAGATCGGCTTGCTCAACGCCATCGTCCAGCTCTTCGGCGGCACGCCGCAGGTGTGGATCTCGGTGCCCTTCTGGAACAGCTTCTTTCTGATGATCATCCTCATCTGGATCCAGACCGGCTTTGCCATGGTCATCCTCTCGGCGGCGCTCCGCGGCATTCCGGAAGAGACCATCGAGGCCGCCGTCATCGATGGCGCCAATGGCTGGCAGATCTTCTGGCGCATCATGGTGCCGCAGGTCTGGGGCACGATCGCCGTCGTCTGGACCACGATCACCATCCTTGTTCTCAAGGTCTTCGATATCGTTCTCACCATGACCAACGGTCAGTGGGACACGATGGTTCTCGCCAATCTCATGTTCAACTGGATGTTCCGGGGAGGCGGCGACAGCGGCCGAAGTGCGGTCATCGCGCTGATCATCATGCTGGCCGTCACACCGATCATGGTGTGGAACGTCCGCCGCGCCAATCGCGAAATGGGAGGCAAGTGAGATGACCCTGACCCGCGATTTCTTCAAGATCGGCCCGGCCCGTCTGTTCGTTCATGCAGCCGTCCTCCTGATCGTCATCATCTGGCTGATCCCGACGCTCGGCATCTTCGTCAGCGCGCTGCGCGACAAGGACCAGATCGTCGTCTCCGGCTGGTGGACGGCCTTTTCCGGCTCGTCGCGCACCGTCGCCGCCCGCCTCGGCCAGGTCGACCAGCAGAAGCAGGATGGCCCCGCTTACGTCATCTCTGGCAACGTGCTGGATGGCCAGGAGGGACGCTCGATCAATGCCTTCGGCACCCGCGTCGCCCAGCCCTCAGCCTACAAGGCCGGCGAGACCGCCGATCTCGGCGATGGCCTCACGCTCACCGTCAACGAAGACGGCAGCTACCGCTATGCCAAGAACGCCGCCTTCGGCCCGGATGACGGCGGCCGCCGCGTCTACGTCTCGGTCGCCACGCCACCGGAGTTCACGCTGCAGAACTATCGCACGGTGCTGACGGGCGAGGGGATCGGCCAGTCCTTCATCAACTCGTTGACGGTCACCATCCCGGCCACGATCATCCCGATCCTGATCGCCGCCTTCGCAGCCTACGCGCTGAGCTGGATGGAGTTCCCCGGCCGTGCGCTTCTCATCGCGCTGGTCGTCGGCCTCATCGTCGTGCCGCTGCAGATGTCGCTGATCCCGCTTCTGAGGCTCTACAATCAGGTCGGCATGCTGCTCGATACGCCGTCCAAGACCTATCCCGGCATCTGGCTGGCGCACACCGCCTTCGGCATGCCGCTCGCCATCTATCTCCTGCGATCCTACATCGCGGGCCTGCCCAAGGAGATCATCGAATCCGCCCGCGTCGATGGCGCCAGCGATTTCGAGATCTTCACCCGCATCGTTTTGCCCTTGTCCTTCCCGGCGCTCGCCTCCTTCTCGATCTTCCAGTTCCTCTGGGTCTGGAACGACCTGCTCGTCGCCATGGTCTTCCTCGGCACCGACAGGGATCACCTCGTGCTGACGGGTGCGCTGAACGCGCTGCTCGGCTCGCGTGGCGGCAACTGGGAAATCCTGACAGCCTCGGCCTTCATCACGATTATAGTACCGCTGCTCGTCTTCTTCGCATTGCAGCGCTATCTCGTGCGTGGTCTGCTCTCGGGTTCGGTCAAGGGCGGCTAGTTATTTCCCAGGACACTCAGAAGACAATATCCAACAGGACCACATATGAGCATGGCATCTCAATCCAACCTGACGGCGGACAAGGACTGGTGGCGCGGCGCGGTGATCTACCAGATCTATCCGCGCTCCTACCAGGATTCGAACGGCGACGGCATCGGCGATCTCAAGGGCATCACCGCAAGATTGCCGCATGTGGCGGCCCTTGGCGCCGACGCCATCTGGATCTCGCCCTTCTTCACCTCGCCCATGCGCGATTTCGGCTACGACGTCTCCGATTACGAGAATGTCGACTCGATCTTCGGCACGCTGGTTGATTTCGATTCCCTGATCGCCGAAGCCCACCGCCTCGGCATCCGCGTGATGATCGATCTCGTCATCTCGCATTCGTCCGATCAGCATCCCTGGTTCGTAGAGAGCCGGTCCAGCCGCACCAACGCCAAGGCCGACTGGTACGTCTGGAGCGACTCGAAGCCGGACGGCACGCCGCCCAACAACTGGCTGTCGATCTTCGGCGGCTCCGCCTGGGCGTGGGATCCGACCCGCATGCAATATTACATGCACAACTTCCTGACCTCGCAGCCGGATCTCAACCTGCATAACCCTGAGGTTCAGAACCGCCTGCTGGATGTCGTCCGCTTCTGGCTGAAGCGCGGCGTCGACGGCTTCCGCCTCGACACCATCAACTTCTACTTCCACGACAAGGAATTGCGCGACAATCCGGCGCTCGCGCCGGAGCGCCGCAACGCCTCGACGGCGCCGGCTGTGAACCCCTACAATTTCCAGGAACACATCTACGACAAGAACCGCCCGGAGAATATCGCCTTCCTGAAGCGCTTCCGCGCGGTGCTCGAGGAGTTCCAGGACATCGCCGCTGTCGGCGAAGTCGGCGATAGCCAGCGCGGTCTCGAGATCGTCGGCGAATACACGTCGGGCGATGACAAGATGCACATGTGCTACGCCTTCGAGTTCCTGTCGCCGGATCCGCTGTCGCCCGAGCGCATCGAAGACGTGATGAACGATTTCGCCGCCGCCGCCCCCGATGGTTGGGCCTGCTGGGCGCTCTCCAACCACGATGTCGTGCGCCATGTGACCCGCTGGGGCTCGCTCGTTGCCGACCGCGATGCCTTCGCCAAGCAATATGCGGCGATGCTGATGACCATGCGTGGTTCCGTCTGCCTCTATCAGGGCGAGGAGCTCGGCCTGACGGAAGCCGATCTTGCCTACGAGGACCTGCAGGACCCCTACGGCATCCAGTTCTGGCCGGAGTTCAAGGGCCGCGATGGCTGCCGCACGCCGATGGTCTGGGACAGCCAGGTCGCCCAGGGTGGCTTCTCCACCGTCAAGCCATGGCTGCCGGTCCCGGTCGAACATATCCTGCGCGCCGTCAGCGTTCAGCAGGGCGACGAGACCTCGGTGCTCGAGCACTATCGCCGCTTCATCGCTTTCCGCAAGCAGCACCCGGCCTTTGCCAAGGGCGAGATCAAGTTCATGGAGCCGCAGGGCGACATGCTGGTCTTCCAGCGCGAATACGGCAACGAAAAGCTGCTTTGCGTTTTCAACATGAGCGCGACCGAAGCCTTGGTCGCTCTACCTGAAGGCAACTGGCAGGCGTTGACGGGCCATGGTTTCGTCAGCAATAACTATGGCGACAAGATCGATATACCCGCCTGGGGCGCGTATTTCGCTCGGCTCGCCTAGAGACTTCTGGAGGAGGAGAACTCGATGACTGGACTGACACTCAAGGACATTCGCAAATCCTACGGTGCCGTGGACGTGCTCCATGGCATCGATCTTGATATCAAGGAGGGCGAATTCGTTGTGTTCGTCGGTCCGTCGGGCTGCGGCAAGTCCACCCTGCTGCGCATGATCGCTGGCCTGGAGAACATCACCGGCGGCGACATGTACATCGACGGCCAGCTGGTCAACGACGTCCCGCCCTCCAAGCGCGGCATCGCCATGGTGTTCCAGTCCTATGCGCTCTACCCGCATATGACCGTCTACGACAACATGGCCTTCGGCATGAAGATCGCCGGCGAGAACAAGCAGGAAATCGATCGTCGCGTGCGCGCGGCGGCCGAAAGCCTGCAGCTCACCAAGTATCTCGATCGCCTGCCCAAGGCGCTCTCGGGCGGCCAGCGCCAGCGCGTCGCCATCGGCCGTGCCATCTGCCGCAACCCGAAGGTCTTCCTCTTCGACGAGCCGCTGTCCAACCTCGACGCGGCACTGCGCGTCGCCACCCGTATCGAGATCGCGCGTCTCAACGAGCAGATGGCCGACACGACCATGATCTACGTCACCCATGATCAGGTCGAGGCGATGACGCTGGCTGATCGCATCGTCGTGCTGTCCGCCGGCAATATCGAGCAGGTCGGCGCGCCGCTGGAGCTCTACGAGCGTCCGGCCAATCTCTTCGTCGCCAAGTTCATCGGCTCGCCCGCCATGAACGTCATCCCGACCACCGTCACGGAAGCCGGCAACACGACCACGGTGACGCTGACCGGCGGCAAGTCCGTCACGCTCGACATTCCGACGGCAGCCTCCGAAAAGGGCAAGACCGCCAGCTTCGGCGTTCGCCCCGAAGACCTGCGCATCGCTGGCCCAACCGACGACTATCTCTTCGAGGGTGAAGTCTCGATCGTCGAGGCGCTCGGCGAGGTGACGCTGCTCTATATAGAGGGCTCGGTCCAGAACGAGCCGATCATCGTCAAGCTGCCCGGCATCTATGATGTGAAGCGCGGACAGAAAATGCATTTCTCGGCCGATCGCTCGAAACTGCACCTCTTCGATGCGGAAGGCCGCACCTATCGCAAGTAAGTTGTAAATCGCTCCCGGGCCGTGTGAATAATGCGGCCCGGCGCTATGCTGTTCGAACCTTCTGTTAAAGATCGCTTGGTAGTCTTTCCTCATTGCGTAAGAGGAATACTACAGTGGCGACACCGAGCCCCCAGTCATCAGGCCATTTTCTAAACAAGGAAGAATCCTTCATGTATGACCGCGAAGTGCGGTTCAAGATGGAGGACACGATGAACGCCGCGCGTCTCGAGTATACCGAGAAGGGCGTGATGAACATGGCCTCGCGCCGTTGCGACATCATCCGCATTTCCAAGAGCAGCGCGGTCCTTGCGATCCTGACGCAATTCAACCTCCCGCGTCAGTTCTATCTCGATCTTCCCGATGCCCGCATCACCAAGATCGGCTGCATGCTGACCCGTGTTAATCCCAACAACACAGTGGAAGTTCGCTTCCTGCGCATGCTGACCGACAAGGAACTGAACAAGATCTTCGTCTACAGCACCCACCCGGCCCACCGCGACCGCGTGCTCGACATTCGCGGCTGATCGCCGATTTCTACGTCTGAAACGACAAGGCCCGCGAGATCGTCTCGCGGGCCTTGTTGTTTATAGCGATAAATCGCCCGCCTTAGTGAAACAGCACGCTGGCGCCCTTGTCCGATGCGCCGACGGCGCGGCGGAAGGGGGCGAAGAGCTCGCGGCCCATGCCGAACTCGTTGTCGGAGAGATCGGCGACGACAGGCTTGCGGTCGGCCATGGTGGCAGCGTCCACAAGCACCTCGAGCGTGCCGGCGATCGCGTCGAGACGGATGATGTCGCCGTCCATGATGCGCGCGATCGGTCCGCCGTCGACGGCCTCCGGCGTCACATGGATTGCCGCCGGAACCTTGCCCGACGCGCCGGACATGCGCCCGTCGGTCAGAAGCGCCACGCGGAAGCCGCGGTCCTGCAGAACGCCGAGCGGCGGCGTCAGCTTGTGAAGCTCCGGCATGCCGTTGGCCTTCGGCCCCTGGAAGCGGACGACGGCGATGAAGTCGCGGTTGAGCTTGCCGTCCTTGAAGGCGTCCTGAAGCTCCTGCTGGCTGTGGAAGACGATCGCCGGCGCCTCGATGACGTGACGGTCAGCCTTTACGGCCGAAATCTTGATCACGCCCTTGCCGAGATTGCCGCGCAGCATCTTCAGGCCGCCATTCGCCTGGAACGGCGTCTCGATGTTCGCGAGCACCTTCGGATCGACGCTCTTTTCCGGGGAGGGCTCACGCACGATGTTTCCATCCTCACCCAGGCGCGGATCGATCGTGTAGGCCTGCAGCCCATGGCCGAACACGGTGCGCACGTCGTCGTGCACGAGGCCGTGCTTCAGCAGTTCCTTGATCAGGAAGCCCATGCCGCCGGCCGCATGGAAATGGTTCACGTCGGCAAGTCCGTTCGGGTAGACGCGGGCAAGCAGCGGCACCACTTCGGAGAGCTCGGCGATGTCTTGCCATGTGAGCTCGATGCCGGCGGCGCGCGCCATGGCCACGAGGTGCAGCGTGTGGTTGGTCGAGCCGCCGGTGGCGTGCAGGCCGACAACGCCGTTGACGATCGAGCGCTCGTCGATCATCTCGCCCGCAGGTGTGAACTCGTTGCCCTGCGCGGTGATCGCCAGCGCCCGCTTGGTCGCCTCGCGGGTGAATGCTTCGCGAAGTGGCGTGCCGGGATTGATGAAGGAGGAGCCGGGCATATGGAAGCCCATGATCTCCATCAGCATCTGGTTGGAGTTCGCCGTACCGTAGAAGGTGCAGGTGCCCGGTCCGTGATAGGACTTGGATTCGGCCTCCAGCAGTTCGGCGCGGCCGACCTTGCCCTCGGCATAAAGCTGGCGCACGCGCGACTTCTCGTCGTTCGGCAGGCCCGAAGTCATCGGCCCCGCCGGTACGAAGATCGACGGCAGATGGCCGAAGGTCAGCGCGGCGATCGTCAGACCCGGAACGATCTTGTCGCAGACGCCGAGATAGAGCGCGGCGTCGAACATGTTGTGCGACAGGCCGATACCCGCAGCCATGGCGATCAGGTCGCGCGAGAAGAGCGAGAGCTCCATGCCCGGCTGGCCCTGGGTCACGCCATCGCACATGGCGGGAACGGCGCCCGCCACCTGCGCGATACCGCCGGCTTCCGCTGCCGCCTCGCGAATGATCGCGGGATAGGTCTCGAACGGCTGATGCGCCGAGAGCATGTCGTTGTAGGAAGTGATGATGCCGAGATTGGAAACACGGTCGCCGGCCAGTGCATCCTTCTCGGCGGGGGAACAGACCGCGAAGCCGTGTGCCAGGTTCGCGCAGCCGAGCGAGGAGCGCACCACGCTCTTGCCCACCGCGTTTCGCAAGCGCTCAAGATAGAGTTCTCGCGACGGTTTCGACCGTTCGACGATACGGTTGGTGATGGCGGCAACGCGCGAATGAGCGGACATGGGAGATCCTTGTCGTTTGCTGGTATTCGATTGTCTGTTCGCGGCTATAAGCCGTGTTGGCCATTAAGGCCGTCGGCTTACGGAGCCCAGTAAATGTCGACGGGCGTCGCGGCGCGGCGAAGGATTGCCCGGATCGGCATCTCCGCCTCGTCGCCGGCACCCTCGGCCTTCGCCAGAACGTCCTTCTTGCCGTCGCCTTCGATGTGAAGAACGAGCAGCCCTGCATCCTGCAGGCTGGAGAAGGTGAAGGTCAGGCGTGGTTCGCCTGCGCCGTCAGCGTCCATGGTGATGATGCCGCGCGGCGTCTTCGGGTCCAGAGCAACCGCAAGATTGCTGCCGCCGGGGAAGAACGAAGCCGTGTGGCCATCGCCCCCCATGCCGAGAATGACGACATCGAACGGATTGCCGATCGAAGCCGTGGCCGCCGTCGAAAGCTTTGCAGCTTCCTCGACCGTTGCCGCCGGCTGGTAGAGCGGCTGGAACTTTGCCGCCTTCGCCTTGTTCTGCAGGAGATTGCTGATCACGAGCAGATGGTTTGAGCGCGGATTGTCGGCGGGCACGAAACGCTCGTCGACGAGGGTGATGGTCACCTTCGTCCAGTCGAGATCGCGCGTCGACAGTTCCTGGAAGAATGCCTTCGGCGTCGAGCCGCCGGAAACGGCGATTTCCGCCGTTCCCTTCTTGGCGATGGCCGTCGAAAGCGATGCAGCGACCTTGTCGGCAAGGTTGCGCGCCAGTTCGGCGGCGTTGGCAAAATTGTGCATGGTCGCTGCCATTCTCTCGATCCTTAGAGGTTGTCGTGCCAGGTGCGGCCGTCACGCTCGATGAGCGCGATCGACTGGCTCGGGCCCCAGGTGCCGGCGGTGTAGCCCTGAACCTTCTGGCCGGTGGATTCCCAACCCTTGAGGATCGGGTCGACCCACTGCCACGCTGCCTCGACTTCGTCGCGGCGCATGAACAGCGTCTGGTTCGAACGGATGACGTCCATCAGCAGGCGCTCGTAGGCGTCGGGGTTACGAACCTGGAAGGAATCGGCGAAGCTCATGTCGAGCGAAACGTTGCGCAGGCGCATGCCACCCGGGCCCGGATCCTTGATCATCAGCGACTGCTTGACGCCTTCGTCGGGCTGCAGGCGAATGATCAGCTGGTTCTGGTTGATGCGGCCGGCCGACTGGTCGAAGACCGAGTGCGGGATCGACTTGAAGGTGATGACGATCTCCGACATGCGGCCGGCAAGACGCTTGCCAGTGCGGATGTAGAAGGGAACGCCAGCCCAGCGCCAGTTGTTGATCTCGGCCTTGATGGCGACGAAGGTTTCGGTGTTGGACACGCCGCCTTCGAGTTCTTCGAGGTAACCCTTGACCGGGCCGCCCGCCGAAGCGCCGGCGCGATACTGGCCGCGAACGGTGGTCTGCTCGACATTCGAAGCGTCGATCGGCTTCAGCGCGCGCAGCACCTTCAGCTTCTCGTCGCGAACCGCTTCGGAGTCCATCGAAGACGGGACTTCCATGGCAACCAGGCAGACGAGCTGCATGATGTGGTTCTGCACCATGTCGCGCAGCGCGCCGGCGGTGTCATAGTAGCCGGCACGGCCTTCGAGGCCGACGGATTCGGCAACGGTGATCTGCACGTGGTCGATATGGTTGGCGTTCCACAGCGGCTCATAGAGCGCGTTGGCGAAGCGCAGCGCCATCAGGTTCTGCACCGTCTCCTTGCCGAGATAGTGGTCGATGCGGAAGATCTGCTCTTCCTTGAAAACCTTGCCGATCGTGTCGTTGAGCTGCAGGGCGGAAGCGAGATCGCGACCGATCGGCTTTTCAACGACGATGCGGGTGGTCTTGGTGATGAGCTTGTGGTCGTGGATCTTCTGCGAGATGTCGCCGAAGATGCCGGGTGCGACGGCCAGATAGAAGGCCCGCACGCGGTCCTTGCCCTCGTCGAGCAGCTTCTTCAGCTGGTCCCAACCGGCGTCGGAGCGGGCATCGACCGGCACGTAATAAAGGCGCTCGCAGAACTTGGCGACCTCAGCCTCGTCGTACTCGCCCTTCTTCAGATGCTCCTTCAGAGCGTCCTTAGCGAACTTGCGATATTCTTCGTGGGTCAGCGCGCTTCTGGAAGCGCCGATGATGCGGGTCGGCTCGGAGAACTGGCCTTCGATCTGACGATGGTAGAGGGCCGGCAGCAACTTGCGCTCGGCAAGGTCGCCACTGCCGCCAAAGACGACGTAATCGAAAGGTTCAACGGGAATGATTTGGCTGCTCATGAGGCTATCTCTCAATCAGACTGGTTCATGGCCTCTTTAATCTAATCGATTTAAAAAAGCCAGTGTGCGCTGCAACGAATTTGTCCGGCACTGGTTTTAGATCGAAAAGCCTCGTGAGGAAATCCGCAATCTGACTAAAACTTGTCGCGCAGCGCAAACCACGAAAGCGCCAGGAAGAGCAGGGGCGCGCGCATCGCCGGACCACCCGGGAAGGCCGGGATTTTCAGCGCCTTGAACAGCTCGAGGTCTCTGGATTTCCCGATCACAGTTTCGGCATAGAGCCGCCCGCAATAGTTCGCAAGCATCACGCCATGGCCGGAATAGCCGCCGATCGAGGTGACGCCGGGCATGACTTCGCGCACGAAAGGCTGCCTCGGCATGGTGATCGCGACCGATCCACCCCAGGCATGGGTGATCTCGACATTGCCGAGTTCGGGATAGATTTCAGCGATCTGGCGGCGGATGTGCTCGGAAATATCTCGCGGATTGTCCGCCGTATAGGCCTCGCGGCCACCAAACAGCAGCCGACCGTCCTTGGATTTTCGGAAGTAGCGCACGACGAAACGCGAATCGGCAACGGCCTCGCTGCCCGGAATGACCGTGGATTTTTCGCCGAGCGGCACGGTCGCGCCGATGAAGGAGCGGATCGGCATGACATGGCTGGCGGTAATCGGTTCGAGATTGTCGATATAGCCGTTGCAGGCGATCAATGCCTTGTCGGCGATGATCTGTCCGCGCGGCGTATCGATCGTAACCTTGCCGCCGCCTTGGCGGATCGCCGTCGCCTTCGTCATTTCGAAGACCTGAGCGCCGGAAGCGGCCGCCGCCCGCGCCAGCCCGATCAACAGCTTCAGCGGGTGAATGTGGCCGGTGCCGGTGTCGCGTACGCCGCAGAAGTAGCGTGTCGATCCCAGCCGCTCCTGCGTTTCCGCTCTGTCCATGAAGGTGGCGTGCGGGTAGCCGTAGCGGCTGGCTGCGATCTCCGCGTTGTCGCGAAAGTCCTTCTCGTAGCTCGCCTTGTGCGCCACGTTCATCTGGCCGGGCATGAAATCGATGTCGATCTGGTGCTCGGTCGCAAAATCAAGCAGGTGCTTCTTGGCGTCCTCGGCCAGATCGAACAGCGCCTTCGAGCGCTCGAAGCCGATTTCCTCCTCGAGTTCCTCCGGCCACGAACGCTGCCCTGTGCCAAGCTGCCCGCCATTGCGTCCGGAGGCGCCATCGCCGAACCGGCAGGCCTCGATGAGCACAACAGACACGCCCGCCTTGGCGAGATGATAGGCGGCCTGCAGCCCCGTATAGCCGCCGCCGATAATGGCGACGTCGCATGTCTTCGATCCGTCGAGTTCAGGATAGGTGGGCCGCTCGCCCGCCGTTGCCTGATACCACGAAATGCCGGGCGCGATCGGGCTCTGCCATTTCTGTTCGGATGTCATGGTGCCACCCTCACACGTTGAGCAGAAGGAATTCGCGTTCCCACGGGCTGATCACCTGCATGAAGGTTTCGAACTCACCGCGCTTGACGCCGGCGTAGAGCCCGATGAACTCGCGGCCGAACACCTCCTCGAAGGCCGGCTCATCCTCCATCAGCGCGACGGCTTCAAGCAAGCCGCGCGGCAGGTCGATAGAGCCTTCATTGGCCGAATCCTCGGTCGGCGCCGTCGGCTCGATTTCCTTCATGATGCCAAGCAGGCCACAGGCAAGCGAAGCCGCCAGTGCCAGATAGGGGTTGGCGTCGGAACTCGGCAGCCGGTTCTCGACACGCCGAGCCTGCGGATCAGAAACCGGCACGCGGAACGCCGTCGTGCGGTTGTCATAGCCCCAGGCGTTGTTGACCGGGCACGACATGTCGGGCGTCAGGCGGCGGTAGGAGTTGACGTATGGGGCGAGCATGCAGAGCGCGCTCGGCACGTATTTCTGCATGCCGCCGATGAAGTGGAAGAACTCCTTCGAGGGCGAGCCGTCGGGGTTAGAAAACACGTTCTTGCCCGTGTCCTCGTGGATGACGGACTGGTGGATGTGCATCGCCGATCCGGCCTGGCCCTGCATCGGCTTGGCCATGAAGGTGGCGTAGATGCCGTGCTTCATCGCCGCCTCGCGGATCGTCCGCTTGAACATGAAGACCTGGTCGGCAAGCTCGATCGGATTGCCGTGGCGAAGGTTGATCTCGAGCTGCGCCGGTCCTTCCTCGTGGATCAGCGTGTCGATCTCCAGACCCTGCTTCTCCGAGAAATGGTAGATGTCGTCGATCAGTTCGTCGAATTCGTTGATCCCGGCGATCGAATAGCCCTGGCCGCCGAGAATGGCGCGGCCCGAGCGGCCTTTCGGCGGATGCAGCGGATAATCCGGGTCGTCGTTCTTGGCGACGAGATAGAACTCGATCTCCGGAGCGACGATCGGCTTCCAGCCGCGGTCGTGATAGAGCTTCATGATCCGCTTCAAGACGTTGCGCGGCGTGTAGGGGACCTCTTCTCCATCGGCGCTGACGATATCGCAGATCACCTGCGCGGTCGGATCCGTTTCCCACGGCACGACGGAAAGCGTCGAAAGATCCGGCACCAGCTTCAGATCGCTGTCGCGCGGCTCGTAGCGGAAGCTTTCGGTTTCCTCGGGATATTCGCCCGAAATTGTGTGGCGGTAGATCGCCGAAGGCAGCGCCAGCGACGTGTTGGAGGTGAATTTCGAGCTCGGCATCATCTTGCCGCGCGGCACGCCGGCGAGGTCTGGCGTGATGCATTCGATGTCTTCGATCCCGCGTGCCCGCAAGAACTGCGCTGCTTCCTTCCAGGAGGCCACGCCGCGAAGATATCCTGGGTCCGGGGGAGATTTCTTCGAGGCGGGAACGTTCTTGGCAGGCTTCAGCGTCGTCTTTTTTGGGGACATGACACACCGGTTTGCGTTGATCTTGCAGCCATAATAACCGGAGTTTGGCAATTGGCGAGGGGGGAGGCACGTTGACTTTCGCCTATTGATGGAAAAAGAAGACGCCTTTCGACGAAGGAAACAGCCGTGCAGCGAGGAAGCGATGTGATCGTCATAGGTGCGGGCGCCGCCGGCATGATGTGCGCCATCCGCGCCGGCCAGCGCGGCCGCTCGGTGGTGGTGCTCGATCACGCCAAGGCGCCCGGCGACAAGATCCGCATCTCCGGCGGTGGTCGCTGCAACTTCACCAATATCCACGCCTCGCCGAAGAATTTCCTCTCGGCCAATCCGCATTTCAGTAAGTCGGCGCTCGCCCGCTTCACGCCATCGGACTTCGTCGCCATGGTCGATCGGCACAAGATCGCCTGGCATGAGAAGACGCTCGGCCAGCTGTTTTGCGATGACAGCGCCAAGGACATCATCCGCATGCTGCTGGACGAGATGCAGGCGGCGGGCGCCAGGCTCGAGCTGCGCACCGAGATCGTTGCGGTCGATAAGACCGAGGACGGCTTTCGAGTGTCGACCTCCGAGGGCGAGTATCACGCCACCTCGTTGGTGATCGCCACCGGCGGCAAGTCGATCCCGAAAATGGGCGCGACCGGTTTCGCCTACCGCATCGCCGAACAGTTCGGCCTGCCCCTCATCGAAACCCGCCCCGGCCTCGTGCCGCTGACGCTCGACCCGCAATTGCTCGAAAGCGTCGCACCGCTCTCGGGGATCGCGGCCCCCGCCGAACTGCGCCACGGCAAGACCGCCTTTCGCGAAGCGCTGCTCTTCACCCATCGCGGCCTCAGCGGCCCGGCCGTCCTGCAGATCTCGTCTTATTGGCGCGAGGGCGACGAGATCACCGTCGACATCGAGCCCGATGTCGATCTCCTCGCGCATTTGAAGGCGGCAAAGCAGGCGAATGGCCGCCAGTCGGCGCAGACCGCACTCGGCGAGGTACTCCCCAAGCGCCTGGCGCAATATCTGACCGAGCGCGCCGGCGTCACCGGCAACATGGCAGACATGTCCGACAAGGTGCTGGCGCGCCTCGTCGATGCCGCGCAGAACTGGACGATCAAGCCTTCGGGCTCCGAGGGCTATCGCACGGCCGAAGTCACGCTTGGCGGCGTCGACACATCAGCACTCGATTCCCGCAGCATGCAGGCCAAGGCAGTCCCTGGTCTCCACTTCATCGGCGAGTGCGTCGACGTCACCGGCTGGCTCGGCGGCTACAATTTCCAGTGGGCCTGGGCGTCGGGTGTCGCGGCTGGTGACAGTCTATAAAGCTTATTCTTCGTAGAGATGAAACCAGTTGAAGGATTCAAGAGTTCTTAAGCAGGGTGCGCCATCCTGTCCCGATGACGTGCTTAAATTGGCTTCCTAAATAAGGCTTTACGAGCACAGTCTTTTGTTGGATTGTTGTGACATAGAGAAGTGAGGTTCTGCAGATGAACAAGAACACACGACGCGCCCGCGCCATCGCAATTGCCAAGGCTCAGCCGGATACACGGCTTGTCGCAATCCGCTACTTCGTCCTGGCCGCCAGTGCCGCCGCCGCCGTCATGGCGCTCTTCCTTCCGCGAATGCTCTAAGGCACTCCCTTTCAAGACGACGAGACCTTGCGGCGCACCGATGCGCCTGCATTATAAGCGCGCGAACGCCCGGTTTGCTGCGATATCCGGCTACCTAAGCTTATATAAAAATTAACGCATCTTCGGCAAAGCTTTAGTATGACTTATGGGCGCCTCGCATCTTGCGGAGCGTGACAGGCAATGATTGCCGTCCGAGCATGCGCTCGCGATCCCCCATTGTTCCAAAATGTTCGATGCACTCAGCCGACGCGCAATCTCGCCGCCGGTGGGAGGAGTGGTGTATGGAAGGCCGGAACCCCCATGTTTATTGACAGGATTCTTTCCCGTTTCAGGATCAAGACCAAGGTCCTCATCTTTGTCTTGCCGTTTGTTTTAAGCATTTCAGCAGTCGGCTTCACCGGCCTTTATGCGTCCGGCCTGCTTCAGGGCCGAATGGAGATCTCCAACAGCGTCCTTCAGTCGCTGAGTGGTTTCAAGGATCTCTTCGGCTCCATGGACGATTTCCTGCGTGTGACCAATGAGGAAGCGCGCGACAAGCTCTACGCCGATGTCTCCACCCAGCATGCGACGCTGAGCGCCACGCTGAAGCAGATCGGCGACAATGCCGGCCGCGCCAATCTGCAGGCCGCGACCGATGGAACCAATGGTATCTACGACACCGTCGGCAAGCTCTGGACCCTGCACGAACAGGAAGTCGCCCTGCGCAAGTCGATCGACGAAGCCCAGAAGGTGATGATCTCCAGCCGCTTCAACGTCAATTACGACGCCCAGCAGCTGCAGGAAAACATTCGCAACGACGAAGGCAACGCCACCGCGACGCTCCGCGCCGCCGACCGACTCCTGAAGGGCGGCGATGCGCTGGCGACCGTGATGGCCGATTTCGGCAAGGCGCAACTGCCGGCCGACAAGCTCAAGGTGGTCACCGACGCGCTCCCGGGCATCCTGAAAGCTCAGCGCCTGATCGAGATCTCCGTTCCGCAGAACCAGAAGAGCATGACGCAGTCGCTCGCTCAGACGATCAGCGACGTGAAGGCGCAGGCGACCGCCGCCGACGCCGGCACCGATGAGGCCATCGCCAATCTCGGCCGTCTCGTTTCGCGCTTCCGCCAGATGTCGACTTACACCCAGCTGACGGCAACGCAGATGATGCGTGCCGCCACCACCACCTTCGTCGAGCTCGACAGCCGCATCGCCCAGACCAACTCCGTGCTGGAAGACACGCGCCGCCTCGAAAGCGCGATCTATTCGTTGCAGCTCGTCCTCGGCGAATTCGCCGCCAAGCCGGACAAGGACAACCGCGTTCGCCTGCACCAGGAAATCGCCACCCTCGGCACCAACCTCAACACGCTGCTTGCCAGCGCCAAGGGCATGAACTTCGCGGAAGATATCGTCGCCGCCATGTCGCCGGCACTTGCCTCGATGGACAAGGATGCCGAAAGCCTGGTCGCCACCATCGAGCAGCGCGTCGCCGATTACGCCTCCGCCCGCACGCAGCTGAACGCCGTCTGGGGCGAGCTTACCGCCTTCGCTGAGCTGCAGAAGCAGACCGCCGGCGTCGAGCGCACACAGGCCAACGGCATCTCCGTTCTCACGACCGGTCTCGGCATCCTGCTCTCGGTTGTCGGCGGTATAGCCCTTGTCCTGACACTGCAGCGGCCGATCGGCCAGATCACGTCAGCCATGCGCCGCATCGCCGATGGCGCGCTCGACACCAGCATATCAGGTGAACAGCGCCACGACGAAATCGGCGACATGGCCCGCGCACTCGGCATCTTCAAGGAAAACGCGATCTCCAAGATCCGCATCGAGGAGCAGAGCGACGAGGAGCGCGCCGCTTCCGAGCACGAGCGCCAGCGCAACGACGCCGAAAAGCGCGAGATGGACCGCCAGATCGAATTCGCGGTCAACGCGCTTGCTTCTGGTCTCGAACGCATGTCGCAGGGCGATATCTCGACCACGATCGACACGCCCTTCATCGGCCGCCTCGAACAGCTTCGCCAGGATTTCAACGGCTCGATGATGCGCCTCCAGGCAACCATGAGCCAAATCCGCGATAACGTCGAAATGATCCAGGGCAATGGCAACCAGATGGCCCAGTCGGCCGAGGATCTCGCCAAGCGCACCGAAAATCAGGCCGCCTCGCTGGAAGAGACGGCAGCCGCCGTCGACCAGATCACCGTCACCGTGCGCTCGTCCGCCGAGCGTGCCAAGGAGGCAGATCAGGTTGTGCGCCAGGCCAAGCGCAGCGCCGATGACTCGGCGACCGTCGTCAACAATGCGATCGACGCGATGACCCGCATCGAGGAAGCCTCGCAGCAGATCGAGCAGATCATCGGTGTTATCGACGAGATCGCCTTCCAGACCAACCTCCTGGCGCTCAACGCCGGTATCGAGGCCGCGCGTGCCGGGGAAGCTGGCAAGGGCTTCGCCGTCGTCGCCATGGAAGTCCGCGAACTGGCGCAGCGCTCCGCCGCTGCTGCCCAGGAGATCAAGGGGCTGATCAACAAGTCGACCAACGAGGTGAACTCCGGCTCGCAGTTCGTGCAGCAGACCGGCACGGTGCTGGCAAAGATCAGCACGCAGATCGTCGCCATCAGCGAGCATGTCGAGGTCATAGCTCGCGCCAGCCACGATCAGTCCGGCGCGCTGCAGGAGGTCAACACCACGGTCAACCAGATGGACCAGATGACCCAGCAGAACGCCGCCATGGTCGAGGAAACCACGGCCGCCAGCCGCGAACTCGCCAACGAAGCCGATGCTCTGCTTGGTCTCGTCAGGCAGTTCAAGATCGACAGCGGCAGCCAGGAAAAGGTGTACCGCGCAGCCTGATTGCGCCCGATACTTTTCAAGCGAATATGCAATGGCTCCGGAAACGGGGCCATTTGCATATCCTCTAATGCATGAGTCTCCAGGAAATCACCTATGCATTCTTGCGGTCTTAACGGTGACATTCGTCAGTTTCATTGCAATTTATCTTAAATCTTTCCCACTAATTTCGGCCCCGATTATTCCTCAGGGGTCTTTGTATGCTTCGCTTTTTCTCAGCGTCTATTGTTCGGCAGATCGTCGCGATTACGCTTGCTCTTTTGGTATTCAGTACAGCGGCGATTGTTTCTGCGACTTACTACAATCTTAGCGCGTATGTCATGACCAGCGCGGTCACCGATGCCAAGGATGCGAGCCGCGCAATGGCGGTGCTGTACGCGGCCGGCGATCAGGCAGCAAAGGTCGATGTTCGCGACAACAAGCTCGTGGCGGTCAGTGAAGAGAAGCTGCCGCCGTCGCTTGGCGACCATGCGTTAGTCGATCGCACCGCCGCCTCCATTGCGGGCTATGCCACGGTGTTCGAGCGTCAGGGCGATGACTATGTTCGCGTGTCGACGAACGTGAAGAAGGAAAACGGTGAGCGCGCCGTCGGCACCAAGCTGGCTGCCGGCCATCCGGCGCAGGCGGCTCTCGCCAAGGGTGAAGCCTATTACGGCCCGGCCGATCTCTTCGGCAAGAAGTTCATGACCGGCTATTTCCCGGTCAAGAGTGCAGCGGGCGCCACCGTTGGCGTCCTCTTCATCGGCATCCCGATGGAGGTCTACTACAGCAGCCTGCAGCAGCTTCTGACCCTGGTTGTTGGCGTCGGCCTCGCGGTCCTGCTGATCGTCGGCGTCATCGCCTACTTCGCGATCCGCGCCACGATCCGCCCGCTCGAGACGCTGACGGGCGCCATCAACACGATCTCGTCTGGCAATCTCGACACGAAGATCCCGTGCACGGAGAAGGAGAACGAGTTCGGCGCGATCGGCAAGGCGCTCGCCCTGTTCCAGGACGGCGCCCGCGCTCGGCTCACGCTGGAAACGCAGGCCGCCGAGCAGCGCGCCTTCAGCGACGCGGAGCGCAGCCGCAACGATGCCGAAAAGCGCACGCTCGACGACCAGATCCAGTTTGCCGTCACCGAGTTGGCCGCCGGCCTCGGTCGCCTGTCGCGCGGCGATGTATCGGAAATGATCCAAACGCCTTTCGTCGGCCGGCTTGAACAGCTGCGCGTGGATTTCAATGCCTCGCTCGAACGCCTGCAGGATACGCTCTCGCGCATTCGCGACAACGCGGTGACAATCCACCGCAATTCCGGCTCCATGCTGCAGTCCGCCGATGAGCTCTCCAAGCGCACCGAGGCACAGGCTGCAAGCCTGGAGGAAACCGCTGCTGCCGTGGAAGAAATCACCGTCACCGTCCGCTCGTCGGCCGAACGCGCCCGCGAGGCAAACAGCGCCGTCATCGTCACCAAGAAGACGGCGGACAGCTCGACTGTCGTGGTCGGCGACACCGTTGCCGCGATGGACCGCATCGAAGCGGCGTCCAAGCAGATCGAGCAGATCATCGAGGTGATCGACGACATCGCCTTCCAGACCAACCTCTTGGCGCTGAACGCCGGCATCGAGGCCGCGCGCGCTGGGGAAGCCGGCAAGGGCTTTGCCGTCGTCGCCATGGAAGTGCGCGAACTCGCCCAGCGCTCGGCCGATGCCGCGCGCGAGATCAAGAGCCTGATCGAAACCTCGACCCGCGAAGTCGCGGCAGGCTCCGGACTGGTCCAGAAGACCGGTTCGGTGCTGGCCTCGATCAGCAGCGAGATCATCGCTATCAGCAAGCACGTCGAAACCATTGCCACCGCCAGCGCCGACCAGTCGGCGGCCCTGCAGGAAGTCAACAGCTCCGTCAACGCGATGGATCAGATGACGCAGAAGAACGCGGCCATGGTTGAGGATACCACCGAGCAGAGCCGCCAGCTGGCGAGCGAAGCCGATGCGCTCATGTCGCTGATACAACAGTTCCGCATCGATGCGTCTTCGGCCCCGCAGCAGGTCCGCATGCGAAACGCTGCTTGATCGGTTCTCCATCAGGTTTGATCATCGAAGGGCTGCCCTCTGGGTGGCCCTTTTTCATGGGCAACACGGCGAGAAGGCGAGCGGCGAAACGCTCGAGCCTCGACTGTCCGTAGCCTTGGTAGAAGGCTTCCTCTTCGCGTGCACGATACGGGTCGAAATTTCTCTCGTTGAGTTTGGCGAGCTCGATGAAGGCGATCAACTCAATCATGACCGTGTCCTTTCTGAAGTGAAGATGGACACAGGATATTCGTCAAAATTCGCTTCATAAACGAAAGAAACCCCATTATGTTTTTCACTCATGAAAAGCACGCAATGGGATTCCTTTCAGCTCTTCCTGCAGGTCGCGCGTCTCGGCGGGCTGACGGGGGCGGCTGCCGCAAGCGGGCTCAGCCCTGCCACCGTCGGCCGGCGGATGCTTGATCTTGAGCAGGAGATCGGCCGAACGCTCTTTTCTCGCAGCTAGACCGGCTACCGGCTGACGCCGGATGGCCAGGCCCTGCTCGATCATCTGAAGGACATGGAGGCCGCCGCCCGCAAGGTGGATGCCTGGCGTCAGGCAAGCAGCGTCGGAGCAACCGTGCGGATCGCCGCCGGCACTTGGGTCGCCTGGCTGATGGCCGAGAATTTCGGCGCCATCCGCATGCCCGGCGACCACTTCGCGGTGTCGATGACGATAGGCGAGGCGCGCGCCAACCTGAACTACCGCGAGATCGACATCGGCATCCGCGCCTTCGAGCCGGAGGAAAACAATCTCGCCGCGCGGCTGTTGGGCGAGGTGGCCTACGCGGTCTATGCCAGGCGCAATGCCGGCGAACAGGAAGAGCGCTGGCTGGCTGTTGGGGAGGAGGACGCGATCTCCAACTATCTGCGCTGGCCGCACCGCAATGCTGGAGGTGCCATCGTCGCCACCGTCAATCGCCCGCGCTCGCTGCTCGATCTCGTCCGCGCGGGCGCCGGCAAGGCGGTACTGCCCTGCTTCGTCGGCGATCTCGATCCAGACCTGCAGCGTCTCGGCCCGGAGCTGCCGGACCTGCGCCATCAGCAATGGATCGTCATGAACAACGAGGACCGCCACCGCCAGGAAATCCGCACCGTCGCCGATCGCATGACCAAGCTGTTGAAGAGCTACAGCGATCTCTTTGCGGGAAAGCGCCCCAGCCGAAGCTGAGGCGCCGCGTCACAGGCCGGATCAGGGGCTAGGTTAGACCCTGCCTGCAACGATAACGGGGATCAACAGATCACCCCAGTTTCCATCGCCGCCGTGATGGCGGGCCGAGCGGACGATCTCGACCGAAACGCCGGCGTCGACCGCCTTCATGACCGACTGGTTCAGCCGGTGCAGATCGTTGGCGAGCATGCGGATCATGCCCTGCTGATCCGGCGTCATGCTGGTGGATTGTTCCTCTGCGCGTTCCTTGACGCGTGCAAGCGTAGGCATGGTCTTCTCCTCCTTTGATGCTGATTGACAGGATTTACAAATCAGGCGCAAATTGCCAGAGTTAACTGAACTCAGGTGACGGAAAACTGGTCGCGATGCAAAGGACGTGACAGAATTGGGCAGTAAATTTGTCAAGTTTTGTAAATTCTGCGACCCGGATATTCTGTAAAGGATTGTCACATGGCTGAGCGCAAGATGTTTGCCGGTCCAAAGGTCCGCCGTATCCGAAACGGCCTCGGCGTGACGCAGGCTGCGATGGCCGAGGCGCTGGAGATCTCGCCGTCCTATCTCAACCTGATCGAACGCAACCAGCGCCCGCTGACCGTGCAGCTGCTGCTGAAGCTCGCGGCGGTCTACAAGGTCGATCTGGAGGAGCTGCGCGCCGAAAGCGGCGGCAGCCTCACTCAGTTGAAGGAAGTCTTCGCCGATCCGCTGCTATCGGGCGAGTTGCCGGGTGATCAGGAGCTGGTTGAAGTCGCGGAAGCAGCACCCAATGCGACAAGCGGCGTCATCAAGCTCTACCGCGCCTACCGGGAACAGGCCGCGCGCCTGTCCGATCTCACGCTTCTGAGTGCAGGGGAGGGCCAGGTGCCGCTGTCGGGCGCGCGTTTGCCGGCCGATGAAGTGCGCGACGTGCTGGAGCGCCGCTCGGCCTATTTCCCGCGCATCGAGACGGCGGCCGAGACGTTCCTTCATGCGCTCTCCGACCCCCGCGATATCATCTCGACATTCAAGGAGTGGCTGCGCGCCGAGCGCGGCATCGGCGTGCGCGTCCTTCCCATCCACGTCATGCCGGATCTGCGCCGCCGTTTCGATCGTCATTCCATGCGGCTCTTCATTTCCGAGCGCCTGTCGCCGGCAGATCAGGCGCAGGAGATCGCAATCGAAGTCGCGACGCTGGCGCTGCGCGAGGCGATTCTTGGCGAGCTCGAAGGCCTGATGCTCTCTACCGAGGAGGCCAAACGCATCGCCCGCTTCGAACTCGCGCGCTATGCGGCGCTGGCGCTGACCATGCCCTACGCGCCCTTCCTCGCCGCGGCCCAGGCGGCGTCTTACGACATCGATATCCTGCGCGTGCGCTTCAACGTCTCCTTTGCGCAGGCGGCAACCCGGCTGACCATGCTGCAGCGCCCCGGCACGTCGGCGGTCTCCTTCTTCACCATGGAGATCGACGGCGCCGGCCATCGGCTGCGGCGCGCGGGATCGCAGGGCTTCCCGCATCTGCGCTTCGGCGGCGACTGTCCCAAGCTCAATGTCCATGTCGCGCTGCTCCAGCCCGGGCAGATCCTCGCCGAAATGGTCGAGATGCCGGACAATAACCGCTACCTCACCATATCCCGCACGCTGGAAGGGCCGAACGCGCCGTTCGGCGAGCGCGTCCGCCGCACGGCGCTTCTCGTCGGTTGTGATGCTTCGGCGGGCGAGGGGACGGTTTACGGCCGGGCGGTTTCCGCGCAAAAGGCCATCACGGCAGGCTCCGGCTGTCGTCTCTGCGAAAGGCGGGGATGTCTTTCGCGCGCCGAGCCGCCTGTCACACGTCCGTTGGGGCTTGATGAGATGGTCTCGGGCCTCAGCAGCTTCGACTTTTAGTTACGGCGAAATCATTGAGAGTGCAGGATTTTGCGCTTGTCGGCTCCAGAAATCCTTTCTAGTCTGCAACCAAAACCAGAGGGAGGGCATCCGCGGAAAACGGTGCCCAAACAAAAAGCAGGAGATAGCATGAGGTCAATTCTCGCAAAGCTCGCGGCCACGGCTCTCGTGACTGGGCTTTCGATCACGCCATCCGTCGCCGCGGATCGCGTCGTCAACGTCTACAACTGGTCCGATTATATCGACAGTTCCATCCTCGAAGATTTCACCAAGGAAACCGGCATCAAGGTCGTCTACGACACCTTCGACAGCAATGAGACGCTGGAAGCCAAGCTTCTGGCCGGCGGGACGGGCTACGACGTCGTGGTGCCGACGGTATCCTTCATGCAGCGCCAGATCGCGGCGGGTGTCTACCAGAAGCTCGACAAGTCGAAGCTGCCTAACCTCGTCAACATGTGGGACGTGGTCACCAAGGGTGTGGCGTCCTTCGATCCGGGCAATGAATACGCCATCGACTACATGTGGGGCACGACAGGTATCGGCTACAACGTCGACAAGGTGAAGGCAGCGCTCGGCACGGATGAGAAGCCGAACTGGGATGCTCTCTTCGATCCGGCAAAGGCTGCCAAGCTCAAGGACTGTGGCATCTACATGCTGGACTCCCCGACCGACGTCATCCCCTCCGTGCTCGCCTATCTCGGACTTGATCCGAACAGCACCAAGACCGAGGACCTGAAGAAGGCGCAGGACGTGCTGATGGCCGTTCGTCCCTTCGTGCGCAAGTTCCACTCGTCGGAATACATCAGCGCCCTTGCCAATGGCGACATCTGCATCGCGCTCGGCTTCTCGGGCGACGTCTTCCAGGCCCGCGACCGCGCGACCGAAGCCAACTCCGGCGTCAAGGTCGACTACTCCGTGCCGAACCAGGGCGCGCAGATCTTCTTCGACGTCTTCGGTATCCCGAAGGATGCGCCGCATGTCGAGGAAGCGCATGAATTCATCAACTACATGATGAAGCCCGAGGTCGCCGCCAAGGCATCGAACTACGTCTTCTACGCCAACGGCAACAAGGCATCGCAGCCACTGCTCGACAAGGAAGTGATCGACGATACCGCGATCTATCCGACGCCCGAGGTCATGGCGAAGCTCTTCACCGTTCCGCCGCTCGATGCGAAAGCGCAGCGTGCAGTGACGCGACTGTGGACGACAGTCGTCACCGGTCAGTAATGCACTGATCTGCCCGAACCTGATGGTTCGGGCATTTCTTTTAGTGGCGCATTGGATCAGGTCAGTTTTCGGGGAAAAATCATGAAGTCACTCGGCAATATTCGCCGTTCCTTTGCGCCTTGGGCCGATCCGGCCGCCAAGCCGTTCATCTCGGTCAAGAACGTCACCAAGCGCTTCGGTGATTTCACCGCCGTCGATGATCTGTCTCTCGACATTTATCACCGCGAGTTCTTCGCGCTGCTCGGCGCATCCGGCTGCGGCAAGTCCACGCTGCTGCGCATGCTGGCTGGTTTCGAGCAGCCAACCTCGGGCGAGATCATCCTCGACGGCACCGATCTGGCCGGAACGCCGCCCTATAAGCGCCCGGTCAACATGATGTTCCAGTCCTACGCGCTCTTCCCGCACATGACGGTCGAAAAGAACATCGCCTTCGGCCTGCGCCAGGATGGCATGGGCAAGGACGAGATCGGCGAACGCGTGCTTCAGATGCTGAAGATGGTGAAGCTGGAGAAATTCGCCTCCCGCAAGCCGAACCAGCTTTCCGGCGGCCAGCGCCAGCGCGTGGCGCTCGCCCGCTCGCTTGCCAAGCGCCCGAAGGTGCTTTTGCTCGACGAACCGCTTGGCGCGCTCGACAAGAAGCTGCGCGAGGAAACCCAATTCGAACTGATGGACCTGCAGCAGAACCTCGGGCTCACCTTCGTCGTCGTCACTCACGACCAGGAAGAGGCGATGACCATGGCCGACCGTATCGCGGTCATGAGCCACGGCAAGGTCATCCAGGTGGCGACGCCGGCCGAAATCTATGAGGCCCCGAACTCCCGCTTCGTGGCGGATTTCATCGGCGACGTGAACATCTTCGACGGCAAGGTCACGGCCTCCAATGCCAGCGGCGTCGAGATCGCTATCGACGAGAGCCTGACCATCAAGCTGTCGGGCGCGGAGCCCTTGGCCGTCGGCAGCCCAGCCGGCTTCGCCATCCGTCCCGAGAAGCTGAAGGTCACGCGCACCCCGCCGGTCAATCCCGGCATCAATGCCGCCTCGGGCGAGCTCTGGGACATCGCCTATCTAGGCGACATGACCGTTTTCCATGTGAAGCTGAAGAGCGGCAAGGTGGTCAAGGCATCGTCGCTGAACGCACAGCGCGCGGTCGATGATCCCTTCGTCTACGATCAGGAAGTGTGGGTCACCTTCGCCGAGGACGCCGGCGTTCTGTTGAAGGATTGACGCCATGGGCAAGCTCGGATCATCCGTCTACAACCGCCTTGTCATCATCGTTCCCTACGTCTGGCTGCTGCTCTTCTTCCTGGCGCCGTTCTTCATCGTCTTCCGCATTTCGCTGTCGACGACAGCGATCGCCATGCCGCCCTATGATCCGGCTTTTTCGTTCTCCGACAGCTGGGCCGATGTCTGGGACAAGATCGCAAGCTTCTCCTTCGACAACTATCACTACCTGATCGACGATCCGCTCTATTTCAACGCCTATCTCTCGAGCGTCATCATCGCCGGCATCTCCACGCTGCTGACGCTGCTGATCGCCTATCCGATCGCCTATGGCATGGCCAATGCCCCGCGCAGCATCCGCCCGACGCTCTTGATGTTGGTCATCCTGCCGTTCTGGACGAGCTTCCTGATCCGCGTTTACGCCTGGATCGCCATCTTGAAGCCCGAGGGGCTGCTGAACCAGCTGCTGCAATCGCTACATATCATCGACAGCCCGCTGATCATCCTCAACACCAACATCGCGGTCTATATCGGCATCGTCTATTCGTATCTGCCGTTCATGGTGCTGCCACTCTACTCGTCACTCGAGAAGATGGATGGCACGCTGATCGAGGCGGCGCAGGATCTCGGCTGCCCGCCGATAACGGCCTTCTGGCGCGTGACCTTCCCGCTGTCGCTTCCTGGTGTCGTCGCCGGCTGCATGCTGGTCTTCATCCCTGCTGTCGGCGAGTTCGTCATCCCCGATCTGCTCGGCGGATCGCAGACGCTGATGATCGGCAAGACGCTGTGGAACGAGTTCAATTCCAACCGCGACTGGCCGGTATCCTCGGCGGTAGCCACCATCTTGCTTCTCATCCTGGTGATACCCATCGTGTTCTTCCAGAATGTGCAGGCCAAGGCCGATGAGCAGGGGAGATAGACCATGATGAAATGGACCCGCTTCAACGTCGCGTCCGTGACGCTCGGCTTCGCATTCCTCTATCTGCCGATCGTTCTGCTCGTCGTCTTCTCCTTCAACGAATCGAAGCTCGTCACCGTCTGGGGCGGCTTCTCGACCAAGTGGTACGTGTCGCTCTTCCAGAACCAGGCGCTGCTCGACGCCGCCTGGGTGACGTTGCGTGTCGGCGTGCTCTCGGCAACGGCGGCCACCATCCTCGGCACGCTCGCCGCCATCACGCTGGTGCGCTACACGCGCTTCCGCGGCCGCATGCTCTTCTCCGGCATGGTCTACGCGCCGCTGGTCATGCCCGAGGTCATCACAGGCCTGTCGCTGCTGCTGCTCTTCGTGGCAATCGGTCTCGACCGCGGCTTCTGGACCATCACGCTGGCCCATACGACGCTCACCATGTGCTTCGTCGCCGTCGTCGTGCAGTCGCGTCTGCTGACCTTCGATCGGTCGATCGAGGAAGCAGCGCTCGATCTCGGCTCGCCGCCGGTGCGCACCTTCTTCGAGATCACGCTGCCAATCATCGCGCCCGCCGTGGCGTCCGGCTGGATCCTCGCCTTCACCCTGTCGCTGGACGATCTCGTCATCGCCAGCTTCACGTCCGGTCCGGGTGCTACCACGCTGCCGATGAAGATCTACAGCCAGGTGCGCCTCGGCGTCACGCCCGAGATCAACGCGGTCTGCACCATCCTGATCGGCATCGTTGCGGTCGGCGTCGTCTGCACATCGGTCATCACCAAGCGGCGCGAGCTGCAGCGCGAGAGGGATGAGCGGGCGGCGGCCAACGCGCCGTGATTATTTCGTAGCGCCTTCCTGCGGCGGCTGCTGGTTGCCCGGTTGCTGGTTGCTTGGCAGCGCCGAAAGGACCGGATCCGGCCAAGAACCGCCGACAAAGAATGGCAGGGCTGGAAAGGCCGCGTCGTTTGCGGGATCGGTGGCAATGATCTTGCCAGAGAGCGCAAGCCCGCTCGATTTGTAGGGAATGACCCCCGACAGCGTGATGGTTTCCTGCGGCCCTTCGATCCGGCCGCGCTTGATCTGCGCGGCTCCGTCATCGAGATCGGCCGCGATATCAAGGCGATCGAACGCGAAGGAGCGATGCGATACAGCGCTCAGCGCAAAGAACTCCGCCTTCGCCGCTTCGCTGCGCACCGCCTCGGAATCAAACCCGGGCAGCGAGCCTGCCTGTGCGCGAAAATGAATGTTGCCAGTCACATCCGCCGGCCCCGCCTTCCAGATCGGCAGCGCGGTGCTGACCGAGAGGTCGAGCGAACCGGTCGCAAGCGGCAACGGACCCTTGAGGTTGAGGCGTTCGATCAGGCTGGCGAAATCCGCGCCCCGGATCGACATCTGCAGCTTGCCGCCGCCATCGAAGTCGCCGCGCTTGGTCTCGATATGAGCAGTCAGCGCGCCGCCTTCGAACTGGCTATCGCCGATATCGAACCGCGCCTCGTTGCTGGAGACGATGATGCTCGCGCCGACATTGGAAAGCTTGAACGGCGCGAGGTCGGCCTGCTTGGCTGATAGCCTCAAGTCGATATCGAGCTGCTGCAAGGCGCCGCCATCGGGCGGTCCATGATCTTCGCCGGCGGCAAGCCGCACCACGAAGGCGTCGAACAGGGATTTGAAATTGATCTGGTCGAAAGCCAGCGTGCCGCCGAGCTTGGCGCGCTTGCCAGGCACGAAGCTCACATCCATCGCGCCATTGGCGTTCGAGGCATTCATGCCGAGCGTGAGGTTGTCGAAGCGAAAGCCGTTCGCCGACGAGGTCACATCGCTGTCGATCGAAAATGCCTTGAGCGTCGCCGCATCCGGCAGCGCGCGTCCCGCCCATGTCAGCAAGGCCGGCAGATCCGGAATGCCGACGGACATCGTGCCCTGCAGGCTGAACAGATGGGCGATGTTGGCCACGCCATCGAACTTGGCCGTCACCAGGTTCGATGTCAGCGCGGCCCTCAGCGGTGCATTCTTGCCGCCGAAGGTCAGCAGGGGGCTGCGCGACGAGAAGTCGAGCTTCAGGTCCAGGCCATTGGTGCGAGCGATCAGCACCGCGCCGATCGGGCTCGACAGGCGCGGCCAGCCGATATCGGCGGTCACGCCATCGAAGCGATATGTCTTGCCGCTGGCGACATCGGTCACGTTCAAGGTGCCGTCTTCGACCGTGATGGTGCCGATATCAGCATCCAGCGTCGTGTCGAGCGTCTCTTCGCCGTTCTTTTCCTGCGCGCCGGCGATCGCCTGTGCCAGCTGGCCGTCATTCGTCCAGTCGATGGTGCCATCGCGCTCGCGGGTCAAAAGCAGGTTCGGGCGCAGGATATGAAACTCGTGGAAGCTCGCCTTGCCTCTAAAGGCATCGATCAGGCTGAACTCGGCCGAGACGCTTTCGATCGTGCCCAGCAGCTTGTTGTTGGTGTCCTTCTGGCGCACCGCAATCTTGTTGACGGTGATGCGCGGCGTCGGCCAGAACTCGATGACAGGCCGACCGGAAATCTCGGCATTGTAGCCCGTCCAACGCGACAGCCGGTCCTCGATGCCGGAGCGCACGAGGCCGGTCGAGATCACATAGGGTCCTGCAACGCGGAGCGAAACGAAGACAGCGAGAAAGACCAGCAGCGAGATCGTGCCGACGCGGGCGACACCCGGCAGCCAGCGGGAGACGGGCCTGATTTTTATCCGCCGCGGCGGTGGTCGGGACGTACCCATGCGTTTCGCCAGTCTTTCGACGTCTGCCCGTTAATGTACTGAAATTCCGGATATATCAAATGCCGGGCGGTTGCAAATAGATAGCCGGGCGACCCGATCGGCCGCCACCTTTATCCGTCTTCATGGCGTGTTATATAGGTTGGCAACAAGAGGAGTTCTGCATGCGTGACGATAAGCCACTCTGGATCCCTTCGCGAGCCTCTGTCGAAGCGAGCCCGATCTTCGCATTCATGCAGACGTGCAACCGGGACTTCGGTCTCTCCCTATCCACTTATGGCGAGTTGCATGCCTGGTCGGTCGCCGACCGCGCCAAATTCTGGACATCGGTCTGGGAGTTCTGTGGCGTCAAGGGCGAGCGCGGCGATCGGGTGCTTGTCGATGACGAGATCATGCTCGACGCCCGCTTCTTTCCCGATGCGACGCTGAACTTCGCCGAAAACCTGCTCTCGGGCGAAGGGGCCGGCGACGCGATCATCTTTCGCGGAGAAGACAAGGTAGAGGATCGCTGGAGCTGGGACCGGTTGCGCGAGCAGGTCTCGAGACTGCAGCAGGCCATGCGCGCCGAAGGCATCGCATCAGGAGATCGCGTGGCGGCGATGATGCCGAACGTGCCCGAAACGGTCGCCTTCATGCTCGCAGCCGCCTCGATCGGCGCGATCTGGTCCTCCTGCTCCCCCGATTTCGGCGAGCAGGGCGTGCTCGATCGCTTCGGCCAGATCGAGCCGAAGCTCTTCGTCACCTGCGATGCCTATTGGTATGGCGGCAAGCTGCAGCCAATCACGGAGAAGGTGGCAGCGGTCGCAGCAAAGCTCGGCGTTCCCACCATCGTCGTGCACTATGCGGGTGACGCCGAAGATGTCGCGCAGGCCGTATACGGTGCCCGAACGCTGGATGCCTTCATCGCCGCCTATCCGGTTCGCCCGGTCGAATTCGTGCGCCTGCCGTTTTCGCATCCTCTTTACATCCTGTTCTCCTCGGGCACGACGGGCGTGCCCAAGTGCATCGTGCATTCGGCCGGCGGCACGCTTTTGCAGCACCTCAAGGAACATCGGCTGCATTGCGGCCTCGGCGCCGGCGAGAAGCTTTTTTATTTCACGACATGCGGCTGGATGATGTGGAACTGGCTGGTATCGGGGCTCGCCGTCGGCGCCACGCTCTGCCTCTTCGACGGCTCTCCCTTCGCGCCGGATGGCAATGTGCTCTTCGACTATGCGCAAGCCGAACAGTTCGCGGTCTTCGGCACCTCGGCGAAATATATCGATGCCGTGCGCAAGAGCGGCCTGACGCCGTGCAGCTCGCACGACCTGAGCAGCCTCCGCCTGATGAGCTCCACCGGATCGCCGCTATCGCCGGAAGGCTTCACCTTCGTTTATGAGGGCATCAAGGAGGACATTCAGCTCGCATCTATTTCCGGCGGCACCGACATCGTCTCCTGCTTCGTGCTGGGCAATCCCATGCAGCCGGTCTGGCGCGGCGAAATCCAGGGGCCGGGGCTCGGCCTTGCCATGGATGTCTGGGACGACGACGGCCATCCGGTGCGCGGCGAAAAGGGCGAGCTTGTCTGCACCAAGGCGTTCCCGTCCATGCCGGTCATGTTCTGGAACGACAGCGATGGCGCCAAATATCGCGCTGCCTATTTCGAGCGCTTCGACAATATCTGGTGCCACGGCGATTTCGCCGAATGGACCGAGCATGACGGTATCATCATTCACGGCCGCTCGGACGCGACGCTCAATCCGGGTGGCGTGCGCATCGGTACGGCGGAGATCTACAATCAGGTCGAGCAGATGCCCGAAGTCGCCGAGGCGCTCTGCATCGGCCAGGATTGGGAGGACGATGTCCGGGTCGTTCTCTTCGTGCGCTTGGCATCCGGCGTTGCGCTGACCGATGAGCTGGTCAAATCAATCAAAGCGCGAGTCCGCAGCGGCGCCTCGCCACGTCACGTCCCCGCCAAGGTCATCGCAGTCGCAGATATTCCGCGCACCAAGTCCGGCAAGATCGTCGAACTCGCCGTTCGCGAAATCGTGCATGGACGGCCGGTGAAAAACAAGGAGGCGCTCGCCAATCCGCAAGCCCTTGATTTATTTTCAAATATTGAAGAGCTGCGCGCCTGAATAATTAAAATGATAGTGAAACTACAATATATGACCGGGCAGAGCTTCCTGGCGTTGGCAACCTTTCGTTAAGAAAGCGTCGTCAAAGCTAAAAGTAACTTGGGGCTGCATATGAACGAGGCAGCTTGGAGCCTCTGCTCCCGCAACATGATGTTAGACCGCCTAAGCCCTTGTTGAACAGCACCCAAACTCTCAGGCAGCCCATTGGCTGCCTTTTTTCTTAGCTGGCCAGAACCCGCTGCGACGGAAACGCTATCTCGACGAGCGTCCCTTCGTTGGGCGTCGAGTTGATCGCGAAGATCGCCCTGTTGGCATCGACCATCGCCTTGGTGAGCGGCAGGCCGAGGCCGGTGCCTTCGCCGCGATGGCGCGATTGCGTCGACACCTGCCGGAACGGCTTCATCGCCTGGTCTAGCTCGCTGCGGGTCATGCCCACGCCCGTGTCGCGGATGCGAAGCACGACGCTGCCATTCGACTCATAAGATGTCGACACGACGATCTGCCCGCCCGATGGCGTGAAGCGGATGGCGTTGGAAAGGATGTTGAGCGCGATCTGCTTGATCGAGCGCAGATCGGCGACCACATCGGGAACCGCATGCGAAAGCGCCGTGCGGATGATCACCCGCTGGCTGTTGGCCTGCGGCTGCAGCAGCGCCACGGCTTCCGAGATCGCTTCGTTGAGATTGATCGAGTCGAAATCGAGATCCATCTCGCCGGCTTCGATCTTCGAGATGTCGAGCAGATCGTTGACGATATCGAGCACATGCCGGCCCGAACGGCCGATGTCGTTGGCGTATTCGACATAACGGGGATGGCCGATCGGCCCGAAGCGCTCGCCGGCCATCATGTCGGAGAAGCCGATGATGGCATTGAGCGGCGTGCGGATCTCGTGGCTGACGCGTGCGAGGAAGTCTGTCTTGTGGGCATTGGCCGTCTCGGCGGCACTCTTGGCGCCGCGCAACTCGTCCTCGGTGCGCTTCCACTGGGTTATATCGCGGATCACGGCGCAATAGCCGCTGGAGGAGGTGAGCCGCCCGAGCGTCATGAACAACGGCACGAAACCGCCTGATGCCTCGCGGCCGATCACCTCGCGCCCATCATTGAGGACGCTCGCGACACCATGGCTGGAAATGCCGTTGATATAGTCGAGCACGGCCTTCTGGCTTTCATGCGCGAAGAGCATCACGAAGGGTTTGCCGCGCGTGTCCTCCTCGTCATAGTTGAAGAGCGCGCTGGCGGATCGGTTCATCGAGCGAATGTCGCCCTCGGCGCCGATCACCACGACGCCATCGGTCGCGGTTTCCAGGATCGAGCGCAGTTCCTCGACTTCCACCTGCAGCTTGGCGACCTTCTCGACCATGCGGTCGGCGGCGCGTCCGTCGATAGCAGGAGCAACTTCCGGGGCAGGCGCCGGCCGCTCGCTGACGACAGGCATCAAGGCCAGCATCAATGCCGTGCTGTCTTCCCAGCGGATCGACTGCAGCCGCGCCGACACCGGCACGAGGTCGTCTTCCATGGTGACCAGCATCATGCCGTCATGGCGCGCGCTGGCGTCGTCAATGTCGTCGCGCTGCAGCAGCGCATCGATGCCGCCGACATCGGCCAGATCCTGCAGCGAGCTGTAGCCCGTCAGGCGCATGAATTCGGGGTTGGCATGGATGAGCTGATCGCCGGCGTGAATGAGCACGGCGACAGGCAACTGATCGATCATGCCTGCCGAGAAACCATCGGTCATCTTCACACGTGGCGGAATGAAGCTCGCCAGAATATCCATCTGGCTCACCGTTTCTTCAAGACCTTCGGTAACGTCGTCGCTGTCGTCATTGGCTGCAACAGGCGTGTCGTCGAGCGGCTCGTCCGCCGAATGCTCGGAAGAGGAGGGGACCTCGGCATCACCTAGTACAGTATCGCTGTCTGCGGTGTCGCTGGATACCGGCTGCTCAGCTTCATCCGATCCCGAGACCTCGGCGCTGTCCTCGTGCTGATCCGTCGTCTCGGCAACGACCTCATCGCCTTGCGCTGCCTTGTCGTCAATCAGGTCCGTGCGCGGTGCCTCGTCGGTCACCGTCTGCGCCTCGTCAGCCGCTTGCTTCGCCTCGCCATCCTCATCCGGCGTATTCACGCCAAACGCTTCGAGACGCTTGGCGATCTCGCGGAAATTCGCCTGCTCGGCGTTCGTCAGGCCGGGGCCGACGCCATGCAGCTGCACGATCTTGTCGGTCAGTCGGCGGTTCGGCGTTTCGACGATGCGCAAAACCGGCGGTTCGGCGCGTGGTGTTTCCACGCTTGGCGTTGGAGCCGGCGTATCGTCCTCGACGGCGTGTTCTTCCTCAGCCAGGAAATTGTCCTTGGCTGCCTCGGCAGCGTCCGTTGTCTCCACGTAAACCGGCGCTTCGTCGATGCTGTCCTCAACAGGCGGCTCTTCCACGAGCTGATGCTCATCCGCCACGGTCTCGTCGTCCTGCTGATCTAGTACAGCGTCGCTGTAAGCAATGCCATCAGGGCCGAATGTCAGGCCGAGCGCCAGCGGATCTTCCGCCGCGTCGGAGAGGCGCACGACACCGAAGCCACGGAAGCCATCGAATTCGCGGCTGCGCGTATAGGTCGGCAGCGCCGCCAGGTCGACCGGCACGGCGAGGCTCGTGCCCTCGATAGGCCAGTGAATGGTCTTGCCCGACCATGTGTCGCGGCGCGCCAGCGCCTCGGAAATCTTGCCCTCGGGATCGAGATTGAACAGCGCCGACACATCGCTGAAGGCGATGCCGATGATGTCTGCCGCATGCGGACCAACCGCTTCCGCGAACTCGCCGGAAACCTCGCTGAAATGACCTTCGGCGTCGATCTTCCAGACAAAACGCGTCGCCCGACTGTTCGGCTTGAAGACAAAGCGGCCGTTCTCGGCCGCCACTTGCGTAGCCTCGGGAGCGATCTCTGCGGTGGCGGGCGCGACTTCGGCGTCATCATCCAGATCGGCGACGTGGGTCTCCTCCGCCTGTGCCGGCGCCTCATCGGCCACGCCATCGTCGCTCGCGACCTCACCATCGCCCAGTTCGGCAGCAGCCACCGGCTCAGCACTCACAACATCCGGCTCGAAGGCCGCGATGTCGTCATCGGCAACCGTCTCGCCCGGATGGAATGCCTCGTCAGCCTCGCCATCATCGGACGCTACCGTCTCCTCGGCAGTTGCAGGCGCCTCGGCATCCTCGATATCGTCGGCGGCATCGTCTGCCGCAAGCAATGCCTCGGGCTCCGGATCAGAATCCGCCAGCGTCTCGACGTCAGCGGGCCCGGCCGCTTCCTCGTCAATGTCGCGGGCCATATCAGGCTCGATCACGCCCGCCTCGTAGGCTTCGTCACCGGCAGGCACGGTCTCTGCCTCGAATGCCTCGGCGGCAACAGCCGAAGCCTCCGCGATGTCGGTATCGTCGGCAATGCTCTCGTCCGGCGCGTCCTCGATATCCTCGATCTCGGCAACGGCATCGATCGCGTCGGCGAATGTCGAGGTCGGGGCGACAACGGTATGGTTAACGGGGCTTGTGGATAAGTCCGGCGTGTCCGTCGGGTCCAGACGCCCGAGCACGGTCTCGACCGCGAAAAGCAGGTAAAGCGCGGGCTCGCTGCTGATTCGCCCGACGGCGGCCGGCAGGTAACCCTTGCCTGTTGCGACCGGTCGCTTGATCAGTCCATGCGGATGTGCTCCAGCCATCGTCGCCAGCGCCTTGGCCGTCGGCTGCGTCACGCCGAGGGATGAAAAGCCGGGGGAGGCGGCAACGATTTCGCCTTCGCCACCGATGACGGCCATATGCGTATCCGGATCGTCGAGCCCCTTCAGCATCTGCGCGGCCGACTGCTCCGTCGACAGCGCCCGCGTCGCGACCGGCAATGAGACGAGCACCGCCGCTTCGCCGGAAACGTCAATCAGTTCAACCGAGGCCTGCACGGCCACGCGCTGGAAACCCTGCGCGATGCGGATCATGAAGTTCCTGGTATCACCGGTCCTTGAGAGCTGCCGGGCGGTGACTTCCAGCTGGCGATAGGTGATATCGCCGCGATTGACACCCTGATCCAGAAGATCATAGACGGCCGCATGCCCGAAAAGCTCCGCACCCGCGCCGTTCGCCCAGAGCGCACGCGCAAGGTCCGCCGAGAAAAGCACCAGAGCTTCCCCGCGGGCAAAGTGCTCCCGCACACGCGGATGCACGGCGATGTCGATGAACGGATATTGGACTGCGGGCATCAGCGGACCTTTAGTCTTCGGGCCTGGCAAATTAACGGTCTATTAATAACGACAGGGCGCAAACCGGTCCAGCACGACCAATGGCTTTCGGCCGAAAAGGTTAACGTCGGTTGCGTCGCACAATTATGTTGCAGTGCACAATAAGATGCGCTATATGATACTTACCTAACAAACGAGGCTTTCACGATGCCGAGACACAAGGAGCAAGCACCAATGGCGAAAATGGAAGACGTATTTTCTATCTCCTCTTTTGACCCCGCGAAGTTCGCTGACTCGTTTCGCGATTTCGCCGAAAAGGGTTCGCAGCAGTCGCGCGACGCCTATGCCAAGATGAAGGCAGCCGGCGAAGAAGCCAGCAAGACGCTCGAATCCACCGTTCAGACGGCCCAGGCCGGCGCTGCCGAAATCGGCCATCAGGCGATCGGCGCCCTGCGCACCAATGCCGAGAACTCGCTGACCCACATGGACGCGCTCCTCTCGGTGAAGTCCGTGGCCGAATTCTTCGAACTGCAGACCTCTTTCCTGCGCAAGCAGACGGAACTGACGATCGAACAGGCCAAGGCCATGCAGGAAACCTCCAAGCTGGTAGCCGAAAAGGTTGCCAAGCCCTCGAAGGAAGCCGCTGAAAAGGTCATGGCTTCGTTTAAGGCTGCCTGATTTTTATGACAGACGAACGAAAAGGCTGGACCCTTCGTCCAGCCTTTTTGTATATTAAGGACAGATAGGGCTTGAATTAAATTTCAAGTCCCCGTATGTCACCCCCGTCGCGCCAAGCGACGTTTGTGCGGTTGTAGCTCAGTTGGTTAGAGCGCAGGTTTGTGGCACCTGAGGTCGGAGGTTCGAGACCCCCCAACCGTACCATTCTCTCCACGATAATGAGATAAGTATCCGGCTTTCGTCTCCTTCGAGACATCGCCTCAATGCTTCATCATCACCGGCATGGTCGCGTGCGAGAGCACGTATCGGGTGATCCGGCCGAAGAGCAATTCCAGAAGATAGCCGTGCTTGAAGGCGCCGATCAGCAGGCAGGTTGCGTTCTGCGCCTTGGCGAATTCCACGATTGTCTCGCCGATCGAACGGCCATTCGACGATATCTCGACCACCTGGCCTTGAAGCGCAAGGCGGGCAAGCAGGGCCTCCGCGCTCGTCTTGGCCTTGCCGTCGGTGTCGTCGATGCAGACGAGCGTGATCCGTTTCGCGGCGGCAAGCCAGCGTTTGGCGGCGATCAGCGTTTCTTCGGCGTGTCCCTGTTGTCTCCAGCCGATCACCACATGGCCGAACAGATTGCCCTGGTAGTAGTCGCTGGCGGGCGGCATCAGGACCAGTTTGTGCTGGTTGAACACGACGCTGAGAAAGGCGTCGCGCGCATCGGCGTTCCCGTGCCTCGATGTCACCACGAGCTCGCTCGCCGCGCATTCGGTGGCGACGCAACGCGCGACATCGCCGCGGCAATCGTCGAGAAAAACCGTGCGTCGCTGCGCGTGGCGCCGGCGCCAAGTGGCGAATGCCCGGCCGACCTGCTCGAAACGTTGCCGCGATGAGCCCTCGGCGTGATCGCGCAACTGTATCAAATCGATCTCCTCGGGCGAGAAGACCAGCGTCATCGGCTCCGATCCGATATGGGCGGCGGCCATGGAGCCATGGACGGCATGCGCCGCGTCCTCGGCAAGGTCGAGACAGAGCCGGGCGGTCATCGGATCGGGCAGAAGCGCCAGCACCTCAGCGCCGCCATGCGATCGGCACAGCGGACTGTAGCTTTCGATATCCTGATCAGCGTCTCTGCGATCCTTCGTGAACATGGTCATACGCGCTCCAAAGGGGCGCTCGCCGGATCAAACAATGGTCGCATCAAGGCGACCTCACCGCAGGCGCCGATGTCATGATTTTACGCCTGCAAATGACGCTCCGCAACATGCTCCATCAAGGGAAAATCGAGCGTTCAGACGAGTCGTCCGCCTCTCCAGGCTGTGCCTGACATGGCCTCTCAAAGTCCTGTCGCCGCGCCCGACAGGTATTTTTCGTGAGTCACCCTTGTATAAAAGGCGTTGCTAATCAATATCATCGCCATGCCCCGCGCCCCCTGCGTTATATTGCGTTGCAAAATGTGAACGAGAATGCCATTTTCCCGCCGGGGTTAATTCAGAGTGATTTTAGAAGGAGACTTATATGTCCATTTCGCTCAGCAATCTGGATAAATCCAACGCCCAGCCAATCCCTCCGGTCAACGCAGCCGCTGTTTTGAAAACGGCACGTGAGACCATTGGCTATAGCGTTGACGATCTCGCCGTGACGTGTGGTTTGCTCGTCGCTGAAATCGAGGAAATCGAAAGCGGCGAAGATACGGATTCCGCCAAGATCAAGCGCATCGCCGCTGCCTTGCAGCTGCCGCTGTCTTCGCTCGGCCTGGAATAATCCAGTTGTTCTTGCGGGACCGGCGGCATTTCGCCGGTCCTGCCGCTTGCATCCTCGCTTAGCGGTTCATTAACCCTGTTGCCCGAACCCCAGGGACGGGCCGATGCCAGAGGTAGTTTTACCTCCCTCCATATAAGATAGATTAGCAACCTGAGGGCGAATGTTCCTCCGGGCGCTACATCATGTTGAGCGGCCGCGGGACGGTATCGTGGGGATGGCATCATGGAACGACGTGCATTTCGCATCTGCGATCGATTGTTCGATCGCGGCGAACTCCTGGAGCGCGGCATGCTGCTCGTGTGCGCGGTTCTGGCCGTCGTGCTTCCGATCCTCGACACCGGCCTCCCGGATACGACCGACGATATCCTGCTGCATGACTTCAGCCTGCTCGGGGGGGCGACCTATCTTATGCTGTTGACCTTTGCCGCTGCCTTTTTCGGCGTCTTCGCGACGGCCGTGCGCGAGCATATGCGCTTCATCGATCTCGCCGGTCTGATCATGGCCGCCATTGCCGCATCCCGCGCCGTCTACCTGATCGGATGGGTTCATCTCCCGATGACGGTGGACGACGGCGGCCTCGCCGCGGTGCCGCTTGCCGGTTTTCACCTGTCTTATGGCAGCTTGCCGCTTCTCGTCCTGCTGTTCGGCAGCATATGGCAATTGCGCCGGTCCTGGCGCGGGTGATCGCAAGGCGATACCGGTCCTTCTCGGCCAATAATGGAACTACGGTTGGCAGCGCACGTTTTCCTTCTCTCAAAGGAGCGTGTGTATGTTGGAGACCCAAGCCGACACATCGGTTGTCGCAAGCCTTGCGCAGTTCCGCTGGAACAGCCGCGTCATTGTGATCTTTCCCGACAAGGACAATGCCCGAAGCGCCCGGCAGGAGAACCAGCTTATGGCGGACAGGCCCGGCCTCGAAGAGCGCGACGTCGTCGTGCTGAAGGTGGCCGGCGACACCGTGCGCGCGCTTTTCGGCACGGTCAGGGATCTGGACGCAAATGCGCTCGCCCGTGATCTGGCTGCCCCGCCGGCGGGAGAATTCATGGCCTTCCTTGTCGGCAAGGATGGAACGGTGAAGCTCACGATTGGCCAGCCGATAACGGCCGCCGAGCTTTTCACCATCATCGATGCCATGCCGATGCGCGCAGCCGAAGCCGCCCGGCCTTAAGCCGCCACACCTTTAAAGACACATCGAAGAAAGGAGCGGATCATGTCCGTGCCAAACGAACCCTTGCCCGGCACGCCGCCGATGCCGGGACCCGATTGGGCGCCGCAGCCTCCGATCCATGAGCCGGAGCCCGACAGCTTGCCCGACGAGCTGCCCAATCCCAACCCGGATGAAAACGACGAGCCACCCAAGCATGCGTAACGCGTGCGGACGTAACTACAGGAACATCTGCCTGTCGGCAGCCACCAGTTCCTGCAGGAAATCGACGACGGTGCGCACGCGAACGAGATCGCGTGCGCTCTCGTGATACGTCGTCCAGTAGGCACGCTCGATCGAGACATCGGGCAAGATCCGGATCAGCTCGGGATACTGCCGGGCAATGTAGTCGTGCAGGATGCCGATGCCGGCGCCGGAGCGAACCGCTTCCGTCTGCCCGGTTGCGGTCGAAATCTCGAAGCCGGCGTCCCAGCTGCGCATCACCGCCGATGAGAAATTCAGCGACGCCGTGAAGATCAGGTCCTCGACATAGCCGATCCGGGGATGATCCTTGAGCGCGTCGATATCTTGAGGCGTGCCGTTCGCGCGCAGATAGTCCTTCGAGGCGTAGAGGCCCAGCGTATAGTCCGTCAGCTTCGACGAGACGAGCCGCCCCTGTTCCGGCCGTTCCAGTGTGATCGCGATATCGGCCTCGCGCTGTGACAGCGAGAAGGAGCGGGGCACCGGCACCAGCTGTATCCTGAGCTCCGGATGTCGCTTGATCAGCCGGCCGAGCCGAGGTGCGAGAAACGCCACTCCGAAGCCATCGGGCGCGCCGATCCTGACCGTTCCCGCGATGCTACTGTCGAGATGGCCGAGGCTCGCTTGCGCCCTCAGCATCTCGGTCTCCATGCGCTCGGCAGCATGCAGAAACATCTCGCCCTCCGCCGTCAGGTCGCAGCCATTGGTGCGCCGAACGAGCAGCCGCGTCTTCAGCCGCTCCTCCAGCGTCGTCACCCGCCGGCTCAGCGTGGCGTGGTTGACGCCCAGCCGCTTGGAGGCCGAAAGGATCTGTCCGGTTCGGGCCACGGCCAGGAACATACGCACATCATCCCAGTCCAAATCGGCCTCCGGCTTTAATTTTTGCACAACGGTTGCTTAAACCTGTTCATTGATTTGTGCAAATTGAAGTGCGATGCTGGCTCATCCAATAAAGACTGTGAACCCAGAGGAGACACATCCATGCATGAGATCGGTCATTTCATCGGCGGTAGACACGTCGTCGGCTCGAGCGGCCGCGCGAGCAATGTGTACAATCCGGCAACGGGCGAAGTTCAGGCAACCGTAGCGCTCGCCAGCGTCGAGGAGATGCGCGCCGCCGTCGAAAACGCCAAGGCCGCGCAGCCGAAGTGGGCAGCCACTAACCCGCAGCGCCGCGCCCGTGTCTTCTTCAAGTTCGTCGAGCTCCTGAACAAGCACATGGACGAGCTCGCCGTCATGCTCTCCAAGGAACACGGCAAGACGATCGAAGACTCCAAGGGTGATATCATCCGTGGTCTCGAAGTCTGCGAATTCGTCTGCGGCATTCCGCACCTGCAGAAGGGCGAGTTCACCGAGGGCGCAGGTCCCGCGATCGACATGTACTCGATGCGCCAGGCCGTCGGCATCGGCGCCGGCATCACCCCGTTCAACTTCCCGGCCATGATCCCGATGTGGATGTTCGCGCCGGCTATCGCCTGCGGCAACGCCTTCATCCTGAAGCCTTCCGAGCGCGATCCATCCGTGCCGATGCGCCTCGCCGAACTGATGATCGAAGCCGGCCTGCCAGCAGGCATCCTCAACGTCGTCAACGGCGACAAGGAAGCCGTCGACGCGATCCTGACGGACCCGGATATCGGTGCCGTCTCCTTCGTCGGCTCGACCCCGATCGCCCGTTACGTCTATGGCACCGCTGCCATGAACGGCAAGCGCGCGCAGTGCTTCGGCGGCGCCAAGAACCACATGATCATCATGCCGGACGCCGACATGGATCAGGCGGTCAATGCTCTGATGGGCGCTGGCTACGGTTCCGCCGGCGAGCGCTGCATGGCGATCTCCGTTGCCGTTCCCGTCGGTGAGGAAACTGCCAACCGCCTCGTCGAGAAGCTGACGCCGAAGATCGAGGCGCTGCGCATCGGCCCCTATACGGACGACAAGGCTGACCTCGGTCCGCTTGTCACCAAGGAAGCCCAGGCTCGCGTCTCCGGTCTCATCGACAAGGGTGTCGAAGAAGGCGCCAAGCTGGTCGTTGATGGCCGCGGCTTCAAGCTGCAGGGCTATGAGGACGGTTACTTCGTCGGTGGCACGCTGTTCGATCACGTCACGCCGGATATGGATATCTACAAGACCGAAATCTTCGGACCTGTTCTCTCTGTCGTTCGCGCCAAGAACTACGAGGAAGCCCTCGATCTGCCGATGAAGCACGAATACGGCAACGGCGTCGCGATCTACACCCGCGACGGCGATGCGGCGCGTGACTTCGCTTCTCGCATCAACATCGGCATGATCGGCATCAACGTTCCGATCCCTGTTCCGCTCGCCTACCACTCTTTCGGCGGCTGGAAGGCATCGAGCTTCGGCGACCTCAACCAGCACGGCACGGACTCGATCAAGTTCTGGACCAAGACCAAGACGATCACCGCTCGCTGGCCATCAGGCATCAAGGACGGTGCCGAGTTCGTCATGCCGACGATGAAGTAAGCATTTGTAACAGTTGAGCTTTGGAACCGGGCCTCGCAAGAGGCCCGTTTTCGTTTAGGGGCGCACTCTCCCCGCTTTTATAACGTGATTCATTTTTTCATCTTTTTCTATTTTGGAATTGTTCAAAACTATCAAAGGCACTATATACAGTGCCTAACGAGAACGAATCTGGAGATCGGCATGCGTTTGACTAAGCAGACCAACTATGCTGTTCGCATGTTGATGTACTGCGCTGCCAATGAAGGCAGTCTCAGCCGGATTCCGGAAATTGCCAAGGCCTACGGCGTTTCCGAACTCTTCCTGTTCAAGATCCTGCAGCCGCTGAACAAGGCCGGTCTGGTTGAGACCGTGCGTGGCCGTAACGGCGGTGTCCGCTTGGGCAAGCCGGCGGACAAGATCAGCCTGTTCGACGTTGTCCGGGTTACCGAAGACAGCTTCGCCATGGCGGAATGTTTCGAGGACGACGGCGAAGTCGATTGCCCGCTGGTCGATAGCTGCGGCCTGAACTCGGCGCTGCGAAAGGCGTTGAACGCCTTCTTCGACGTGCTGACGCAGTATTCGATCGACGATCTGGTCAAGGCTCGTCCGCAGATCAACTTCCTACTCGGCCTCGATGGCAACCATCATCAGCCCAAGCCTCGTGCCGTCGCGCCGGCTGCCTGAGGTAGCGTGGCGTTATTCTTCACAACCGCAGTCATGGATCATGGCTGCGGTTGTTTCGTTTTTGGATTCTGATGACAGGCGCCTATCCCGAGGACCGGTATTTGCACTACCGGTGATATGCGCAACATTAAATGCGACCAAAAAAAGGGTTATCCAGCGTGAATATTGCTAAATGTGACCAATTTTCGGCGTAAAATTACTAAAGTTGTTCGGCTGGAAAAATTTTCCGGCCCGGTCGTTGATTTAAACAATCAAATGTCGTTCCATCGGCGCTCGATCGGGAGGAGCGCTCTGCGATCAGACAAACGTATAAAAGAACAAACCTGGGAAACGAAATCATGAAAAAGATCTCTGTCCTTCTGGCAGCGACCGTTTTGGCTTCGGCCATGGCGTCGACCGCTTGGTCCAAGACGCTTGTATATTGCTCGGAAGGATCGCCGGAAGGCTTCGATCCCGCAATCTACACGGCTGGCACCACCTTCGACGCTTCGTCGCGTACCGTCTACAGCCGCCTCGTCGAGTTCAAGCATGGCAAGACCGAAGTCGAGCCGGGCCTTGCAGACAGCTGGACCGTTTCCGATGATGGCCTGACCTATACCTTCAAGCTGCATCCGGGCGTCAAGTTCCAGACCACCGAGTTCTTCACGCCGACCCGCGACCTGAACGCCGACGACGTCGTCTTCTCGTTCGACCGCCAGCTGAAGGCCGACAGCCCCTGGGCCAAGTACGTCGCCGGCGTTTCCTACGAATACGCTGCCGGCATGGGCTTCCCCGAGCTGATCAAGTCGGTCGAAAAGGTCGATGACCTGACCGTCAAGTTCACGCTGAACCATCCGGAAGCACCGTTCCTCGCCGACCTCGCCATGGACTTCGCATCGGTCGTTTCCAAGGAATATGCCGACAAGCTGCAGGCCGATGGCAAGATGGAGCAGATGAACCAGATGCCGCTCGGCACCGGTCCGTTCACCTTCGTCGCCTACCAGCCGGATGCCGTCATCCGCTACAAGGCCAACGAAAGCTACTTCAAGGGCAAGGAAAAGATCGACGATCTCGTCTTCGCGATCACCCCTGACGCTTCGGTTCGCGCTCAGAAGCTCAAGGCCGGCGAATGCCACATCATGCCTTACCCGAACGCAGCGGACGTCAAGGATCTGAAGGCCGATTCCAGCCTCAAGGTTCTGGAACAGCCGGGCCTGAACGTTTCCTACCTCGCCTACAACACCCAGCAGGCGCCGTTCGACAAGCCTGAAGTGCGCAAGGCGCTCAACATGGCGATCAACAAGCAGGCGATCGTCGATGCCGTCTTCCAGGGCGCTGGCCAGGTTGCCAAGAACCCGATCCCGCCGACGATGTGGTCCTACAACGACGCCGTCAAGGACGACGCTTACAGCCCCGACGAAGCCAAGAAGATGCTTGAAGCCGCTGGCGTCAAGGATCTCTCGATGAAGATCTGGGCAATGCCGGTTTCGCGTCCGTACATGCTGAATGCACGTCGCGCCGCCGAGCTGATGCAGGCTGACCTCGCAAAGGTCGGCGTCAAGGTCGACATCGTCACCCACGAATGGGCTGAATACCTGAAGCTCTCCAAGGACGTGAAGCGCGATGGCGCTGCTATCCTCGGCTGGACGGGTGACAATGGTGATCCGGACAACTTCCTCGACACGCTGCTCGGCTGCGAAGCCGTCGGCGGCAACAACCGCGCGCAGTGGTGCAACAAGGAATTCGACGCCCTCGTGAAGAAGGCCAAGAAGACCGCTGACGTTGCCGAGCGCACGAAGCTCTACGAAGAAGCACAGGTCGTCTTCAAGAAGGAAGCACCCTGGGCAACCCTCGACCACTCGACGGAATTCGTTCCGATGAGCGCCAAGGTTTCCGGCTACGTGCAGGATCCGGTCGGTGTTCACCGCTTCGACGGCGTTGATATCGCCGAATAACCAAATCTATGCAAAGATGCCCGACAAGATCGGGCTTGGCCGGCGGTCAGGTTTGATACCTGACCGCCGGACTAATATGGACATATGATATGTTTCGTTTTTTCATCGGGCGCCTAGCGGTCCTGATCCCCACCTTCCTCGGTGTTTCCATCATCGCCTTCGCGTTCATCCGCCTGCTGCCCGGAGATCCGGTCATGCTGATGTCGGGCGAGCGCGTCATGGCGCCGGAACGCCACGCTGAAATCATGCACGACCTCGGCCTCGACCGGCCCGTCTACGTCCAGTACATCGATTACCTCGGTAATCTCGTTCAGGGCGATCTCGGTTCGTCGATCGTCACCAAGCGCCCGGTCCTGCAGGAATTCATGTCGCTGTTTCCGGCCACGCTGGAGCTGTCGCTCTGTGCCATCCTGTTCGCCATCATCCTCGGCATTCCCGCCGGCATCTTCGCCGCGGTGAAGAGGGGGACGTGGTTCGACCAGGGGGTCATGGGCGTCGCCCTTGTCGGCTACTCCATGCCGATCTTCTGGTGGGGCCTGCTCCTCATCGTTCTCTTCTCGAATACGCTGCACTGGACGCCAGTTTCAGGTCGTATCTCGCTGATGTACTTCTTCAAGCCGGTCACCGGCTTCATGCTGATCGACAGTCTGCTGTCCGGTCAGGCCGGCGCCTTCAAGTCGGCCTTCCAGTCGCTGATCCTGCCGACCATCGTTCTCGGCACCATTCCGCTGGCCGTCATCGCCCGCCAGACCCGCTCGGCCATGCTCGAGGTTCTCGGCGAGGATTACGTCCGCACCGCCCGCTCCAAGGGCCTGGCCCCGCTGCGCGTCGTCGGCGTGCATGCGCTGCGCAACGCCATGATCCCGGTCGTCACCTCGATCGGCCTGCAGGTCGGTGTTCTGCTTGGTGGCGCGATCCTGACGGAAACCATCTTCTCCTGGCCGGGCATCGGCAAGTGGATGGTCGATGCGGTCTTCAAGCGTGATTACACCGTGGTTCAGGGCGGTCTGCTCCTGATCGCGGCCATCATCATGCTCGTCAATCTGATCGTCGATCTCATGTACGGTCTCATCAATCCACGCATCAGACACTAGGAGCGGCCCATGAGCACGACAAACACCACGTCTGCCCAGCCCTCCGGTCTCTCGGAGTTCTGGTACTACTTCTCCCGCAACAAGGGCGCGGTCATCGGCCTCGTCGTTTTCGTCTTCGTTCTCCTGCTGGCGATCTTCGCATCCGTCGTCGCCCCGCATGATCCGAACGTACCGTCGGGCTTCCAGCGCCTGCCGCCGGCATGGTCGGAAGGCGGCAACAGCGCCTATCTGCTCGGCACCGACGCCGTCGGCCGCGACATGCTTTCGCGCCTGATCTTCGGCACGCGCTTCTCGCTGTTCATCGGCCTCGTCGTCGCCTCGCTGTCGGCTGTCGCCGGCGTCCTGCTCGGCCTCATCGCCGGTTACTTCCGCGGCCGCACCGATACGATCATCATGCGCGTCATGGATATCATCCTGGCCTTCCCGTCGCTGCTTCTGGCCCTCGTGCTGGTCGCCGTTCTCGGTCCCGGCCTGTTGAACGCCATGATCGCGATCTCGATCGTCAACCAGCCGCACTTCGTCCGCCTGACCCGCGCCGCCGTCATCAGCGAGCGCGAGAAGGAATATGTCGTGGCCTCCCGCGTCGCCGGCGCCGGCACGCTTCGCCTGATGTTCAAGACGATCCTGCCGAACTGCCTGGCACCCTTGATCGTTCAGGCAACGCTCGCCTTCTCGGCGGCCATCCTCGACGCGGCGGCCCTTGGCTTCCTCGGCATGGGCGCCCAGCCGCCGACATCCGAGTGGGGCACGATGCTCGCCGACGCCCGCGAGTTCTTCCAGAGTTCGCCGTCGCTCGTCACTTTCCCGGGCCTGTGCATCCTCATCACCGTTCTCGCCATCAACCTGATGGGCGACGGTCTGCGCGATGCGCTCGATCCCAAACTGAAGAGGTCCTGATATGGCACTTCTCGAAATCGAAAATCTCGTCGTCGAGTTCCAGACCTCGACCGGCACCTTCCGCGCCGTCGATGGCGTGTCGATGAAGGTCTCGGCCGGCGAAGTTCTGGCCATCGTCGGCGAATCCGGCTCCGGCAAGTCCGTTTCCATGCTGGCAGCCATGGGCCTTCTGCCCTGGACCGCCAAGGTTACCGCCGACAAGCTGGTCTTCGACGGCCGCAATCTGCTCGGCATGTCGGGAGCCGAGCGCCGCAAGATCATCGGCAAGGACATGTCGATGATCTTCCAGGAGCCGATCGCCAGCCTCAACCCGTGCTTCACGGTCGGCTTCCAGATCGAGGAAGTGCTGCGCATTCACCTCGGCCTCGGCAAGGCGGAGCGCCGCAAGCGCGCCATCGAGCTCTTCGAGGCCGTCGGCATTCCGAACCCGGCCGAGCGCCTCGGCCACTTCCCGCACCAGATGTCGGGCGGCCAGTGCCAGCGCGTGATGATCGCGATTGCGATCGCCTGCAACCCGAAGCTCCTCATCGCCGACGAGCCGACCACCGCGCTCGACGTCACGATCCAGAAGCAGATCCTCGATCTCCTGATGCGCCTGCAGACGGAACACGGCATGGGCCTCATCATGATCACCCACAATATGGGCGTGGTCGCCGAGACCGCCGATCGCGTGATCGTGCAGTACAAGGGCCGCAAGATGGAAGAGGCCGACGTGCTGTCGCTGTTCGAAGCCCCGAAGAGCGATTACACCCGCGCGCTGCTCGCGGCTCTGCCCGACAACGCCACCGGCGACCGCCTGCCGACCATCGGCGAAATCTTCAAACAGACGAGTGAGGGAGCGGCCCAATGACGCCAGTCCTCGAAGGCAAGAACATCGTCCGCAACTACTTTCTGCCGGGCGGCCTGTTCAAGAAGGAAAAGACCGTGCACGCCGTCAAGGGCGTGAACTTCAAGGTCGATGAGGGCAAGACGCTCGCTATCGTCGGTGAAAGCGGCTGCGGCAAGTCCACGCTCGCCCGCATCATCACCATGATCGATCCGGCAAGCGACGGCGAACTCTTCATCGACGGCAAGAAGGTGGATATCGCAGCCGGCGATCTGACGCCCGAAATGCGCCGCAAGGTGCAGATCGTCTTCCAGAACCCCTATGGTTCGCTGAACCCGCGCAAGAAGATCGGCGATATCCTGATGGAGCCGCTGATCATCAACACCAACACGCCCGCTGCCGAACGCCGCGAACTGGCGATGTCGATGTTGAAGAAGGTCGGCCTGCAGGACGTCCACTTCAACCGCTATCCGCACATGTTCTCCGGCGGCCAGCGTCAGCGTATCGCGATTGCTCGCGCGCTGATGCTGAAGCCACGGCTTTTGGTCTTGGACGAGCCGGTCTCGGCGCTTGACCTTTCGGTCCAGGCACAGGTGCTGAACCTGCTTGCCGACCTGCAGGACGAGCTGAACCTGACCTACGTCTTCATCAGCCACGACCTCTCGGTCGTCCGCTACATGGCCGATGACGTCATGGTCATGTATTACGGCGAAGCTGTCGAATACGGATCGCGGGATCAGGTTTTCAACGACCCGCAGCACAGCTATACCAAGACATTGTTCGCGGCGACGCCGCGCGCCGATGTCGACACCATCAGGGCACGTCTCGCCCGCAAGAATGCGGCCATCGCGTCGTAAGCTTGGGTCTCCTGACACGGCGGATCATGCCGAGGTGAGGAGAGTTTCTGGAATGTCAGCACAAAACACGCGCCCCCATGCCATCATCGTCATGGGGGTCAGCGGCTGTGGCAAGTCGTCTGTAGGCGAGGCCATAGCGGAAGCCCTTGCCGTCGAGTTCGCCGAAGGCGACGCCCTGCATCCGGCGTCCAACGTCGAGAAGATGTCGAAGGGCACCCCACTCACCGACGACGATCGCTTACCCTGGCTCGACATCATCGGCCAGACGATGAAGACAGCGCTCGACCGCAACGAGGGTATTGTCGTTTCCTGCTCGGCGCTGAAGAGGAGCTACCGCGACTGCCTGCGCGCCGCCGTCGATGGCAATCTCTTCTTCGTTTACCTGCACGGCTCAAAGGAGCTTTTGACCGCACGAATGGGTGCCCGCAAGGGCCATTTCATGCCGCTCTCTTTGCTTGAAAACCAGCTGGCAACGCTCGAGATCCCGACCGGTGAGGCCGGCGTCGTGACCGTCGATATCGATGGAACGATAGACGAGATCGCGAAGACGGCGCTCCGCGATCTCAAGGCATTGGGCATCGACTAGCCGTCGTTGCGCAGCAGGATCTTCTTCTCGAAGAAGAAATACGGCCGCAGCTTCACGCCGATGACATTGCCCGCGAAGGCGGCCACGGCCCAGAGGTAGCCATGTACGCTGCCCGAGGCGATGCCGGAGAAATAGGCGCCGATGTTGCATCCATAGGCGATGCGCGCGCCGTATCCGAGCAGCAGTCCGCCGATGACGGCCGCCAGCACCGAGCGCAGCGGGATATCCCAGCTCGGCGCGAAGCGGCCGGCCAGCGATGAAGCGAGCATGGCGCCGGCGATGATGCCGAAGTCCATCACCGAGGTGACATCGGCAAACACGCTGGTGGCGAGCGCCTTGGCGTTGGCCGGCGTCTGCCAGTAGGCCCAGGCGGTCGGATCGATGCCGATCAGTTGCGCGCCCTTGGCGCCCCACAGCGCGAATGCCGAGGTGATGCCCCAGGGCCGGCCGGCGATCGACAGCGTCACGAAGTTGAGCAGCGCCAGCACGACCGCGCCGAGCACCAGCGGCCATGGACCACGGAGGAGGCGGGCAAAGCCGCGGCGCGGTGAGGGGGCTGCGACCTCCAGCGATCCGTGCCAGCGCTTCTCGACCAGCACGGTCAAGCCGGCGATGGCGGCGAAGATGATCAGCGAAACCGCAATGCCGCCGGCAGCGCCGAAGCTCGTTACCAGTGATGTCGGCGGCAGCGACGGCAGGCTGACCCACCAGTCGAAGTTGATGGTGCCGAGCACCGAGCCGACAATGAAGAAGAACAGCGTCACCAGCATGCGCGCATTGCCGCCGCCGGCGGTGAACAGCGTGCCGGACGCGCAGCCGCCGCCAAGCTGCATGCCGATGCCGAACATGAAGGCGCCGACGATGACGCCGATGCCGGCAGGCGACACCGAGCCCTTCACTTCATGGCCGAACAGCGTGCCGCTGGCGAGAAACGGGAAGAACAGCACGACGGCGATGGCAAGCAGGATCATCTGCACGCGCAACCCGCGCCCGCGTCCATCCGCAATGAAGACGCGCCAGGCGGAGGTGAAGCCGAAGGCGGCGTGATAAAGCGCGATACCGAGCGCGCCGCCGACGAGGAACAGCGCACCTTGTGCCGGGCCGTAATAATAGCCGAGCAGCAGCGTACCGAGAATGAGAACGAGCAGCGAGCCGAGGCCCGGCGTGCCGAGCGCGGGCTCTCTGGCGTCGAGAGCGGAGGAAGAAGCGATGGACATGGGGATTTCCTAGTTTCCCGCCTGTTTTAAGGACTATCCCGCCAGCTGTGTAGGAATCACGTTGCGTCATCCGCCGCCAGGGCGGATTCCTGTCCTCATTGCGACCTTAAATACGGAAAGCGACGGCCGTTAGGGATTAAACCGCTGCGGCGAGTAGGCGGAGATGTCGACGAAAGGCTTTTCGCCCGTCATTTGCTCCGCCAGCGCCCTGCCGGTCGCCGGTCCGAGCGTCAGCCCGTGATGCGCGTGGCCGAAGGCGAACCACAGGCCTTCGTGGCGCGGCGCCTTGCCGATGATGGGCATCATGTCGGGCGTGCAGGGACGGGCGCCCATCCAGGGTTCGGGATCGAGCCGCTCGCCGAGCGGAAACACGCCGCGTGCCACCTTTTCGGCGCGGTCGAGCTGCACCGGCGTCTTCGGCGCGTCGATCGCCGCGAATTCGGCACCCGTCGTCAGCCGGATTCCGTTCTCCATCGGCGCCATCAGATAGCCGAGCTCCGTGTCGGCCACGGTGTTGTTGAGCACCGCGTTGCCCTTCGCCGAATAATGCATGTGATAGCCGCGCTTGACCCCTAGCGGGAAGGCGTAGCCGAGACGCTTCGTCGCGACCGCCGCCCATGGCCCGAGCGCCATCACCGCCTCATCGGCTTCGACGGGACCCTCATCGGTCGCGATCTTCCAGCCGGCGCCGAACTTGCCGAAGGAGTTCGCATCCCCGGTGATAAAGCGGCCGCCGATGCTTTCGAAATAGCGCAGATAGCTTGCCGTCAACGCCTGCGGATTGATGACCGACCACGGATCGCGCCACTTCAACGCGCCGACGAAACCTAGATTGAGATCCGGCTCAAGCCGCGCCAGATCGCCAGTATCCAGCTTGTCGAAGCCGACGCCGAATTCCCGCTGTAGCCGCTCGGCCTCGGCGAATTCCGCGTCGCGCTTCTCACCGGTGCGAAACACCTCGATCCAGCCGTTCTTGCGGATCAGATGCTCGGCGCCTGCCGCCTCGATCAGGTCGTTGTGCTCGGAGATCGAATGCGCGATCAGCGGCGCATAGGCCTTCGAAATCATCTGGTGGCGCTTGGCGTTGGAATGCCACCAATAGCGCGCCAGAAACGACAGCTGGCCCGGCAGCGCCTTCAGATGATAATGCGCGTCGATACGGTTGTTGAAGGCGTAGCGGACGAGAAGGCCGAGCTGCTGCGGAAAGCCGTAGGGCACCACGCCCTCGCGCTGGATCAATCCGGCATTGCCGAAGGATGTGCCGTTGCCCGGCGGCTTGCGATCGATCAATGTCACCTGGCGTCCGCGCCGCTGCAGATGAATGGCCGTCGATACGCCGACGATGCCGGCTCCAAGCACGATTACGTTCTTCGTCATTTTCCCACGAAACCCACGATAGTCTAGGCATGGAAAATGCCCCTCCGCCAAGCCGCGTGCAAATGAAAAATCGCATTCATTTCAAAAACATTGCCGTCTTCAGCGCGCGGTTCTCCACCGAGATGCGAAGCCACAGCATCAGCCCGTTCAAGATGGAGAAGGTGGCGGCATAAAGAGGCATGTTGAACGCCAGCGGCAGCACCGCGATCTCGCCGATCACGACCGCATAATTCGGATGCGAGAGCAGCCGATACGGTCCCTCACACACCAGCGGTGCCCCCGGCAGCACGATGATCCGCGTCGTCCATCGCCCCTTGAGCGTGGCCAGAACCCAGAGCCGCCCAAGCTGCAGCACGACGAAGAGCACGAGCCACACCGGCTGCACCGGATGGCCCGGCGCCAACAGCCAGAGCCCGGCAAGCCAGCTAACATGCAACGCCACCATGACAGGATAGTGGTCGGCGCCGATCTCGCGGGCGCCGCGCGCCATCAGCGCTCTGGCGTTGCGGCGGGCGATGACAAGCTCCGCCAGCCGCTGCAGCGTCACGAAACCGAGGATGAGGATCGAGGGCCACATGGTCAGGCCCTCGTCAACGTCACGCAGCTGGCCGAAAAGCCCGGCCCCATCGCAATCATCGCCGCCCGCTTCGGCAATCCCTGGCGCAGCACCCGCTCGAGCACAAACAGCACCGTTGGCGACGACATGTTGCCGTATTCCTCAAGCACCGCCCGCTCATGGTCGAGCGCCGAGGACGGGATAGACAAGGCCGTCTCCAGCGCCGCCAGCACGTGCGCCCCGCCGGGATGGCAGATGAAGCGGTCGATATCATCCCGACTCAGCCTGTTACGATCAAGAATGCCGTCGATCGCCGGGCCTAACTCCTTCTCCGCAAAGGGCGGCAGCGATTGCGCCAGCACGATCCCGAAGCCGGTATCGTCGATCTTCCAGCCCATGATCCCCAGCGTATCGGGAAACAGATGCTCCCCGGTGGATTCGACCGCGGCAAGCCCCTCCGGCCCAGCCCGCAAGATACAGGCCGCTGCTCCATCGCCGAACAGCGCCGTGGCGATGATATTCGCCCGCGTCAGCTCGTCCAGCCGGAAGGCCAGCGTGCAAAGCTCGATCGAGACGAAGAGCACGGTCGCTCCGGGCCGCGCCTTGGCGAGCCGCGCCGCGATCGCAAAGCCCGAAACGCCAGCCGCGCAGCCGAGCCCGAACACCGGCAGGCGCTCGATATCCGTGCGAAACCCGATCTCGGAGGCCAGCTGAGCATCAAGGCTCGGCGTCGCGATGCCTGTCGAGGAAACCGTGACGATGCAGTCGACATCGGTTCCCTTAAGGCCAGCCTGATCGAGCGCCGCCGTGACGGTCCGGCGAAACAGGCTGCGCGCCTCGTCCTGATAGGCCTGCATCCGGTCTTCCCAGCCATGCGGCTCGGTGAACCATGAGAGCGGTCGCGCGGCGTGCCGCGTGCGGATGCCGGCATTCGTGAAGACCGGCACGAGATGCGCGAAGTCCTTCAGCCGGCTGGAAAACAGCCGCGCTGACGTCCCCGCGGCTTCCTCCTGCGTGATCACATGCAGTGGTGCCGCGGTGGCGAGGCTGAGTAGTTTGACGGTCTCGTTCACGAAAATGCTCCTGTTCATCCCCCGGCGCACGCGGAGCAAACACGCCAGACCGGGCTTTATTCGCCGCTGGCTCTCACGAAACGGTGATCGGGAAATTCGGCACGCCTGCCGAATAAACCCGCCGGCTGCGGTGTTCATTCGCCGCAACCCTGTCTTCCAGACCAACCCGTCTTGTCCCGAAGGAGATACATCATGACCTCAGCAACCTCCCGAATTGCATCCGTTCTCATCAGCGGCGCGATCGCCGCCTTCGCGTTCACCGCGCCTGTTTTCGCAGCCGGCGGCGACGATAGCGGCGGCGCCACCACGCCCACCTGCAAGAAGGGTGAGGTTTATGACAAGAAGACGCAGAAATGCGTCAAGCAGTCGGGCGCCAACATCACCGACGACAACCGCACCGAATACGCCTATTCGCTGGCCAAGGCCGGTCGTTACGATGAGGCGCTGGCCATGCTCGACACGCTGAAGAACCAGAACACCGCCGAGGCGCTGAACTATCGCGGCTACGCAACGCGTAAGCTTGGACGCACGGATGAGGGCATTGGCTACTATCTGAAGTCGGTCCAGCTCGATCCGCAATATGCCAAGGTCCGCGAATATCTCGGTGAAGCCTATGTCATCAAGGGTCGCATCGATCTCGCCAAGGAGCAGCTCGGCACCATCAAGACGCTGTGCGGCACGTCTTGCGAGGAATATCGCGATCTCAATGAAGCGATCACCGATCCGTCGAAGATCTGAGGCCCAAAGTCTGAAGTGTGAGGCGCGAACACCCGATAATGTGACGAGGAACATGCCGATGGTCGTCGCCTACACGACATTTCCTGCCTATAGTCACGCCAACAAGACCGCGCCGGCTCGTCCAGCGCGGTCTTCGGCAAACCCCGTGGCGGAGGCGGCCATCGCAAGCGAATCCGATATCAGGAGCGGTCTGACGGAAAACCTGTCGCGGCTCTGGCGCTATGGTCTCGTGCTCTCGCATCGCCGCGACGTGGCCGACGATCTGGTGCAGCAGACCTGCGTGCGCGCTCTGGAGAGGGCCACGCAGTTTCAGGTGGGCACCCGGCTCGATCGCTGGCTGTTTGCCATTCTTCATTCGATCTGGCTCAATGAAATCCGCTCGCGGCGGGTCCGCGAAGGGCAGGGCTTCGTCGACGCCGAGCAGGCGCTCGTCGTCGATGGCGCGCGCGAAACGGAGACGCATGTCATGGCCGCTCAGGTGCTTCGTCTCGTTGGCGCGCTGCCCGATGCGCAGCGTGCCGCGGTCTTCCTGGCCTATGTCGAGGGCCTGTCCTACAAGGAGGTGGCCGCCGTGCTCGATATTCCGATCGGCACCGTCATGAGCCGGCTGGCCGCTGCCCGCGCGACCCTTGCCGGCAATCTGAAAGAGGAGGGCGGACGATGACCGACAAGACCACGATCCCCTCCGACGAGGAGCTGACCGCCTATCTCGACGGCGAACTGCCACCTGCTGAGGCTGCGCGTCTCGAAGCACTCCTGGAAACGCACGCCGAGCTGGCCTCCCGCCTCGAGTTCCTGTCCCGCGCCAGCCTGCCCTTCGCGCAGGCCTTCGATCCGCTGCTCGCTCAGGCGCCAAAGGCCGAGCTCGAAGCCATTCTCTCGCGTCTCTCCGCCACATCAGCGGCAACGCCGGCCCCCAGCCGCCGTCGCTTCCTCGGCGCACTCGCCGCCTGCCTGGTTGCCGGCGTCATCGCCGACCGCGCCTTCATCGGCCTGAGCCGGCAGCTCGCCGCCACCGATGAAAGCAGCGAATGGCGCGCCACGGTCGCCGATTACATCGCGCTCTACACGCCCGAAACACTGGCCGGCCCGGTGCCGTCGCTTGCGGCGCAATCCGGGCAGTTGTCGGCCGTCGAAGCAAGGCTCGGCCTGCGCCTCTCGCCGGAGGCGATCGCGCTTCAGGGCGTCGATTTCAAACGGGCGCTGCTCCTGCAATATGACGACCAGCCACTCGCCCAGCTCGCTTACCTCGACCCCGAGACGGGCCCCCTGGCCCTCTGCATCGTCCGCTCCGACGACGGCATCAAGCCGCCCGACGTCGAAGCCCGCAAGGGCATGAACGTCGTCTATTGGTCGGATAAGACCCACGCCTTCATGCTGATCGGCCATGCGTCGCCGGAGCGGATGAAGGCGTTGGCGGGGGATGTGAGGATGCAGTTGGCGGTGTGAGTGGGACATGGCGATACGGCCAACCAATTTGCACGCCAACACACCGCGCGGGGCTCCGCGACGGCTGGCCTTTAGGCTGGGAAGGGCAGGCATATTCTATCGGTGGTATGGGTTGTCAGGCATGATGCCTGCCCGATCGCTTCGGTTTCCGGTTCGCCCGATCCGGCAGGAGCGTCTCCCGGGTCAGCCTTGCCGGAAGATCCTTGGCCCTGACGGCCTCAAATCTCCTTGGCAACCATCACCACGCGCCGGTTCCTGAATGGACGATCGAGATCCGGTTCGCGACCCGGCTCCCTGCGCGATGACGGGGCGATTATGGCCATGACGTCGAGGTGCGGGGATGGAAAATCACAGCCGGACGCCTAAGCCTTTGGGTAGGCTGGCGGATTTCTTTGGTCGAGGATGACATCGTACCCGGCGCGCGCAGGTGTGCTATCGGAAAAACCTACCGCCACATCGTCCGCATCCGTGCCGCCACATCCACCCTTATCTGCTGCGTACTCCGCTCCGAAGGCGTCGCGACCACCACCGGCCATGCGGCCGTCTCGAAATATTGCAGCAGCGTCACCGGAATGAACCGTGTGCGCGACGCATAGACATGCCGGTCGCCCTGGCCGTGTTGGCCGCTGGTGAAGAAGCGTTGCGGGGTGATCAGCGTCAGGCTGTCCTTTGCCCGCGTCATGCCGACATAGAGCAGCCGGCGCTCCTCCTCGATCTCCTGCGTCGTGCCGACGGCGAGGTCGGAGGGGATGCAGCCATCGACGACGTTGAGCATGAACACCGCCCGCCACTCCTGTCCCTTGGCCGAATGGATGGTGGAGAGGATGAGATAATCCTCGTCGAGCAGCGGCACGCCGGCCTGGTCGCTGGTGGCGTCGGGCGGGTCGAGCGTCAGTTCGGTGAGGAAGCGCTCGCGGTTGGCATAGCCGGATGCGATCTGCTCGAGTTGCAGCAGGTCGGCCTTGCGGGTGTCGGCGTCCTCGTGGATGCGGTCGAGATGCGGCTCGTACCATTCGCGCGCCTGCGCGATCTCGGCAGGCCACGGCCCGTTCGACTTGCGCAATCCTTCCAGCAGCTGCACCAGCGCCGGCCAGCTTTCGCCGGTCTTGGCCGGCGGCGGAATTTCGGCGAGCGCCATTAGCGGCTCGGGGTCGGCGGCGATCGTGTCGAGGATCTTGCCCGCCGTCTGCGGCCCGATCCCGGGCAGCATCTTCAGCAGCCGGAAGCCGGAGACCCGGTCGCGTGGGTTCTGCGCGAAGCGCAGGATCGCCAGCATGTCCTTGACATGCGCCGAATCCAGGAACTTCAGCCCGCCGAATTTGACGAAGGGGATGTTGCGCCGGGTCAGCTCCACTTCGAGCGGGCCGCTGTGCGAGGAGGTGCGAAACAGCACTGCCTGCTGCTTCAGCGTCATACCCACTTCGCGGTTGGCGAGCACCTGCTCGACGATGTAGTTCGCCTGGTCGTTCTCGTCCTTGACGGTGAGCAGCTTCGGCCGCTCTTCCGATTGCCGGTCGGTCCAGAGGTTCTTGGTGAAGCGCTCGCGCGCCAGTTCGATGACGCCATTGGCGGCGGCAAGGATCGTCGTCGTCGAACGATAGTTGCGGTCGAGCGTGATGATATCGGCCGGCGGCTCGAATGTCCTAGGGAAGTCGAGAATATTGCGGATCGTCGCCGCCCGGAAGGAGTAGATGGACTGCGCGTCGTCGCCGACGACGGTTAAGCCCCGCCCGCCAGGCTTCAGCGCCATCAATACGGAGGATTGCAGCCGGTTGGTATCCTGGTACTCGTCCACCATCACATGGTCGAAGCGCCCGCCAATGTCGGCTGCCAGTTCCGGATCGCTGACCATCTGCGCCCAGTAAAGCAGGAGGTCGTCGTAATCGAGCACGTTCTGCGCCTGCTTGGCCTCGACGTAGCAGGCAAACAGCTCGCGCAGCTGCTCTTCCCAGGTCGCCACCCACGGATACCAGGTCTTCAGGACCTCGGAGAGCGGCGTCTCGGAATTGACCGTGCGCGAATAGATCGCCAGACACGTGCCCTTGGTCGGAAACCGGCTTTCGGTCTTGGAGAAGCCGAGCTCGTGCCGGATGAGGTTCATCAGGTCGGCGCTGTCTTCCCGGTCGTGAATGGTGAAATCGACATTGAGGCCGATCTGCTCGGCATAGATCCGGAGCAGTCGCGCGCCGATCCCGTGAAAAGTGCCGGCCCAGGTCAGCGCGTCGGTCATCACGGCGGAATTGGCGCCGAGCACCTGCCGGCAGATGCGCTCGACGCGCCGTGCCATCTCGGACGCCGCCCTTCGCGAAAAAGTCATCAAGAGGATACGGCGCGGATCGGCGCCGTTGACGATCAGATGCGCCACCCGGTGCGCCAGCGTGTTGGTCTTGCCCGATCCGGCGCCGGCGATGATCAGCAGAGGACCGCCCGTCGTATCCGGTCCCTGACCGACCCCATGCTCCACGGCAAGACGTTGCCGCTCGTTCAGTTTCTCGAGATAGGCCGCCGCCTGCATCTATTCTTCAGCCTCTAGCATACGCGCCGCGATGGAAACGCGACTCGGGAACAAATATGGAACGTATCAGTGCCGTCTGATGTTTGGAAGTCCCGCAGCGCTGTCACCACAGGGAAACGGTCGGACCTGAACATTTGGTGCACTGCGGAAAACGGGCGACATCTCAGGTGTTGCGTGGCATAAGGGCGCCGAAAACCTGTTTTGGACCACGCTTCCCATGATCCGCATCGAAAATATCAGCAAGCAGAACAGCCACCGCATCCTCTTCATCGAGGCCTCGGCGGCGCTCAACAAGGGCGAGAAGATCGGCCTCGTCGGCCCGAATGGCGCCGGCAAGACGACACTCTTCCGCATGATCACAGGCGAGGAGCAGCCCGATGAGGGCAATGTCGCCGGTGAAAAAGGCGTCACCATCGGCTACTTCAACCAGGATGTCGGCGAAATGTCTGGCCGTAGCGCCGTGGCCGAGGTCATGGAGGGCGCCGGCCCGGTCAGCGTCGTTGCCGCCGAACTGCGCGAACTCGAAGCCGAGATGGTCGATCCCGACAAGCTCGACGAGATGGACCGCATCATCGAGCGTTACGGCGAGGTACAGGCTCGCTACGAGGAGCTGGATGGCTACGCGCTCGAGGGCCGCGCCCGCGAGGTGCTCGATGGCCTGAGCTTCACCCAGGAAATGATGGATGGCGATGTCGGCGGCCTCTCCGGCGGCTGGAAGATGCGCGTGGCGCTCGCCCGCATCCTGTTGATGCGCCCCGACGTCATGCTGCTCGACGAGCCGAGCAACCATCTCGATCTCGAAAGTCTGATCTGGCTGGAAGAGTTCCTGAAGAACTATGACGGCGCGCTTTTGATGACCTCGCACGACCGCGAGTTCATGAACCGCATCGTCGGCAAGATCATCGAGATCGATGGCGGCCAGCTCACCTCCTATTCCGGCGACTATGCCTTCTACGAACAACAGCGCGCCCAGAACGAGAAGCAGCAGCAGGCGCAGTTCGAGCGCCAGCAGGCCATGCTTGCCAAGGAAATCAAGTTCATCGAACGCTTCAAGGCGCGCGCCTCACACGCCTCGCAGGTGCAGAGCCGCGTCAAGAAGCTGGAAAAGATCGACCGCGTCGAGCCGCCCAAGCGCCGCCAGTCGGTGGCCTTCGAATTCCTTCCCGCGCCGCGCTCCGGCGAAGACGTGATCAACCTGAAGAACGTCCACAAGAAGTACGGCAGCCGCACGATCTATGAAGGCCTCGACTTCATGGTTCGCCGCAAGGAGCGCTGGTGCATCATGGGCATCAACGGCGCCGGCAAGTCGACGCTGCTGAAGCTGGTCACGGGCTCCACCGAGCCGGACCAGGGCACGGTTGCGCTCGGCGCGAGCGTCAAGCTCGGCTATTTCGCCCAGCACGCCATGGACCTGCTCGATGGCGAACGCACGGTTCTCGAATGGCTGGAAGATAGCTTCCCGCTGGCCGGCCAGGCGCCGCTGCGCGCGCTCGCCGGCTGCTTCGGCTTTTCCGGCGACGACGTCGAAAAGAAGTGCCGGGTTCTCTCCGGTGGTGAAAAGGCGCGTCTGGTCATGGCCAAGATGCTGTTCGACCCGCCCAACCTGCTCGTCCTCGACGAGCCGACCAACCACCTGGATCTCGACACCAAGGAAATGCTGATCAAGGCGCTGTCGCAATACGAAGGCACCATGCTTTTCGTCAGCCACGACCGCCACTTCCTAGCGGCGCTCTCCAACCGCGTGCTGGAGCTGACGCCCGATGGCATTCATCAGTATGGCGGCGGCTATACAGAGTACGTCGAGCGCACCGGCCAGGAAGCGCCGGGTCTGCGGGGATAATAAAATGCCGGGCGGTGACGTCCGGCATTTTTCATTGGCGTGAGATTGGTGCGCGGGCGCTTAAGCCCGCTCCTCCCAAACCCTGGCAATCTCCACGATCGTCTTCGCAGCCCGCTCCATATCCTGCCGGCTCACCCATTCCAGCGGCGAATGAAACGCGTGGCCGCCGGCGAAGATGTTGGGGCAGGGCAGGCCCATGAAGGAGAGGCGCGAGCCGTCGGTGCCGCCGCGAATGCTGCCGCGCTTCGGTTCCATCCCGGCGCGGCGAATGCCCTCGATGGCGTTCTCGACGATATCGGGGTGGCGATCGACCACTTCCTTCATGTTGCGATACTGCTGCTTGACCTCGAAAGTGTAGGTCGAGCCCGGATAGCCGGCCATCACTTGCCTGACGATCGCTTCCAGCATCTCTTCCTTGGCCGTCAGCCCCGCATTGTCGAAATCGCGGATGATCAGCCCGATCTCAGCCTTCTCCATCGAGCCGGTAACGCCGGTCGGATGGATGAAGCCCTGCCGGCCCGATGTCGTCTCGGGGCCGATATCTCTCGGCAGCCGGTCGATGATCGCGCCGGCGATCCTGATGGCGTTTTCCATCTTCCCCTTGGCGAAGCCCGGATGGATGGCGACACCTTGGATGGTGATCTCGACGCCGTCGGCCGAAAATGTCTCGTCCTCGATATGCCCCGCCGTCGACCCGTCCATCGTATAGGCGAAGTCGGCGCCGAGCTTCTTCAGGTCCACCTTATCGACGCCGCGGCCGATCTCCTCGTCCGGCGTGAACAGGATCTTGATCGTGCCATGCTTGATATCGGGATTGGAGACGAGGAACTGCGCCGCCGTCATGATCTCGGCGATCCCCGCCTTGTCGTCGGCGCCGAGCAGCGTCGTTCCGTCGGTCGTGATGATGTCGTTGCCGATCTGGTTCTTCAGCTCCGGATGCTCGCTCACCCGGATAACCTGCTGCTGGTCGCCGGTTAGGCGAATATCGCCGCCCTCGTAGCCGCGCAGAATCTGCGGCTTAACGTTGGTGCCGCTGAAATCGGGCGCCGTGTCCATATGCGAGCAGAAGCAGATGACGGGCACCTGCTTGTCCGTGTTGGCGGGAATGGTCGCATAGATATAGCCGTGCTCGTCCAGATGCGCGTCCGAAAGGCCGATCGCCAGCAGTTCATCGACCAGCACGCGGCCGAGGTTCTTCTGCTTCTCGGTGGAGGGCTGGCTCGGCGATTGCGGGTCGGATTGCGTGTCGATGACGACATAGCGCAGGAAGCGGTCGGTAACGGTATCGGTCATGATGCGGTCCATTCTTCTGTATCAACCGATCACTGCTCTATCCCTCATCGCCCCTCTGGTGAAGCACTTTCGGTTGCAGGCAGGTCGGCCTCGCGCAGCCGGTAGCCGACGCCGGTTTCGGTGGTGATGTATTGCGGCTGGTCGGGTGTGGCCTCGATCTTCTGCCGCAGCTGGCGCACATAGACACGCAGATACTGCACATCCGCCGCCGGTCCCCAGATCTGCTTCAGCATGAATTGATGCGTCAGCACCTTGCCGGAATACTGCGCTAGCACACGCAGGATATCGTACTCCTTCGGCGACAGCTTGATCTCGCGTTCGTCGACCTTGACGATCCGCTTGACCAGATCGATCGACAGCCCGCCGGTACGAAACACCGCCTTCTCGCCCTGCTGCTGCAGCCGGTGGCGCAGCGCCACGCGGATGCGCGCGCCGAGCTCGTTCATGCCGAACGGCTTGGTCACATAGTCGTCCGCCCCCGTCTCCAGCGCCTTGACGATCCCGCCTTCATCGGTGCGGCTAGAGAGAATGACGACGGGCGTGGTCAGCCCCTGTTCGCGCCATTCGCCAAGCAGCGCGTGGCCCGGCGTGTCGGGAAGGCCGAGATCGAGCACGATGAGATCGGGGCCGACTTCGCCTGCAAGCGCGCGAGCGGTCGCCGCATCCGGCGCCTCATGCACCTCGTATCCCTGCGCCGTCAGACCGACGCGCAGCAGCTTGCGGATAGGGGGCTCGTCGTCGACGACGAGGATTTTCACGGGCGAACCGGTCATTTCATATCTTCCAGCTTCGTGATGTCATTCGTGATCTCTTGGGGGCGGGGCAGCCTGATGGTGAAGACCGCGCCCGAGCGGTCGGGCCGATTTGACGCGGTGATGGTGCCGCCCATCGCCTCGACGAAACCGCGGCAGATGGAGAGGCCAAGTCCTGTGCCGGCCCGCACCTGGTCGCCCTTGCGCACGCGGTAGAAGGTGTCGAACACGCGGTCGAGATCATTATCAGGAATGCCCGGCCCGCTGTCGGCCACCTGCACCATCACATCGCCGGTCACGATGCCATTGTTGGCCCATCCCTTGATCTCGACGGTCGAACCCTCGGGCGCATATTTCGCGGCATTGTCGATGAGGTTGAACAGCACCTGCTCGAAGAGGACGGGATCGACCCTGACAGTCGGCAGGTCCGCCGGGATGGTCACGTGCACGCCGTGATGCGACAGGATCTTGGCCGCGCGGCGAAGCGCGCTGCCGACGATGTCGCCGACATCATGCAGAGCCGAATTCGGCTCCATCGCCCCGGATTCGATCCGCGTCATGTCGAGCAGGTTGGCGATGAAGCGGTTCAGCCGCTCGGATTCGTCGACCACGGTCGAAAGCAGATCCTTGCGGTCCTCCTCGCTCATCGAGGCGAAATAGTCGCGTAGCGTTGTGGAGGCGCCGAGCACGGCGGCAAGCGGCGTCTTCAGGTCGTGCGAAATCGAGGTCAGCAGCGCCGAGCGCAGCCGGTCGGCCTCTGCCGCCAGCTTCGCCTGGTCGACGTCGGCGACGAGCTGGATACGCTCGATCGCCAGTGCCGCCTGGTCCGCCAGCGCATCGAGCAATCTCTGCTGTTCCGGCGTCAGAAGCGGCCCGTCGCGGCGGTCGCTGTCCAGCCCGATCACGCCGACGGCGGCGCGTCCGGTGCGCAGCGGCACATAGAGCCGCTTGGCGCCCGGCAGCGTGTCTGCGCCGCGTCCGGCGGCGTGGTTGTGCTCCCACGCCCAGCGCGCGGCCGCGATGTCGGCGTCGTCAAGTGTATCGTCTGGCGGATAGCCGGCCCTCACCGCGATCGTCCCGTTCTCGGGCAAGAGCAGCACGACGCGCACCCTGAGCATCGACGCCAGCTGGAAGGCCGTCGCCCAGAGCACGTCGTCAAGCGTGCCGGTGCCGGCGAGCTTCTTCGAGAAGAGATAGAGATCCTCGGTGGTGCGCGCCCGCTGCCGCGCCGCGGATGCCTGCCGCTGCACTGTTGCCGTCAGGTTGCTGGCGACGATCGCCACGCCGAGAAAGAAGAACAGCGCCAGCACGCTTTCCGGATCGCTAATCGTCAGCGTGTAGCGCGGCGGCAGGAAGAAGAAGTTGAAGGCGAAAGCGCCGAGCAGGCAGGAAAACAGTGCCGGCCGTAGCCCGTGCAACACCGCCGAGGTCAGCACCGCCATCAGGAACACCAGCGCCAGATTGCGCACGTCGAGCACCTGGTCGAGCACGATGCCGGCGACAAGCGCGATCGCCACATAGACGATTGCCAGCAGATAGGCGCGCAGATCGAAGGCTGGTCGGGCCGCTGCCGCCTTGACGCCGCGTTGCGCGCCAGCTTTGTGATCGTCGCCCGAAATGACGTGAACGCTGATATCGCCTGCCTTGCGGATCAGAAGATCGGCGGCAGACGGCGAGAACCACTCCCGCCATGTCGGCTGCTTCGGCGCGCCGATCACGATGTGGGTAACGTTGTTGGAGGCGGCGTAGCGGATCAGCTCTTCCGAGGTCTCGCGCCCGGGAACGGTGATCGCCTCGCCACCGAGCTGTTCGGCCAGCCTGAGATTGGCGGCCAGTGTGTCGCGTTCGGCCTCGCTGAGGTTGATCGAGCGGTTGGTCTCGACATAGACGGCGGCCCATGGCGCCCTCAGCCGCGAGGCCATGCGCGCGGCATAGCGCACCAGCGACGCCGAGGCCGGATGGTGATCGACCGACACCAGCACGCGCTCGCTCGCGGCCCACGGGCCTGATATCGCATGCGCCTGCATGTGGTTCAAAAGCTGGTCGTCCACCCGCTGCGCCGTGCGCCGCAGCGCCAGTTCCCGCAGCGCCGTCAGGTTGCCCGGCGTGAAATAGTTGGTCAGCGCCCGCTCGGCGGTGTTGGCCATGTAGACCTTGCCGTCATGAAGACGCTTGATCAGGTCGTCGGGCGTGAGATCGATGATCTCGACGTCGTCGGCCATGTCGATCACCTTGTCCGGCACCGTCTCGCGCACCCGGATGCGGGTGATCTGCGAGACGACGTCGTTCAGGCTCTCGACATGCTGGATATTGAGCGTCGAATAGACGTCGATGCCGCGATCGAGCAGTTCCTTGACATCGAGGTAGCGCTTCGGGTGTCGGCTGCCCTCGGCGTTGCTGTGCGCGAGTTCGTCGACCAGCACGAGGTCGGGCTTGCGGGCGATGATGGCGTCGATATCCATCTCTTCCAGCCGCCGGCCCCGGTAGTCGACTGACACGCGCGGCACGATCTCGAAGCCCGCAAGCATCGCCTGCGTCTCCTTGCGGCCATGCGTCTCGACGATACCAACCACCACATCGACGCCATCGGCGATCTTCGCGCGCCCGGAGGCCAGCATCTCATATGTCTTGCCGACGCCGGGCGCTGCCCCCAGAAAGATCTTCAACCGCCCACGCGTCTCCGCCCGCGCTTTTTCAAGAAGCGCCTCGGGCGAGGGCCGTCCGGCCTGTTCGCGGTTGTCGTCTGGCATGCGGCGTTGTGCTTTCCTGGCGGTCGATGGACTGGCCCCCTCATCCCCGGTGCAACTTGTTGCACCTGAACCCTTCGGGCCACCTTCTCCCCGTGGGGGAGAAGGGAGGAGCCGTGACGCCTGCGGTTCTCCTCTCCCCTCGGGGAGAGGGTGGCCGAGCGCAGCGGAGGCGGGTGAGGGGGCCTCTGGCTGTTTCACTCACTCATAGAAGCATCAAGCCTCTGGTTCAACTTGAGAACATTGACCACAGGCTCGCCGAGAAAACCAAGCTCCCGACCTTCCACGGCGCCATCCACCAGCGCCTTCACCTTGGCCTCGTCCACACCTCGGGCCTTGGCCACACGCGGCACCTGGAAGTAGGCGGCATCAGGCGAGATGTGCGGGTCAAGACCGCTGCCCGACGCGGTGACGAGGTCTGCCGGCACCGGCGCGTTCGGGTTGCTCGCCTTGGCGGCCTCGTAGTCGGCCTTCACCCGGTCGATCAGCTTTTGGCTGGTCGGCCCGAGGTTGGAGCCGCTGGAGCTTGCCGCGTTGTAGCCGTCGCCGGCCGCCGACGGGCGACCGTGGAAATATTGGTCGCCGGTGAAGGCCTGGCCGATGAGCGACGAGCCGATCACCTTGCCGTCCTTCTCGATCAGGCTGCCGTTCGCCTGGGCGGGAAACAGCGCTTGCGCGGCGCCCGTCATGGCGAGCGGATAGACGAGGCCGGTGATGGCGGTGGTGGCGACGATCATCACGATCGCGGGACGAAGTTGCTTGAGCATGGACGTAACTCCTTAGACGAGGCCGATGGCAGTGATCGCCATGTCGATCGCCTTGATGGCGACGAATGGAACGACGATGCCGCCGAGGCCGTAAATCAGCAGGTTGCGGGACAGCAGCGCGCCGGCGCCGATCGGCCGGTAGCGCACGCCGCGCAGCGAAAGCGGGATCAGCGCGATGATGATCAACGCGTTGAAGATGATCGCCGAGAGAATGGCGCTTTGCGGCGTCGACAGGCCCATGACGTTGAGCGCCGTCAGCTGCGGATAAAAGGTCAGGAACATCGCCGGGATGATGGCGAAATACTTGGCCACGTCGTTGGCGATCGAAAACGTCGTCAGCGCGCCGCGTGTCATCAGGAGCTGCTTGCCGATCTCGACGATCTCGATGAGCTTCGTCGGGTCGCTATCGAGATCGACCATGTTACCGGCCTCGCGGGCGGCCACCGTGCCGGTGTTCATGGCGACGCCGACATCCGATTGCGCCAGCGCCGGTGCGTCGTTGGTGCCGTCGCCGCACATGGCGACCAGCTTGCCCTTGGCCTGCTCCTCGCGGATCAGCGCCAGCTTGTTCTCAGGCGTCGCCTGCGCCAGGAAATCGTCGACGCCGGCTTCGGCTGCGATTGCCGCCGCCGTCATCGGGTTGTCGCCGGTCACCATGACGGTGCGAATGCCCATGCGGCGCAGTTCCGCGAAACGTTCGCGGATGCCGCCCTTGACGATGTCCTTCAGCTGGATGACGCCGAGCAGGCGTCCGTCGCGGGCAACGGCAAGCGGCGTGCCGCCCGCCTTGGCGATCTCGTCGGCAATGGCCTGCAGCTCGCGCACCGTGTCGGAGTTCGAGCGCAGTGCGATCGCCGTGTTGCCCGAAGCGATGGCGGAACCACCGTCGACATAGGAGAGCACCGCATCGACGGCACCCTTGCGAATCGAAGACCCTTCGACATCGACGCCGCTCATGCGGGTCTGCGCGGTAAAGGGCACGAAGGTGGCCTTCAGGCTCGTCATGTCGCGGCCGCGGATCGCGTATTTCTCCTTGGCGAGCACCACGATCGAGCGACCCTCGGGCGTCTCGTCGGCAAGCGAGGCGAGCTGCGCCGCATCGGCCAGTTCCTGCTCGCTGACCCCACGAACCGGGCGGAAGGCGGTCGCCTGGCGATTGCCGAGCGTGATCGTGCCCGTCTTGTCGAGCAGCAGAATGTCAACGTCGCCCGCTGCCTCCACCGCGCGGCCGGACATTGCTAGCACGTTGAAGCGCACGAGGCGGTCCATGCCGGCAATGCCGATTGCCGAGAGAAGCGCGCCGATCGTCGTCGGGATGAGCGTCACGAACAGCGCGACGAGCACGATGATCGGGATCGAGCCGCCGGCATAGGCAGCAAAGCTTGGGATCGTCGCCGTGGCAAGCACGAAGATCAGCGTCATGCCGGCAAGCAGGATGTTGAGCGCAATCTCGTTCGGCGTCTTCTGCCGCTCCGCACCTTCGACGAGCGCGATCATCCGGTCGATGAAGGTGGAGCCGGCCGCCGCCGTGATGCGCACGCGGATCCAGTCGGACAACACCTGCGTGCCGCCGGTGACCGCCGAGCGGTCGCCGCCCGATTCACGGATGACGGGCGCGGATTCACCGGTGATCGCTGCCTCGTTGACGGAGGCAACGCCTTCGATCACCTCGCCGTCGGAGGGGATGATATCTCCCGCCTCGACCAGCACGAGATCGCCCACCTTCAGGCTGGTTCCCGTCACCATGCGATAGCCGCTGCCATTGTTGGCGGTCAGAAGCTTGGCCTGCGTTTCGGTGCGCGCCTTGCGCAGGGAATCCGCCTGCGCCTTGCCGCGGCCTTCCGCGACTGCTTCGGCGAAATTGGCGAACAGCACCGTGAACCAGAGCCACAGGTTGATCTGGAACGAGAAGCCGAGATTGCTGCCGCCGGTCACGAGATCGCGGATGAAGAGGACGGTGGTCAGAACCGAAACCGTGGCGACGACGAACATCACGGGGTTCTTGGCAAGCGCCTTCGGGTTCAGCTTCTTAAAAGCCGCGCCGAAGGCCGGAATGAGAATGCGGGCATCGAGGATGCTCACGGATTTTGCCTGGCTCATAAGAGAACTCCAGCGTTTGAGACAATTATTGAATGGGGCGGGCGCCGCGCTCTTAACCCTCCCCCTTGTGGGGAGG
>UBJO01000066.1 GCA_900465665.1 Hyphomicrobiales bacterium
GCCGACCTGCAGGGCAAGGTGCTTGCCTACCACTCGGGCCCGGAAAAGCCCGTCGTCCGGCACTTCCTGACGATCAACCGCCCAGGCAAGGCCTGACAGTCATATAACGCAAAAGAGAAGGGGGCCGTTTCGGTCCCCTTTTTGCGTCTATTGCATGTGGGCCCGACAGAAGGCCTCGAATTCCCTCGCCGGCGCGGTGCGGTGCCGCTCCTTGTGCCGAAGCAGGGTGAACCGACGGGGCGGCAGGTCGAATTCGAGTATCTGCAATTGCCCGTTTTCGACGAAAGGCGAAACGATGGTCTCCGAGAGCGCAGTTACGCAGCCACCGCTTCTGACGGCGCTGAGCAGCGCCTCGTTGGATGGAAGAACCAGCGAGACATCAAGTTTCTCGGGATTGATCGACAGGTCGAGAAGCGCCTGTTCCAGGACGCCGCGCGTTCCCGATCCACGCTCGCGCATGATCCATTTCAGCCGCGAGAGATCATCCACGTTTCGTGCGGCGCTGAAATCGGAGGCCGCGACCACCACGAGCTTGTCGCTGGCGATGGTTGTTGTCGCCAGAGCGGGTTCGTCCAGGACACCCTCGATGAAGCCGAGTTCGGCGTCGCCGTTGACGACAGCGGCGGCAACCGTCGCGGTGTTGCCGATCGTCAGGTTGATCTCGATCCCCGGATAATCCCGTGCAAAGCCAAGGAGCCGCGAGGGCAGCCAGTAATTCGCGATCGTCTGGCTTGCCTGCACATCGAGGATCCCGGTCTTCAGGTTACCAAGCTCGGCCAGAACGGATTCGGCAGCTTTTGCTCTCGCAAGCGTCTCCTTCGCCTCGCGAAGAAACACGCGCCCCTCGCGCGTCAGCTGTATGCCGCGTCCTACCCGGTCGAATAGCTTGACCTGGTAGAATGTCTCAAGCGCCTTGATGGAGGCGCTGACGGCGGATGGCGTAAGCCGAAGCGCTTGGGCGGCCTTCGTCAAATGCTGGCGTTCGGCCGTCGCTACAAAGATGACAAGCTGTTCGAAGGTCACGGTAAATGTTCTCAAAATCGGAATGAAACATAAATTATTATACGATAGATCGGAACGGTCTGCAGGAATAGCCTCCGAATGCAATTCATATTGGAGTTACGTCCTTGCAGAAGCTCGGATTTTCGAAAATTGTTCCCGGCCTAGCCGTCAGCGCGCTGATTACCGGCCTTGCACAGGCGCTTGCAGTGGCGCAGGACGCCATTATCGGCCACCAATTGGTGGATGGCCTGGTCTTTGCGATCGTTCTCGGCACGCTATTCCACACTGCCTTCGGACTTTGGCCGTCCCTAAAGGCCGGGATCGCCTTTTCAGCCAAGTTCCTGCTTGAATTCGCCATCGTCCTGCTCGGTGCGTCCATCAGTGCCGCGTCGGTGACGCAGACAGGTACCGGCATCGTTGCGATGGTGGCAATCATCGTCTCGCTGTCGCTCATCATCAGCTACAGCATCTGTCGGCTGCTTGGGTTGACGGACCATTTGGCGACGCTGGTCGCGTGCGGTAACTCGATATGCGGAAACTCGGCCATCGTCGCGGCCGCACCCGTTATCGGTGCCGAATCCGATGATGTCGCTGCCTCCATCGCCTTCACGGCCGCGCTTGGGATCGTCGTCGTTTTGCTTCTGCCCTGGCTTTTCCCCCTATCGCGCATGTCGCAATGGCAATATGGGGTCTTCGCCGGCATGACTGTCTATGCCGTCCCCCAGGTGCTCGCCGCAACCGCGCCGATCGGCCTGGCAAGCGTCCACATCGGAACGCTGGTGAAGCTAATGCGCGTACTGATGCTTGGTCCGGTGGTTCTTATGTTGCGTTTCAAGGGCAACCATGGCGCGGTCGCCGGGTTGTCGGTGAGCCGTCTCGTTCCCTGGTTCATCGTCGGCTTCTTCGCGATGATGGCGCTGCGGAGCTTCAATCTCATCCCCGATGTCGCCGTCGATGCCGCCAAGACAAGCTCGACCCTGCTCACCACGATCTCGATGGCCGCACTCGGCCTATCGGTCAACATGCGCACGGTGTTCGCCTCGGGTGGTCGGGTTCTGCTGGCGGGCGTGTTGTCCCTCGTCGCCTTGGGCGCGATGAGTTTCGGTGGCTTGCTCTTGCTGAGTGCTGGCAGTTGAACGGCGCCGAAGGTCGCTTGGCCTAGCGCAGACGGGTCAGATCCACCGGACGATTGTTGATGATCGCCTCCATCGAGAAAAACCCCGTCACCGTGGCGAGATCGAAATTCGTGATGAGCTTCTGGTAGAAGGCATCGTAACCGGACATGCCTTTGGTCACGACTTTGATGAGATAATCCCAGTCGCCGCCGATGCGATAGAAGTCGATTACCTCGGGCAACCGCTCGACATGCGCCCGAAAACCTTCGCTCCACTCCTTCGAATGATGGCGCGTGCGGATCATGACGAAGACCGTCAGATCGAAACCAAGGGCCTTAAGGTCGATGTCGCTGTGCGATCCCCGGATCAGGCCGAGGGAATGAAGCCTTTGCAGCCGGCGCCAGCAGGCGTTCTGCGACAGGCCGATCTTTTCGGCCAGATCGCGCTGCGACAGGGTCGCATCATTCTGCATGGCGCTGAGGATCTTCATGTCAAACGCATCGATTTTCGCGGTAGAATCGTTCATTTGACACGGTCCGGCAATCAGTGTTGGTATGGTTTCCGCGAAATAGTGTGAGGCGACGCGATTTGTGTCAATGCTTACGCCGCGCTCGATCGAGATGGGCACGCGCTGCCTTGCCACTTACCCACATGATGATGTGGGTATAGGCCATCCTATCGCCCCGCCTTGCGGTTGACGGCGGGCGTATCGATGATGAAAATCAAAATGCCGGTCAAACAAGCGTCATGAAAATTAATTTCACAGTTCCAACTTTTTCCGTGTTTCGTGTTGACGAGATCGAATTTTTGTCTCAACTTGACGAAAATAAATTACGTAAATGGGAACGAGAGCAGCATGAAAGTGGGAATTATCGGGCTAGGTTTCCGGCTCGGCTATCTGGGCTACGTCTTCAAGTCGATTGATGAAAGCTTCGAGATCGTCGGCTATGTCGATCCCGAGCCCGCCGGCCTGCCGGGTCTCGTCGAAAAGGGCGTTTCCGTTGGCAAATCCTATGCCACGCCGCAGGAGCTGATCGCCAACGAAAAGCTCGATCTGTTGATGATCGGCTCGCCCAATCTCTTCCATCTGGAGCATATCCGCATCGGTCTCGAAGCCGGTCTGAAGGTGTTCTGCGAAAAGCCGATCGTCACCACGATCGCCGAAAGCATCGAGCTGGCGCGTCTGATGGCCAAGTTCGGTCATGAGCGGCTGATGGTTGGCCTGGTGCTGCGCTATTCGCCGCTTTATCGCGACCTGCAGGCGGTTCAGGCTGCTGGCAATCTCGGCCAGATCGTCTCGATCGAGGCGTCCGAGCATATCGAGCCCTATCACGGCGCATTCTTCATGCGCGACTGGCGCCGCTACGAGCGCTATTCCGGCAGCTTCATGCTGGAAAAATGCTGCCACGATCTCGACCTCTATAATGGCATCGCCGGCGCGCGGCCCGAGCGGGTCGCAAGCTTCGGCGGCCGCAAGAGCTTTACGCCGGCAAACGATCCGGCGCGCGAAGGCATCAACGACCTCGAGCTGTTCCATCGCAAGCCGAGCGGTTGGAAGGGCTCCGACAAGGTGTTCGACAGCGATGCCGACATCATCGACTACCAGGTTGCGATCGTCGAATACGCCAATGGCGTCGGCATGAACTTCCACACCAACCTCAACGTTCCCGACCAGTTCCGTCGCTTTGCGATCATGGGCTCGCGCGGGATGGCCGAGGGCGATTTCGTGCGCGGCTATCTCGATGTGCATGAGCAGCTGACCGGCAAGAAGGTCGTCGAGAACAAGTATGCGGCCACGGAACTCTCGCAGCACTATGGTGCCGACGAGCAGATGGCGGTCGACATCCTCGACAGCGTTCGCACCGGCACGGTGCTGCCCGTCTCGACCCTGAATGCCCTTGAAGCCGGCATTCTGGCACTCTCCATGGACGAGGCCCGCATCAAGAAGACGGTTGTCGACCTGCGTCCCGTATGGGACAAGTTCGACGAGGCGCTCCACGCCAGAGCGGCTTGATGAGGGCGGCAGGATGAACGTTCAAAGAAGCAACCTCATCTTCGCCTGGATCCTTCTCCTTCCGGCAGTCCTCTATGTCGCGGTAATCGTCGCTTACCCGCTCATCGATACGTTCATTCTGTCCTTCACCGACGCGTCGCTCAGAAAAGTGACCAATTGGGTGGGCTGGGCGAACTATGAGAAGATCTTCAACGCGACCTTCGCGGACGTAATCGTCCGCACCTTCATCTGGACCTTCTTCTCGGTCTCGCTGAAGATGATCATCGGCACCTTCGGCGCTTCGCTGCTGAACAGCGCGGTGCCGGGTCGCTCGCTGTTTCGTCTGCTGACCATGCCGCCATGGGTGGTGCCGATGGCGATCGGCATCTTCATGTGGGGCTGGATGTATAACGGCCAGTTCGGGATGATCTCGGGCATGCTGCAGCGCATCGGCTTCGTGGACGGCCCGGTGGCCTTCCTCGCCTATGGCAACACGGCTTTCTGGGCGACGATCATCACCGACGTGTGGATCGGCGTGCCGATGGTCACCATCTATTTCCTGGCGGCCATCCAGTCGATCCCGAAGGATCTCTACGAGGCGGCCTGGACGGATGGCGCGGGGCGTTTTTATCGCTTCCGCCGCATCACCTTGCCGCTGATGGTGCCATCGATCATCACAATGTCGATGCTATCGCTCATTGCCACGTTCAACTCCTTCGATATCATCTGGATCCTGACGCAGGGCGGCCCCAGCGGACAGACCACGACGATGATCATCGATACCTACCAGACGGCCATCGGCTCGAAGAAATATGGTGAGGGTGCGGCCCGCGCGGTGCTGATCTGCATCTTCCTCTCGGCATTCTGCTTTGCCTATTTCCGTGTCACCCGTCGGCTCAACCCGGAGAAGCGCGCATGAAGAACGCGGCCATGATCGATCGCTACAGCTGGTGGGAAATCCTGCTGATCTACCTTGGTGTCTTGGTGTTCCTCACCTTCGTGCTGGCGCCGTTCGTTGAAGGCTTCCTGGTGTCGCTGAAGCCGCTCAGCCAGCTATTCTCGTCGCCATACCGCTTCTGGCCGGAGAACGGCTCGTTCGAGGCCTATCGCACCATGTGGATCAGCGTTCCGGGCTTTGGGCGCTATATTTTCAACTCCTTCTTCATATCGATCATCGTCACGGTGATCGTGCTGGCGCTCGTCATCCCGGCCTCCTACGCCTTCGCGAAGTTCGAGTTTCGCGGCATGGGCCTGCTGCTCGGCGCGTTCCTGACGGTCAACATGTTCTCGGGCGCCGTGCTGCTCATTCCGCTGTTCCGGCTGATGCGCACGCTCGGCGTGCTCAACACCTATTTCGCGATGATCGTGCCTGGCGTGGCATTCCTCATTCCTTCGGCGATCTGGCTGCTGCGGACCTACATGATCCGCATTCCGCAGGAGCTGAACGAGGCCGCCTACATGGATGGCGCCAGTCACTTCTATACGTTGCGCCGCGTGATCCTGCCGATTGCCATGCCGGGGATCATCGTCGTCGCCATCACCACTTTCATCGGCGCCTACGCGCAGCAATTCATCTTCGCGCTGACCTTCAACTCGAAGACCGAATACATGCCGTTGCCGGTGGGGCTCTTTGCTTACTTCGGTAAGCAGGAGGTTATCTGGAACGAGTTGATGGCAGCCTCCTTCGTCGGCATTCTGCCCGCGATGGTCATCATCTTCTTCTTGCAACGATATCTCGTCGGCGGTCTGACTGCCGGTGCGGTAAAACAATAACAAGTGAACAGCTAACTAACGGGAGTATTGACGTGAGCATCGCTTTCAAAACTAGCCTTATGGCACTGGCCTTGCTCGGCTCGACGGCGCTTGGCGCCATGACGGCCGAAGCTGCCGACAAGGAAATCAGCTGGATCTATTGCGGCGACAAGATCGACCCGATCCACGAGAAGTACATCAAGGAATGGGAAGGCAAGAATCCGGGCTGGAAGGTTGCGCCTGAAGTCGTTGGCTGGGCACAGTGCCAGGACAAGGCAACCACGCTTGCCGCCGCCGGCACGCCAGTCGCGATGGCTTACGTCGGCTCGCGCACGCTCAAGGAATTCGCCCAGAACGACCTCATCGTTCCGGTTCCGATGACTGACGACGAGAAGAAGGGCTATTACCCGCACATCGTCGACACGGTCACCTTCGAGGGCAACCAGTGGGGCGTTCCGATCGCATTCTCCACCAAGGCGCTCTACTGGAACAAGGATCTGTTCAAGCAGGCCGGCCTCGACCCCGAGAAGCCACCGACAACCTGGGCTGAAGAAATCGCAGCCGCCAAGACCATCAAGGAAAAGACGGGCATCCCGGGCTACGGCCTGTCCGCCAAGACCTTCGACAACACCATGCACCAGTTCATGCATTGGGTTTACACCAACAACGCGACCGTCATCGACGCCGATGGCAAGGTCACGCTGGATAGCCCCGGTGTTCTCGCCGCTCTCCAGGCCTACAAGGACATCACGCCTTACTCCGAAGAAGGCCCGACCGCTTACGAGCAGAACGAAGTTCGTGCGATCTTCCTCGACGGCAAGGTCGGCATGATCCAGGCCGGTTCCGGCGCTGCCGCCCGCCTCAAGGACACCAAGATCAACTGGGGCGTGACGACGCTGCCGCTCGGACCGGATGCCAAGGGCCCGGGCACGCTGCTCATCACCGACAGCCTTGCGATCTTCAAGGGTTCTGGTGTCGAGGACAAGGCGATCGAATTCGCCAAGTACATCACCTCGTCGGATATCCAGCCTGAATACGAACTGCAGGGCGGCGCTGGCCTGACACCAATGCGTCCTTCCGCGAAGGTCGACGAATTCGTCAAAGCCGATCCGTCGTGGAAGCCGTTCATCGACGGCATCACCTACGGTGGTCCCGAGCCGCTCTTCACCGATTACAAGGGTTTCCAGAACTCTATGATCGAAATGGTCCAGTCCGTCGTGACAGGCAAGGCCGAACCGGCTGACGCCATCAAGAAGGCCGCTGGCGAGATCGAAGCGTTCAAGTAAGCCTTTGTTGGGGATCGCGGGCGCGCAACACCCGCGATCCCTTCGCTATCGAGAGTAAGCGCCGCGCGTGGCGGTGACCGGAGACAGGTTTTGGGACAGTTATTTCTCAACAAGGTTCAGAAATTTTACGGCGACTTCGAGGTTCTGAAGGGCGTTCAGCTCGAGGTGAACAATGGCGAGTTCGTCGTGTTCGTCGGCCCCTCCGGCTGCGGCAAATCCACATTGCTTCGCATGATCGCCGGCCTGGACGCGACGTCCGCGGGTGACATCGTGATCGACGGCGTCCGCGTCAACGATCTGCCGCCGGTCAAGCGCGGCATCGCCATGGTATTCCAGTCTTACGCGCTCTATCCGCATATGAGCGTTTTCGAAAACATCGCCTTTCCGCTGCGCGTCGAAAAGATGGAAGAGCAGAAGCTCAAGGCCAGGGTCGAAAACGCGGCCCGCATCCTGCATCTCGACCAGCGCCTGCAGCAGAAGCCGGGCATGCTGTCCGGTGGTCAGCGTCAGCGCGTGGCGATCGGCCGCGCGATCGTGCGCGAACCGAAGATCTTCCTGTTCGACGAGCCGCTATCCAACCTCGACGCTGCTCTGCGCTCCGACATGCGCATCGAGCTCGCGAAACTGCACCGCCAGCTCAAGGCGACCATGATCTACGTCACCCATGACCAGGTCGAGGCGATGACGATGGCGGATCGTATCGTCGTGCTCAACGCCGGCGAGATCGCCCAGACGGGCGCGCCGCTCGAGCTCTACCACAAACCCGCCAACATCTTCGTCGCCGGGTTCATCGGCAATCCGAAGATGAACTTCCTGCCGGTCACCTGCACCGCCGTCGGCGACAAGAGCGTGACCGTCGAATACAAGGGCCAGTCGCTGACCGTGCCGGTTACGCCGCGCGCGGGTGTCGTCGGCAAGACGCTGACGCTTGGCGTCCGTCCTGAACATATCCAGCTCGCGTCCGGCGACATCTCGCTCACCATCACGCCAAGCGTCATCGAGCGTCTCGGCGCGCAAACCGTGGCCTACGCCGCGCTGAACGGCGAGGGCGAAAACTTCTGCGCCACGCTATCAGGCAGTGTCGGCGTGCGACCGGAGCAGCCGATGCTCGTCGGCATCAACGCGGTGGATTGCCACCTCTTCGACGAAGCCGGCATCGCGTTCGAACGCCATGTTGCGTTGACCGATATCGATCACAACCTGCTGAACCCGACCGCGCTCGCCTGATCGCGAGCGCCGGTCGCGCCATCAGCGATCGAGGAAGTGATAGAACAAGGTATTGGCCGGGTAAGAATAAGAGCCCCGGTCGACGATACCGTGGCGGTACATGCAATTGCGCAGTGCCGTCACGTGCCACAGGCTGTTGACATCGGTCGAGCCGCGGCGAAACGCTTCCTGCTCGCAATAGGGATAGGTGTGGTCGAAGCGGGCCAGAATGGTCGGGTCGGAATCGACGCGGACACCGGAATAGGTTTGCCATTGCGAAGGCGCTTGCGCGGCTGAAATGCACGCCAGGCTCCCTGCAATTCCCAATGCAATCAACACTCTCATGAATGATCTCCCATGACGTCGCCGGAATATTGGCGCATCAATAAGATGCGCCGGATATGGCAAACTTCAAGGAGGACTATCCAATGGCGTTAGCAGCCGGTGAACGCCGCCAGCCCGGCGCTTCGGCTACCAGACGAGCCCGCGCGCGGCCACGTCCTCGACGCGGGTGACGACGCCATCGCGATGGAAGACCATAGTGTCGAAGAGGTTCGAGACCACGCAGGTGTGGTTCGGGATGATCAGGAGCTTGTCGCCGATCTGCGGCCGCGCGCCCTCGCATTTCGAGAGGTCGATCACGCCGTGCTCTTCCGAGAGACCGGTGATCGAAGCCTGCGGATAGCCGACTACCTGGCCATAATCCGTGAAGCCGAGCAGGTCGGAGGTCAGCGCCTTGGAGCCCGCATCGATGACGGCGCGGTCCCCCGTCGGGCGGGAAACGACCGTGACGAGAATATGCATGGCGCAGTCGTCCACTGTGCAATGTCCGGCGCGGACCATGGAGCGGTCATTATAGATATAGGTGCCGGCCCGGTGTTCGGTGGCGGCGGGCACCAGGTGGGCATCGAACAGGCTCGGCGAGCCGCCATTGCTGACGATAGGGCAGGCGATGCCTTCGGCGTCGAGCAAGGTCAGTGTCTGCGCGAGAAACGCCTGAACCTCGGTGGCTGCGCCCGGCTTCGGATAATTCAGCAGCCCGCCAAAGCTCAGGCCTGCGGCAGCGTCGATGTGCTTAGCAAGCGTCACGGCTTGTGCGGGCTTCTGCACGCCGCAGCGTCCGGCGCCGGTATCGCACTCAACCAGCACCACAAGCGGCTTGCGCGCAGCGAAATAGCTAGACAGGCCGTCGACGGTGTAGGCGCTGTCCGCGACCACCTTCAGCCCGGATATCCGCTCGTTCAGCGCCGCCAGGCGTTCGAGCTTCGCGGTGCCGATGATGCTGAAGGTGATGAGGATGTCCTCGAAGCCCGCGTCGGCGAAAACTTCGGCCTCGGTGACCTTCTGACAATTGATGCCCTTAGCGCCCGCCGCCACTTGCTGGGCGGCCAGTGCCGGGATCTTGTGCGTCTTGATGTGCGGGCGGAAGTCGATGCCGTGCGCGTCCATATAAGCCTGCGTGCGGGCGATATTGGCCGCCATCCGATCTTCGTCGATGATCGGCCGAGGTGTCGAAAGTTCCGCGACCTTGTCGCCGGGCTTGGCGACGACGGCAAATGGGCTGTTATGCATCTCAGGCTACTCCATGTTAGGCGCCGTGGGGATCGGCGATCATGGGCCAGATTTCCTTGCGCGCCCGCCGATACGGCGTCTTCGCCGGATTGTTAGGATAAGGCGTGCCGGCCGCGCAATAGATGATTTCGGACGCGATCTTCGAGAACGAGGCGTAGAAGTGGTTCGTCGACTTGATGACGAGGATTTTCTTCTGCGTCGGATCGATGCCCATCACCGAGAACAGGCTCGGATCGAAGCTCTGCGCGCGCGTCGAGTTCAAGATGATGTCGATGCCATCGAGCACGATGTGCGCCGCATCGCCGAAGGGCGCGAAGCTTTCGCCGAAGCGCATCTCGGCATTCGGCACGATCTTGATGACCTTGACCAGACCGTCGATCGGGTTGCCCGTGCCGGGCGCCGACTTGGCACCGAAGCGCAAGGGAATCTCGGCGCCTTCGCCGGCCGCCATGCAGATCTGCACCGCCATCGGGTCCCAGATCGTGCCGATCGCCGCATCGGTGACGCCGCGCGCTAGGAGTTCGCCTAGAACCACCGTCGCGTCGCCGGCTGTTCCGCCGCCGGGATTGTCCCACATATCGGCGATCACGACGGGCCATGCGGTCGCCGCCAGTGCCTGCGACACAGCCTCCTTCTCGTCGATCTGCGGCATCATGAAGGTGCCGCGCTTGGCAAAGAGCTCCATGCCGAGTTCCTGCGCCAGCGTATTACCCTTGTCCTTGCGGTCGTTGGTGACGACGAGAAGCTTTGTGCCCATCTCCGGCACGTCGCCGGCCATGAAGCCGTGGACCACGGAGATGGAGAGAACATCCGGATCGTCCTTCTCGATCTGCATGATCTTGTCGACGAAGGAGCGCATGGGATCGCGGGAAGTCGGAAACACGTCGATCATCCGGCAGTCGAAGACGGACATGACAGGCTTTACGCGGCCCTCCAGCGTGTCGACGGCGATGCGCCACAGGTCCTCGGCCCGATCGACGAAATCCGTGTGCGGAAACTCCTTGAAATAGACGAAGACATTGGCGGCGGCGAAACGCTTGGCGGTCAGATGGCTGTGCGGATCGAGCTCGGCGAAGACAGGAATATCAGGGCCGACGATCTCGCGAATGCGCGTCAGCGTGTCACCTTCCGTATCCTCATAGCCGGCGGCGACCATGGCGCCATGCAGGCCAAGCACTACGGCATCGACCGGCATTGCAGCGCGGAGCTGTCCGAGGATTTCGTCACGCAGGCCTTCAAAGGTCGCGCGGTTGACGAGGCCGGCCGGATCCGCCCAGGTCGCGGTGCCCTCGATCAGCGTCCAGCCCTTCTCTTTGCAAACGCGCCGACCGACGGTGATCGGCGCGGAGCAGAGCGTCGGCGTTTCGGGATGTTCGCCCGGCGGCGCATAGAGCGACGCCTCGAAAGCGCGCCGATCGACGCAGATGGGGGAGAAGGTATTGGTCTCGGTTGCGAGAGCCGCCGTGAAAATCCGCAATGTCTCGGCCTTTGTGTTGATCAACCCATCGGGTTCGGAAGATAGCCGGTGAAACCGGAGATCTTCCAACGCCCCTCGTGCAGGCGGCAATAATAAAGGGTCTGCCACTGCATGATATCGCGGCTGCCGTCGGCCTTGGCGATGCCGCCGTCGAACTTCTTGCGCACCAGCGCCATGTCGCCCTCGATCTCGATATCCTCAAGCGTGGTCGTGGTGAAAATGGCGGTGCGGGTGTCTTCGGCAAAGGACTGCGTCGCGAAATCCTTGGCCTGGCGAACCCATTCATCGCGATAGGCGGCGAGCGTCGGGAAGGCGAGGCGCCACTTGTCGGGGCTCACTTGCCTGCGGCCGTCGATACCGATGAAGCCGTCCTCGACGAAATCGTGCTCAACCATCGACCAATCTGCGGCCAGGAAGGCGTCGATATCGCGGTGAACGAGCATCTCCCAGATCGAGTGCCGGGCAATGTCGGAGGAGGGGAAGGGGTTCTTGAAAGGATCGCGCATGGTGTTCCCGATTGAAATTCTTTTCATGAATGACGTTTTTCTCTGGTCAAATTCCGCTTAATATGGTCACTTGTCAACTTATCACGAAAATAATTTGCAAGGATCGGTCAATGTCCATCAAGCGTTATGGCACCGTTCAGACCGGCGCAGGCGGAAAGCCGCTGCCGTTCGCCCGTGCGGTCGAAGCCGACGGCTGGCTCTATGTATCGGGTCAGGTTGCCATGGAAAATGGCGAGATCATCGACGGCAATATCGTCGCGCAGACGCACAAGACGATCCAGAACGTGATCGCGATCCTTGAAGAGGCCGGCTATGGCCTCGAGCATGTCGTGCGTTGCGGCGTGTGGCTCGACGATCCCCGCGATTTCTGGACCTTCAACGGCATCTATCAGCAGTATTTCGGCGAGCACCCGCCGGCACGCGCCTGTGTGCAATCGTCGATGATGGTCGATTGCAAGGTCGAAATCGATTGCGTCGCGTATAAAGCGAAAGACAAATAGCGCGATAGACCAAGGGGAGCCGGGCGTGGATATTTTCTCGACATTGCAGGAAGAGAAGGCCCGGCTTTCGCCGTCGGAAACCCGTATCGCGGATATTCTGCTCAACGACTTCGAATTCGCCGTCAATGCCTCGATCATCGAGCTGGCGGAGAAGGCGGATGTCTCGCCGCCGACGGTCACCCGCTTCTGTCGCCGCGTCGGCTGCGAGAGCTTTTCCGATTTCAAGGTTCAGCTCGCGCGCACGGCCTACGTCGGGATGCGCTATCTCAGGCCCGAGCCGAAGAGCCGCGATCCCGGTGACGTCGCCCAGGACATCATCACCAAGGCGCAGAACGCGCTGTTTCTGCTGCATCGCTCACTTGACCTTGCTGCCATCGAGCAGGCCGCCGAGAAGATCGCCAAGGCGGAGATGATCTATGCCTTCGGCTCCGGCGGCAATTCCTCGATGATTGCCAGCGAGCTGCAGAACCGCCTCTTCCGCTTCGGCCTGCATGTCACCGCGAGCTCCGATCATGGAATGCAGCTCATGCTGGCGGCTGCGGCGAAGTCGACGCATGTCATCGTCGGCTCGTCGTTTTCGGGCCGCAACACCGAACTCGTCCGTTCCTTCGCGCTCGCCCGCGAGACCGGGGTCACGACCATCGCGCTGACGCAGGCCGACAGCCTCGTCGCCAAGGCCGCCGACATCGTCATCCCGATCGATCTTGCCGAGGGCAACAACATCTTCCGGCCGACCTCGACGCGCATCGCCTATCTGGCGGCCGTCGATATCCTGGCCAGCCTCGTCGCCTATAACATCCCGCAGGCGGCGGTCACCCTTCGACGCATCAAACAACAACTCGTTGCCCACCGTGACGGCGATGACCGTCAGCTGCTCGGGGACTGAGGATTTCATGTCAGGAAAGGACTGAGAATGACAAAATCGGTAGCGATCGTGACCGGCGCTGCGGGCGATATCGGCCGTGCCATCGCCAGCCGGCTCGCGGATGACCACGACGTCGTCCTGCTAGTCGATATCGACGGCGCTGCCGCCGAAAAGGCCGCGCGTACGCTGGGTTCGGCTGAGCGCTTCGTCGCCGTGAGCTGCGATGTGACGAGCGAGCACAGCGTTGCTGAAATGGCCAAGACCGCTGCCTCGCTCGGCGCGCTGAAGACGCTGGTCAACAATGCCGGTGCCGCGCGCGCCGTCAGCCTGCAGTCGACGAAGCCCGAGGATTGGCGTGCCGACAATGCGCTCAACCTCGAAGCGCCGTTCCTCTGCTTCAGCGCCGTTGCGGATCTCCTGAAGGCAACGCAGGGCTCGGTGGTCAATATCGCATCCGTCAACGGCATGCACGTCTTCGGTCATCCGGCCTATAGCGCCGCCAAGGCCGGCCTCCTGCATTTCACCAAGCTGGTCGCCGTCGAATACGGCAAGTTCGGCATCCGCTCGAACGCGATTGCGCCTGGCACGGTGCGCACGCAGGCCTGGGAAGCCCGCGCTGCCGCCAATCCCAATGTCTTCGAGGAGGCCCACCGCTGGTATCCGCTGCAGCGCGTCGTCGATCCGAAAGACGTCGCCAACGCGGTCGGCTTCCTGGCGAGTGCGCAGGCCAATGGTATTACCGGCGTCTGCCTGCCCGTCGATTGCGGCCTCACCGCAGGCCAAGCGGAACTTGCCCGCACGTTCTCCCAATCCGCTGACTACTGATCAAAAAAAGAATACTGAGAGGAACAGTTATGGACACGACCCCTTATCGTCTGGAGAGCTCCTGGCAGCCGGACGGCGGTCCGAATGGTCGCTTCACCTTCACCCTTTTCAACCTGTCGGATGCGCCGCTTGCGGATTTCAAGGTCGTCTATACGTCGCTGACCCGGGTGATTGACAAGAAGGCTTGCGAGAACGCGATCTTCCTGCGCCGCAACGCCAATTTTCACGAGTTTGCGCCACCTACAGGCCTTTCCATCGCGCCGGGTGAAGGCTGGACCTTCACGGTCAGCGGCCTGCACCGCCCCGCCAAGCACTGCACCGATGGCGCCAAGTCGGCCTATGTGACGCTTGCCGATGGCAGCCACGTTGCGGTCGCCGTGTCCGATCTCCTGCTCGAGGGCCGCGTCAGCGAGCCGCCGCCGGTGCTGTTGCTTGAGGGCAAGCTCGACCTGCCTTTCGCGCTGCAGCCATGGCCGGCCGAAATCGACGCCAAGCCCGGCGATGGCTTTCCTGTCGTGCTCTATCCTGCTGCCGGTGCTTCGCCGGATGATCTGCGCGCCATGTCCACTGTCACCTCGCTGGTGCGCCGCCTCTTCGAAAGCGCGCATGCGCCATTCAATCTGCAGCCGTCGCCGCAGGGCCGCGCGCTGCGTTTCATCGCCGATGCCGCGATTTCGGCCGAAGGCTACAAGCTCATCTTCTCGGCCGATGAAATCACGCTTGCCTATGCGGACGCCGCCGGTCGCCAGTATGGCCTGACGTCGCTGGCGCAGATGCTTGAGGGCGCGCGCAGCCGCCCAGGCACCTTCCGCTTCCCGATCTCGGGCACGATCTCCGACAAGCCGCGCTACAGCTGGCGCGGATGCCATCTCGACGTCTCGCGCCAGTTCTACCCGGGGGCTGATATCAAGCGGCTGGTCGACATTCTGGCCTGGCTCAAGCTCAATATTTTCCATTGGCACCTGACCGATGACGAAGCCTGGCGGCTGGAAATCAAGGCCTATCCGGAGCTCACGACGACAGGCGTGCTGCGCGGACCGGACGCACCGCTTCTGCCGCAGCTCGGCAATGGCGCGGAGCCGGTCGGAGGTTTCTATTCGCAGGACGATGTTCGCGAGATTGTCGCGCATGCGCTGGCTTTGAGCGTCGAGGTCGTTCCCGAGATCGACATCCCCGGCCACAGCACGGCGACGCTGGTGGCGCTGCCGGAGCTGACCGACGGCCAGGAAGCACCAGACAGCTATCACTCGGTCCAAGGCTATCCGAACAATGCGCTGAACCCGGCGATCCCGCTGACCTACACCTTCCTCGAGAACGTGCTCGACGAGATGGTCGAGCTCTTCCCGTCGAAATATCTGCACATCGGCGGCGACGAGGTGGCGAACGGCTCCTGGCTAGCGTCGCCGCTTGCCAAGAAGCTGATGGAGCAGGAAGGCATCGAGGGCACGTTCGCGCTGCAATCCTACTTCCTGAAGCGCGTCAAGGACATGCTGACGGCGCGCGGGCGCAAGCTTGCGGGCTGGAACGAGGTCGCCCATGGCGGCGGCGTCGCGGCCAAGGATACGTTGCTGATGGCCTGGGAAAACCCGCAGGTCGGCATCGAGCTCGCCAGGGAAGGCTATGAGGTGGTCATGACCCCCGGCCAGGCCTACTATCTCGACATGGTGCAGGCCGAGGCCTTCCAGGAGCCCGGCGCCAGCTGGGCGGGCACCGTGCCACCGGCCCACACCTATGGCTATGAAGCCGAAGGCGATTTCCCGGAAGAGCTGAAAGACAGGATGAAGGGCGTCCAGGCCTGCATCTGGTCCGAGCACTTCCTGTCGTGCGGCTATTTCAACCGTCTCGTCTTCCCGCGCCTGCCGGCCATTGCCGAGGCTGCGTGGACACCGAAGGCGAAGAAGAACTGGGATCGCTTCTCGGCCATCGTGCCGCTGAGCCCGAAACTTTAAGGAGCTGACGATGCGGATCGCTGTTGGCGGAATTCATACGGAGTGCAGCACCTATTCGCCGGTGCTGATGGCCGTCGAGGACTTTCGCGTCCTCAAGGGCGCGGATCTTCTGGGGGCCGAGTATTTCAACTTTCTGAAGGCCGATGGCGTCGAGCATCTGCCGCTGTTGCATGCGCGCGCCGTGCCTGGAGGCCCGGTCTCCCGCGTTGCGTACGAAGCATTCAAGAGCGAGTTCCTCGCCCTTCTGAAGGCGGCCTTGCCGCTTGATGGGCTCTATCTCGCCATGCATGGCGCGATGAACGTCGAGGGCATGGACGACGCCGAGGGCGATTGGATTTCGGCTGCCCGCGCGGTTGTCGGGCCCGATGTCGTCGTTGCGGCGAGCTATGACCTGCATGGCAATGTCAGCCAGAAGATCATCGATCAGCTCGATATCTTCGCCGGCTATAGAACCGCGCCGCATATCGATGTGCGTGAAACCATGGTGCGGGCGTGGTCGACGCTGGTCGATGCCCTGACGAGCGGCACCCGTCCGGGCGTTGCCTGGGCTCCGGTGCCGGTTCTCTGGCCCGGCGAGCGCACATCGACGGAAGATCAGCCGGCCAAGGCGCTCTATGAGGCGCTGCCGGTCTTCGATCGGCGTGCAGGCGTTCTCGATGCCAATCTGATGGTCGGTTACGTCTGGGCCGACGAACCGCGCGCGACCGCCTGCGCGGTCATCACCGCGACCAGCAAGGGCGCTGCTGCCAAGGCTGCGGAAGAGATCGCACTCTCTTATTGGAACGCACGCGAGGACTTCCGCTTCGGCCCCGTTACGGGGCCGTTGGCGGAGATGCTTGATATCGCCGGGAAGGCCGAGACCTCGCCCGTCATCCTCGCCGATTCCGCCGACAACCCCACGGGTGGCGGCGTCGGCGACCGCGCCGACGTGCTGAACGCGCTGATCGCTCGTGGCTTTGACGGCGCGCTGATTGCGGGGATTACCGATCGTCCCGCTGTCGAGGCCTGCTTTGCTGCCGGCAAGGGTGCCACGCTTGCGCTGACGATCGGCGGCAGCCTCGATGGATCGAGCACGCCTGCCAAGGTGCAGGCGGAGGTCGTGCTGCTGTCCGATACGGGTGTGCCCGCCGAGCGCCAGGCGGTTGTTCGCATTGGCGGGATCACCGTCGTGCTCGCCGCGCGCCGCCGGCCGTATCACAACATCGCCGATTTCACCCTGCTCGGGCTTGATCCGAAGGCTGTCCGCCTCCTGGTCGTCAAATCCGGCTACCTCTCACCGGAACTCGCGCCGATCGCCAATCCGAACCTGATGGCGCTGACGCAGGGTGTGGTGAACCAGGATATCGAGGGGCTCACCAGCAACCGCCGCGCGCGGCCTGCATTCCCCTTCGATCGCGATTTCAGCTATATCCCGCAAGCGCGTTTCTCGGCGCGCTGGACCGACTGATAGGAAATAACTGACAGCCTGGCGGTTTCGGCACTATACCGAAGCTGCCAGGCGGCGCTCGCCCAAGACGGGCGTCCGCCGCCACCGCCACGAATTCGAACATGACCCGCTTCCTTCCCGCCGTCTTCCGCGACCCGACCATCCGGGTAAGCATGCTCGCCCTCTTTATGTTCGGCGTCGCAAGTGCCGCCACCTCTCCTTATCAATCCGTCGTCGGCATCCGCGAACTGGGCTTGAGCAACGGCCTCTACTCCGCGCTGATTTTTTCCGCCGCGGCTGTCAACGTTACCGTCAGCATCCTGCTCGGCAATCTGGCGGACCGGCTCGGCGAATACCGTAGCATGATGCTGGCGACTGCAATCTTTGGCGTGCTCGGCTATGGTGCGATCTACATCCTGCCGCATCAGGCGACCTTCGTGGTCAGCGCGCTGCTGCTCCTGCCGGTCTATGGCTCGCTGAATTCGCTGCTCTTCGGCAATGTCCGCCGAAGGACAACCGGCATGTCGCGCGACGACGTCGCCAGGGTCAATTCCGGTGTCCGTGCGATGATGTCGCTCTCCTGGGTTCTGGTGCCCGGCCTGACCGGCGTGTTACTGGCCCGGTCGCCAAGCATGCTGCCGGCCTATCTGTTCGCCGGCATCGCCTGCGCCGCCTGCTTTGGCCTCATCGCCATCTTCCTGCCGCGCCAGACGGGGACCGACAAAGCCGCAAGCCGCCATCTTTCCTATCTGGCTGCGCTTGGCGAGGTCGTCTCCCCGCCGGTACTTGTCCGGGTCATCGCCATCGCCCTCATCAGTTCCACGCTGCATATCAACGGCGCCATCCTGCCGCTGATCGTTACCGGCGCCGCGCATGGGACGGTCGCCGATCTCGGCATCCTGATCGGCATCGTCGCCTTCCTCGAAGTCGTCTTCATCATCGTCTGGGGTCGGGCGCAAAGGATCATGAGCCATGTGACGGCGCTCGCGATCGGCGCGAGCATCTATGTCGTCTATCTCACGCTGCTCGGTTTCGCCTCAGCGCCCTGGCATGTCTACGCGCTCACGCTCATCAGCGGCATTGGCGCGGCGGCGCTGATCAGCATCCCGATCACCTATCTGCAGGACCTGATCGCCGAGCGTCCCGGATTGGGCAGCGCGCTCATTTCCGTCAACATCTTCATCAGCGCTGGCCTGAGCGCATTGCTTTTTGCCATCGGTACCGCGGTCAGCAGCTATTCCGGCACGGCTTTCATCGGCGCGCTTGCCGGTGTGATGGGACTGGCGATGCTCCTGTATTTCGACCGGCTGGGGCGTCGTTGAGGCCCGCTGGTAGCGCAATGTTGAACTGACGAGGGGAAACGCTCGTGTGGTATTGCCGCCGAAACGGATGGATGGAGGATCAATCATGAATCGGCTGACCGCGAAGGACTTCCCCCAGGAACTGCTTGAACTCTACGATTATTACGCGCATGGCAGGATCACCAAGCGTGAATTCCTCGACCGAGCGCGCAAATTCGCCGTCGGCGGCCTGACCGCCGCTGCAATTCTATCCTCGATGAGCCCGAACTATGCGCTGGCGACGCAGGTGGAGTTCACCGACCCCGATATTATCGCCGAATACATCACCTATCCGTCGCCGAACGGAAATGGCGATGTGCGCGGCTATCTCGTTCGTCCGGCGAAGGCCGAGGGCAAGGTGCCGGGCGTGGTTGTCGTCCATGAAAACCGGGGGCTCAACCCCTATATCGAGGACGTTGCGCGGCGCGTTGCCAAGGCGGGCTTCATCGCGCTGGCGCCCGATGGGCTGACGTCCGTCGGCGGCTATCCGGGGAATGACGAGAAGGGTCGCGAGTTACAGCAGACGGTCGATCCGCAGAAGCTGATGAACGACTTCTTCGCCGCGATCGAATTTCTGATGAAGAGCGATATCACCACGGGCAAGGTTGGCATTACCGGTTTCTGCTACGGGGGCGGTGTCGCCAATGCTGCAGCCGTGGCCTATCCGGAACTTGGCGCCGCCGTGCCGTTCTACGGTCGCCAGCCGAGCGCCGACAGCGTCGCGCGGATCAAGGCGCCGCTGCTTCTGCACTACGCCGAACTGGACAAGGGCATCACCGACGGCTGGCCGGCTTATGAGACGGCGCTCAAGGCCGACAAGAAGGTGTACGAGGCCTATATCTATCCCGGCGTGAACCACGGTTTTCACAACGACTCGACGCCGCGCTACGACGAAGCGGCCGCCAAGCTCGCGTGGGAACGCACGGTCGCCTGGTTCAAGAAATATCTGGCCTAGGCGCTACCAATGGAGCTTTCGACCGCCCATGCTGGCGGTCGGAGCCTCGTCAGGCTCATCAGTAGCCGACCAACAGGTTCTGTCCGAAATCCGGCTGAACGCCCAGTATCGGCCCGACCCGCTTGACGATATCGGCCACCATGGGGGCTGCGGTTTGGGCGGCGAAGTTGAGGTTTTGCAAACCCGTCAGCGGTTGATCGACGAAGGACAAAACCACGTATCGCGGGTTCTGCATCGGGAAGCCTGCGAGAAACGAGTTGAAGCTCAACTTGTGTGAGTAGACGCCGTGGATGACCTTGTTGGCCGTCCCGGTCTTGCCGCCGACATGGAAGCCGGGGACATCGGCGGTTCGCCCGGTGCCCTGCTCGCCATTCAGCTTGAAGAGATACCGGATGGTGTCGCTGGTGCTTTTCTTGACGACCGGTTGCTCAGTCTTCGCGGCCTCTTCACGCGTGCGCGGCAGGAAGGTCGGCTCGATCAGTTCGCCGCCATCCAGAAGAGCCGCGCCGGCGACTGCGGTTTGCATCGGCGTCGTGGCAACGCCGTGGCCGAAGGCGGCGGTGAGGGAGTTGATCTTCTTCCAGACTCTCGGCTGGCTCGGCGCCTTCACTTCCGGCAACTCCGTCTGCATCTTCGAGAGCAGGCCGAAGCGGGTGAGGTATTCCTTTTGAATATCCATGCCGACGACATCCATCATCTTGGCGGTGCCGACGTTTGACGAATAACGGAAGATTTCCGGGATCGACAACACGCGCCTCGGAACGTCGCGGTCGTCGTGGATCGTGAAGCCGCCGTAATGGAGGGGTGTGCTCGCGTCGAACGTATCCGATAGCCTGATCTTGCCGGTGTCGATCGCCATCGCGATCGAGAAGGTCTTGAAGACGGAGCCCATCTCGTCGGTGCCGTTCGACATCCGGTTGAGCCATCCCTTGTCGCCATCCGCTTGCGGATCGTTCGGGTCGAAGTCGGGTGCCGAGGCCATGGCGAGGACCTCGCCGGTGTAGATATCAAGGATAACGGCTCCGGCCGATTGCGCCTGATACCGGCCGATCGCGTCCGCCACCACATCGTGCACGGCGTTCTGGGCGCGGATATCGATGGAAAGCTTCACCGGCTCCAGGCTGCCGGCGATTGTGAGGCCCGTCGAGGCGAGCGCGGAGAGGCCCTGGTCGTCGAGATATTTCTCCATGCCGCTGACGCCGTGATTGTCGATGTCGACATAGCCGAGGATATGCGCGGCGGTGCGGCCGCCCGGATAGAAGCGCTTCACCTCGGGGCGGAAGCCGATGGCGGGAATGCCGAGCTTCAGAACTTCGCTCTGCTGCTTCGGGCTAAGCTGGCGCTTCAGCCAGGCGAAGTGCGAATGACGGTTGGAGAGTTTCTGAAATGTCGAGCGCTTGTCGAGATCGGGAAAGACGGTGGCGAGCTTTTCGACCGCGTCATCGACATCGACGATCTTGATCGGCTCGGCGAACATCGACACGGTGCGGATATCGGTCGCTAGCAGCTCTCCGTTGCGATCCAGAATATCGGGACGCGATGCGACCGATGAAGGCTTGGGCAGGATGGCAGACGTGGAGGGGTCGCCGTGCACGCCGTAATAGATGAGCTTACCGCCGATGACGCCGTAGGCAAGCACAAGCACGGTGCCTAATATCGCCAGGCGCGATCTCGGCGTGGGCGCCTTGCGGCGTGGCTTGATCAGTCGCCTGCCGCCATCGCGAGAGCCGAACTCCAGGCTGACGAGACGCCCGCTTCTGGATGCTAGAGTTTGAAGAATGGACATCGGATCCAGCTTGCTCGATAGCGCGCATACGAATTGTTAGTGCACATCAGCTAGCGCCGAGATCGTTAATGCTGTGTTAACGAATTGCCTCGGCTTGGATCATTTCACAAAGAAGTCACTGCTAAGATGACCGTTTGCTACTGACGGTGGCGGGCACCCGTGTCCATCCGCAACGGCAGCGTTTGCCGGCTCACGAACGAAGCACGTAGCCGACGGCAATCGTCCTACATCAGCATCGATGCGCCGCGGTCGAGATACGTGTCGAGGAACTGTTCAAGACGCGGATTGCGCGGCTTCTTGAAGACCTCCTGCGGCGGGCCGGAAAACTGCACCTTGCCGTGGTCGAGGAAGGTGATCTGCTGGCCGACCGTGGCCGCAAAGCCGATCTCGTGAGACACGACCACCATGGTCATTCCCTCGGCCGCCAGATCGCGCATGACGTTCAGCACTTCGCCGGTCAGTTCGGGGTCGAGCGACGAGGTCGGCTCGTCGAACAGCATGATCTTCGGCTTCAGCGCCAGCGCGCGGGCGATCGCCACGCGCTGCTGCTGCCCGCCTGAAAGCTGCGACGGGTAGTGCCCGGCCCGGCTTTCCAGGCCGACCTTGACGAGCTGCGCCATGGCGAGCTCCTCGGCATCCTTCCGGCTCATCTTCTGCACCAGCTTCAGCGCCTCGCTGACGTTGCCGAGTGCGGTCATGTGGGGCCAAAGGTTGAACTGCTGGAACACCATGCCGATCTGCGCCCGGATCGCACGGTTGGCGGCGGCCGGAATGCGCTCACGCACACCTCGCGCATTTTCCGTGAAGCCGAGCGTTTCGCCGTTGATGGCGATCGTCCCCGATGTTGCCTCCTCGAGAAAGGCCATGCAGCGCAACAGCGTGCTCTTGCCGGAGCCGGATGGGCCGATCAGGCAGGACACCTGTCCCTGCGGGATCTCGAGGTCGATGCCGTGGAGAACCGTGGTGTCGCCGAATGTCTTGACGAGATTTTTGACTGCGATCGCGGGTAGGCTCATGCGTTGAAAAACCTGAATCGTGTGAGTTTCGTTTCGACGAGATGGCCAAGCCTGCCGGTGATCTCGACAAGGACCCAATAAAACAGCGCCAGCACTGACAGCGCTTCGACGAAGGCATATTGCTGCGCGCCGATGGCGCTGAGCGTCGCCGTCAGTTCGGGCACGGTGATGATCGACAAAACCGCCGTCTCCTTCATCAGGAGAACCGCCATGTTGAGTGAGGGCGGCAGCACCAGCATCGTCATTTCGGGCAGAAGGATGCGTCGAATGATCTGCCCCTGCGTCATGCCCACGCATTCGCCGGCCTCGATGTGGCCCTTGGGAACGGCGAGAAAGCCGGAGCGGAAGATCTCGCTGTAATAGGCCGCGCCGTAGATCGAGATGCCGATCAGGCCTGCGGGGATCGGATCGAGCGAGAGGCCGATGAAGGGGCCGCCGTAATAGACGAGGAAGATCTGGATCAGGAACGGCGTGCCGCGCAGCACGGCGACGGCAAGGCCGAGCACCTTGTCAAGCAGCATGCCGCCGAAGCGTCGGCCGACCGCCACGAAGAAGCCGAGGACGGCGGCGGCGATCGTGCCGACAATCCAGGTCATGAGCGTGACGCCGGCGCCGCTGACGATGGCCGGCATCTGGTCGAGAATGACGTTGATGTCGAATGTCATCGCGGAACTCCCGGCAGGGAGCGCTCGATCAGGCCGCCTGCAAGCGCCACGATCCAGTTGATGACGAGATAGATGAGGCCGGCGGCCGCGAAGATCTGCAGCGGCAGGAAAGTGCTGCCGGCGAGGTCCTGCGCCATACGGGTCAATTCGATGATGCCGACGACCGAGACGAGGGACGATGCCTTGAGAATGAGGATCGCCTCGTTGACGAGGGCCGGGAATGTCAGGCGCAGCGCGATCGGCGCCTTGATGCGGCGGAAGATCTGGCCCGGTGTCATGCCCACCATCTCGGCCGATTCAATCAGCCCGATGGGCACGCTGGCGAAACCGCCGCGAAGGTTCTCGGCCTGGTAGGCGGCGGTGCAGAGCGACATGCCGGCGATCGCCGCGACGATGCTCGGAACGTTGAGGCCGATCGCGGGAAGCAGATTGTAGATCAACAGCAACTGGACGAGCAGAGGCACACCGCGGAAGAAGCTGATGAAAACTTGGGCAGGAAGAACGAAAAGCGTCCTCTTCGACAGGAGCATGCCCGATAGCCCGATGGCGATCGCGAAGCCGATCAGGATCGACACGACGCTGATTGTCACCGTGTAGATCGACGCCTGCAGAAGCAATTCGAAGAGTTTTAGGGACATATGTGGCTTTAGCCTGTCTGGGGCTCACGAAACCTGGTCGCGCTCCGATATCGCCGGAGCGCGACGGATCACTGATTTATAAAATCAGAACGCCGGGTCCTTTACCGCGTCAGGGGTATCGAAGGTGGCGCCGAACCACTTCTTCTGCAGCTCGGCCATGCGGCCGTCAGCCTTGATCTTCAGCAGAGCGCCGTCGATCGCGTCCATCAGCGGCGCATGATCGGCATCCTTCAGGCCGATGAAGCCGAAGTAGGACTTCTTGCCGAAAGGCGGCTGAACGACTTCGAAGGTTCCCTCGCGCTGCTTGGCGACGAAGGCGATGTTCGGCAGCGAGTTTGCAACGCCGGCGATACGGCCGGCAGCGAGGTCGGCGTAGGATTCGGTGAAGGCAGGGTATTCGCGGATATCGGCCTTGGTCGCCAGCGTGTTGGAGAATTCCTTCAGCTGATCGAGCTGCGAGGTTGCCTTGCCGACGCCGATCTTCTTGCCGGCAATGTCTTCCGGCTTGCTGATCGAAGTATCGCCGGCCTTCTTCAGGATCGCGATCGTTGCTTCGGCGATCGGCGGCGTGAAGCGGTAGCGTTCCATGCGCTTTTTGGTGATCGTTGCCGGGCCGGCAACCACGTCGAACTTGCCGGCTTCAAGCGCCGGGAAGACGCCGTCCCAGGGAAGGGCGACCCACTCGATCTTGACGCCGAGTTCCTTGCCGATTTCGGCGAAGAGATCGACGTTGAGGCCCGCGTGCTCGCCGGCATCGATAAAGTCGAACGGCGCGAAGGCGGTCTCGGTGCCGACCTTCAGCGTGCCAGCTGCCTTGACGGCGGCAAGCGTGTCAGCGGCATGCGCGGAAAGCGTCGCGCCAAACAGGAATGCGGCGCCGACCAGGCCCTTGAGCAATGAGTTTGCGATCATGATCTTCAATCTCTCCAGTGTTTGCTCCCCCTGTGGAGGAGCACGAGTTCCCGAACTTTTTAGTCCCTTAAGCGAACTTCTCCGGTCCGCTTTTGACTATACAAATAGATATAGGCTGGCCTAGTGTGTCAATGTCAAACTCCAGGAAAGCAATTTTTGTGCCGGGCAGGTGCGTCAGCTTTGAAGCAGCCCCCGGATCGGCGTTAGCGATTTCCGCCTGGCGCCGGAGAAAAGGTGACGTATTGGACCCGATCCATCAAAGAATTTTCAAGGACATCGAAACGCGGATCCTGAGCGGCGAGTGGCGGCCGGGAGATCGCATCCCCATCGAACACGATCTCGTGGAGCAATATCAGTGCTCAAGGATGACGGTCAGCAAGGCGCTTTCCATCCTCGTCGAGCGTGGGCTGATCGTGCGCCGGCGCAAGGCCGGCTCCTTCGTGGCCTCGCCGCAGATCGACCGCACGGTGATGGATATCCAGGACATCAGCACCGAGGCGGCGCTTGCGGGCTACGAGCACCGGCACGAAATCCTGTCGCGCAAGATCGAAAGGCTGGATACGGCCGAGGCGGCGCAGCTGCAGGCGCCAGAGGGTTCTGAGGTTCTGAGGCTTCAATGCCTGCATATCGTCGATGGAAAGCCGATCGCCATCGAGCGCCGGCTGATCCTGCTCGACACGGTGCCGCTTGCAAGAGAGGAGAGCTTTGCTGGCGCCCCGCCGGCGAAATGGCTGCTGTCGCAGGTGCCGTGGTCGAGGGCGAGGCATGTGATCCGGGCGGTCTCGGCCGACGCCTCGACAGCCCGCATGCTCCTGATGGAGCGCGGCGAGCCCTGTCTCAATCTCATTCGCCAGACGTGGCAGAACGAGCGTATGGTGACCCATGTCGAGATCATGCATCCCGGTGATCGATTCCAGTTCGCGAGCGTCTTCCAGCCAGCTGAAAAGCGCTCAAGGCGCCAACCCTGACGAGGCCCGACTTGACCGATGAGCAACAGCTGAGGGCGCTCCCTCTGAAGGCGCTGCAGGCTTTCGACGCCGCTGGGCGTTGCGGCAGCGTCACGGCGGCGGCGATCGAGCTCAATGTGTCGCCGGGCGCCATCAGCCAGCAGATCAGGAAGATCGAGAGCTTTCTCGGCGTCACGCTTCTGGAGCGCAGTGGGCGAACCGCGGAGCTGACGGTCTGGGGCCGGCTCTATCACCGCGAGATCACCAAGGGCTTCGAGCAGTTCGCGCTCGCGCAGCAGGTGCTGGAGCGTGCGCGCAACGAGAATGCGCTGGTCCTGAGCGCCCTGTCCTCGGTGGTCAACAAGTGGATCGGTCGCCGCATCTTCGACTGGCAGGCCCTGCACCCGGCCGCCCACGTCCGTGTCATCGGCCGGGACCGGGAGCCGCGCATGGGCTTCGACGAAGTCGATTTCCGCGTCAGCTATGGCTCCGACGTGCTGCAGCACGATCATTATACCGAGCTCTTCCGTGACTGGGTCGTTCCGGCCTGCTCTCCGGCTTTGATCGCCGCTGCCAAGCCGACGGCGGCGGAGTTGTTGCGCTATCCGCTGCTGCACGTGGAATGGGAGCGGCATTTCACCCCCTATCCACGCTGGTCGGAATTCGCCGCAAAGGTCGGCGTCGATCTCAAGGAGACGACGCCGGGGTTGTCCTTCACGCTGTCGAGCGGCGCCATCGATGCCGCGGTCAACAAGCGCGGCGTGGTGCTCGCGCAGATGTCGATGATATCGGACGAGCTCGAGGCGCAGACGCTCGTCATCCCCGTCGACATCAGGATCCCGTTGCGCGAGAGCTATTTTCTCGCCTGGGATCGATCGGCCCTGCAGAAGGCCTATGGGCCGGAGTTTCGCGATTGGATTATTGCGCTCTCGCGCCAGCAGGGGCAGGTCTCGATGCAGTCGACTCTTTAGAAAAACTAAAACGGAAGATAGCTGCGCGATATTGATGAAAAAAGTCGCGTGGCGTTAGCGTGCGCAATTGATAGCGGTCAACTTTGGGGAGACGACGATGGCGCGCAGCGACAAGATGAAACTGGGCACGTTTGTCTATACGTTCGGCTTTCATCCTGCCTCGTGGCTGCATCCTGACAGCAACGTCAACGGCGCCAACGATTTCAGCCATCTCCTCGACGTCGCCAAGCGCTCGGAAGCGGCAAAGCTCGATTTCATGTTCCTGGCGGATTCGCCGGCCGCCGCCGTCGGCGACCCGGACGCGCTCTCGCGCATACCGACCAAGATGAACCGCTTCGAGCCTCTGTCGCTGCTATCGGCGCTAGCAGTATCGACGGAGAAGCTCGGTCTGGTGGCCACGGTATCGACCAGCTACTACGAGCCGTTCAACGTCGCGCGCCTGTTTGCCTCGATCGATCACCTGAGCGGCGGCCGCGCCTGCTGGAATGTCGTGACCTCGGACCACGACGAGAGCGGTTATAACTTCAACCGCGAAGGTCTCGATCCGCATGCGCTGCGCTATGAGCGCGGCAACGAGTTCGTGGATGTCGTGTTCGGCCTGTGGGACAGCTTCGAGGAGGGCGCGCTGCTGCTCGATCGCGAAAGCGGCGTCTATTACGACAAGACCAAGCACCACACGCTCAATCACAAGGGCAAGCATTTCCAGGTGCGTGGCCCGCTCAATATCGCCCGCTCCCCGCAAGGCCGGCCCGTGATCGCGCAGGCGGGTGGTTCCGAGCCGGGCATGGATATGGCGGCGCGAACGGCCGAGATCGTCTTCAGCCTGGCGTCCAACATCGACCGCAACCGTGCCTTCTACCAGAACGTCAAGACGCGGATGCCGGCCTATGGCCGCAACCCCGATGATCTGAAGATCATGCCCGGCGTCGTCCTGAATGTCGGCGAGACGGAAGCCGAGGCGAAAGCGAAGGTCGATTATCTGATCGACAAGATGCACCCGGATGTTGGTCGCTTGATGCTGTCGGAATTCCTGGAGGCTGATTTGACCGGCGTACCGCTCGACAAGCCGTTCCCCATGGACCGGCTGCCTGAAGCGCCAAAGGGCTCGCGCGCCCTGTTCGACGAACTCGTGGATTTCGTCAAGAGCGGCCGCACGGTCGGTGAACTGGTGCGTCACTATGCCGAAAAGCACACCGGAAACGGCATCACCGGCACGCCGAAGCAGATAGCCGATTGCATGGAAGAGTGGTTCGAGACCCGCGCGGCGGATGGCTTCATCCTGATGTTCCCGACGCTGCCGGCGAGCCTCGATGATTTCGTCAAGCTCGTGCTTCCGGAATTGCGCCGCCGTGGCCTGTTCCGCGAGGAGTACGAGGGCGCGACGCTGCGCGAGAACCTCGGCCTGTCGATGCCCGCCAATCGCTTCGCGAAAAGCTGAGAGGGGGCTGGCGATGCTGGACAAACCTGTCGTCGATCAAGCCGCATTCAAGCTCTCGATGCGGCACCTGGCCGGCGCCGTCAGCGTGATCACGGTCGGCGAGGGAGACGAGCGGACGGGATTTACCGCGACATCGGTCTCATCGCTCTCCGCCGACGTGCCCTCGGTGATCGTCAGCGTCAACCGGTCGTCCTCCTCGTGGCCTGCCGTCGATAAATATCGCCGCTTCTGCGTCAATGTTCTCGCCGCGGACCAACAGCACGTCGCGCAATCCTTCGCCGGCTTTGATGGCCGTCGTGGCGCCGAGCGGTATGAGGGCGCGCAATGGTATGAGCTTGCAACTGGCACGCCGGCACTCGCCAAAGCGCTCACGGTGCTCGACTGCGAGCTGGAGACGGTTCTCAACCACCATTCGCACGCCATCCTGATCGGCCGCGTGCGCGCGATCGAGACGCGCCAGGACGTGGAGCCGCTGCTTTATTGGCGCGGCGGATACCGCAGACTGTCCATAGAGACGTCTGCGGTGACCTGAACCCATCTGGACAAAGCGCCCAGGCGATCAGCCGATCGACATGAGACTGGCATTGCCGCCGGCGGCAGCGGTGTTGATCGAGGTGGAGACCTCTTCCAGCAGCCAGTTGAGGCAATAGGCCTCCGGATTGCGCTCCAGCTCCGCCGTCGAGGCCGCCTGCGTCAAAAGCAGTGGGCCGGACATGGCGGCGATCTCCTGCTGCATCGAGGCGATGCGGGCGCTGTCGCCTTCGATGAGCGCGCCCGAGAGGATTTCGCTCGTGCTCCTGCCGTTGCCAAATTGGATACGCTGGAAAACGCTCAATTGAAGGTCCTTCAGGCTGTTGCGAAGGCTGTCGCTGCATTCGATGAGTGCCTTGTTGCCTGTTGCCAAAACGGAGGAGATCTGGCGATGCAGGCCGACTTCCGAGACTGGTGCGCAGAAGATGGTTCCGCGTGCGTGCAGCGCGTAGATGTTGCGCTCGCCGACAGGACCGGTCAGCTCGCTCTCCAGACCAAGCGCCGATTGGCTGCCGAGGTTGCGGGCCATCTCGGCCTCGTCATGCAGTTCGCGCTCGTCGAGCCACTTGGCGAAATCCGAAAGCGCCGGATCGCTATAGACGGAGCTGTGCTGCGGCGGGATAGGCGGTGTCTTCACCAGGCGTCCGAGATAGAGCGGCCCGCCGGCCTTGGGACCGGTGCCGGAAAGCCCGCGCCCGCCGAAGGGTTGAACGCCGACCACGGCGCCGATGACGTTGCGGTTGACGTAGACGTTGCCGACCGCGATGCGGGAGGTCACGCGGGCGATCGTCTCGTCGAGGCGCGTGTGCAGGCCGAAAGTCAGGCCATAGCCCGTGGCGTTGATCTCATCGACGAGCCGATCCAGATCCTGTCGGCGCCAGCGGATGACATGCAGTACCGGGCCGAACACTTCGCGCTTGAGTTCGGCGATGTTCTTGAGTTCCACGATCGTCGGAGCGACGAAGGTGCCATGCTGTGTCTCTGTCGGCAGCTTGATGCGTTCGACCTGGCGGCCGAGCGCCTGCATCGACTTAACGTGGGTCTCGATGATCTCCTTCGCATCGGCGGTGATGACAGGGCCGATATCGGCGGAGAGGCGATTGGTGTTGGCGATCGTCAGTTCGCGCAGCGCGCCCTTCAGCATCGTCAGCGTGCGATCGGCGACATCGTCCTGCAGGCAGAGAATGCGCAGCGCCGAGCAGCGCTGGCCGGCGCTGTCGAAGGCCGATGCAATCACGTCGCCCACGACCTGTTCGGCAAGCGCCGAGGAATCGACGATCATGGCGTTCTGGCCGCCGGTTTCGGCGATAAGTGGGATCGGCTTGCCATCCGCGGAGAGCCGCTTGGCAAGTTCGGCCTGGATCAGCCGGGCAACTTCGGTCGAGCCTGTGAACATGACCGCCGCCGTCTCCGGCGCCGCGACAAGCGCCGCTCCGACGCTGCCTTCGCCCGGAACCAGCTGCACGACATCCTGGGGAATGCCCGCCTCATGCAGGATTCTGACCGCCTCGGCGGCGATCAGCGGCGTTTCCTCCGCGGGCTTCGCGAGAACTGGGTTGCCGGCGACGAGGGCGGCCGCGACCTGGCCGCTGAAGATCGCCAGTGGGAAGTTCCAGGGGCTGATGCAGACCACGGGGCCTAGCGGCGCGTGTGAGGGGCCGAGTGTGCGGCGTGCCTGTTCGGCGTAATAGCGCAGGAAGTCGATCGCCTCGCGCACTTCGGCGATGGCGTTCTGCACCGACTTGCCGGCCTCGCGGATGATGAGGCCGAGCAGCGTTTCCATGCGAGTCTGCATGATATCGGCCGCGCCGTCGAGCAAAGCGGCACGGTCTGCGGGCGAAACGCTTGCCCAGGATGCGGCTGCTGCTTGCGCCGCCTGCATCGCTGCCGCGACTTCGGATGGCGTTGCCTCACGCACCTGGCCGACCGCGTCCCTGTGATCGGCGGGGTTGAGCACGTCGCGCGCGCCGTTGATGTCGGTCGCCTGGCTCGGCAGGGCGCGCCAGCCCTTCGTTGCGCTTTCGCCCAGCAGGTGGGACAGGTGGTTCAGCACCGTTTCGCTGGAGAGATCGAGGCCTGCGGAGTTGACGCGGGTTCCGTATAGTTCGCCGGGAAGCAAGATCTTGTCGTGCTTCTGCCCAACGATCGGCATCTTCGAGACGATCTCGGCCGGGTCCGCGATCAGCTCTTCGATGGAGACGTTCGGGTCAGCAATCCGGTTGACGAAGGACGAGTTGGCGCCATTCTCCAGCAGGCGACGCACGAGATAGGCAAGCAGCGTCTCATGCGTGCCGACGGGGGCGTAGATGCGGCAGGGGCGGTTCAGGTTCTGTCGGCCGACCACCTCGTCGTAAAGCGGCTCGCCCATGCCATGCAGGCACTGGAACTCATACTTGCCGACATAGTAGTCCGACCCCGCCATCTGGTAGATGGTCGCCAGCGTCTGGGCGTTGTGGGTCGCGAACTGCGGGAAGACGGCGTCGGTCGCCGCCAGAAGCTTCCTGGCGCAGGCGATGTAGGAAACGTCGGTATAGATCTTGCGTGTGAAGACGGGGAAGTCCGCGAGGCCATCGACCTGCGCACGCTTGATCTCCGCATCCCAGTAAGCGCCCTTGACGAGGCGCACCATGATGCGGCGGCCGGCCCGGCGCGCGAGGTCGATGATGAAATCGAGTACGAAGGGGCAGCGCTTGCCGTATGCCTGGACGACGAAGCCCATGCCGTTCCAGCCTTCCAGATCGGGGTCGAGGCAGAGCGCTTCCAGAAGGTCGAGCGACAGTTCAAGGCGGTCGGCTTCCTCGGCATCGATGTTGAGGCCGATGTCGTAGGACTTGGCGATCAGCGCCAGCGCCTTCACCTTGGGCAGCAACTCGTCCATGACGCGGGCGCTCTGCGCGCGCGCGTAGCGCGGATGCAGCGCCGAAAGCTTGATCGAGATACCCGGGCCTTCGTAGATGCCACGCCGATCAGACGCCTTGCCGATGGCGTGGATCGCTGTCTCGTAATCCTTGTAATAGCGCTTCGCGTCGGCGCCCGTGGTCGCCGCTTCGCCCAGCATGTCGTAGGAATAGCGGAAGCCGCGGTGCTCGAGCGGCTTTGCCCGCTGCAGCGCCTCGTCGATGGTCTCGCCGGTGACGAACTGCTCGCCCATCATCCGCATCGCCATGTCGACGCCGCGGCGGATCACCGGTTCGCCGCAGCGGGCGATCAGCCGGGTCAGAGCGGCCGAAAGGCTGCGGTCGGCAACCGTTGATGTCAGCTTGCCGGTGACGACAAGACCCCAGGTCGCGGCATTGACGAAGAGCGAGCGACCGCCGCCGAGATGTGCCTTCCAATCGCCCTCGGAAATCTTGTCGCGGATAAGGGCGTCGCGTGTTGCCGTGTCGGGAATGCGCAGCAGCGCCTCGGCCAGACACATCAGCGCAATGCCCTCCTGGCTGGAGAGCGAGTATTCGTGCACCAGTCCCTCGACACCGGTTCCCTTGTGCTTGGCGCGCAGCGCTTCGATCAGCTTGCGGGCGGTGTCGGCGGCGGCTTTCCTGACGTTATCAGGAAGGGCGGCTGCTTCAACCAGGCGTGGCACGCAGATCGTCTCCGGCGTGCGGTAGGCAGCCGTGATGGCGCGGCGCAGATCGCTCTGTTCGCGGATCGGAGGGGCAAATCCGTCAAAGGGATTTGCAGAGCCGTTGGCCTGCTCTACTGTGACTTCGACTGCTGCCGCGTCGGTGGTGATTGCCATGCTGGGCTCCTGATCCGCTGATTTCGGAAAGCTAGCAGATTTCAAAAAGTCAATTTCACTTGATTTCGAGCGTTCCAGTCTTTAGTTCGCTATTCAATATTCATATTGAAGGAAATTATTGTGGCCGGTGCGGGAAATAACAGAGAAATCGACCAATTCGATCAGCGCATCCTCGACGCGCTCGTCGCCGATGGCAGGATGTCGGTGACCGACCTCGCCAAGCGCGTCGGCCTGTCCAACACGCCGTGCCAGGTCAGGCTAAAGCGACTGATCGAGGACGGCTTTATTCTCGGTTTCCGCGCCATCATCGACGTCAACAAGCTCGGCCGCAACCATGTGGCGTTTACCGAGGTGAAACTCTCCGACACCAGGGAGAACGCGCTGAACGCTTTCAATGTCGCGGTACGCAAGCTGCAGGAGGTCGAGGAGTGCCACATGATCGCGGGCGCATTCGACTATCTCTTAAAGATACGCACGTCCGATATCGCCAATTACCGCCTCGTTCTAGGCGAAAAGATCTCCAGCCTTCCCTTCGTCGCCAACACATCGACCTTCGTTGCGATGGAAGCGATCAAGGAGAACGGCGCCTGATCGGCGGTCGGATTGCCAGCTCCGGGCTGCTGTCATTTTGCGCGTGACAGCGGTCGGCTTCTCTGACAGAAGATAGCCATTGAGAGACAGGGGCGTTTGCCGATGGCAGACTGAGAAGTACCCTTTGAACCTGAACCAGATAATGCTGGCGGAGGGAGTCGCTCGGACCCTTCGGCATTGCTATCAGGGTCCCCGCGTCTTGCCCCGCCCGAAAGGGGCATGATGAAAGACGACAAATCTCCCGGTTCCATTCTGGATGCCATGCGCGCGCAAAAGCCGCTCGTTCAGTGCATCACCAATTTCGTTGCGATGAACATCGCCGCCAACGTGCTGCTCGCGGCCGGCGCTTCGCCAGCCATGGTGCATGCCGAAGAGGAGGCCGGCGAGTTCGCGGCCATCTCGGGCGCGCTGACTGTTAACATCGGCACGCTGTCGTCGAGCTGGATGAACGGCATGCGCGCCGCCGCCAGATCGGCGGGCGAAAGCGCCAGGCCATGGGTTCTCGACCCCGTCGCCCACTATGCGACCGCGTTCCGCAGGCAGGCCGTCGCGGAGCTGCTGGCGCTTCGCCCGACCATCATTCGCGGCAACGCGTCCGAGATCATCGCGCTCGCGGGCGGCGAAAGCCGGGGGCAGGGCGTCGATAGCCGTGATCCCGTGGAGCAGGCCGAAGCTGCCGCCAGCCATATCGCAAACACGCACCAGGCAGTGGTGGCGGTGACAGGCGAGGTCGATTTCGTCACCGACGGCACGCGCGCCTGCCGCATCGAGGGCGGCTCATCGCTGATGCCGCAGGTGACGGCGCTTGGTTGCTCGCTGACATGCCTCGTCGGCGCCTTCGCCGCGATCAGGCCGGATGCACCGTTTGAGACGACGATATCGGCACTTGCCATGTTTGCCGTCGCCGGCGAAGAGGCGGCACGCGGCGCTGAGGGCCCGGGGTCATTTTCCTGGCGGTTCCTCGATGCCCTCGCGGCGATAGACGGCGCTGCTATCGACACCAAATCGCGGGTGCGGATGCTATGAGCAGGATCGATCTCTCGCTCTATCTCGTCCTCGATCCCGAGCTTTGCGCCGGCATCGGCATGGTCGAAACTGCAAGGCGTGCCGTCGCCGGTGGCGCCACCGTCGTGCAGCTTCGTGACAAGCACGCGTCCACGGCCCAGATGATCGAGACCGGCCGTGCGTTGAAAGAAGCGCTTGCCGAGACGGGCGCGCTGCTTGTCGTCAACGATGATGTCGAGGCGGCTGTCGCGATCGGCGCCGACGGGCTGCATGTCGGTCAGGATGACATGGTCGTGCGCGCAGCGCGCGCGCGGATCGGCCCCGACATGATCCTTGGCCTGTCGGTGGAGACCGAGGCGCTCGCGAGGGCTGTCGACCCCGCATTGGTCGATTATGCCGGCATCGGGCCGGTCTTCGCGACGCCGACCAAGCCGAACCACAAGCAGCCGATCGGCTTCGACGGCCTTGCACGTCTCGTCGCCGCCTGCCCGGTTCCATCCGTTGCCATCGGCGGTCTGAAGCTAGCGCATGTCAGCGGTGTTTTTGCCGCCGGTGCCGACGGGATCGCCGTCGTCTCTGCGATTTGCGGCACAGCCGACCCTCACGCCGCCGCCCGCGAGCTTTCAGAGGCTATTCAAGGGAGATCACGATGATCCGCAATGTTCTTTCAATCGCCGGATCCGATCCATCGGGCGGCGCGGGCATCCAGGCCGATCTCAAGGCGTTTGCCGCGCGCGGCGTCTATGGCATGGCGGCGCTCACGGCGTTGACCGCGCAGAATACGCAGGGCGTATCCGGCGTTCACCTTGTCCCAGCGGGTTTCGTGGCGGATCAGATCAAGGCCGTGTTCGCGGATGTCCGTGTCGATGCCGTGAAGATCGGCATGATCGCCAATGCCGAAATCGCCGATGCGGTCGCCGACGTTCTCAAGCTTTATCCCGGCATCCCGATCGTGCTCGATCCCGTCATGGTGGCCAAGGGTGGGGCGAAGCTTCTCGATCTCGACGCAGTCGATGTGTTGCTGCGCCGGCTGCTGCCGCTTGCGACGCTGCTGACGCCCAATCTGCCTGAGGCAGCCGCTTTGCTGCACACCGATGTGGCCGAGAGCCGCCGGGAGATGGGCGAGCAGGCCGAAGCGCTGCGCGCTTTGGGACCCGCTGCCGTGCTTGTCAAAGGCGGCCATCTCGACGGCGACCAGAGCCCCGATGTGCTGGCAACGGAAGACGGCCTCTCTTGGTTCGAGGCCGCCAGGATTCCGACCGCAAACACCCACGGTACCGGCTGCACGCTATCGAGCGCGCTGGCGGCCGAGCTCTCCAAGGGCGCGACGATGCCAGAGGCGGTGGCAACCGCAAAAAGCTATCTCGCCGGCGCGGTGGCTGCGGCCGACACGCTCGACGTCGGCTCTGGACATGGCCCGGTCCAGCACTTTCACGAACTTTGGACGACAGAGGAAGGAGACGCTAAATGACATTGCCGATCAGTGAGCAGACGGTGATCGTAACCGGCGCTGCGCGCGGGCTCGGGGCGGCGATCGCAAGCGCTTTCGCCCGCGAAGGCGCGAAGGTAGCAGTCAACTATCGCAACAGCCGGAAACAGGCCGAGGCGCTGGCGAAAAGCCTCGGCGAACGGGCGCATGCGTTTCAAGCCGACATCCGCGACGGCGCGGCGGTGAGCGAACTGGTGGCGGATGTTACGCGCAGGCTCGGACCGCCGACCACGGTGGTGCACAATGCGCTCGCCGATTTCAGCTTCAACGGCGATGCGCGCCCGAAGCTCGATGAGCTCCGCTGGGAAGAAATGACCGCGCAGCTCGATACGGCGATGAAGGGCGCGTTGAACCTCATCCAGGCGACGCGCCCCGGCATGGCCTCTGCCGGCTTTGGGCGTGTTGTCACGATCGGAACCAATCTCTTCCAGAACCCGGTTGTGCCGTATCATGACTATACGGCGGCGAAGGGGGCGCTATTGTCGCTGACCCGCACGGCAGCGGCCGAACTCGGGCCTGATGGCATCACCGTCAACATGGTCTCCGGCGGATTGCTGCGGACCACCGATGCCAGCGCCGGGACGCCCGAGGCGGTGTTTGATCTCATAGCCGGCAGCACGCCGCTGCGCCGCGTGACGACGCCCGAGGAAGCCGCCGACGCCGTGCTGTTCTTTGCCAGCCCTTGGGCGCGGGCGGTTACCGGCCAGAACCTGATCGTCGACGGCGGCCTTGTCTTTGGCTGAACGTCACCGGGCTTTCATCACGACTTGACCGCGCCTGCGGTCAAGCCGGCGATGATGTGCTTCTGCGCCAGGAAGAAGACGATGACGGTCGGCATGATCGTCAGCGTGATGAAGGCGAGCACCAGCTGCCAGGCTGTGCTGAATTCTCCGCGATAGACCATGATGCCGAGCGGCCAGGGATACATCTTCTCGGAATTCAGCATGATCAGCGGCAGGATGTAGCTGTTCCAGCTGCCGACGAAGGAGATGATGCTGACCGTCGCGATGATCGGTCGGGAGAGCGGCAGGCAGATATGCCAGAAGAAGCGCATGTAGCCGCAGCCATCGACCACGGCCGCCTGGAACAATTCTTCCGGAAGGTTGCGAAAATAGTTCCGGAACAGGAGGATGCTCATGCCGAGCCCGAAGGCGACCTGCGGCAGCACCACACCCCAATATGTGTTGAGCAGCCCGAGATCGCGAATGCGGATGAAGAGCGGCAGGATGGCGGTCGCTGCCGGAAACATCAACCCGATCAGGAAATAGTTCAGCAGGAAATCGGCGCCGAAGAAGCGGACATGCGCGAAGGTGAAGGCCGCCATTGCCGATACCGATACGGTGAGGAAGACTGTCAGCGCAGCGATAATCAGCGAATTGACCATTTGCCGCCAGTAGCGATCGCCGAACAGGATTTGGGTGTAATTTTCGGCGTGCCATTGGACCGGCAGGCCGAACGGATTGGTGCGCAGGTCGCCCAGATCCTTGAAACCGCCCAGCGCTGTGGTCATGAGCGGGATCAGCACGATGGCCGATATGATGACCAGCGACGTGTAGAGATAGATTTTGGTGCCGGCGGTGAGCCGATCGGATGAAACGACGTCAGTCATGGCGCATGAATATCCGTTTGTAGCTGAAGGCGAGCGTGACGCAGATCAGGAAGAGCACCACGCCGACGGCGCTTCCCAGCCCGACCTGCATGCGGGCGACACCGAAGTTGAACAGGAAGGTGACCATTGTCTGTGTGGAGTTGAACGGACCGCCGCCGGTCAACGGCATGATGACGTCGAACAATTGCAGCGAGCCGACGACGGCGAAGAAGACGGACAAACGCACGGTCGATCCAAGCAGCGGCAGAGTGATATAGCGAAACCGCTGCCAGCCGCTGGCGCCATCGATCTCGGCAGCCTCCAGCACGCTTTTGTCGAGCGATTGCAGACCGGCGATGAACAGCATCATGTGGAAGCCGAAGTATTTCCAGATGATCACGCCGAGTACCGCATACATCGCCAGATCCTTGTCGGCGAGAACATAGGGTGTCTCGACGCCGAGCAGATGGGCGATCGACGCGAAGAGCCCGTAGTCGCCGTCATATACGAAGCGCCAGATCAGGCCGGCCGCGACATCGGCGAGCACGTAGGGCAGGAAAAAGATCAGCCGAAAGACGACCACGCCGGCGATGCGGTGCGCCAGCATCATCGCCAGCCAGATGGCCAGCGGAATCTGGATCAAGATCGAGATGACCATGATCATCGCGTTGTTCTTCAGCGCGGTCAGGAAGGCGCCGTTCTTGAACAGAAGCTCGAAGTTGCGCATGCCGACATATTGCGTCGGCAGGCCATAGCCGTCCCATTTGTAAAGGCTGTACAAGGCAGCCTCGCCCATCGGTAGGATCACGAAGATCGAGAACAACAGAAGTGCGGGCGGCAGGAAGAGCAGCAGCACGGGCAGGCGGCCGGCAACGGCCGGATGTTTGCGCCGGGCCGACTGGGTGGCCGGTATGCGCGCGGGTCTGATTGCGGCGGCGGCGCTGACATTGGCCATGGGGACCTCACATTCCAGACATCAAAGTGCGGCGCGGAGTATGTCCCGCGCCGCGATGGTCTTGATCAGAACTGATCCTGCTCGAAGGCGTCCTGGATCTGCTGGGCGCCATCGGCCGGCGTCATCTGTCCGGAGACGATGGCGACCGACACGTCGTTGACGACGCGACCGACCGAGGGGCCGAGGTCTTGGTCGAAGAAGTTCTGGTGCCATGTCGAATGCGCCAGCTGTTCGGCCGATTCGTGCAGCAGCGGGTTGGTCACGCCGTCCTCGGCGCCGACCGCGACTGGGATGATCATCCCGGCCTTGGCCATGGTCCGCTCGTTCTCGGCATTGGTAAGGTAGGCAAGGAAGTCGAGCGTTTCCGGCGGCGCCTTCTTGGTGACGGCCCAACCGTTCAGACCGCCGAGCGTATCGGTGACGGCACCGGCACCGCCTGTAACGGCCGGGAAGGCGAAGCGGCCGATATTGTCGGGGCTCAGACCCTTCTGGTCGCCGGCATGCGTGCGCTGGTTCGCTTCCGTGTTCTGGAAGCCGAGGATCATCGCCGCCTTGCCGTCGCCAAAGACGCCGAGCGTTTGCGGCCATGTGGCGCCGAGGTAGCCAGGCTGGAAGGGCTCAAGCTTGCCGAGCTCGGCGAGCCGCTCGCCGGCCTTGATTATCGCCGGATCGTTGAAGCCTTCGCCCTGCCCATTCTTGGCGGCATCGAAGACCTTCTGGCCGCCATCACGCATGACCAGATAGCTCCAGTAGAAGTGGATCGGCCACTTCTCGCCGCCACCGCCGGCGATCGGCACGATGCCGGCATCCTTGATCTTCTTGACCGCGGCCAGATAGTCGTCCCAGGTCTTGATCGTGCTCGCATCGACGCCGGCCTTGGCGAACAATTCCTTGTTATAGAAGAAGGATACGGTGCCGACGGCATAGGGCACCGCGCCGATCTTGCCGTCATAGCTCAGGCCCTTGACGGAGGCCGGGTTGTAGGTGTTCACCCACGCGCCATCCTTGGCGTTCATCGACTCGCTGAGATCAAGCAGGGCACCCGTCGCCAGCTGCTGTTTCAGGACGCCGCCACCCCAGCTGTAGAAGAGATCAGGCGCATCGCTCGACTGCAGAAGCGTCGGCAGCTTCGCCTTGAAGGCTTCGTTTTCAAGAAACTGCATCTCGATTTTCGTGCCCGGATGCTCGGCCTCGTAATTCTTGACGATCTGCTGCCAGATGCCGAGATAGGTCGGATCGACTTCAAGATGCATCCACTTAATTGTCGTGTCGGCAGCGGCAGTGCCGGCGGCGATCAGAAGCGCGAGCGCGGTCGCGGTCGAGCGGACAAAGGCACGACTATTGAACAGGGCTTTCGCCCTTTGATGATTGAACATAAGGTCTCCTCCTCAAGGGAAAATCGTCCTCTACAATTTTGTCCCTTATGCGGATTAAATGATCGGCAGCTTTGCCGGAATGTCAACTCCCTTGGTTGAATTTGGCGGATTGGTCTTGACAGAAGACTGAATCTCCACGTTATTTAATTCGCATTCCGACAAAAATTCCCATCCGCTTCGGCGGTCGCAAGAAGAGCCGTGCACGAATAGATGAAGACCGCAGACCCCGAATTGATGCGCGCGATCAATCGCCTGAACGTGCTCGACACGGTTCGCCGCCATGGGCCGATCGCGCGTGTCGAGATCAGCGAGCGCACGCAGCTGTCGACCACCACGGTGTCGGCCATCACCGCCTCGCTGCTGGATGATGGCCTCATCCTGCCGCGCCACGAAGGCGATATCCGCAACGAAGCGGCGCGCGGCCGCCCACGCGTCATGCTGGAGCTCAATCCGGATGCGGCGCGTGTCGTGGGCGCCAAGATCGCGGCCAGTCGCATGGTCTTCGTCGTCACCGATTTTCGCGGCGACGTGCTCTCGAATCTCACCCTGCCGATCCGCATCGATCGCCAGCCGATCGGGGTCATCGCCGATCTGGTCGAGGATGGCGTGCGGCGCTGCGTCGTCGATGCCGGCCTGTCGCTTGAGGATGTCGATACCGTCTGCCTCAGCCTGCCGGGTGTGATCGAGCATCGAACCGGCCATATTCGCAGCAGCCCGATCTTCCGGGACGTCGACGTCGATTTCGCCGCCGAGATGACCGCGCGGCTGAACACCTCGACGATCGTCGAAAGCGATGCGCATGCCATCACACTGGCGCATCACTGGTTCGGCAAGGCGCGCGATCTGGAAGACATGGTGCTGATCTCGCTGGAGCAGACGCTGGGGCTTGGCGTGCTGCACGGCAACCAGCTGTTTCGCGGCGCCGGCGGCCTCAGCCACAATCTCGGTGATCTCGTGCTTGGAATGGGCCCGCGCGGCATCGTGCGACTGTCCAGCCAGGCGGGCGAAAGCGAAATTCTGGGCGAGCAGCCGGCTGGTGGGCGATTTGCAGAGGCGATCCGACTCGGGCGCGGCATGGCGCATGCACAGGCCCTGATCAAGGCCGAAGACAATGCGCTGATCAGCGCGGCGATCCGGGCGGGGGAGGCCGTCGGCGTCGCGGTTGCCAATATCGTGACCATCTTCGCGCCGCCGCGCGTGATCCTGGTGGGCTCCAGCCTGGCGCTTGGCGAACCGTTCCTGGAGAGCCTGCGTAATGCCTACGCGCTGGCCATTCCACCCTCGCTCAAGGGTGTCGCGGAACTCGTCTTCGACGATTCCAGCGACGACTTCTGGGCACAGGGGGCTGCGGCCGTCGCCCTCTACGAACTTTACGAGTCGCCATGGAACACCACGGGCCCGGCGCTCTGACGCTTTCAGAACCAAAATCTATGGGAGGAAATCATGGATAAAGTCGGCATAGGCATCATCGGATGCGGCAACATATCGGGCGCGTACCTGAAGGCCATGGCGTCTTTCCCCATTCTCGACATCAGGGGCGTGGCGGATCTCAACAGCGAGCTCGCGCAGGCAAAGGCGGCTGAGTTCAACGTGCCGGCCAGAAGCGTTGACGAACTCTTCGCCGATCCCTCGATCGAGATCATCGTCAATCTGACCATACCCAAGGCACACGTCGCCGTTGGCCTGCAGGCGCTTGCATCAGGCAAGCACACCTATTCGGAAAAGCCGCTCGGGATCAATTTCGCCGAAGGCAAGCAGCTCGCCGAAGCCGCCAAGGCGAAGGGCTTGCGCATCGGTGCGGCACCCGACACCTTCCTCGGCGGCGGCCACCAGACGGCGCGGGAGCTGATCGATCAGGGCGTGATCGGCCAGCCGGTGGGCGGCACGGCCACCTTCATGTGCCCCGGCCACGAGCGCTGGCACCCCAATCCCGCCTTCTATTACGAGGTCGGAGGCGGGCCGATGCTGGACATGGGGCCATACTATATTACTGATCTCGTCAATCTGTTCGGACCGGTGGCGCAGGTGGCAGGCTTTGCCGTCACGCCGCGCAAGGAGCGCGTCATCACCAGCGAGCCGCGGAACGGCGAGCATATCCCCGTGCATGTGCCGACCCATGTGTCCGGCCTGATGGCCTTTGCCAATGGCGCCGTCGTGCAGATCGGCATGAGCTTCGACGTCGCGGGCCACAAGCACGTGCCGCTCGAGGTCTACGGGACCGAGGGAACGCTGATCGTGCCCGATCCCAATCACTTCGGCGGTGAGGTGGAGTGGCTGCGCAAGGGCGGTTCGTTCGAAAGCCAGCCGCTGACAGCCCCCTATGCCGACGGAAACTACCGGTCGATCGGTGTCGCCGATCTCGCTTATGCGATCCGTGAGAACCGGCCGCATCGCGCAAACGGCAGCCTGGCGCTGCACGTGCTGGAGGTCATGGAAGCGTTCCAGACCGCATCGGACACCGGCCGCACCGTGGCGATCACCACGCAGACCAAGAGGCCGACGCCGATCTCGGAATCCCTCGTCGACGGGCGTCTGGGCAAGTAATTATTGAGGAGGAAGTTTAATGCGTGAAGCACTGATCGTTTGGGGCGGATGGAGCGGCCACGAGCCGCAGGAATGCGCCGCCATCGTCAAGGACATACTCGAGGAAGACGGCTTCAAGGTCTATGTCGAGCATACCACCGAGGCTTTCGCCGACCCTTCCGTTCACGACCTTTCGCTCGTCGTGCCGATCGTCACCATGTCGAAGATCGAGAAGGAAGAGATCAAGAACCTTGCGGCGGCAATCGAAGGCGGTGTCGGTCTGGCCGGCTATCATGGCGGGGCCGGCGATAGCTTCCGCGAATGCGTGGAATACCAGTTCATCGTCGGCGGCCAGTGGGTCGCGCACCCCGGCAATATCATCGACTACAGGGTCAATATTACCCGGCCAGATGACCCGGTCATGGAAGGCATTGCCGATTTCGACTACACGTCGGAGCAATATTACATGCATGTCGACCCCTCCAACGAGGTGCTGGCGACGACGACCTTTACCGGCGATCACGCCTATTGGATCGATGGCGTGGTGATGCCGGTTGCCTGGAAGCGGAAGTACGGAAAGGGACGCGTCTTTTATTCCTCGCTCGGGCATCAGGCCAAGGAGTTTTCCGTGCCGGAAATGCGCACCATCTTCCGCCGGGGCGCCAACTGGGCGGCGCGCTGAACTCGCGCGAAATAGGTAGTAGCACGCGGTTGGAAACTATCCGGCCGCGCGCTATTTCTTCATGGTATTCAACGTGAAGGAGTTTCCAGCATGCGCAAGCTTCTCGCAGTTACCTCAATTGTCATCATGGGCTTTGCCGGCAGTGCATTCGCGCAGATGAACATGGGCATGGATAGTAGCGGCCGCTTCGATGGTTCCGCACCGCTTGGAACCGGTCCGAAGGACGAGCAGCCGAGTGGCGGCCTTTCCATTCCCCTCGATTCCTTCGAGACTGGAAGCACCGCAGGCACTGCCCCGGTCCAGTGGACACGCTGCCCGCCCAATCAGCGCAATGCGGCCAACCACAAGTCCGCCAATCCGGCCTGCATCAACGGACAGTGATCCGACCGGCTGTCTGGCTTACAGCCTCGTGTTTGCGTTTCGTTAGCGCGATCTTTTGTGCTAGTGGGGCGGCTCAACGCGAGGCCTAAGACATGCTGCCCTGGATCCAGCTCGATTCCGCTCAAATTCCCGGCGAGGCCGGCGAACTGCGCCTGAAGCGGCGCGGCAGCGAATTCTCGATCATGCTCGGATCGAACGAGTTGATGAACAGCCGCCTCTCCGGCTCCGAGGAGGCGCTTGCGACGCTCTCCTACGACAAGCTCAAGGGCCGGCCGCGTCCGAGCATCCTCATCGGCGGTCTCGGCATGGGTTTCACGCTGCGCGCGGCACTGGCCGTCGTGCCAAACGATGCGACCGTTGTCGTCGCGGAACTGGTGCCTGCCGTCGTCAGCTGGGCGAGGGGGCCAATGGCGGAAGTGTTCAAGGGGTGCCTCGATGACCCCCGCGTCGGCATTCATCAGGGGGACGTGTCCGAACTCATTCGTTCGAGCCGGGCAAAATTCGACGCCATCCTGCTTGATGTCGACAACGGGCCGGATGGACTGACCCGACAATCGAACGACGGGCTTTACGACTTCGCCGGGCTGAAGGCCGCACGCGAGGCCCTGCGTCCCGGCGGTGTGCTGGCCGTCTGGTCATCCGGCCCCGACGCCAGCTTCACACGCCGCGTGCGCGACAGTGGCTTTGCCGTCGAAGCCGTCAATTCGCGCGCCAACGGAAAACGTGGCGGCGCGCGCCACGTCATCTGGCTGGCACAGAAGAAATAGATCAGCCTGCCTGTCCCTTGCGGGCCGTGGCGATGGCGTTCGCGGCGCCCGCGCGAAGCTGTTGCGTGTCCGCGCCCGCGATAACGAGATCAAAGCCCATCTTCAGCAGTTGTCCGGCGCGCTCGCCGTTGCTGCCGAAGATGCAGGCGAACTTGCCATGCGTGCGGCAGCGGTCGAGCAGCTGCTTCAGCACGACATCCATTTCCGCCGTATCGGGCGCCAGCTGCGCGCCGTTCGAGAGCGCGATGGAAAGGTCGGATGGGCCGATAAAGACGCCGTCGATGCCGTCGACGCCGAGGATGTCATCAGCGGCATCGAGTGCTGCCCGCGTTTCGATCATCGCGATTGCGACCGTCTCCAGATTTGCTGTCGCCAGGTAGGTCGCGGCGGCGAGGCCGGTGTGGTTCATCGCCAGCGTCGGTCCCCAGCTGCGCTCGCCGAGCGGCGGATACTTGGTCGCCTTGACTAGGGCATGCGCATCCGCAACCGAATTGATCATCGGCGCGATAATTCCGGACGCGCCGGCATCGAGCAGCCGCGAGGCTGTCGAGAAGTCGCCGACGGGAATACGCGCCATCACTGGCTTGCCGGCGAGCCCGCCCTGCCCAATGCCGTTGGCAACGGATACCATGTCCCAGACGCCGTGCTGCATATCGAGCACGACGGCGTCAAACGCTTCCTGCGAGAGATGATTGACGAAGAGCGGATCGGGTATGCCGATCCAGGCTGAAATCAGACCACCGCTTTCGCCCGACCTGAGGCGTTTCGAAAAGTCGTTGATCGCAGTTGAACCAGGCATGCCAGTCTCCTTCCGCAGCTCAGCCCGTGGCGCGCTGCTCATCTTGATGGAATTGCTCGATAAAGGCCTTCTGAAGAAGGATGCCGTCCCATTCGTCGGGGAAGAAGGGCGAATCGTAGATCAGCGTGTAGGGACCGGCATATCCCGCCTGTCGGCAGGCTTCCAGGCACTTGCCGTAGTCCTGGGTGTCCATGCCCGATGCGGTGTAGTTCGCCTTGGCGTGGCAAATCTCGGCGCGACGCATGATGTCCGAAAGGCCGGCATATTTGTCCGGCGCCGACCAGTTGCCGAGATCGCCGTTGAGGCCGACCTTGCCGGTGAGATCGTCAAGCAGCCAGTTCATTTCTCGGGGCGACGGCAGGAGATCGAACCAGTTCTCAGTGACGACGCGGATGCCGCTCTCCTCGGCTTGCTCCGCCAGCCATGAGAGATGTCCCGATGAACGGGCGAGGTTCTCGTCGCTCGGCTGCTGCTTTCCCGCGATCACGCGCATGTTTCTCGCGCCAAGCGCCGTTGCGATCTCGATCCAGCCGGCGATCCAGCGGATATCGCGCTCGGCCGTCTCGGGGTTGCTCGGGTCGCCATCCTCGACCAGCAAGGTCTGAAGCAGGACGCCGGATTGATCGAGCGCAGCGCGCAGCCGCCGCAGATAGTCCGCGTCGAGGCTCGGCAGATGGAAGGAGCAGATCTCCAGCCTGTGGATGCCGCGATCTGCAAGCTGGCGTGGAACGTCGAGCAGTCCGACGCTGCCGGGGCCGTAAGGCTCTTGTGGCGCCGCGCTCTTGGCCGGATCGGGGCTATAGGGATAGACCGTCCCCAGCGCCCGGTGCAGCGACCACGTGGAGACGGCGAACCGTCCGCTCTCGATATCCTCGATCATTCCATTCCTCCTCCTCGTTCCCGCCCTATCTAGGCAGCAACGTCTTGGAATTTCAAACGGAATCTCCCGTGATCACAGCTTCCGCCGAAAGGCTGGCGGCAAGCAGCGCCTCGTCGCGGCCGGCGGTTGCCGAAAGCAGCAGGCCGACCGGCATATCCGCATCGCCTGTCCCGCAGGGGATCGACACGCCGCACCAATCAAGGAAATTGCCGAGCATGGTGTTGCGCAATGTCTTGCCATTGGTCGCAAAGAAAAGATCGTCGTTTGCTTCCAGCGCGGCGATCGGTGGCGCGATATGGGCGACGGACGGGTAAGCAATGATGCTATCGCCGACCATCCGGTTGACCTCCGCGATCAGCCGCTCGCGGGCTTCGATAATGGCGATGTAGTCGGGCATGGTGATCGTCTGGCCAAGGCGGGTGCGCTGCACGACGCGGCGGTCCATCTGATCGGCCTCCGGCCCGGCGAGGCGTTCGCGATGAAGCGCGAAGGCTTCCGCGGTCACCAGGCTGCCGTACTTGCCCATGAGGGCGAGAATCTCGTCGAAGGCCGGGATGGTGACGCGGGTGACCGAAGCACCTTCCGCGATCAGCCACTCCACGCCTTGCTCGAAAGCTGCGACGACGCCGGCCTCGGCGCCATCGAACACGACATTATCAGGAATGACCACATCCAGTTCCCGAAGCGAACTTGGGGTGATGGCGGGAGCGGCGGTCAGGCCACGCATGGCCGTGTCGACCCAGATCGCGTCCTGCACTGTGCGACAAAGGGGGCCGAGTGAATCCAGGCTTCGCGCCAGCGGGAAGACGCCGCCCATCGCATAGCGTCCGCGCGTTGCCTTGTAGCCGACGACGCCATTGAAGGCGGCGGGGATGCGGACCGATCCGCCTGTGTCGGTGCCGATCGCCACGGGGACGAGGCCCGCGGCCACCGCGGCACCGGCGCCCGAGGAGGAGCCGCCGGGAATACGTGGCTCATCCTTGCTGCGCGGGTTGTGCGGCGTGCCGTAATGCGGGTTTATGCCGAGGCCGGAAAAAGCAAATTCGCTCATGTTGGTGCAGCCGACGGCGACCATGCCGGCCTGGGCAAGCGCGCTTACGACCGCTGCATCGTCTTCTGCCACGGGGGCGTCGCGCAGAACTTTGGAGCCGGCCGTCGTCGCGCGCCCCTTGATGTCGAACAGGTCTTTCCACGCAACGGGAATGCCCTCAAGCAACCCGCGCGACCGGCCAGCCTTCAGCCGCGCCGAGGACGCTTTGGCCTCTTCAAGCGCGCGCTCCGCCATCAGTTCTGTGAAAATCGACTGATCGGAGTGCGCCTTGATGCCTTCGAGCACCGCCTCGGTAACCTCGACCGGATCGGCGGCGCCATTCTGGATGAGAACGGAAAGTTGCGCGATCGACATCGCACCAAATGATTTCGTCATGTCAGTGTCCGTGGTCTGGATGAATACGCGACCTAAGCCGAATTTCCTCGAAGTGCCAAGCCCTTGAAGCCAGATCAAACCGATTGGTTCGATTTTATGAACACTGAGTTTGTGTATCCGGCCTTCAACCGTGGCGGTTGCCACCACATATCGGGAATGCGCGAAAGACGCCACGGGTCGAGGGATGTTGTAGGCACCTCGCGGGGATTTCAGGAGCAAGACAATGAGAGATGTAGACAGCTGGAGCGCCCCTCGCGGCGACACGGTCCATCATCATGCAACGGACGAAGAGTTGAACGGTATGGGCGAACGCGAATACGTGGAACACATCAAGGCAACCAGCCGGCCATCGATGTCGGAGCGGTTTATGATCGTTGGAGCCCTGCTGGTTCTTGGCGCGGCGGGGTATGTCGCGCATATGAACACCTCGACGGCATCGGCCGTCGATCTCGCCCCTGTCGGAGCGATCTCGGATTCGGGCCCGGCACTCGATTATTGCCGGGAGCATAGCCCCTATCCCGACAAGTCCTGCTGAGCACTTGTCGGCTTAAACTGGAGAAACGGCGATCGTGACATAGATCTAGTCGGGGGAGGGCATCATGTCCGGTGATATCGACTACAATCTCGATCGCTTTATCGAAGCTCAAAACGGTGTCTATGATCGCGCGCTTACAGAGCTCAGGAATGGCCGCAAGCGCTCGCACTGGATGTGGTTCATCTTTCCGCAGATGGCAGGTCTCGGCACGTCCTCAATGTCGGAGAAATACGCTATCCGCTCGGCCGGCGAAGCCTCGGCCTATCTGGCCGATCCCATTCTCGGCGCCCGTCTGTTGCGCTGTGTCGACGCCGTATTGTCGATCAATGGAAAATCCGCACATGAGGTCTTCGGTTCTCCCGATGATCACAAGCTGCGATCGTCGATGACGCTGTTTGCGGCGGTCAGCGACCACGGGTCACCTTTCCATCAGGCGATAGACCATTTCTATGACGGAGCGTTCGATCATCGCACGATCGAACTGCTCGATGCTATCAGCTAGCGGGTGTTATCCAACGCGGGAATGTTCGAGCGTATCGATTTCAGCCGAGATTTCCTCGATCCGAGAACGCAACTCACGATCAGTACCGTCGTTGACGTCCTCGTCACCGAAGCAATCGCGCGCATCATAGAGTTCAAGCTTGGCTTCAAGCTCCGCCCGTTTGGCATACAGGCGATGGAGATAAATGTAGTTCATCTTCCCGCTCAACCGTGTTTCCACATCTGGTTGAAAACGAGCTTCGCTCACGAAAGTTCCAAATTGCCGGAACCGGCGCTCAGGCGAACGCCGCGACAGCGGCGTTGCATGCCTTGGAGAAGTGGCCGCAACAGTTGTCCTTGCCCATCGACTGACGGGTGACGCGGGCGCCTTCCAGAAGCAGGGTCAGCGTGTCTGCCAGCAGCTGCGGTTCGCGCGCGCCGGCGGCGAGACAGAGCGCCTCGAGCCTGTCGCGCTGCTCCGCCTTATGGCGTTCGATAACGCTATAGGCTGGGTGCCCTTCCCCCTTGAGCTCGATCGCGGCGTTCGCCAGATCGCAACCGACCTGATCACCGCACAAGCTCTGTGTCCTGAGTTCGATCCAGGCAAGTAGCTGGGCGCGCGCATCATCGGGATGCGTGGCTTCCAGCTCGCGCCAGATCGCCTCGGCCTTTTCGGAGGCGCGGCGCAGCGTTTCGCATACCAGCTCGTCCTTCGATCCGAAGTGGCGGTAGAGCGTCATCTTGTTGGTGAGAGCGCCTTCGGCGATGGCATCGACGCCGATGCCACGGATCCCGTGCTCACGGAAAAGCTCCGCTGCGGTCGAGACGATACGTTCCCGGGGAGGAATCTTTTCATCGGCGCCTGCGGGCAGGAGAGCAGTCGAAGTTTTTGATTTTTCTGCGGACAATGTCCTTGACATCCATGTGACCGATCGGTAACAAATGCATTGTTACTTACCGGTAACACCACTTTTCGCGGAAGTCAATTGCCGAGAGGGCAGCGCGGCCGAAGTGGAACACGGGCGACCGCCCACGAAAGGAGGACTGAGCCATGAGAAAGACCAGAGACGACCTGACGATATCCGAAGCCCTTCGCGACCCCCTGATCGCCATGGTGATGCGCGCCGATGGCGTGAAGCTTGAAGATTTCAAGCGACTTCTGGAGACTGCGGCGGTGAAACGCGAACAGCGCACCAACCCGGTCAAGAAATTCATCGACGTCATCAAGAGCAATCCGGCCGCTGTCTGCAGCTATTGCTAACGCCTTGGGCTTCCCTGCCCCCCGAAAGCCGTCGCCACATTGGCGGCGGCTTTTTTGTTTGTGGCGATCAATGGCCGTGCGTTGTACTCAAATAAAAAACGGAGCCTTCTGGGCTCCGTTTCCTAAGTGACCTAGCTCAGAATTCAGACCATTCCGGCTCTTGCTTGAGCGCGGCGTTTCCGCGAAACGCATTGGTCAACTTCTGGCCCAGCTGCCGTGCCGGCGAGGCGACGGGGCCGTGGTTGGCGGTCGTCGCCGCAGGCTTGGCGAAGCTCGGCCGCGCCTGGTTGGCAACGGCGCCATCCAGCTTGAACTGGGACATCAGCTGCGACAGCGCCATCGCCTCATGTGCCAGGCTGTGGCTCGCCGCGGTCGTTTCCTCGACCATGGCGGCGTTCTTCTGCGTGCCTTCGTCCATGGTGTTCACGGCCGTGTTGATCTCCTGCAGGCCGATCGACTGTTCGCGCGAGGCTTCAGCGATCGCGTGAACATGGCGGTTGATCTCCTGCACTTCGGCGACGATTGCATCCAGCGCCTTGCCGGCTTCGCCAACCAACTCCACACCGGACTCGACCTGCGAACCCGAGGCGGTGATCAGTGCCTTGATTTCCTTGGCTGCGCGCGCCGAGCGCTGTGCCAGTTCGCGCACTTCCTGTGCGACGACGGCAAAACCCTTGCCCGCCTCACCGGCACGGGCGGCCTCGACGCCGGCATTGAGCGCGAGAAGGTTGGTCTGGAACGCGATATCGTCGATCACGCCGATGATGTTGCTGATCTCGTTCGAAGACTGCTCGATCAAGTGCATCGCGGTTACGGCATTGCGAACGACCTCGCCGGAGCGTTCGGCTGCTTCACGCGTCTTGGCAACAAGCTGGCTGGCGTCGCTTGCACGGCCGGCGGCATCCTTGACCGTCGTGGTGATCTGCTCCAGCGCTGCAGCGGTTTCCTCAACGGAGGCTGCCTGCTGCTCCGTGCGCTTGGAGAGGTCGTCGGCGGAAGCGCGGATCTGGCTCGAGCCGGCGCTGATGGCGCTTGCATTGGCGCCAACGGCCTGCAGCGCATTGTGCAGCTTGGCGACCGCGGCGTTGAAGTCCTGGCGAAGGGTGTCGAGGTCGCCAGTAAATGGTGTATCGATCTGGCAATTCAGGTCGCCATCGGCGAGGTTGCCCAGAGCGCCGCCAAGGGCCTTGACCGCGCGATGCAGATTGGCCGCCTCATTGGCCTTCTCGGCTTCGCGCTCGAGACGCTCGCTCTCACTCATCGAACGGGTGGCTTCTGCTTGCTGCTCGATGCGCAGGCGGTCGATCGCATTGGTCCGGAACACGGCAACGGCGGCAGCCATCTGGCCGATTTCGTCCCGGCGATCCAGCCCATGAACTTCTTCGCCGGTCTCGCCGGAAGCAAGCGTTTCCATACGCTGGCGAAGCTTCGCCATCGGTGCCGTCACACCCTTCTGAGCGATGACCATGGCAAAAGCGATTGCCGCGATGACACCGAGGGTAAGGCCGACAAGCGTGTAGAAGATAGTAGAAGAAACGGAAGCGGACAGCCGGCTACCGCCCTGCTCAAGCAGGTCAGCCATGGCCTTGTTATTCGCGCCGAACTTAGGCGACAGCCCGACGATCATGTCATCAAGCTTTGTGGAAAGCGCCTGCGTTTCAGCCGTATTGCCGGCAGCGCGCGCGGCAAGAAGCTGATCGCCAAGCGATTTCAGGGCGTCTGCACCGACCAGCAGTTCGTCGATCGCGCTCTTGCGGCTGGGGACCAGTTCAGACACCTGCGCGAGGCGCTGGCGAGCTCCGCCGAATTCGGTGGTGAAACGCTTCGAGATGTTATCGAAGGCGGGGGAACCGGGTTCTTGCGCGACGGCACGGCTGAGCCATGTCGTCGATGTCCAGATGCCGGCTGCTGCGCGCGCGCTGAAGGTTGCCGCCTGGCTCTCGTTCTGGAGGAAGCCGGTATACTGCTGATTAGCCGCGCTGAATTTGTCGGTGAGATACAGCAAGCCTGCCATGGAGACGAGGCCAAGCATGGCAATGGCAATAAGGAATTTGGTTTTTATCTTCAGGTTTTTCAACATGAGGCACCTTGGAAATCTTGGTGAAATGGCATCGGGCCGCCTGCGGACGAGGGCACCTCGATCGCAAGAAAAATGACATCAGAAAACGGTGGGACAACGCATCATGCGCAAAACATCGAGGGAACTGCCCCGATATTATGGCTTCAACCTAGGCGCTTATCCTTAAAAAAATCTGACCTCGTGAAGCCAAGCGAATAGAATCGGCAGTAGAGATGCGTTTTATCAAAGCATGTCTGTGTGAAAGCATAAGCATATATATAGGCTGGCTAATTTTCTGTCATGTTGTTTACGGCGTTCTGGTCACGGCTGATTAACCAGTCGGCTGAATGACCTAAAAGTGTCATTGCGGCACACGTATAGGTCAACATACATGAGCGCGTGATCACGATTTTGATCGCAGCCCGCGAGCCCGTGGGTCCTTTTGACACAAATCATATTGAGAATGCTTAGTGGTTTACACACGCCGCAACGTCATTGCCATATCAGGAGCCGCGCTGGCGGGCGCCGTTCTGCCGAAGGTCGCAGCCGCACAGTCGATCGGCTTCACGCCCTCGCCGATCTATCCGGATCCAGCCATCCAGGTTCTCGACCCGAGCTTTGCCAAATATCGCGTCGCCAGCTTGTCTCTGGAACAGGTCGCCACCGGCGCCCGGTGGCTGGAAGGCGCCGTCTGGTTCGGCGACGGCCGCTATCTGCTGGTTAGTGACGTGCCGAACAACCGGGTCATGAAATATGACGAGACGAACGAGACCTGGAGCGTCTTCAACCCGAATTCGAACTATTCGAACGGTCACGCCCGCGACATGCAGGGCCGGCTCTTGTCGTGCGAGCACCTCACGCGCCGCGTTACCCGCACTGAATATGACGGTTCGATCACGGTTCTGGCCGACAATTATAAGGGCAAGAAGCTCAACTCTCCGAACGACATCGTCTGCAAGTCGGACGGCTCGATCTGGTTTACTGACCCGCCCTTCGGCATCGCCGGCGAATGGGAAGGCGACAAGGCCGAACCGGAACTGCCGCATTCCGTCTATCGCATCTCGCCTGACGGGAAACTCAGCCTTGTCACCGACGAGCTGAGGGTCCGAACGGCCTCGCTTTCTCGGAAGACGAGAAGAAGCTCTATATCGTCGAAGGCCGCGCCCAGCCCTATCGCGTCATCTGGTCCTATGATGTCGGCAAGGACGGTTTCTCGCTTTCCAACAAGAAGGCGCTTGTCACCGCCGACGACAATGGCGGCCTCGATGGCTTCCGCGTCGATGTTGACGGTAACCTGTGGTGCGGCTGGGGCTCTTCGGGTGCGGCCGGCGCCAAGCCGGAAGACCTCAATGGCGTGAAGATCTTCAACAAGGCCGGCAAGGCGATCGGCTTCATCAAGCTGCCGGAACGCTGCCCGAACCTGTGCTTCGGCATTCCGAAGAAGAACCGCCTCTACATGGCGTCCAGCCATTCGGTCTACGCGCTCTATGTCGAGACGCGCGGCGCCGTCTGATTAGAAATTCGAGCCGCCGCTGTTGTCGCGGCGGCTCGATCAAGCCTTCGATCTCAGATGATACCGCCGCTTCCGCCGACGGACGCCGGGCGCTCCGCGGCGACCTTCTTGCGGTAGCCGCTGGCGCGATAGGTCGCGACGGGATCAATAGCGCCACCGGCGCGGCGACGAGCTTCCGCCAGGATCGGCTCGACATCGGTGCGATAGCCGCGCTTCAGCGTCTCCGTCGCCATCAGGGCGTCGTTTTCATCCTGGAAGCCTGCCAGCGCCTTGCGGTCGACGATCAGCGCCTGCGCGTAGGCGCGGCGGATTTCATTGGCGCTGTTGATCAGGCTTTCGATCGGGTCGGTCACATTGTGCGACTGGTCGATCATGTGGGCCGGGTTGAAGTCGTTGACACCGCGCTGCTCGGCCTCGACCAGCTCGTTGAACACGAGGAACAGGCGGTAAGGCTCGATCGAACCAGCGTCGAGGTCGTCGTCGCCATACTTCGAGTCGTTGAAATGGAAGCCGCCGAGCTTGCCGAACTGGATCAGGCGGGCGACGATCATCTCGATATTGGTGTTCGGCGCGTGATGGCCGAGGTCGACGAGGCAATGCGCCTTCGGGCCGAGCGTCTGGGCGATCAGGTAGTTGGTCCCCCAGTCCTGCACGACCGTCGAATAGAAGGCCGGCTCGTACATCTTGTGCTCGGAGAACAGCTTCCAATCATCAGGCAGCGCCTTGTAGATGTCGGCCATCGAGGCGAGGTAGCGTTCGAAGGAGCGGGTGAAGTTGCTCTGGCCCGGGAAGTTCGAGCCGTCGCCAACCCAGACGGTCAGCGCCTTGGAGCCGATCGCCTTGCCGATCTCGATGCATTCGATGTTGTGCTCGACGGCCTGCGCGCGCGTTGCCGCGTTCGTGTGGCTGAGCGATCCGTACTTGTAGGAATGGACCTGGCCGGGCGCGTCTGAGAAGGTGTTGGAATTCATCGCGTCGAAGCCGAGGCCGAGCTGGTCGCCCTTCGCCTTCAATTCCTTGACGTCGGTCTTGTCCCACGGAATGTGGAGCGAGACGTTCGGTGTTGCGCGGGTCAGTTCGTTGATCACGGAGCAATCGTCGAGCTTGTCGAAGATGCCGCGTGGTTCACCGGTGCCGGGAAAGCGGGCAAAGCGCGTGCCGCCAGTGCCGACGCCCCAGGAGGGCACGGCCACGAAGAATTCGGAAACGCGGCGTGTGATCGCTTCAATGTCCACGCCACGGCGCGAAAGATTGGCGCCCAGCGCCTCGTAATCGGATTTGAGCGCGGATGCGCGCTTTTCGTTTTCCTGCGCAATCACATCCTGCGCGATTTTGGTCTCGGCCATCAGTTCCTCCCTCTTCGCATCGAACCAAACGGCTCCTGTCCGCGTTTCGGTGCCTGAAATACCTAATTCAATAACGAGGCGACCTTGGACATCATACGCATTCTTTTCGCGATCATCCTGCCACCTGTCGGCGTCTTCCTGCAGGTCGGAATCGGCCTGCAGTTCTGGCTAAACATTCTGCTGACGCTGTGCGGCTACGTGCCGGGGATCATCCATGCGGTATGGGTGATCCTCCGGCGGTAGCGATCAGCGCGGGAAGCTCTGGGCGTTGCCGGCATCGACGTTGATGATATTGCCGGTGGACTTTGCCGAGAGATCGGACGCGAGGAAGTAGATCGCTTCGGCGATGTCCTCAGGGAAGACGTTGAGCTTCAGCATGGAGCGCTTGCGGTAGTGCTCCTCCAGCTCGTTGATCTCGATCTTCGACGATGCCGCACGCTGTTCGCGCCACTCGCCGTTCCAGATCTTCGATCCACGCAGGACCGCATCCGGGTTCACGGTGTTGACGCGAATGCCGGCTTCCGCGCCTTCGAGCGCAAGGCAACGCGCGAGATGGATCTCGGCAGCCTTGGCCGTGCAATAGGCGGCCGCGTTCGGAGACGATGCCAGGCCGTTCTTCGAAGCGACAAACACGACGTTGCCGCCGAGGTTCTGCTTGCGGAAAAGGCGGAAGGCTTCGCGCGAAACGAGGAAGTAGCCGGTCGCCAGAATGTCGATGTTCTTGTTCCACATCGAAAGCTCGGTGCTTTCGATCGGTGCGGACGAAGCAATACCAGCGTTCGAGACGAGGATATCGACGCCGCCGAATTCGACGCAGGCTTCCGCGAAGGACGAGATCACGCCGTCTTCCTTGGTCACGTCGAGCTTGACGCCGCGAACGGCATCGGCGCCGAACTGCTTGGCGAAATCGGCCTCTGTGCCGTCGAGCGCTTCCTGGTCGATATCGGCCAGAACCACGCAGGCACCTTCGCCGATCAGGCGGGCAGCCGTCGCACGGCCGATGCCGCCGGCGCCGCCGGTGACGAATGCAACCTTGCCGGCTAGGCTCTTCGGCTTCGGCATGCGCTGAAGCTTGGCTTCCTCGAGCAGCCAGTATTCGATGTCGAAAGCTTCCTGTTCAGGCAGGCCCTGATATTCGGAAACGGTCGAGGCGCCGCGCATGACGTTGATGGCGTTGACATAGAACTCGCTGGCGATACGCGCCGTTGCCTTGTCGCGGGCAAAAGACAGCATGCCGACGCCGGGAACGAGGAAGATGACCGGGTTCGCGTCGCGCATGGCGGGCGAATTGTCATGCTTGCAGTCGTTGTAGTAGCGCGCGTAGTCGGCGCGGTAGTCTTCGAGCGCCTTGTCGAGACCGGCAACGATCGCATCCACATCGGGCTTCGCTGGGTCGAAATCGACGATGAGCGGGCGGATCTTGGTGCGCAGGAAGTGATCGGGGCAGCTGGTGCCGAGCGCGCCGAGCGGCTGCAGGTTCCTCGAATTGACGAATTCGAGAACGGCGTCCTGGTCGTCGAAGTGGCCGAGCTTGCGTTCGGCCTTGCCGATGCGGCCGCGGATTTCGGGCATCAGGCGGGCCGCAATGGCGCGGCGCTGTTCGGCGGCCAAGCTCTCAGTGGCGGCACCACCGAAAATCGTCTTGCCTTCGGTCTTTTCGGCAAACCAGACAATCGCCTTGTTGATGATGTCGAGCGTCAGCTCGTAGCAGGCCTTGGCGTCGTTGGCCCAGGTGAAAAGGCCATGGCTTTCGAGCACGACGCCCTTGGAATTCGGGTTCGCCTTGACGAAGGCTTCGAGGTCGAGGCCGAGCTGGAAGCCTGGGCGGCGCCAAGGCAGCCAGCCGATGTCGGCACCGAAGATCTGCTGGGTCAGCTCCTTGGAGTTCTTCGAAGCAGCGATCGCGATGATTGCATCGGGGTGCATGTGGTCGACATGCGTGAAGGGCACGAAACCATGCAGCGGCGTGTCGATCGAAGCGGCGCGGCTGTTGAGATTGTAGGTGCAATGGGGGAGGAAGCCGACCATGCGGTCTTCGTCTTCAACGCCTTTGTAGATGCCCTTCAGCGAATCCAGCTTGTCCTGATAGAGGGTGGCGAAGCCGTCGAGCTTGATGGTGCCGACGTCGCCGCCCGAACCCTTGACCCAGAGAACCTTGACCTTTTCGCCGGTGAGCGGGTCGGTTTCCATGACCTTGGCCGACGTGTTGCCGCCGCCATAGTTGGTGATGCGCTTGTCGGCGCCCAGCAGGTTCGAGCGATAGAGCAGCTTCCCAGGCTCATCCAGCCCTGCAGCGTACGAGTCATCCCAACGGTTATCCAGAAGCCGGACGGTTGCCGCCATGTCATCCTCCCATGTAGAATTCTTCAGGACGCGAAAATGAGTAATACGCCCTTTGCGGTGACGGTATCGCTCATCAAAAGCGGCGTTGTCAATCGAAAACGATCAAGAACGATTATGTTGCAACGCAGTATGGAAAAATATGATCGTTTGTGATTGACACATAGTCACAACTGCGAAATAAACGATGCAGGAGGAACCCATGCACGAACGCGAACGCCATCGCATCATATTGAGCGCCGTACAGGAAAAGTCGGTCGTGACGGTTCAGGATATTTCCGAGCTGACCGAGGCTTCCGAGGCGACAATCCGGCGTGACATCGCAGCGCTTCACGTGCAGGGAAAGATCCGGCGTGTGCGTGGCGGCGCGGAAGCCGTGCATCCGCCGCAGCTCGGCAATCTAGCTGGCCGGCCTTTCCGGGTTTCAGAATCAGTCAACTCCGATAAGAAGCGCGCAATTGCGCGCGCAGCCGTCGATCTCTGCGATCCCGGCGACGCCATCATCATCAATGGTGGAACGACCACCTTCCAGATGGTGCATTTCATGGCGGCGCATCGCATGCAGGTGATGACCAATTCCTTCGCGATCGCCGAGCATCTGGTCAAGCATTCGAAGAACACGGTGACGGTTCCCGGTGGAGTGATCTATCGCGAGCAGAGCCTCATCCTGTCGCCCTTCGACAATGACGCGATCCGCAATTTCTATGCGCGTCGCTTCTTCATCGGTGCGCAGGGCGTCGGGCCGCTCGGCATCATGGAAGCGGATGCGCAGATCATCCAGAGCGAGCAGAAGCTGATGCATCAGGCCGACGAGCTGATCGTCATGGTCGATTCCAGCAAGTTTCATCGCCGCTCGAGCCTCATTTTGTGCGGGCTCGATCGTGTTACGACAGTGATCACGGACGAGGGGGTCTCCGACGAGGCGGTGCGGATGATCGAGGATGCGGGCGTCAAGCTCGTCGTTGCGAGCATGGTCTCGCAGGCAAGGGAGGATTCCTCGTCGGTCGCCTGAGCGGCACCGGCAGGATGTAGTCAAGTCAATCAACGTGGGAGGAAGAAAGCATGAAACTCGCAAAGACACTGGCGGTGGGCGTCGCCTTTGCCGTCGCATTGATGGCAGGTGCTGCAAGCGCCAAGGACATCAAGATCGGCCTGGTGGTCAAGTCGCTCGGCAACGGCTTCTTTGAAGCCGCCAACAAGGGCGCCCAGGAAGCAGCCAAGGAACTCGGCGGCGTGGAAGTCATCTACACCGGCCCGACCTCGACGACGGCCGAAGGCCAGATCGAAGTTATCAACTCGCTGATCGCACAGGGCGTCGACGCCATCGCGATCTCCGCCAACGATCCTGACGCTGTCATCCCGGCCCTGAAGAAGGCCAAGCAGCGCGGCATCAAGGTCATCTCCTGGGATTCCGGCGTCAACAAGGACGGACGTATTTTGCAGCTGAACCCATCGTCCAACGAACTGATCGGCAAGATGTGCCTGACGCTCGTCAAGGATCATCTCGAAGGCGGCAAGGGTGACTTCGCGATCCTGTCCGCAACAACCACCTCGACGAACCAGAACATCTGGATCGGCGAGATGAAGAAGCAGCTCAAGGACTTCGCCGGCATGAACCTCGTCACCACCGTTTACGGCGACGACCTCTCCGACAAGTCCTACCGCGAAGCCGAAGGCCTGCTGAAGTCCAACCCGAACGTCAAGGTCATCGTCGCCCCGACGACGGTCGGCGTTCTGGCCGCTTCCAAGGTCGTCGAAGACAAGGGTCTCGTTGGCAAGGTCTATGTCACGGGTCTCGGCCTGCCGTCCGAAATGGCCGGTGCAATCAAGTCTGGTGCGACGAAGGAATTCGCGATCTGGAACCCGATCGATCTCGGCTACTCCGCAACGCAGATCGCCTACCACCTCGTAAAGGGTGACGCGACCGGCAAGCCGGGCACTGAAATCGAAGCCGGCCGCATGGGCAAGATCAAGGTAGATGACAAGGGAGAAGCCGCAATGGCCGACCCGTTCATCTACAACGCGTCGAACATCGACCAGTTCTCGAAGGTTTTCTAAGCCTCGCTTGGACGAAACAAACCCGGCGGCACAGCCGCCGGGCCCTTCCCAATGAACACTGGTAAGCGCTGATGAACAACGCCCTTCAACATCCTGTTGCAAGCGTCGCGACAAACGACGTACCCGCAATTCTCGAGATGCGCGGCATCTCGCAGATCTTCCCTGGCGTGAAGGCGCTCGATAACGTCAGCATCGCGCTCTATCCCGGCAAGGTCACCGCGCTGATCGGCGAAAACGGTGCCGGCAAGTCGACCCTCGTCAAGATCCTGACCGGCATTTATCGCCCGAACGAAGGCGAGATCCTCGTCGAGGGCAAGCCGACGACGTTTGCCAATGCGCAAGCCGCTATCGATGCCGGCGTTACCGCCATCCATCAGGAGACCGTGCTTTTCGACGAACTGACGGTTGCCGAAAACATTTTCCTCGGCCATGCGCCGCGCACGCGCTTGCGCACCATCGACTGGAAGCTGATGAACAGCCGCGCCAAGGCGCTGCTCACCTCGCTTGAAAGCAATATCGATCCGACGATCCGCCTGAAGGACCTCTCTATCGCGCAGCGCCACCTCGTGGCCATCTCCCGCGCACTGTCGATCGAGGCCCGCATCGTCATCATGGATGAGCCGACGGCGGCCTTGTCGCGCAAGGAGATCGACGATCTGTTCCGCATCGTCGAAGGCCTGAAGGCACAGGGCAAGGCAATCCTCTTCATCAGCCACAAGTTCGACGAACTCTACGAGATCGCCGACAACTTCGCGGTCTTCCGCGACGGCGGCGCCGTCGGCCACGGCAATCTGAAAGCCACACCCCAGGACGAGATCGTTCGCATGATGGTCGGCCGCGATGTCGAGAACGCATTCCCGAAGATCGACGTCGCGATCGGCGGACCGGTACTGCAGGTCGAGAAATACTGCCACCAGACCGAGTTCCGCGACATCTCGCTGACGCTGCGCAAGGGCGAGATCCTCGGCGTCTACGGCCTGATCGGCGCCGGCCGCTCCGAACTCTGTCAGTCCCTGTTCGGCATTACCAAACCGCAATCGGGCAAGCTGACGCTTGACGGCCGGGAGATCAGCATCAACTCGCCGCTCGATGCCATCCGTGCCGGCATCGTCTATGTGCCGGAAGAGCGCGGCCGTCACGGCCTGGCGCTTCCCATGCCGATCTACCAGAACATGACGCTGCCTTCGCTCGGGCGCACTTCGCGCAAGGGTTTCCTGAAGGCGGCCAATGAGTTCGCGTTGGCGCGCAAATATGCCGAGCGGCTCGATCTGCGCGCGGCGGCGCTTTCGGTTCCAGTCGGAACGCTGTCGGGTGGCAACCAGCAGAAGGTGGTGATCGGCAAGTGGCTGGCGACCATGCCCAAGGTCATCATTCTAGACGAACCGACCAAGGGCATTGACATCGGCTCGAAGGCCGCCGTCCACGGCTTCATCAGCCAGCTCGCCGCCGAGGGCCTCTCCATCATCATGATCTCATCGGAGCTGCCGGAGATCATCGGAATGTCCGACCGGGTGCTTGTCATGAAGGAGGGCCTGTCGGCCGGCCTGTTCGAGCGCAAGGACCTGACGCCGGAAACGCTGGTGCGCGCTGCCACCGGTAACGCTTGAGGTAACCAGCATGTCCAGACTCTTGAGAAAACGCGAAACGCTGCTCTTCATCATCATCGCGGTGATGATCGCAGCCTTCTCGACCCGCGCCGATGGTTTTGCGACGCCTGGAAACCTTGCCGGCATCGTCAACGACACGTCGATCCTGATCATCCTGGCGTTGGCGCAGATGACCGTCATCCTGACGAAGTCGATCGACCTGTCGGTTGCCGCGAACCTCGCCTTCACGGGCATGGCGATCGCGATGATGAATGCCGCCTATCCCGGCCTGCCGCTCGTCGTCCTGATCCTCGCCGCTGTCCTGATCGGCGCCTGCCTCGGCGCCATCAATGGCTTCCTCGTCTGGGCGCTCGAAATCCCGCCGATCGTCGTGACATTGGGAACGCTCACCATCTATCGCGGAATGGCCTTCGTGCTCTCGGGCGGCGAGTGGGTCAACGCGCATCAGATGACGCCGACCTTCCTCAACGTTCCCCGCACCGTCGTTCTCGGCATGCCGGTGTTGAGCTGGGCGGCGATCATCATCGTCGCGCTCATCTACGTCGTGCTGAAGTACACCCAGTTCGGCCGTTCCACCTATGCCGCCGGCGGCAATCCGACAGCGGCCGTCTATGCCGGCATCGATGTCGGCTGGACGAAGTTCCTTGCCTTCGTCCTGTCGGGCGCGCTTGCCGGTCTTGCAAGCTATCTCTGGGTGTCGCGCTATGCGGTCGCCTATGTCGATATCGCCAATGGCTTCGAGCTCGATAGCGTGGCGGCCTGCGTCATCGGCGGCATCTCGATCGCAGGCGGCGTAGGATCGGTGCTCGGCACCGTGCTCGGCGCGCTCTTCCTCGGCGTGATCAAGAACGCGCTTCCCGTCATCGGCATATCGCCGTTCACGCAGATGGCGATCTCCGGCACCGTCATCATTCTCGCCGTCGTCTTCAACGCAAGGCGCGAGCGCAATCGCGGCCGCATCATCCTGCGCGACAAGGCCGCGGCAGAGACACCAGCAGAGGTGGCAGCATGAGCACCGTCGTTTCCACGCCCACCGAAAAGCGCGTCATCCCGGATCGCCTGGGAACGCCGTTCAAGCGGATCATGTCCAGCTGGGAAGTGCTGCTCTTCGGCGTTGCCGTCGTGATCTTCATCTTCAATTCGCTGGCATCGCCCTACTTCCTGGATGCCTGGAACCTCTCGGACGCGACGTTCAACTTCACCGAAAAGGCGATGATCGCGTTTGCCATGGCGCTGCTCGTCATCTCGGGCGAGATCGACCTGTCGGTTGCAGCCATCATCGCGCTGGCCTCGACCGCCATGGGCGCGGCGGCGCAGGCGGGTGTCGGTGCGCCCGGCCTCGTCGCCATCGGCATTGGTGTCGGCCTGCTGTGCGGCATGTTCAACGGGTTCCTCGTCTCCGTGATGAAACTGCCCTCCATCGTCGTCACCATCGGCACGATGAGCCTGTTTCGCGGCATCTCCTACATCGTGCTCGGCGACCAGGCCTATGGCAACTATCCCGAGGATTTCGCCTTCTTCGGGCAGGGATATGTCGTCTGGGTCTTCTCCTTCGAGTTCGTGCTCTTCATCGTCTTGGCGATCCTGTTCGCCATCCTGTTGCACGCCACGAATTTCGGTCGTCAGGTCTATACGATCGGCAACAATGACTTCGCCGCGCGCTTCTCGGGCATTCCGGTCGAGCGGGTGAAGTTCATTCTCTTCATGCTGACGGGCGTGATGAGCGGCATCGCCTCGGTCTGCCTGACCTCGCGGCTCGGCTCGACGCGCCCGTCGATCGCGCAGGGCTGGGAACTCGAAGTCGTCACCATGGTCGTGCTCGGCGGCGTCTCGATCCTCGGCGGCTCCGGCAAGATCGGCGGTGTGGTCATCGCCGCCTTCGTGATGGGCCTCGTCACCTTCGGCCTCGGTCTGCTCAACGTTCCCGGCATCGTCATGTCGATCTTCATCGGCCTGCTGCTGATCATCACCATCGCGATCCCGATCATCGCTCGCCGCATCAAAGCCATGAGTTCGAAATGACGCTGGAAAAACACGCCTTCAAGATGACGCTCAATCCCGGCATGGAAGCTGAGTACATCAAGCGCCATGACGAAATCTGGCCGGAACTGGTCGATCTGCTGCACCAATCCGGCGCCAGCGATTACTCGATCCATCTCGACCGCGAGACCAACACGCTGTTCGGCGTGTTGACACGAACAAGCGACAACACCCTGTCGAGCCTGCCGGAGCATCCCGTCATGAAGCGCTGGTGGGCGCATATGCGCGATATCATGGCCTCCAATCCGGATAATTCGCCCGTCCAAACCGACCTCGTCACCGTCTTTCATATGCCATGACATCAAGCCAGAGCTACGCCCGCGTCGCGGTTCTCGATATCGGCAAGACGAATGCCAAGGTGGTCGTGCTCGACAGCGCCACCGGCGCCGAGGTTGCGGTCGTCAAGACCCCGAACGTGGTGATCAAGTCGGATCCCTATCCGCATTATGATGTGGACGCGCTGTGGGCCTTCGCGCTCGATGCGTTGAAGCGGTTTGCGGTTTCGCCCGGTTTCGATGCGATCTCGATCACGACCCATGGCGCAGCCGCCGCTCTGCTCGCTGCGAATGGGGCGCTCGCCATGCCGGTGCTCGATTATGAGCACGAATATCCCCGAGAGATTATCGACGCCTACGCCGCGCTGCGCCCATCATTCGACGAAACCTATTCGCCGCGCCAGTCGATGGGCCTGAACATCGGAGCGCAGCTGCATTATCAACAGACGGCTTTTCCTGAAGCGTTCGCCGGTGTCGCGACCACCGTCACCTACGCCCAATACTGGGCGGCGCGCCTGACTGATATCGTGGCCAATGAGGTGACGTCGCTCGGATGCCATACGGATCTGTGGAACCCACGCGCATCGAGCTATTCCAGTCTTGTCGATACGCTTGGCATCCGGCCGCTGATGGCGCCGATCCGGTCGGCTTTCGATGCGCTCGGACCAGTGCTGCCTGAGATCGCTAACGAGATCGGGCTTTCCAAACCCGTTCCCGTCCACTGCGGCATTCACGATTCCAATGCGTCGTTGCTGCCGCATCTGGTCAGCCGGCAAGCCCCGTTCGCCGTTGTCTCGACGGGCACGTGGGTGGTCAATTTCGGCGTCGGTGGCGATCTCGATCATCTCGATCCAAAGCGCGATACGCTTGCCAATGTCGATGCCTATGGGCGCGCGGTTCCGTCGTCGCGGTTCATGGGTGGGCGCGAATTCGAAATCCTGTCGGCCGAGATCGGTCCCGTGGCGATCGAGGATGCGGTTGCGGCCATGCCCGGCGTCATCGACAAAGGCATGATGCTCTTGCCGAACGTGGCGCCCGGGTCCGGTCCATTCCCCGGCAGGGAGCGGCGCTGGATCAACGCGGAGGCGGCGAGCGCTGGCGAACGTTACGCTTCGGTTTGCCTCTATCTGGCGCTGATGACCGAGGCGTGCCTGGGCTTAATCGGCGCCGGCGGGCCCGTTGTGGTCGAGGGACCGTTTTCGCTGAACGAGACCTATCTCGAGGTGGTCGCGGCGCTTACCGGCCGGGATGTGATCGCCGTTCCCGGCTCGACGGGCACAAGCGCAGGTGCTGCACTTCTGACCGGAATTGCTCCGATGACAGGCAAGGAGAAGCATTTTCCGCCGCGACAGATCTTTCACTTGCCGGAGTATCGGCGGCGCTGGTACGCCGCGCTAGCATAAGACCCTTTCCGGATCGCCTCTTTGCGCCATCTATGAATGCCGGTAGAGTTGAAGCGCATTTCATACCAGGTGAGGAAAGCACGACATGACAGTTTCATCCGGCGAGGGTTTCGATCCGCGGGCGCTGGCCGCGCGTTTGAGTGGCCTTCAAAAAACAGGCGGAAAGGCGCCGACGGCGGACTTCGTATTGCCCGCGACTTTGCGCGAAGCGATGGATGCGCAGAATTTTCTTGCCGCCGAAGAGCGCATCTCCACGCATGCCTGGAAGGTGGCCATGTCGCCGGCGGGCGAGCCTGTCCTCGCGCCATTGCACCCCTATTTCGAGGCGGTGTCAGGCGCATCGATTTTTTGGCGCCCGGGCATGAAATTTGAGGCTGAAGTCGCGGTCCGCCTGGGTCAGGATCTTCCCATCCGCCAGAACGGTGACTATACCCGCGATGAGATCGTCGCGGCGATCGCCGAATGCCATCTCGGCGCGGAGCTTTTGGCCAGCAGCATTGTGGAGAGCGGGCAGGTGTCCTTTCTGCTCTATCTGGCCGAACGCATCGGCAACAAGGGCTATGTCCTCGGTCCGGCACTTACGAAAAGCATCGTCGACACAATTGGCCATACCCCGCTTAAAGTGACGCATGGCGAACAGGTGATCTATGACGCTCTGGCGCGCCATCCGAAGGACGACGTGCTGGTATGGCTGTTGGCCTACGCGAATAACAGGTTGCGCCCACACACTTCGCTGAAGAAGGGCGCGCTGATCACCACGGGTACACTGTGCGGCGCGATCGAACTGACGTCGCGTGGTCCTATTGAAATCGTGCTGGGTACCGAAACGCGTCTCAACCTTTCCGTCGTCTGATCGATGGTTGCGTTTTTCCGCCTCCGCATTGCCGGCCCAGAAAAACGCGGAACATTGATGCTCTTCGTGCATTCTCTCGGATTGAAGTTCGGGAGGATCTGATGGGCCTATATCGTCTCGCCTTGTGTGCACTCATTGTCTGCACTGCTGGAGGTGCAACCGCGAACGAGGCGCCGTTTCTCAAGTCGCTCGCCGGCAGCTGGACCGGCAGCGGTATGATGAAGCGCACAACGGCCTCGTCTCCGATCAATCTGAATTGCAGCTTTCAATCGAAGGCCAACGGCGAAGCTTTGTCGATGGATGGCAAGTGTACCGGCATGCTGGTCTTTTCGCGCGCGGTGTCCGCGCAACTGACCGCTAAAAGCGGCAGCTATGCCGGCCGTTATATCGGCCCCTCGGGCAGGGTTTCGTCACTCAAGGGCGCAAGGCGAGGCGATGCCTTCGAGCTTGCTGTCACGTGGTCACGGATCGTCAATGGCGACCGGGTCGCGACCATGACAATCCGGCGCTCCGGCGCGAATGCGCTAAGGATCAGAACGGTCGACAAGGACCCCGCATCCGGCAAGCAGGTCGTGACAAGCGAGATCAACCTGCTACGCAAATAGCGGATTCATTAGTGCTGCGCGCAGCTATCCGGTTTGATCAGTAGCCATACTTTTCCGCGCTGAACTTGCACTTGTTGAGCACGACGCCGAGCACGTTGGTCTTCTCGGCAAGTGTCTGTTCGCAAATGTCGATTTCGCTGAGCGTGCTCTGCTCTGCCGCAGCAACCAGGATTACGCAGTCGACATTCGGCAGAAACGCCAGAACATCGTCCGTCGAAAGCATCGGCGGCAGGTCGTAAATGACGATATCGGGGCGCATGCGTTCACGCATGTCCCGCAACGCCTGGGTTGACGCGGCGCTCTGTAGAAGCTCGGCGGAAAAATGCACGGTCTGTTTGTTGGCGGCAATGGCGAGGTTGTCGCCGTGACGCCGGAAGATGTCGTCGGCCTGCAGCTCCCCGCGCAGGAAGGCTTCCATCGATGCGGCATCGCGCATCCCGAGCGTCTTGCCGACCTGCGGGCGCTTCATGTCGAGATCCAGCAGAGCGGTGTGGCAGTCTTTCTGGTTCGCCAGACTGAAGGCAAGGTTGAGCGCGGTAAAGGTCTTGCCGCAGCCGGCTGTCGGCGATGTAACAGCCACGGATGTCCAACTGTTCTCCCGCATGTTCTGCAGGATTTTGGTGCGCATCATGTCAAAAGCGGTGTGTGCGGTGTCGGAGCGATTGACCGTTACGATACGGTTTTTCGCAACGAGGCTTGCATCCGGGGTGAACCGCTGAAGCTTTTCCCAAGCTAACTCGCTGATCTCCCGCGAAGGCGCTGTGGACATGTTACTCTTCTCCTGCAGCGCTTGCGAAAACGACGATACGACAGTCTGTTCCAATGGATTTGCCTCAACTCTCTTGTTCGATGTAACTGAATCTTTTCAGTGGTTTCGCGTTACATCGAACCGGGCTTCATGAAACCGGATAGCAGCCTTTGAAAAGCGCTCGCCAACGGTGCGAAGAAATAGTGGATGATCAGCAGGGAAGCGGGGATCACGCTCACCGAGACGGCGGCTGCCGCAAACCTCTTGTTGTAGAAGCCGCCGGTCGTCTCTGTCGGTGACTCGATATAGGGGATCACTCCGAGCGGCTGGCGCTGCAGAAGCTGGCTCAGTTCCGATGGTCTGCGGATCGTGCGGTTCATCATTTCGAGCAGGAAGGTGAGGCCAAGGCCGAGGCCTATCCCGCCGAGGCCACCAGCAAGCACGACAAGGCGTCGCTTAGACTTCACCGGCGTTTCCGGCGGCTTGGCGGCTTCGAGCAAAGAGAAGCGGCCGCCATCCGAGCGCGCTTCGATCTGCGTACCCAGTGATGCTTCCGCTCGCCGCGCAATGGCAGTGTTGTACTGCGTCTGAATGTTTCCGAGATTGCGCTCGATAACGTTCAGCGCCGTTTGCGTCGCCGGGGTTTCGCTGACGGATTTCGTGAGGTTGGCGATGCTCTGCGTCAGAAACGCCCGTTCGCGCTCTATTGCCTGAAGCCGTTTGTCGATGTCCGCCAACTGCAGATCGAGAGCTGACGCGCCCTGCTTGCCGGCCTGCCCAGTGGCCTTTGCTGCACCCTTGCCGCGCAGGGCCGCAATGCGCGCGCGCAGGTTGACGATATTGGGGCTGTCTTCGGAGAAGATTGCCAGCTGTTCGGCCAGGGCCTTGTTGAGATCCAGAAGCATCTGTTGCTCGGTGCTAAGCGGACCGACGTTGCCTGTCGTGATCGCATTTTCGGCGAGCAAACCTCTTCGCGCGCGAAGATCCGCTTCTTCACGTTCCAGCGCCACAAGGCGTTCCTGCTGGCTGGTCTGTTGTTGCCGACGGAATTCCAGGCTCTCTGGAAGGGTATCCCTGTGATCGATCTTGAATTTGAGGAGATCGGCCTCAATCCGGTTCAATTCGATGTCTAGTCGCTTCACTTCATCATTGAAGAACTGCAGCGTATCGCCGGCGCGGTCCGTGCGCTGGCGCTGGTTACCAAGCAGAATTGACGACGAAAGCTCGTTGGCGGCTCTTGCCGCCAGTTCCGGCGTTCCGGCTTCGAAGACGATGCTGAAAACCGTCGTCGCTCCGTCGCCGAGTGGCAGTTGATCAAAGGTGATACGCGAACGCATATCCTTGATCACCGCATCGGTCGAAAGCTCTTCTCGGTCGCTTCCGTAGACATCGAGCTTGTCCGCGAGTTGCACCAGGTTGTCGCCCGTGGTCATCTGCTGCTGCAGGATCAACAACTGCTCAAGCGAGCTGGTAGGGACAGTCGACTTGACTAGATTCGTCGGTATTTGTGGGGCCTCGACGAGAATTTTAGCCGTTGATTGGTAGGACTTCGGCAACAGCAGGGCGATGGCGAGCGCGATCGCTGTCGTGATGAAGGTGAGAACAATTATCTGCGGCAGTCGCCTTAGCAGGATCGACAAGTAGAAACGAATATCGATATCACCCATTACAAGTTCGCCTGACTGATCCTGAGAATCTGAAGGTGCTTTTACCTGCGCTCATTTTCGGTCAGTTCCCCAGCCGAGGGTAGTTCATCGTTAGTGGATGCAGCGCCCGTGTTTCTAATACATTTGGACAGGGTCTTAGTGTTCGTATATCAAACTGAACTTACTATTTTATAGATAATGACTAAAATATCGCTTTTGCTATCCTCTGTGATTGCGATTGTTTATGTGCTCGCATCGCGTCATTCTTATGGATGTTCTGTCGCCTGCGACGACTACTAAAACTAGTCTATTTGGGTAGAGAACGACATATTGATCTGAAGCAGCGATACAACGAATAATGGCTCCACGAAACTCAAAGACGCTCCGCTGTTCTGGATGCCAGCATGGTTGCCCGACGGTGTCCGCCGTTTTTTTGAGCGTTTTCGCGCTAGGATGAGGAATGATCTAGCATGGTTATGCGACGCATGCGTTTTTCGACAGGTCGCCAGCAGCCAACGCGGCTGGGCAGGTTGCTGACTGTGCTTGCGCTGGGGACAGCGATGTTCGCCGGAACCGCCTCTAGCACGCCGCTTCCGCCGCGCACGAAGATCAGGCTGTACGTTGTGCAATGGATGCCAACCAAGGGCGTCTATGAGCAATGGGGCTCGATCGGCGGCGATTTCACCATTTCGGATGCTGGTACGGTGTCCGTGCCGGTGTTGGGAAGCGTCCCTGTAGGAGACCTTGACGACGACGGCCTGGCGGCGGAAATCGGCAAGCGTCTAAAGGAAAAGATCGGATTGGTCGATGCACCGGCAACGAATGTACAGATCCTCGAATACCCGCCGGTTTATATTGTTGGGGATGTGACCAAGCCGGGCGAGTACAATTTTAGTCCGGGGTTGACGGTCTTGCAGGCCGTAGCATTAGGAGGCGGGGAGTTCCGCACACCGCTCGCGCTCGAAGGCGCTAACGAAGTGACGCGGTTGGCCGGTAGTTTGAAGGAACTGGACGACTCCATAACCCGCAGCAATGCCAAGATCGTCCGCTTGGAAGCGGAGATGGCTGGCGCGACCGCGGTCGACTTCTCGCACCAGCCCGACAAGGCGGATCCGTTCGCCGCGGCCGTCTATAGTCAGGAAAGGGTCATTTTCGAAGCTAGGGCGAACTCTGTCGAACGTAAGGCGAAGTCATTTGCCGAACTGCGGGATATCCTCAACCAGGAAATCAGTGTTCTTGAGCAGAAGACAAGAAGCACCGATGAGAATATCAAATCCATTCAGCAACAAGTGGATAGCACCGCGGTACTCGTTGCCAAGGGCGCTTTAGTAGCGACCAGGCAGGCCGAGGTCGAGCGGGCGCTGAGAGGGTATCAGGACGACCGGCTGGATATCACTACGGCGATCATGCGCGCTCGTCAGAACATCAGCCAGACAACCAGGGATCTGCAAGCGCTTTACGACGAGCGCAAGACGGAAATCGCGTCGGACCTCCAGTCAGAACGAGCAGCGCTCGTGCAGTTGCAGGTAAAGCGCGAAACGAGCCAGAAACTGGTGCTGGATAGCTTGTCATCTCTCGGTGCTACGCGCCAGGAAGACAAGCCGGCTTTAACGTTCGCTATCGTACGCAAGGAAAACGGCACGGTAAACGAGATCTCCGCATCCGAGACGATGACGCTTCTGCCCGGTGATGTCGTCAAGGTAACCCGGCCATCCCTGCAAGCGACCAAGCCAGTCAAGCAGGTTTCGGTAATCCATGGCGCGGACCAGGCTAGCCAATGACCAGGATCCTATCGGGCGAAAACCTCGGGCGTTGTGCGCATTGTCGGCTGCTGTCCGCCGAGTGCGGCTCGTTGCAGGATAGTGTGCCTTGATGGCCACGGATGTGCACCCGACCGAGCGGCAGAGCAACATGCAGATCCTGAAGTCCACCGTTTTGATCGGTGGATCCTCGGTCGTGAATATCGGCTTCTCGATCATTCGCAACAAGACGATGGCGCTCCTGCTTGGGCCCGAAGGCGTGGGCCTTGTCGGTCTTTATAGCGCCACGATCGACATCGTTCATTCCGTCGCGGGCTTCGGGATGAACGCCAGCGGTGTTCGCCAGATTGCGGAATCCGTCGGCAGCAACGATCCCGATCGCATCGCCAGAACTGCGACGGCCTTGAGGCGTATCTCGGTGGTGCTGGGGTTTCTCGGAACGCTCGTGATGGCACTTCTCGCCGCGCCAATCGCCAGGTGGACATTCGGCGACGACCAGCACGCAACGGCAATGAGGCTGCTGTCGATCGTCATCGTCTTCCAGGTCATGTCGGGCGGGCAGGCGGCGCTTGTTCAGGGTGTTCGCGACATCGCCAGCCTCGCGCGGGTCAGCATGCTGGGCGCATTCTTCAGCACGGTGATCAGCATCCCTATCATCTATCTCTACGGTGAAGAGGGTATCGTGGCGTCGCTGATCTGCATCGCGGCCGCGACGCTTGCGACCTCGTGGTGGTACAGCCGCAAGATCGAGATTAACCCGTGCCGCCTGTCGTTCAGGGATCTGCAGACCGAAGCCGCCGGGCTGTTCAAGCTCGGCTTTATTTTCATGGTCAGCGGCTTCCTGACCTTCGGGAGCGCTTACGCCATCCGCATCTTCGTGCTGGACGAGGCTGGCATCGTTGCGGCCGGGCTTTACCAGGCTGCGTGGTCGCTGGGTGGGCTGTATGCCGGTTTCATTCTCCAGGCGATGGGCACGGACTTTTATCCGCGGCTGACCGGTGTCGCCAATGACGACGGCGAATGCAATCGCCTCGTTAACGAGCAGACGCGGGTAAGCATGCTTTTGGCGGGCCCAGGATTGCTCGCAACGCTGACGCTAGCACCGTTGATTATGCATGTCTTCTACTCTCCCGCCTTCTATGCGGCCATCGATTTGCTGCGCTTGATCTGTTTGGGAATGATGCTTCGCATTATTGCCTGGCCTATCGGCTTTATCATTCTCGCGAAGGGCGCCCAGCGGATATTTTTCTGGACCGAGGTTGCTGCGACCATCGTTCATGTCGGTCTGGCTTGGATCTGCGTCAAATCCTTCGGAACAGTGGGCGCCGGTATCGCGTTCTTGGGTCTGTATGTTTGGCACAGCATTCTTATTTACTGGATCGCGCGGAACTATACCGGTTTTCGCTACTCGGCCATCAACCGCATCCTCGTCATGGTCTACCTTCCTTTGTCGGGGCTGATATTTCTCGCTTTCCAGTTCTTGCCGACCTGGCTGGCCGCATCGATGGGCTCTGCCGCCACCGCCGCCACGGGGCTCTATTCGCTCAAGACATTGGCCGAACTGTTGCCGCCGGAAGCACTTCCGCGGGTCGTCCGGACAAGGCTCGGCCGCGCCGCATTGTCCTGGTCCAGCTCGGTCCGCCAGGTTCCGTGAACCGCGATTGCCTAGACTGAACTGTCGCATTGAGATTTGCCGGCATTTTGCGTAGAGATTATGCAAGTGAGCGGCGAGGACTCAGGTGAAAGCGTCGGAAGCAGGCATAGTTCAATGGCTGGTGCGTGTCAGCTGCGCGATTGCGCTGGTACTTGTCGGCCTCGCGCATCAGGCGCCGGCCTTTGCCAATGGTACATTTGTACCTGATGAACTTGCCGAATATTTGCTGCCTGATGGAAGCGCGCCGGTTATCTGCACGGTGGACAAGGCGCAAGCGACCCACCACAAGAGCAAGTTTCCCGCGCATGGCTGTGAAGCCTGCCGCATTAGCGCGTCGGCTGTATTGCCCGTCCCCGCCTTCGTTGCATGGCGAGCCGCTTCAATCCTCCCAAATCCCGCTCCGTTCCGAAGCACCGTGGTCGACGGAAACAGACCGCTATCGCCGGGCGGCGGTCCTAGAGGCCCTCCATCGAACGTCGCTCAAATTTGAGCTGTCATGCGGCCCGATGTCGAGCCGGTGAGCCCGCATAGATATCCCGTCTGTCCCAAACATCCGTCCGCCGCTGACCCGCTTGACATTCAAGTCAAACGAGCAGTGGGCGCTCTGGCAGGAACAATCATCATGAAGAAGTTTACATTCCTTCTGGCTACCCTCCTTCTTGCAGGCCTTTTCATCGCGCCTGCCGGCGCACAGACGTTCACCGCGGGCGACATCGAGATATCCAATCCACAAGCCCGCGCTATGGTGCCCGGCGCGAAAGTCGGTGGCGGCTATCTCAGCATCACCAACAGGGGCAGAGCCGACGACAAGCTCGTCGGTATCACCTCATCGCGCGCCAAATCGTCGGAAATCCACCAGATGAACGTCGATAACGGCGTCATGACCATGCGCCCGGTTGCCGGCGGCCTGGTTATTCCGGCGGGGCAGACAGTCGAGCTCAAGCCGGGCGGCTACCACGTCATGTTCAAGGACGTATCCGAGCCCTTCAAGCAAGGCGAGACAGTGAATGCGACCTTGACCTTCGAAAGGGCGGGACAAGTCGATGTCGAATTCACGGTAGGCGGCGCCAACGCCATGAAGATGGATGGTCATTCCGGGATGAGCGATATGTCAAAGCCGCAATAGGCGGCAGGTACTAGACTGTCATCGGCAATCAGCAAATCATTACAATGAGCAATCCTATGTCTAGAACGAGCAAATTCGTTATCGCGTCCTTCGTTGCTACTCTTGTCGCTGCCGGGCAGGCGAGCGCGCATGCGCATCTCGCGTCTAGTGTTCCCGCCGACAAGGCCACGGTGCAGGTGTCCCCCACAGCGGTCGAGTTGCATTTCTCCGAGGAGCTTAACCTCCGCTTCTCGGGCGCGACGATTGCCGGTGCCGGCGACAAGCAGGTTACGACTGGCGACGCCAAGCTTTCCACTGACGGAAAGACGCTGACGGTCCCCGTTTCGGGGAGCCTTGATGCAGGCGGATATGTTGTCGAGTGGCACGTCCTGTCGACGGATGGCCACAAGACGAAGGGCAGCTATAGCTTCACGGTCAAGCCGTGACGCCGGATACGGCTCTCGTTCTTTGCCGTCTTCTCTTCGATGCCGCAGTCATCCTGATTTGGGGTAGCTCCGCCTATCTCTGTGCGCTTGTTTCACCCGAACTCGCCCGTGTTGTCGCAGCCCGGCTGCGGTGGTTGAGCACGGCTGCAATCGCAGTCGCGTTCGCGTCCACCGTTGCCATGCTGCCGCTCCGCACGGCGATCATTGGCGACGGCTGGTCCGATATGCTGACGCCGGAGATGCTCGGCGCCGTGCTCACGCAGACGGATGTCGGGACGGCCTGGATGGGCCAGGCGGTCGGCGTACTCCTGCTTGGCGCAACCGTCGGCCTGCGGTCGAGTTATCGTCAAATGGGACGGGCCGTCTGTGCGGCATTGCTGCTGCTCAGTCTGACGTTGAGCGGTCATGCGGCGATGAACAGCGGCTGGCTGCGGGTGATCCACCGTATCAATGATGGTGTACATCTTCTGTCTGGTGGAGCCTGGCTGGGTGCGCTCGTGCCGGTGCTCTTGATCCTGCCGATACTTGGACGCGGTGCGCTACGGGCCGATGCGCGCTTGGCGGTCATGCGGTTTTCGACAGCGGGCCATGTCGCCGTTGCGCTCGTCCTTCTGTCAGGCGCCGTGAACACGCTGCTTATTCTCGGGGGCGTGCCGTCGGATTGGTCGTTCAGCTATCAGCGTCTGCTGAGCGCCAAGATCGCGGTGGTGGCGGCAATGGTGTTGATTGCGATCATCAACCGCTATGTCTTCGTGCCGAAGTTTGCTCGAGATCACTCTCTTCTTCCGCTGAAGATCTGTGTCATCGCCGAGATCGTTCTCGGGCTCGTGGTCGTCGCGCTTGTCGCCTGGTTCGGTACGCTGCAGCCACGCTAGGCGCGAAAACAGCAGGACGACCCATCTACGTCAAATAACGGTGCTGCGCGTTTTTTCGCTTTGAAGCCTTGATTCTCCATGCCATTTTCGGCGCAACACTGCATACCAATAATGGGGACGATCATGTTTTCAAAAAGCATCAAATTCAACGCCGCTGTTGCCGCGCTCCTGCTCGCACCATCGCTTGCCTTTGCCCATCCGGGCGCCGGCCAGGCGGTGGGCTTTGCGAATGGCTTCAGCCACCCCATGTCCGGGCTCGACCATATCCTGGCCATGATCATGGTCGGGGTCGTTGCCTGGCAGCTTGGCGGTCGCGCGGTCTGGATGGTGCCTGCCACCTTCGTCGCCGTCATGGGCCTGGGTGGAGCGCTCGGCATGATGGGTATCTCGATCCCCTTCGTGGAAGCCGGGATCGCGCTTTCGGTGATCGTTCTCGGCGCCGTCATAGCGCTTAGCGTTCGTGCGCCGGTTGCCGTTGCCGCCGGTCTGGTTGGGCTGTTCGCCATTTTCCATGGTCATGCGCATGGTTCCGAAATGCCGGCTGCCGCCGCGGGCATGTCTTACGCCGCCGGCTTCATGATCGCGACGGCCATGCTGCACGCCATCGGTCTTGCTATGGGCTTTGCGATCGCACGGGCCGGCGATGCCAAAGGCGCTCTCGTCGCGCGTTCCGCTGGCGGTGTCGCGGCGCTGGCCGGGATCGGTCTGCTGACCGGTCTTATCTGATTGCCGTTCGCTCTGGGATGAGGGGCCCTTGTCGGCTCCTCATCATAAGTTTCGTGGAGACAACTCGGCGTTTCTAATTCAAGCCGCGGCGAAGTTCCGCTGCTTTCCTTAGCGTGCGTTGCACGGTCGAGGGCATAGCCGGCTTGGTGACGACACCAAGCGCGCCGTTCAACTTATCCGCCACGGCCTCCGGATTGCCGGTCATGAACACCACGGTTACCCCGAATTCCTCCACCAGACGGCGGCCGATTTCCGGGCCGGTCGGTCCGTCCGAGAGGTTGACGTCGACGAAGGCGATATCGGCGTCGCGCGCAAGCTGCAGCGCTTGGTCGCGACCGTTCGCCAGGCCGGCGACGTCGAAGCCCATCTCTTTTATCGTTTCCTCGAGATCAAGGGCTATGAAGAGCTCGTCCTCGACGATCAGGACACGCTGCTTGGTGCTATTTTCAGTCTGTGAACTGTACTCAACGCCGGTGCCCATACTTGGCCCCCTGTTACTCATTTTCACGAGAACTCGGACGGAAAACGGCTCGGCAACGGATATGTTCCGCGGCGGGACAGCTTTATTTTCAGTTAAGATATTGTTAATATTAATAAAACGCTAATTTCCGCCTCTCGTGATGCATGCTCTCTCAGAGACCCACAGCCGGTCTTGATGGTGCTATTACATGATTGAGATTTACTGCCGGGCGACGCTCCATCCGAGTTGACAACAGGGATGCAAGTGGGGAGAGTTGCCGCCAAATGAGGCGCCAGCATATTGGGGGGAACCTATGTTCGCACGCGCGTTCTTGACATCCGTAACCGTTGCTCTTTCGACCGCTCTAATTGGTTCGCCCGCCTTTTCCGCGGACAGCAAGCGCCAGGTACAAACCGTGCGCGATGCCGATTATTTCGGCTTTGATCTGCGCAGCGAGCAGAACGTCACGCTCGACCAGTGCAAGGCCTCGTGCATTGGCGACAAGTCGTGCAAGGCCTTCACCTATAACCCCAAGGCCAGCTGGTGCTTCTTGAAATCCGACTTCAAGACGATGAATGCCTTCCCGGGCGCCATCGCCGGGAAGATCGTCGAGACAGCGGGCAGCCAGGAGCCGGATCTCGGGGCGGCGCCTCGCATCGGATTCCTCTCGGGCGATGTGCTGCAACAAGCGCGCGACGACAAGGCCAATCTCGAGCTCGCCGACGACCAGCAGGGGCAATCCGCCGACAGCCTCATCGCCAACGCGCGGATCGACCTCACGGCCAACAATGTCGTCGATGCCCTGAAATCCTTCCGGGGGGCGCTGGCGCTTACGCCCGATAATGCCGACCTGTGGCTGGAGACGGCGCGCGCTGGCGACAGCTTCGTCAAGACAGACGACAATAACGGTAGCGATATCTACGCCGAGGCCGTGCTCGCTGCCATCAATGGCTATGACCTGACGCGGACGACGACCAGTCGCGCCGATGCGCTTGCGGTTCTCGCCGTGGCGCTCGAAAAGAACGCGAACTACCGGGCCGCGCTGAACGCCTACAAGGCAAGCCTGGCGCTGGTGAATTCGAAAGAAGTTCAGGCCGCCTTCCTGCAGCTGAAATCGACGCAGGGCTTCCGTATCACCGACCACACCGTCGATGCCGATAGCGCGACCCCGCGCGCTTGCGTCACTTTTTCGGAATCACTGGTCAAGACCACCGACTACACCCCCTTCGTGACGCTCAATGGCGCCTCGCCGAAAGCGCTCGAAACCAAGGACAAACAAATCTGCGTCGAGGGCCTGACGCACGGCGAGAACTACAAGATCGCCTTCCGCACTGGGCTTCCCTCGTCGGTCGACGAAGTTTTGGAGGCGCCCGTCAGCCTCGATATCTACGTCAAGGACCGCACCGCAAGCGTCCGCTTCACCGGCGACAGCTTCGTGCTGCCATCGACGGCGCGTCGAGCCATCCCGATCGTTTCGGTCAACATGGCCTCGGCCAATCTCAAGCTCTACCGTATCGGTGATCGCGGCATCGCGCCGTTGCTGACCAGCTCGCAGTTCCTCACCCAGCTGGATGGCTATAGCGCCCAGAGGATCGAGGACGAGAGCGGTGAGCTTGTCTGGCAGGGCGCGATCGATATCGCCAATGACCTGAACAAGGACGTCGTCACCAGCTTCCCCGTCGATGAGGCGGTGCCGGAGCGCAAGCCGGGCGTCTATGTGCTCACCGCGACATCGCCGACCGGACCGGACCAGGAATGGAATTCGCAGGCGACGCAGTGGTTCGTGGTCTCCGATATCGGCGTGACGACCTACGCCGGGACAGACGGCCTCAATGTCTTCGCCCGCTCGCTTGCATCAGCCAAGCCGATGGCCGGTGTCGCGCTGCAGCTTCTCGCCAAGAATAACGAGGTGCTCGGCACCGCCACCACCGACGACAATGGCCGCGCCACCTTTACCGCCGGGCTGATCCGCGGGACGTCGGCGCTGACGCCTGCCGTGATCACAGCGAAGAACGGGACGTCGGACTACGTCTTCCTCGACATGACGCGGGCTGGTTTCGACCTCTCGGATCGTGGCGTCACCGGCCGCGCATCGCCCGGCGCGATCGACGTGCTGACATTCACCGAACGCGGCATCTATCGCGTTGGCGAAACGGTTCACGCGTCGGCGCTGGCGCGCGATACGGATGGCAAGGCGATCGAAAATCTGCCGCTGACCTTCATCTTCACGCGCCCCGACGGGGTCGAAGATCGCCGCATCGTCAGCCAGACCAGCAATCTCGGCGGCTACAACGTGGATTTCGCCGTACAGGACAACGCCATGCGCGGCACCTGGACGATGAACATCCATACCGACCCGAAGGGTTCGCCGATCGCCAGCAAGAGCTTCCTGGTTGACGATTTCGTGCCGGATCGGACCGACATGGAGTTGAAGACCGAGGCGAAGGTGATCGGTCCGGACACGCCGGCGACCATCAATATCTCGGGCAAGTATCTCTATGGGGCACCTGCCGCCGGGCTGACGCTGGAAGGCGATGTCGTCATCAAGCCGACGCGCCAGGCGGACGCGTTTCCGGGCTACTTCTTCGGCCTTGCCGATGAAGAGGCAAGCGAGGATTCGCGCCAGTCGATCGAGGGACTGCCGGATCTCGACGAAAAGGGCGAAGGCGTTACTGATCTGACGGTCGGCGAGCTGCCGGCAACGACGCAGCTTCTTAACGCCACCGTCTATATCCGAATGCAGGAAGCCGGCGGGCGCGCGATCGAGCGTTCGCTCGTGCTGCCGGTGAAGAACCAGGGTCCGATGATCGGCATCAAGCCGGAATTCTCGGGCGATCTCGGCGAGAACTCGATCGCCAACTTCACTGTCATCGGCGTCAGTGCCGATGGTGCGAAAGAGGAGATGAAGGGGCTTCGTTGGAAGCTCTTCAAGCTCAACCGCGATTATCAGTGGTATCGCGATGGCACGGCCTGGAAATACGAGCCGGTCTATACCGCCGAGCAGGTGGGCAACGGCAATGTCGATACCGGCGTGGATGGCGCCAAGATCGCCTCGCCCGTACAATGGGGCCGGTATCGCCTCGAGGTCGAGAGCACCGACGCGGATGGACCGACCTCGAGCGTCGAATTCGACGCCGGCTGGTTCGTGCAGGCAACATCCACGGAAACGCCTGATGGGCTGGAGATTGCGCTCGACAAGGATAGCTACAAGGTCGGCGAGACCGCGAAGCTGAAGGTCTCCTCGCGCTATGCCGGCGAACTCATGATCGCTGCCGGGACCGAGACGCTGGTTGCCGTGCAGAACGCGGCGATCGGCGAAACAGGCGGCGAGGTGGATATTCCCGTTAGCGCTGATTGGGGCGCGGGCGCCTATGTGACCGCGACGCTCTTCCGTCCTGGTGATGCTCAGGACAGCCACATGCCGATGCGCGCGATCGGCGTGAAATGGCTGAAGGTCGACCCCGAGGATCGGGCCTTGCAGGTTAAGATCGAGGCCCCCGAGAAGATGCTGCCGCGCGGCCCGCTGCCGATCACGCTCGCAGTTGCGGGTGCTGGGGCAAACGAGGACGCGTATGTCACGCTTGCCGCAGTCGATGTCGGCATTCTCAATCTGACGCGCTATGAGCCGCCGAACCCGGAGGAATGGTATTTCGGCCAGCGCCAGCTCGGTCTCGAGATCCGCGACCTTTATGGCCGGCTGATCGACGGTTCGCTCGGCGCCACCGGCAAGCTGCGCACCGGCGGCGACGGCGGCGCGATCGCGCTGCAGGCAAGCCCGCCGACGCAAAAGCTCGTCGCCTTCTTCTCCGGTCCGTTGAAGCTGGACGCCGAGGGCAAGGCGCATGTGAGCTTCGACATTCCGCAGTTCAACGGCACAGCGCGCCTTATGGCGGTCGCCTGGTCGAAGTCTGGCGTCGGCCATGCCACGCAAGACGTGATCATTCGCGATCCTGTCGTCGTCACGGCCAGCCTGCCGCGCTTCCTGGCGCCAGGAGACAAGTCCGAACTGCGCCTCGATATCGCCAATACCGACGCGCCCGCCGGTGACTACAAGCTTGCCGTCACAGGCAATGACTCTGTCGGTATCGACAAGGCCACGCAGACGATCCGTCTGGATGCCGGTGCGAAGCAGGCGGTGACGCTGGCGGTGACCGGCTTGCAGCCGGGCAACGGTGTCGTTTCGATCAACCTGTCGGATGCAGCGGGCCTGTCGCTCGACCAGAGCCTCGATGTCCCCGTCCGTCCGGCCGTGCTACCGGTCACGGAGCGTCGCGTGCTGGCGCTGAAGCCGGGCGCGAAGCTGACGATCGACAAGGCACTTCTGGCGGACAGCGTTCTTCCGGGCGCGTCGGTCAGCGTCAACGTCACGCGCTCGGCTGCCTTCGACATTCCGGCCTTGCTGATGTCGCTCGATCGCTATCCCTTCGGCTGCGCCGAACAGACGACCAGCCGGGCTCTGCCGCTGCTTTATCTGAGCGAGCTTGCCGAGCAGGTCGGTCTTGATGGCGATGCCGATATCAAGAAGCGCGTGCAGGATGCTATCTATCGTGTCTTGTCCTACCAGGCGTCCGCCGGCAGTTTCGGCCTTTGGGGGCCGGATAGCGGTGATCTTTGGCTCGATTCCTACGTCACCGATTTCCTGACGCGGGCCCGCGAGCAGAAATACGACGTGCCGGATCGCGCGCTCGCACAGGCGCTTGAGAACCTGCAAAATGCCTTGAGCTACGACGTCAATGTCAAGGATCAGGGCGATCAGATCGCTTATGCGCTCTATGTGCTCGCGCGCAACAAGAAGGCCGCGATCAGCGATCTGCGTTATTATGCGGATACGATGATCAACGACTTCCCGACGCCGCTCGCCAAGGCCCATATCGCGGCCGCGCTGGCGCTTTACGGCGATGCGACGCGGTCGAAGAACATCTTCGTCGATGCGCTGCAGATGTCGGCCCAGTCGATGGTCACGAAGGTCAACCTGTCGCGCACCGACTACGGCTCGGTGCTGCGAGACGGTGCCGCCATCCTCGCGCTCGCAGCCGAAAGCCGGCCGGTGCCGCCGATCGTGCCGGAACTGGCGAAGGCAGTGGCCAAGGAGTGGGAGCGCAGTAAGTACACCAGCACCCAGGAACAGGCCTGGATGCTGCTCGCTGCCCGCGCCATCCAAGGGGGCGACGATTCGCTGAAGATCGATGTCAACGGCGCGCTCCACAACGGCGCCTACATGGCGCGGATGAACGGCGAGGCGCTGGCCGATCACGCCCTGACGCTGACCAACCAGACGAGCGATGCCGTCTCTGCTGTCGTCACGACCGTGGCAGCACCGGTGACGCCGCTGCCGGCAGGTGGCGATGGCTTCGCGATCGAGCGCAGCTACTACACGCTGGATGGCGAGGAAGCGAATGTCTCGGAGGCGAAGCAGAACGAGCGCTACGTCGTCGTGCTTCATGTCACCGAGAGCAACAAGTGGCCGTCGCGGATCGTCATCACCGATCTCTTGCCGGCCGGCTTCCAGATCGACAATCCGAGCCTTGTCGACAGCGCGCAGCTGACCAACTTCGACTGGATCGGCGATGTGACGGCCGCGCATACCGAGTTCCGCAACGATCGCTTCGTCGCCGCCTTCGATCGCAGCGCCGATGACAACCGCGAGATCAACGTCGCCTACGTCGTGCGCGCCGTGACACCCGGCGTCTACGATCACCCGGCGGCGAACGTCGAGGACATGTATCGGCCGCAGCTTTCGGCGCGGACGGCAACCGGCAAGATGGAGGTCGTGGCGGCACAGCCATGAGACTGAGGCGGAAAATCGCGATCGGCGTTGTGGCGGCGGTGGCAATCGCCGGCGCTGGGCTGATTGGGCTCGACGCGGCGGACAAGGCATTTCCGCCGCCGCTCGACAAGGCGCGCGTATCCGCCGAGGTGCTCGATGCCGACGGAGAGCTTCTGCGCGCCTTCGCGACGCCGGAAGGGCGCTGGCGGCTGAAGACTGATGTTGGCGATGTCGATCCGCAATTCCTGCGCATGCTGGTCGCCTATGAGGATCGGCGCTTTTACGAGCATGGCGGCATCGATCCACGGGCGATCGGCCGCGCCGCCTTCCAGCTCGTCACCAACGGTCGCATCGTTTCCGGCGCCTCTACGCTCTCGATGCAGGTCGCCCGGCTGATCGAGCCGCGCCAGGGACGATCGCTTTCGGCCAAGCTGCTGCAGGTGGTGCGTGCAATCCAGATCGAGCGACGGCTGTCCAAGGATGAGATCCTCGATCTCTACCTGACCCATGCGCCCTATGGCGGCAATCTGGAGGGCGTTCGGGCTGCCAGCCTTGCCTATTTCGGCAAGGAGCCGAAGCGGCTGACGGTGGCTCAGGCCGCACTCCTCGTGGCATTGCCGCAGCTTCCCGAAAAGCGCCGCCCCGATCGCAACCTCAAGGCCGCCGAGGCGGCGCGCAAGCGCGTGCTTGAGCGTGTTGCGGTCGTAGACGCGATTGGGGAAGGGGAGGCGGAACGCGCCGAGGCGACGCTTGTGCCGGCAAAACGCGTGCAGCTGCTGGCGCTTGCCGCCCATGTCGGCGAAGCCGCGCTACGCAAGGCGCCGGATGCGTCGCCGTACCGGACCACGCTGAAGAAGCGGGTGCAGGAGGGGCTGGAGGCTGTCGCCAAGGCGGCCGCGCTGAAGCTTGGTCCCAAACTGTCGCTGGCGATGGTGATGGCGGATGCGCAGACCGGGGATATTGTCGGCGAAGTCGGCTCCGCCGATTATTTCGACGCCAGCCGATCCGGCTGGATCGACATGACGCGCGTCCCGCGCTCGCCGGGCTCCACGCTAAAGCCGTTCATCTATGGCCTTGCCTTCGAAGAGGGCTTGGTCAGCCAGGAGACGATCATCGAGGATCGGCCGGCGGATTTCTTCGGCTACCGGCCGCGCAATTTCGATATGAGCTACCAGGGCGACGTGACGGTGCGCGATGCGCTGCAGCTCTCGCTCAATGTGCCCGCGGTCAAGCTGCTTGATGCCGTCAACCCGGCCAAGCTCCTCATCCGCTTTCGCCGCGCCGAGGTGCGCCCGCTCCTGCCGGCGAACGAAACGCCGGGACTTGCGATCGGGCTCGGCGGCGTTGGCCTCACGCTCAGGGATTTGGTGCAGCTCTATACCGCGCTCGCCAACAGAGGGCAGGCGGTTCGGATCGGCGATGGCATATCCGGAAAGCCCGGTGAGATCGAAGGGGAGGCGCTGCTGGAGCCGGTCGCGGTGTGGAATGTCGCTGACATTCTCTCAGGCGTCATACCGCCCGCCGGCGCGCCGCAACGCGGTATCGCCTACAAGACCGGCACGAGTTACGGATACCGCGACGCCTGGTCGGTGGGCTATGACGGTCGCTATGTCCTTGGCGTCTGGGTCGGCCGCCCTGACAACGGTGCCTTTCCCGGGCTGACCGGCTATGGCACGGCCGCGCCGATCCTGTTCGAGGGCTTCGCCAAGTCGGGTATCGCGACGACGCCGCTGCCGCGCCCACCGTCCGGCGCCGTGCGCATCGCGCAGGCGCAGCTGCCGATCAGCCAGCGCCGTTTCGCCGTCAATCCCAGCGGACTGCTGGCCACCTCAGGCCGCGAGCCGGCGCCGCAGATCGTCTATCCGCCTGAAGGAGCGCATGTCGATCTCGGGGCCCAGGGTCTGGCAAAGGGCGGCGAGCTATCACCGCTGATGCTGAAACTGCAGGGCGGCCGCGCGCCCTTCCGCTGGCTCGCCAACGGCAAGCCATTGCCCGACTTGTCGCGGCGACGCACCAACCAGTGGACGCCCGATGGCGGCGGCTATTCCAAGCTGACGGTCATCGATGCGATGGGCCGCGCGGCAAGTGTCGGCGTCTTCATCGATTGAAGCGGTTTTGACCGCCGTCAAGGACTGTGTATTTTACGCTTGACCTTCCAGTTGCTGGAAGGTTGATAAGCATCTCCATTGCCTTGTCAGGCACAGGAGATACAAATGGACAGCACCCACGCACATCACCACGGCAACAGTGACCATCATCATCATCCGGCGGATAACAACGTGGTCCGCGACCCCGTCTGCGGGATGACGGTTGGTCCCGCCGCCGGCAAGCCGTCGCTTGAGCATGAGGGACGGCGCCATTTCTTCTGCTGCGAGGGTTGCCGCACCAAATTCGAGGCCGCGCCGCAGGATTACCTGACGGCAAAGGATCCTGTCTGCGGCATGAGCGTCGATCGTGCGACGGCCAAGCACTTCCTGCGGCATGAAGGCGAGAAGCACTATTTCTGCTCGGCCGGCTGCAAGACGAAGTTCGAAGCCGCGCCCGCGGATTATCGCGATGGCAGCAAGCCGCAGCCGAAGCCTGCTCCGAAGGGGACGCAGTACACCTGCCCGATGCATCCCGAGGTGATCAGCGATCATCCGGGCGATTGCCCCAAATGCGGCATGGCGCTGGAGCCGATGGGCATCCCGCCCATGGATGAAGGGCCGAACCCGGAGTTGGTCGATTTCACCCGCCGTCTCTGGATCAGCGGCATTCTCGCGGTTCCGCTGCTTGTCATCACCATGGGGCCGATGGTCGGCCTGCCTGTGCGTGATTGGCTCGGCGAGCCGCTCGCGACCTGGGCCGAACTTGTTCTAGCCACGCCGGTGGTGCTTTGGGCAGCACTCCCGTTCTTCCGCCGCGCCTGGGCGTCCGTCGTCAATCGCAGCCCGAATATGTGGACGCTGATCGGCCTCGGTGTCGGGACGGCTTACATCTATAGTCTGGTCGCCACGCTGGCGCCGGACATCTTCCCGCATACGTTCCGTGGGCATGGCGGCGCCGTGCCTGTTTATTTCGAGGCGGCGGCGGTGATCGTGGCCCTGGTTTTCGTCGGGCAGGTGCTTGAGCTTAAGGCGCGCGAACGGACCGGCTCGGCCATTCGCGCGCTGCTCGATCTTGCGCCGAAGACCGCGCGGCGTATCGGTCGCGATGGCAGCGAGGCCGATGTGCCGGTTGACGATATCGTGGTTGGTGATCGCCTGCGCGTTCGGCCGGGCGAGCGGATTCCTGTCGATGGCACCGTCAGCGAGGGGCAGTCGACCATCGACGAATCCATGCTGACGGGCGAACCGATGCCCGTTGAAAAGGATGTGGGCGATGCGCTGACCGGCGGCACAATTAACAAGAACGGTATGCTGCTGATGACGGCCGAAAAGGTCGGTGCGGAGACCACGCTGTCGCGCATCGTCGACATGGTCGCCACGGCACAGCGCTCGCGGGCTCCGATCCAGGGCGCCGTCGATCGCGTTTCGGCCTTTTTCGTCCCGGCCGTTGTCGCCGCTGCGATTGCCGCGTCTGCGATCTGGGCTCTCGTCGGTCCCGAGCCGCGCATGGTCCACGCGCTGCTTGCCGCCGTTTCCGTCCTCATCATCGCCTGCCCCTGCGCGCTGGGTCTTGCCACGCCGATGTCGATCATGATCGCTACGGGTCGCGGCGCCCATGAGGGCGTGCTGATCAAGGATGCGGAAGCGCTGGAGCGGTTTTCGAAGGTCGATACGCTGATCGTTGACAAGACGGGCACGCTCACCGAAGGAAAGCCGCGGCTGACGGATGTGGTGGCGCTCGGTAGCGTGGCGGATGACCAACTCTTGCAGCTTGCCGCTAGCCTGGAGCGCGGATCGGAGCATCCGCTCGCGGCCGCTATCGTGTCGGGTGCGGAGGAGCGCGGGATCGCCTTGGCCGATATCACAGGCTTTGACGCTGCAACGGGCAAAGGCGTGCGCGGCAAGGTCGGCAAGACGGCGGTGGCGCTTGGCAACGCGGCGATGATGGCCGATCTCGGTATCGACATCGCCGCCCACGATGCGCAGCTGCTGTCGTTGCAGGACGAGGGCAAGACGGTGATGTTCGTCGTCGTCGGCCAGCGCCTAGCCGGGCTGCTCGCGGTCGCCGACCGTATCAAGCCGACAACGGCCGCCGCGATCAAGGCGCTGCATGCGAGCGCTCTGAAGATCATCATGGCGACGGGCGACAATGAGCGCACGGCGCGCTCGGTCGCCAAGAGCCTGGGGATCGACGATGTGCGCGCCGATATTTTGCCCGAGGGCAAGAAGGCGCTGATCGACGAGTTGCATGCCAAGGGCGCGGTGGTCGCCATGGCTGGCGACGGCGTCAACGACGCACCGGCGCTGGCCGCGGCCGATGTCGGCATCGCCATGGGCACGGGTGCCGATGTCGCGATGGAGAGCGCCGGCATCACCCTGGTCAAGGGCGATCTCAACGGCATTGTCAGGGCACGGCGCCTGGCCGAGGCGACGATGGGCAATATCCGCCAGAACCTCGGCTTCGCCTTCGGCTACAACGCGCTCGGCGTTCCGCTGGCCGCCGGCGTGCTCTATCCCATCTTCGGTCTGCTGCTGTCGCCGATGATCGCCGCGGCGGCGATGAGCCTGTCGTCCGTCTCGGTCATCGGCAATGCGCTGCGGCTGCGCGCCGCAAAGCTTTAGGAGGCTGCCATGAATATCGGTGAAGCATCGGCACGGTCCGGCCTGCCATCGAAGACGATACGGTACTACGAGGATATCGGCCTCATCCGCCCTGATAGAAACGACAACGGCTACCGTGACTACGCGGTCGCCGACGTTCACAAGCTGCGTTTTCTGCAGAAGTCGCGCGGGCTCGGTTTCTCTGTGGAGGAGTGCCGGCAGCTATTGGCCCTCTATGAGGACAAGAGCCGGGCCAGTGCCGATGTGAAGGAGTTGACCCAGGCCAAGCTCACGGAGATCGACCGCAAGATCCGCGAGCTCAGCGAACTCCGGCACACTCTCGAGCATCTGGTTCACGCCTGTCACGGAAATGATCGGCCTGACTGTCCCATCCTCGAGGAACTGTCGGACGAGCAACTTGCCTGACGATTTGCGCGCATGTGCGGCATCTCCGAGCAATGCTTAAAGTCATGATATCCACGTGATATTCTGCGGGAGTTCTGCTGTTTTATCGGCTGGATGACGAAAAGGCAGAAAAAATCGCGGCCGCGGGGAATAAAACAACGCGCGGCTTCGTATACTCAATCATGGAACGGAAAGAACGCCCATTTGATGTCATCGGTCAGCTCGCAGCGCTTCGGCGCTACGCGCGCTCCCTGGTGCGCAATTCGGATGACGCCGAAGATCTGGTTCATGATGCCCTGGTCCGGGCATACGAGAAGAAGCAGAGCTTCCGCAGTGGCGGTAACTTGCGTACGTGGTTGCTCTCGATCGTGCATAACGCTCACATCGACCGCGTCCGACAGGGGCGATCGCTGACACGACGGCACGATGAGGCCGCCGTAGAGGCCGAGCAGTCCTTGCCAGCCGCGCAGGAACATGCCGTGCGTCTGCAGCAGGTGCGCAATGCTTTCTTCCGCTTGCCGGAGGAGCAGCGCGAGGCCCTCCATCTCGTGGCGATTGAAGACCTCTCCTATCAGGAAGCTGCTGCAGCGCTCGGCGTTCCGATCGGTACATTGATGTCGCGCATTTCGCGCGCCCGCGCTCAGTTGCGCGAAATCGAGGAAGCGACACCGCGCGCACCACATTTGAGGTTGATCGAAGGAGGCGGGAATGAAAGCAGTTGATCCCATTATCGACGCCGATCTCGATGCCTATGTCGATGGCGAACTCGATGTGACCCGCCGCATTCAGGTGGAATCCTATCTATCGGAAAATCCCGAAACGGCCGCGAAGGTCATGGCTGATCTGAGCATGCGCGGCGAACTGCGCCTTGCGCTCGCTCATGAAGGCGCCTCCGGCCGGGCGGAAACGCGCGATCTTGCGCGCCGTCTCGAACGCGGGCTTGCTTATGGCCGCATCTTCCACGCCGTGCAGCGTATTGCCGCCGTCGGTATCATGGTGGCGGCTGGCTGGGTCGCACACACCTCGTTCGGCGCGTTTACCGCAACCGAAGTGGCTGCGTCCGTACCGGCACCCGCCTACGTCGAGGAGGCCGTTCAGGCCTACAAGACGGCTTTGGTGCGCCAGTCCGTGTCTTCACAGTCGGCGGAAGGCTACAAGCCGGATGAAATTCGCGCCGCGACCGGCATCGTCATGCCGCAGCTCCCGCGCGACTGGACGATCTCGGACGTACAGATATTTCCGTCCGAATTCGGCCCAAGCGTCGAAATGTCGATCACGGCCGACAAGAAGCAGCTTTCGCTGTTTGCCGTTCGTCCGGGCGTCTTCTCCGTTCAGTCGGTCAACCATATCGCGCTTGACGGCGCCGAGGCCGCCTATTGGCAGATCGGCGATGTCGCTTACGCGCTGGTAACCGCGGATCGCTCCATCTCACTGGATCAGGCAGCCGATGGGCTTGCCCGTACCCTTTACTAGTTCACTCGAGGAGATCTCAATGAACCCAATCAATCAGCAGCGTTACGGTGCGGCCGTTGGCTCGCAGGCCATGTTCGACGAGGGTCTTCGCCAGCACATGCTGCGCGTCTACAACTACATGGGCATCGGCCTTGTCATCACCGGCATCGTCGCGTTCATCGTTGGCTCGACGCCGGCGCTTTACGTGCCGATCTTCCAGTCGCCGCTCAAGTGGGTGGTCATGCTGGCCCCGCTCGCCTTCGTCTTCTTTTTCTCGTTCAAGATCCAGACGATGTCGGCAAGCGCCGCGCAGATGACTTTCTGGGCCTTCTGTGCCGTCATGGGCCTGTCGATGGCCTCGGTGTTCCTGGTCTTCACGGGCACCAGCATCGCACGCACCTTCTTCATCGCGGCCACCATGTTCGGCTCGACCAGCCTCTATGGCTACGTGACCAAGCGTGACCTCTCCCGCATGGGCTCGTTCCTGATGATGGGCCTGATCGGCGTGGTGATCGCCAGCGTGGTCAACATCTTCCTTGGATCGAGCGCCCTGCAGTTCGCGATCTCGGTCATCGGTATCGTCGTCTTCGTCGGCCTGACCGCCTACGACACACAGAACATCAAGGAACAGTATTCGGAGAACTACGATCAGGAATCGAACCAGAAGCTTGCCGTCTTCGGCGCTCTGTCGCTCTACCTGAACTTCGTGAACATCTTCCAGCTGCTGCTCAACTTCACCGGCGAGCGCGAATAGTCGAGTTACGGCGCTTCTGGGGGCAAAGGAAGCGCCAGAACGCCCGATCCGCACTCTGTGACAGGATCGTGGATTGGGTGTTCACCATAGGGAAGCGGCCGGGCGCAAGTCCGGCCGCTTTTCTGTTTTGCAAACATAGCGATTTTCAACCTTCGCCAGCTGCGGCCACTTTTACTGGTTGGGCGTGGGCATTTGATCCATGCACTTGCGGCGTCGGGCCGTGTGCGTCAAAAGCAGGGAGAATTGATCAGGAGAGCCGGCGTGCGCCACATCTATGTCATCGGTATCGGAACGGGAAATCCCGAGCACGTCACCATTCAGGCCATCGGCAGGATGAACGCCGCCGACATGATCTTCCTGCCGACGAAAGGTGAGGAAAAGGAGAAGCTCGCCTTCGTTCGCCGCGAGATTTGCGAGCGCTTCGTCACCAATGCGAAGACCCGCATCGTCGAATTCGCCATTCCGCAGCGCAAGACGGCTGACCGCAGCTATGTCGAAAGCGTGGATGACTGGCATGCGGCGCTGGCGCAAACCTATGTACGGCTGATCAACGATCTCCCTGAAGACGGCACCGGCGCTTTCCTCGTCTGGGGCGATCCAAGCCTATATGATAGCGTGATCCGCATCATCGAGCGGGCAAAGGAACTCGGTGCCGTCGATTTCGACTTCAGCGTCATCCCGGGGATCACCAGCATCCAAGCCCTTGCGGCAAGCCACCGCATTCCTATCAATATGGTCGGAAAGCCGGTCGAGATCACGACGGGGCGGCGGCTTGTGGAGCATGGGAACCGTGCTGATAGCACCGTGGTCATGCTGGACGGAGAGCAGGCGTTCTCCAAGATTGAGGATCCGGATGCGGAGATCTTCTGGGGCGCCTATCTCGGGACGGACGACGAAATCGTGCGTTCCGGACGGCTTGGCGATGTCGCCGCGGATATCGTGAAGCTGCGCGCGGAAGCGCGAGCGCGACATGGTTGGATCATGGATATCTACCTGCTCCGCAAGGGCCGCGATTTCGACGATCTGTGACACTGGCCAGGGGTTTGCCCGTGCGTGGTGATCGCGCAGGCGCCGGGCGGAAGGAAATGACGAGATGGCACGCGACGAGCGCATCGAGATGGATATTTCAGGCGAAGCCGCGCAACCTTATGCACGGCGCGGCGCCTGTCCGACCCTCGCGCGGCCGATGCCGACGGGCGATGGCCTGCTTGCGCGCCTGCGTCCGCAGGGTGGCGTCCTCACGGTCGATCAGTGCGCGCAGCTGGCCCAAGCCGCCTTGCTGTTTGGTAACGGTTTGCTCGAGATCACGGCGCGGGGCAGCCTCCAGATCAGAGGGCTTCGGCCGGAGACGGTCGAACCGTTCGCCGAAGCGGTGGATGCGGCCGGCATCATCGTCTCGCCCAATCCCGTGATCGAGTTGCCGCCGCTGCATGGCGGAATGTTCGGCGATGTCGCGGATGCTGCCGCGATGGAATTGCTGGTGCGGGACCGGCTCGCCGAATATCTGCAGTCGCCGGGGCTTGCGCCGAAGCTGTCGATCATCGTCGATGGCGGTGGCCGCTTTGATCTGGCCGATGTCACCGCCGATATAAGGCTGTCGGCCCTTTCGGCGGAAGAGTGGATGGTGGCAATTGCCGGGGATGGCGCTGGTGCTCGTCCGGTTGCCGTCGGCACTGCCGATGAGGCGATTGGGGCGGTCGGTCACGTGCTCAAGCTGCTGCTCTCGATCGGCTGGCAGAAGCGTTGCCGCGATATCGATCCGGAGCGATTGGTGTCCGTCTTCCCGGATATGCACGCCATTTCGCGCCATCCGCGCGCGGGCGAGACGCCATCAGTTGGCATCCATGCGATGGAAGACGGTGCGGCGGTGACTGGTCTCAAGCCGCGCTTCGGGCAAATACACGCGAACGACCTTCTGGCGTTTCTGGCATTCCTCGGCGATCTCGATGTGACGGACATCCGACCGGCGCCCGATCGCTGTCTTTTCATAACAGGCCTGAGCGAAGAGAGCGCAGCAGCAGTCCGGCAATCGGTCGAGCGTTTCGGTCTATCCGCGGATAGCGACGATCTGTCATCGCGCATCGCCACCTGTGCCGGGGCAGGCGCCTGCGCGTCTAGTTTCTACGCCACCAAGGCATTGGCGGAGACGTTGATCGAGCGGTTCCCGGAGGTGCTAGATGGCTCGCTCGACTTGCATCTGTCCGGCTGCGCCAAGGGCTGCGCGCATCCACGCCGCGCTCTGACCATCTCGGGCGCCGCAGACGGCTATCATCTTGCCTTCGATGGCCTCGCGTCTGATGCGCCCGATGCACAGATTGCTGGTAGTGACATCAATTCCGCTATAGAGAGGCTTTCCCGTCTCATCAAAAGTGAAAGACAAGCTGGCGAATCTGCTAGGGCCTGTCTCGACAGGGTGGGGACGGCCAAGATTACGCGAGCGCTGCGACAGGAATAGGAATGCCAGACTACGATTACATCCACAGCGGTGACGCCATCTATGAACGGTCGTTTGCGATTATCCGCAGCGAAGCCGATCTGTCGCGGTTTTCCGCCGAGGAGGCCGACGTTGCCGTGCGCATGATCCATGCCTGTGGACTGGTTGAAGCCGCAGAGCATTTCGTGTTCGCGCCGCATTTCGTCAGCGCCGCGCGCGCGGCGCTCCATGCCGGCGCGCCGATCTTCTGCGACGCCGAGATGGTGGCGCATGGCGTGACCCGCACCAGGCTTCCCGCCAAGAACGATGTCATCTGCACATTGCACGATCTGCGCACCGCGGAGCTGGCGAAGGAGACCGGAAACACGCGTTCGGCCGCCGCCCTACATCTCTGGAAAGACCGTCTTGCCGGCAGCGTCGTTGCCATCGGTAATGCGCCGACCGCGCTCTTCCATTTGCTCGAGCTGTTGCGCGATGGCGCGCCGAAGCCGGCGGCGATCATCGGCATGCCTGTCGGCTTCGTTGGGGCGGCAGAATCCAAGGATGCCTTGGCTGAGAATTCCTACGGCGTTCCCTATGCGATCGTGCGCGGACGCCTAGGTGGCAGCGCCATGACGGCGGCGACCGTCAACGCCCTGGCGAGGCCCGGTCTATGAGCGGCCCTGGTCGTCTTATCGGCGTCGGCACGGGTCCCGGCGATCCGGAACTGCTCACAGTCAAGGCCGTGAAGGCAATCGAAGCGGCTGACGTGATCGCCTATTTCGCCAAGCGCGGCAGGGGCGGCAACGGCCGCGCCATCGTCGAGCACCTGATCGGGGCGGACGCGATGATGCTGCCGCTTTACTATCCGGTGACCACCGAGATCGAGAAGAACGAAGCCGAATACCGTCGACAGATCACCGATTTCTACGAGGAGTCGGCGGCGGCTGTCGCCGCGCATCTTGATGCCGGCCGCACGGTGGCCGTCCTCAGCGAGGGCGATCCGCTGTTTTATGGTTCCTACATGCACCTGCATGTGCGTCTCGCCAACCGTTATCCGACCGAGGTCATCCCCGGCATCAGCGCTATGTCCGGCTGCTGGTCGCTTGCCGGCATTCCGATCGTGCAGGGCGACGACGTATTGTCGGTTCTGCCCGGGACGATGGCCGAGCAGGAGCTCCAACGCCGCCTCTCCGATACGCAAGCCGCGGTAATCATGAAAGTCGGGCGCAACCTGCCGAAGATCCGCCGCGCGCTGCAGGCATCGGGGCGCCTTGCCGAAGCGGTCTACGTCGAGCGCGGCACCATGGCCAACGCGGCGATGATCAAGCTCGCCGATCGCCCCGAAGGCGATGCGCCTTACTTTTCGCTGGTGCTTGTTCCCGGCTGGGAGAGCAACCGATGAGCGGGCAGCTTTTCGTCATCGGCACCGGCCCGGGAAATCCCGATCAGATGACGCCCGAGGCGCAGGCCGCAGTTTCGAAGGCCACCGTCTTTTTCGGCTACGGCCCCTATCTCGATCGCCTCAACCTGCGGGCCGACCAGACGCGTCAGGCGTCGGACAACCGCGAGGAACTGTATCGCGCGGGCGCCGCGTTGCGTGCCGCGTCCCAGGGCGCGGTTGTCTGCGTCGTCTCGGGTGGCGACCCTGGTGTTTTCGCCATGGCGGCTGCGGTCTGCGAGGCGGTCGACAATGGTCCGGATGCGTGGCGGGACGTCGATCTCGTCATCCTCCCAGGGATCACCGCCATGCTGGCGGTCGCCGCCCGTGTCGGCGCCCCGCTCGGCCATGATTTCTGCGCGATCTCGCTCTCCGACAATCTGAAGAGTTGGGCGACGATCGAGAAGCGTCTGGCCGCAGCAGCCGAAGGCGGCTTTGTGATCGCGCTTTATAATCCGATCAGCAAGGCGCGTCCTTGGCAGCTTGGAAAGGCGTTCGAGCTGTTGCGCAAAAGGCTGCCCGGCTCGACGCCCGTCATCTTCGGCCGTGCCGCCGGACGGCCGGACGAGCGCATTTCCGTTCAGCCGCTCGATGTCGCGGATGCCGCGACAGCCGATATGGCGACCTGCGTGATCATCGGCTCGGCGGAGACGAAGATCATCGAACGCAAGGGCCGGGCCGATCTCATCTATACCCCTCGTTTCAGCCCGGGGGCAGCAGGTGATTGATCATCGCCAAGGCCTCTTCGACGGTGGCGACCGTGGGGATGGCGGGCGCTTCGGCGCGGCCGATCACGATCACCTCGATGCCGAGCGCGCGCGCCGCAGCGATCTTGGCATGGGTGGCCGAGCCGCCGCTGTTCTTGGTGACGACGACATCGATGCGGTGCTCCCGCAGCAGCGTGATCTCGCGTTCGACATCGAAGGGGCCGCGATCGAGAAGATAATGCGCATGGGGAAGCTGGAGTTGCGGATCGACCGGGTCCACGCTTCGGATCAGATAGTGGTGCTGTGGAGCGGTATCGGCCCGGTGCGCCTCTTGGCGGCCGATGGCGAGAAACACGCGGCGCGGCGCGCTGCCGATTTGCGCGATCGCGTCCTGGACGCTCGCGGCATGCCGCCAATTGTCACCGGCCTCGGCCTGCCAGGGCGCGCGGCGAAGGCAAAAGGCGGGCAGACCGGTCATCGTGGCGGCTTGCGCGGCGTTTTGCGATATGCGCGCGGCGAAGGGGTGGGTGGCGTCGATCAGCAGGTCGAATTCCCCGTCACGCAGGAAGGTTGCGAGACCCTCCGCGCCGCCAAATCCGCCGATGCGGGTGGGCAGGGACTGCGGAGCGGGTTTCTCCGTCCTGCCGGCAAGCGACAGCTGGGTATCGTAGCGCGGCTGAATGGCCAGAGCCTTGGCGAGCGCGCTTGCTTCGGTCGTGCCGCCAAGCATCAGAATACGGATTTTGCTCATGGCTGATATGTCTTCCGCTCCCGGCCAACCTTGGTTGACTATTATCGGCATCGGCGAAGATGGTCCAGCAGGGCTGGGCGATCAAGCCAAGCGGCTGATCGCAGCCGCTTCCGTCGTCTTCGGTGGCGCTCGCCATCATGCGTTGATGGCCGGTCTCATCCAGGGCGAATGCCTGGCGTGGGAAAGCCCGTTCGAGCGTTCGGTCGCGGCGATTACGGCGCGTCGAGGTTCGCCTGTCGTCGTGCTCGCCTCTGGAGACCCGTTTCTCTATGGCGTCGGCGCCACGTTGTCGCGGAGCGTCGATGCCACGGAGATGCGCACGATACCGGCGCCGTCATCCTTCAGCCTTACCGCTTCGCGGTTGGGCTGGCCGTTGCAAGAGGTCGCGTCCGTTTCGCTGCATGGACGTCCGCTCGATCTCATCCGTCCACATCTGCATCACGGTCGGCGCATCATCGCGCTCACCTCCGACCAGGAGACACCGACGCAGCTTGCGACTTTACTTGCTGCCAACGGCTTTGGCCGGTCGCGGCTGCATGTGCTCGAAGCGCTCGGCGGCGCGCGTGAACGCGTCAGGGCCTGCCAGGCCGATGCGTTCGATCTTGAGGACATCGATCCGCTGAACGTCTGCGCCATTGATGTCGTGGCAGGCGAGGGCGCGCGCGTGCTTGCCTTTGCGCCCGGACTGGACGATGCGCTCTTCGAGCATGATGGCCAGATCACCAAGAAGGAGGTCCGGGCGTTGACGCTGTCGACGCTTGCGCCCCGCCATGGCGAGCTATTGTGGGATATCGGCGCCGGCTCCGGCTCGATCGGTATAGAGTGGATGCTGTGTGACCCGTCGCTGCGGGCGATCGCGATCGAGCAATCGAGCGAGCGAGCTCTGCGTATCGCGCGCAATGCGGCGGCCTTCGGCGTGCCGGGGCTCGCGGTCGTGGAAGGTGCAGCACCACAGGCGCTGCAGTCGCTGCCCGAGCCCAACGTCATCTTCGTTGGTGGCGGGGGAAGCGAGGATGGGGTAATGGAGGCGGCGATCGCGGCGCTGAAAGGCGGCGGCCGGCTGGTCGCCAACTCTGTGACGCTCGAGATGGATGCGAAATTGCTGGCGTTGCACGCCACGCTGGGCGGGTCGTTGACCCGCATCGATATTTCCCGCGCCGGCGCGATCGGCGCGATGACGGGCTGGCGTCCGGCAATGCCCGTCACACAGTGGCACTGGGTCAAGAATTGAGGACAAGCATATGACCGTTCATTTCATCGGCGCTGGCCCGGGTGCCGCGGATCTCATCACTGTGCGCGGCCGCGATCTCATCGGCAAGTGCCTCGTTTGCCTCTATGCCGGCTCGATCGTTTCGCCCGCTCTTCTCGCCTATTGTCCGCCGGGAGCGCGCATCGTCGATACCGCCCCCATGTCACTCGACGAGATCGAAGCCGAGTATCTGCGCGCGGCCAATGCCGGCCAGGATGTGGCGCGCCTGCACTCGGGCGATCTCTCTGTCTGGAGCGCTGTCGCCGAACAGATCCGCCGCCTTGAGAAGCATGGCATCGCCTACACGATGACACCAGGCGTGCCGTCCTTTGCCGCTGCTGCGGCAGCGCTCGGCCGCGAACTGACCATTCCCGAGGTGGCACAGAGCCTGGTGCTGACCCGCGTATCGGGCAGGGCGTCGCAGATGCCCGGTGGCGAGACCCTGACGCAGTTCGGGGCCACGGGCGCCACGCTTGCCATCCATCTTGCCATTCACGCCCTGGACCGGGTCGTCAGTGACCTTACGCCGCTTTACGGGGGCGAATGCCCCGTTGCAATCGTCGTGAAGGCGAGCTGGGAGGATGAGAGGATCGTGCGCGGGACCCTTGGCGATATCGAGGCCAAGGTGGCCGCGGAGCCGATCGAGCGGACGGCGATTATCTTCGTCGGCCCTTCCCTGTCGTCGACCGACTTTCGCGAGAGCTCCCTTTACGATGCGACATATCAGCGTCGGTTCAGAGGTCGACAGTAAATCCGCCGCAAGACTTGGACTTCTAGCCGCGCAATTGCCGGCTCGTGTGCCCCGCGCGCCGAGCGATCGGCGCGCGGTGAGGCTTAATGTTATCCACAGCGCCCAATATCCCCGAAGATTGCCCTGAAAATCCGGTTAAAAGCGGTAAACGAGGGATTAACCAATTGGATTAGCTCGGTTTCGTGATCCCGTTACAGAGGCGTTGCTACGGTATTTACTAGGGATGACGTTGCTTCGTCTATGCCAGAACAATACGGTATTTGGCACTATACCGTGACGCGAAAACACAAACGATTATTATCGTTAAGAAACGGTATTTCTAAAGAATAATTGCCATACGCTTCTTGGTTGATGATTTTGCTTTCGAGTAAAAATTAATTCCTGTTTTTATGTTTAGGCGGTAGAATTTTATATACGGAGCATTTTTAATCTAAAAATGCCGAAATATTTTGTATTGATTGTCACTACTGATGTATGTAGGTTCTTAATAAAGTAGAAACCACACGCGATAAGTGATCCAAAACGGATAAACTACTTTACTGACTTTATACACGCCGATGTCCCCCGAGTATTGCATTTCGTTGCGAATGGTCACCTCTAACACTATTGAGTATGAGGCTAGTATGAATTACGTACCTTCGGAATTTGAAAGCGGACGCACGCCTGTCAACAGACTTCAGGCCGTTGCCGTGGCACCCAGAGCTCTCAGCGAACTGGGCGAAGTAAAGGTTATCGGCGAAGACCGGTGCCTGCTGATCATCGACGGCAGAACACTCGAGCGGGAATGCCTCGCGACAACGCTGACGCAGAACGGCCTTGGCATGAAGGCCTGCGCGGTGGGCTCGGTGGCGGAATGGCGGCGCAAGAAAGATGCAACGCAGCGCGTCAAGGCTGTGCTGCTGAACATCACCGGCCGTGCGTCAAGCGATGGCGCTCTTTATGAAGAGATCGCCAGCATCGCCACGGAACTCGCGCCGGCGCCGGTCGTCATCCTCGCCGATGGTGACGATCTCAAGCAGACGCTCCGGGCGATCGAGCACGGTGCGCGCGGCTTCATTCCCACCTCCGTTGGTATCGAAGTCTGTGTTGAAGCCATCGGGCTGGCCGTCGCGGGCGGCACCTTCATCGTAGCGGGCAAGGCCTTCACGTCGTCGGCTCCTGTCGATAACGCGCCGCGACAGAAAGAGCTCTCGCGCATGTTCACGCTGCGCCAGGCCGAAGTTGTCCAGGCGCTGCGCAAGGGCAAGGCGAACAAGATCATCGCCTACGAACTCAATCTGCGCGAAAGCACAGTGAAGGTTCACATCCGCAACATCATGAAGAAGCTGAAGGCAACCAACCGTACCGAGGTCGCCTACAAGCTGAACGATCTGTTCCAGTCCGACTCGCGCTGGAGCGCATCGGCGGACTAGATGAGGTTAGGCAGTGCCATCCGTGCTGACCGGATGGTTCTCGCTGATGGTGCCGGACGGGGTCCGCGATCCTTTATCACCTGTTCCTATCTCCTGGCCGTCGGGGTGTACTCGGCGGCCAAGAATTTGTCGGTAGCCCTTCTTCGAGAAGGGCTGGAACAGCTGCCCAATAAAGTTGTCGGAGACACGGCCGCTGATGCCGATGTTGGTCGGCGGGCGGCGGTCTGGATTGAAATAGGTGCCGAACAGCTGGTCCCACAAGACAAGGTTCTCGCCGTAGTTCGTATTGCCCTCGGCAAGCACCCGCGAGTGGTGCCAACGATGCAGGCCCGGCGTGCTGAAGATCAGGTCGAGCGGGCCTGTGCGCACATCGATATTGCAGTGGGTGAGCAGGCCGATGAAGGCCGTCACGGCGCCGATCCACAGGAAGACCGGCAGCGGCGCGCCCAGGAGATAGAGCGGAAGCTGGCTGAGCGCGATCTTGAACAGCGAGTCCATGAAATGGAACCTGCCCGTGTTCACGACCCAGAGCCGCTCGACACTGTGATGAAGGGCGTGAAACCGCCAGAGCGACAGAATCTCATGGGCCGCGCGGTGGGCGACATATAGTCCGAACTCGGCGATCCCCAATCCAAGAACCACCTGAAAAGTCAGTGGCCAAGTATTGGGCCATAAATCGGGTAGGCTGATGAAAAAGGGATGGGCGACGGTCGCGACCGCCATCGGCGCGGTCGCACCCAATGCGGCGGCCAGCTGAACGCCACCCTTGCTCAGCAGCGTGTGCGCGACGTCATTGAATGTCTCGCCATCGCGGCGAAGCCATTGCTGTTCGAAGGGCATCACGCGCTCGAACAAGGCGATTGCGCAGACGATCGTCAAGTAGACCACGTTGAACCACAGCAGCGGTGCATGAGCCTGAAAAGCAAACCCGGCGCCAATCAGCCCGGCTGAAAACAGCGCTGGCCACAGGATCCATGAAAGCAGCGCGTAGGGAAGCGATGCGCTCTTGTCGGTCACGTGTACTCTCCGCCAAAGTTCTAAGTTGTTCGTTGATACACTATGATTGTGGCTCGTATGCAATATCGCGCGTTTAAGCAACTGTGCGTACAAGAATCCCACGTCGATCTCCCGCCGTGCAGTGGGGTGTGCTTGGACCAAAACTAGCCATTGTTCCCCGTGCAACTTTTTGCTAGGTGCTCATCATCATCAATGCCGCATCCAGGCTGCCGTACCATGCATTTCCGCGCTTCTGACGCCTCGCCCAACCCGCTCGTTGGCATAGCGCTGTCCTGCGCGGGCTATTCGCTGTTCGCGATCCAGGATGCCGTCGTGAAATGGCTGGTCGCGGACTATGCGGTGCCGCAAATCCTGTTCATTCGCAGCATGATCATCGTCGCCGTGGCTGGCTTCATGGTCAAGCGGCTGCGTCATCCCTCCATTCTGAAGAGTGCTCATCGCGGTTCGCTCGTTCTTCGTGCCATGCTCATGCTGGGCGCCTGGATGGCCTATTATTCGGCGGCCAGGCATCTGGGCCTTGCCGAAATTACGACCCTGTACTTCTCTGCACCCATTATCGTCATCTTCCTTTCCATCGTCGTCTTGAAGGAAAGTGTCGGGCCAATGCGATGGTTTGCCTGCTTCGCGGGCTTTGCCGGCGTCATACTTGCGGCCAACCCCACGCATTCGCCCAGTCTTGCGCCGACGCTCATGGTGTTGTTTGCGGGCTTCTGCTGGGCGTGGAGCACGGTGCTCGTTCGTCTGGTTAGTCGCTCCGAGAGCACGTTTAACCAGATGATGGCGACCAGCTTCCTCTTCGCCATAGCCTGCGGTGCCATGTTGCCGTGGGTCTGGAAATCGCCCGATCTCATCGGCTGGGCGCTCATGCTCGGCCTCGGGGCGGTATCAGCGCTCGGTCAATTCCTACTCTATGAAGGTTACCGTCACGCGCCGGCGTCTACACTTGCTCCCATGGAGTATAGCGGTCTCGTTTGGGCGTTTCTGTTCGGCTATCTAATTTGGTCGGAGATCCCGACGGTGAACGTCGTTGTCGGTGCTGTGGTGATCGTCTGCTCCAGCCTTCTGCTTGTATGGTGGGAGCGTCGCGCGGTGCTTGCTAGCCGCCGCTTGATCGCGTGATTGTTTACCCCGCGGGCCTCGCAGCCACTTATCGCGCTACGCGCGCCGAGAGAACAACTGCAATAATACTCCCGGTTGCTTCCCGTGGCGCGCTCTTGATTTAAAGCAAAGTCATTGTAGTTATCTGTATATCCGAAGTGATGACGCGATAATACGAATATACCAGTGCCGACGATTGACGCTTCTGCTGCATTTCTTGATGTAGTGGAGCGATCCATCCTTCATTGTTTCATGATGAAATTTGACTATTGCATCGTCCATTTTTTGCGCTTAGCATTGTATCGAATTAATAATAAATTGAACGAGAGCAATATCGTCGAGCGTGAATTCCTCAGAGTGTGTGTATAGTGTCCGGATATTTCTCGTCCGGAGGTGTTTTCTGTGTGCTTTCGGGGGAAAAGATGAAAAAAAAACTGAGAATTGTTGACCCCGTCGATGGAGCCTCCGACGGGATACTTCATCGCTCACGCTCCAAGACGATCTCCAACATTGGCTCCGCCCCTGCTCGGGTCACATTTAGGCTCTCACTATCGTTGATGAATAGCGGATCGGCGGATGAAGCCGCGCGTCGACGACATTCTCTGCTGAGGAAATCTCACCGGTCGCGTGCTTTTTTGCGTTGGTGTTCCACCACGCAGCGGAATGATACTCGAGCGCGCAAGCTGCTCTACGTCGCGACATGAGTGAGATGACATTTGAGGCGCACGCTGATGACAGAGGGACTTAGGGAGATCGTGCTCGTTGGGGGGAGCCAAGCCATCCCGTGTGGGCAATCCAGGATCATCCGTCGACCGATGTGCGCGAAGTCCGGTGCCCTGCGATCGACCCATCCGACGCTGCATGAACGACGACGCTGGTTCCGCGTTCGCGGCGTCGATAGCGGAGGTCGATGACGATGGCGTGGAAGAGTGCGCGCAAGCGCAGCGTTACATTTCGCAAGCGCCGCCAGCGGGATGAGCCCTTCGCCTGGAGCATGCAGCCTTATCGTGAGACCGGGCCTCGGGTCATGACCTGCATGGCGCTCGTCATGCCGGAAGATGGATCCGGCCTCGGCCGTGCCCACAATTGGATCGTCCTGATCAGCAACGAGATCAAGGCGCGTGCGTATCAACACATGACGGTCGAAATGCAGGGGGCGCCGTTCGGCTTTGATGACGATGACGACGATCTGTCGGATGAGTGACAGTGCCACAGAGCCGATCGTCTTAGATGGCAAGTTTACTTTAATTGTAAGTATAAATTGGAATAGCTTGTAGTTCAGCGGCTGCGCGTCGTTCGTAACGATGCGCTCGTTGCAGGCGCATTAAATGCTCCCATTTGTCTGAATTTCTTTCGAGGCTGCGGCCCTCAGGACGCCCCTATTGCTGCTTTTCGTCTGGTTCATCGTGCGTATCGTTCAAGTTCCTTCCCGATCGAGGGATAAACAACGCTCAACTATTCTTCTACCAGAACGGACGAGATTTGCGGCCGGCCAGAACGCCTACTCTCAGTTTGTATTTTTGATAAATTACTCCAACGTCAAGTCGTATATTGAGAAAAAATACAGAGTGAACCATATCCCTACTTTGAAATACTAAATAAGGAGTAATCCTTGGCGAATTGTTGGGTGTATTAATCTTGTGTTAACTAGGCTGGCGGGTTGAGGATAAACGTTATGACCATGCCAGTGGAACACAGCTGGAACGTGCGGCTTTCAGCCAGAAATGATCGAGGGTGGTTCAGCTTCAATGCTGTGGCGACCACCTATGTCGCGGCTATTGTAGACTTCACGGTTCTATTCTTCGCGAGCGCCGGCGGATACATGTTTTATGAGCAAGTATTCTTGGGAATGGCGGGCGATTTATCTCGATATGCGGGCATCGGCTTGCTGGTCGCCACAGTTTTCGTCCTGGCCTTGGGCGGCGCCCATGCCTACCGCCCCGCTGGCCTCCTGTCGTTTCGCAGGCAGATGGCAATCATCTGCACTTTTCTGCCAGCAGTCGTTGCCTTTCTTCTTGCGATTGTTTTCTTCCTCAAGATTGGAACGATGGTGTCGCGCGGCGCTATCCTGTCCGCGGCGGTCCTGTCGTTCGGCGCGCTGACGACGTTGAGGCTCGTATGGTATTCCTATCTGAACCGCGCGGTCGCCCATGCATCGTTTCCGACCCGGCGCGTGTTGCTGATCTGCCCAGATTCCACGCCGGTCGAACCGCTCATCCACACCGCGGCACTTGGCGGCTTGTCCATCAAGCATACCATGCACCTTCGCAGCATCGATGAAGCTCCTTGCCTGTTGCAGGAGAAGCTTCAGAAGAACGGCATCACAGATGTCGACGAAGTTCTGGTTGTCTGGGGCGACTATGCCAACGCCATAGTTCTCGAGGAATGCCTGTCGGCCCTGCGCGAGTTTTGCGTTCCGGTCAGTGTGATGTTCTCGGGCTTGGTTGGTGATATCGCCCAAGGTTTTGCACAGGATATCGGCGAAAACCGCGCGTTCCAGATCCACCGTCCGCCGCTCGGCTTGGTAGAGCGTATCGTGAAGCGGCTGTTCGATATCGGCTTTTCGATTGGCGCACTGACCGTGACGCTGCCGCTCTGCGCGCTGGTCGCGCTCGCCATCAAGTTCGACAGCCGTGGCCCCGTCTTCTTCATGCAGTGCCGAAAGGGGCATAACGGCAAGCCGTTCCGCATCCTGAAGTTCCGCAGCATGACTGTCATGGAAGATTCCGGCGACATCCGCCAGGCGACACGCAACGATCCGCGCGTGACCCGCGTCGGCGCTTTCATCCGCTCGACGAGCATCGACGAGCTGCCGCAGTTCTGGAACGTGCTGCGCGGCGAGATGTCCGTGGTCGGCCCACGCCCGCATGCCTTGGCGCATGACGATCTCTATGGAACGCTGATCGCCCAATACGCCTCGCGCCGGCATGTGAAGCCGGGCCTCACGGGTTGGGCGCAGATCAATGGACACAGAGGCGAGACGCCGACGATCGACAGGATGGCGGACCGGGTGCGGCACGACATTTGGTACATCAACAATTGGTCGTTGTGGCTTGATCTCAGGATCGTCGTGATGACGGCGATCGGCTTGCAGGATCGGAGCAACGTCTACTGAAATTTCGTCGTCAATCCTGGTGTTTGCGTTGGTTGAAAGGTGCGTAGGCGATGATACTTGTGACTGGGGGAGCCGGCTTCATTGGCTCGAACTTCGTGCTGGATTGGCTGGCGGAACAGGACGAGCCGGTCGTCAATCTCGACGCGCTAACCTATGCCGGCAATCTGAACAACCTACGGCCTATCGAGAACGATCCGCGCCATATCTTCGTGCATGGCAATATTGGCGACGCGGCGCTTCTGAGCGATCTCTTTACGCGCCACAAGCCCCGAGCCGTCGTCAATTTCGCTGCCGAAAGCCATGTGGACCGTTCGATCCACGGGCCGGAGGATTTCATCCAGACGAACATTCTCGGCACGTTTCGCCTGTTGGAGGCCGCGCGCGCCTATTGGGGTGGCCTCCAAAACAAGTCAGATTTGCGCTTTCTGCACGTTTCGACCGACGAGGTCTTTGGTACGCTCGGCGCCGATGATCCAGCGTTCAACGAGGAAACGAGCTACCGGCCCAACAGCCCTTACTCCGCCAGCAAGGCGGCGAGCGACCACCTGGTTCGCGCCTATTTCCACACCTACGGGCTTCCTGTTGTCACCACCAACTGCTCCAACAATTATGGCCCGCTGCATTTCCCGGAGAAGCTCATTCCGTTGGTGATCCACAACGCGCTGAGAGGCCGTCCTCTGCCGATCTATGGCGATGGCATGCAGATCCGTGATTGGCTCTACGTGAAGGATCACTGCAGCGCGATCCGGCGCGTGCTGGAAGCCGGGCGCTTGGGCGAAACCTATAATATCGGCGGCTGGAACGAACGGGCCAACCTTCATGTCGTTACCACGCTTTGTGAGGTCCTTGACGAGCTACAGCCGCGATCTGATGGGAAAAAATACAGCGAGCAGATCGCTTTCGTGACCGATCGCCCCGGGCACGACCGGCGCTATGCGATCGATGCGCGCAAGATCGAGGCCGAGCTCGGCTGGCGTCCGGCGGAAACTTTCGAGAGCGGTATTCGCAAGACCGTCCGGTGGTATCTCGACAATGCCGATTGGGTCGAGAACGTGACGTCAGGCAGCTACCGCAACTGGGTGGAGAAGCAATACGCATGACCGTGCTGCTTCTCGGAAAAAACGGGCAACTTGGACGCGGACTTCAGCGCACGTTGCTTCCGTTCGGTAATCTCGTCGCGGTCGCACGCGACGAGTTCGATCTCGATAAGCTGGAAGCACTCGCCGAGCGTCTTGATGCGGTCCGCCCGGATATTATCGTCAATGCGGCGGCTTATACGCAGGTCGATCTTGCCGAGACGAATGCCGATGCGGCGTTTCGGGCTAACCACCAGGCCGTGAAGGCATTGGCGGATTACGCCCGCCGGAGTGACGCGCTGCTGGTTCATTATTCGACGGACTACGTTTTCGATGGCCGACAGGAGACGCCCTATCGCGAAAACGACAAGACGGATCCGTTGAATGTTTACGGCAAGTCGAAGCGGGCTGGCGAGTTGACGATTGTCGAGTCCGGCTGTCGGCATCTGCTGTTTCGCACGAGTTGGGTGGTCTCCGCCGACGGCACGAATTTCGTGAAGACCATTTTGCGACTGGCGCGGGAGCGTCCGAACCTGCGGATCGTCGCGGATCAGTTCGGGGCGCCGACGGCCGTCGAGCTGCTCGCCGATGTCACTGCGCTTGCCATTGCCGCGCACCGGCGTGGCGGCATTGCCGACGGAACCTACCACCTAGCCGCATCGGGACGAACAAGCTGGCACGGGCTCGCACGGCATATTGTCCAGAAGGCAGTCGAACGTGGCTTCGTCTCGGCGGTCGATCCTGCCGACATCGAGGCCATTACCACCGACGAGTTTCCGCGGCCCGCCGCGCGACCGCGAAATTCGTCGCTCAATACGGATGCTTTGAGTGCCGCCCTTGGGCTGACCCTGCCCGAATGGACGGTGCATGTCGATCGCGTACTTGATCAATTGAAGGAACGGGGGTGGGCGCTGTGACCCGAAAAGGCATCATTCTCGCCGGTGGATCCGGCACTCGTCTTCATCCGGCGACACTTGCCATGAGCAAGCAGTTGCTGCCTGTCTTCGACAAGCCGATGATCTATTATCCGCTTAGCACACTGATGCTGTCCGGTATCCGGGATATACTGATCATCTCGACGCCGCTCGATATCCCTCGCTTCGAGCAACTGCTGGGGGACGGCAGTGCCTGGGGCGTCAAGTTCTCCTACGCCGAACAGCCATCGCCGGATGGCCTAGCCCAGGCCTTCATCATCGGCGAGAAGTTTCTCGATGGCTCGCCGTCGGCGCTCGTGCTCGGCGACAACATCTTCTATGGCCATGACCTGCCGATTCTCCTCGCTAGCGGCATGTCTGTCGATCGCGGCGCGACGGTGTTCGCCTATCACGTGCTCGATCCGGAGCGTTATGGCGTCGTCGAATTCGATAGGCGCTTCAGGGCGGTATCGATCGAGGAAAAGCCGGCGGAGCCGAAATCGAATTACGCGATTACGGGCCTCTATTTCTACGACGAACGCGCCGTCGAATTCGCCAAGTCGCTGCGTCCTTCGCCGCGCGGCGAGCTCGAGATCACCGACCTGAACCGGCGCTATCTCGAGGATGGCAGCTTGACTGTCGAGATCATGGGACGCGGCTACGCCTGGCTGGATACTGGAACGCATGATTCACTGCTTGATGCCGGGCAATTCATCTCGACGCTCGAGCGACGCCAGGGGCTGAAAGTGTCCTGCCCCGAGGAAATCGCGTTTCGCAACGGCTGGATCACCGGCCGACAGCTGGAGCAACTGGCAGCGCCGCTCTGCAAGAACGGATACGGGAAATACCTGATGCGACTTCTGGCGGAGGCGGGCTGACCGATGAAAGTCTCTTCGCTGGCAATTCCTGAGGTCCTGCTCATCGAGCCCACCGTCTATGGCGATGAACGCGGCTTCTTTTTCGAGAGCTTCAACCAAGCGCGGTTCAACGAAGCGGCTGGGGCCGAGGTTTCATTCGTTCAGGACAATCACTCCAAGTCCGCCAAGGGCGTGCTGCGCGGGCTGCACTACCAGATTAGCCAAGCTCAGGGAAAGCTCGTTCGGGTGGTCGAGGGCGAAGTCTTCGATGTGTCCGTGGACCTGCGGCGATCCTCGCCGACCTTCGGGCAATGGGTTGGTGAAATTCTGTCGGCGGACAACAGGCGCCAGCTCTATATCCCGCCGGGCTTTGCGCATGGCTTCGTGGTTCTGTCCGACACCGCGCAATTTCTCTACAAGACGACGGATTTCTACTCGCCGCAACACGAGCGCGCCATCATCTGGAACGACCCGACGGTGAACGTCGCCTGGCCGATAGAGACACCCCCCACCCTTTCATTCAAGGACGCGCAGGCTCCGTTTATGGAAGATGCGGATCTTTTTCCGTAACGGCGTTTAGCGACTATCGCCGCATCTTTAGTAGGCAGAGCTCACACGAGGCGCGGAAAGTTGCCGATCATCGGCCTGCCGTCTCCCGCTCCACCACATATCGTTGCCCTTGGTCCTTTCCGGATCGGTTTTGGTGTGTCACATAAGGTCGGCTAGCCATCGCCACTGGGAGGACGATTGTCGGAATGAGGGGAATTCGCCAACTGGCCAAGCATCTCGATATTTCGATCGGGACCGTGTCGCGGGCGCTGAATGGCAAACGGGATGTGAATGAAGAAACCCGCAAGCGCGTGCTGGCGGCGGCCGAAGAGCTTGGCTATGTGGCGAACCAGTCCGGCCGAAGCCTGCGGCAGGGTACGACCAACGTCATCGGCCTGATGATCGAGTCCAGCAAGGAAACGGTCGAAAACGCCGACAACTTCTTCCTTGGCCTGACGGGCGGCCTGCAAAGCGTGCTTTCGCGCCACAAGCTCGACCTCATCATGCTGCCCTGCCCCAACGACGAGGATCCGCAGGAGTATCTGAAGCGCATGGTGGCGCGTCGGGTCGTGGATGCACTGATCATCTCTGCCACGCAGCGCATCGACAAGCGTATCGACTTCCTGGCCAAGGCGAAGATACCCTTCGTCGCGCTCGGCCGCAGCTCGTCCGGTGGCAATTACAGCTGGATCGACCTTGATTTCGAAGGCGTCGCGGCCTCCGCCGTCGATCGGCTCGTTGCCAAGGGGCATCGCCGGATCGCGATCGCGGTCCCATCGAGTGATGTCAATCTCGGTTATATCTTCCTCGATGCCTACCGGCGCTCGCTCGAACGCCACGGCATCGCCTATGATCCCGAACTCGTCATTCGCGCAAAGTCGAGCGAGCAGGGTGGATATCAGGCCGGTCACGAACTCATTCGTCTTGATCCCCGGCCGACGGCGATCATTCTGATTTATGAACTGATGGCGATTGGGCTTTACCGGCGCATGGTCGAGGCAGGCATCATTCCAGGCCGGGATCTCGCCGTCATCGGCTTTCGCGAGGAGCCGCGCGCCCGGTTCCTGCAGCCGGCGCTGACATGTTTTAGAATGTCGCTTCGTGATCTCGGCGCCGAGCTTGCGGAAACGTTGCTCGCGACCATGCCCGCCTACGCGGATTTCTATCCTGGTGGCGCGCGCAACACGATTTGGCCGCTTGAGCTCGTTGCGGGCGAAAGCGATGCCTTCAGTCTCGACAGTTGAATTTTCTCGAAAGCCAGCCCATGCAACCGCGCGATTTCCTAAAAGATCTCTTCTCCGCCGCTGTCAAGGCGGCTGATCCGTTGACAGGCATAACAGCCTATCTTCCGGCCAAGCCGAAAGGCCGAACGGTGGTGATCGGCGCCGGCAAGGGCGCGGCACAGATGGCGCAGGCGCTCGAGGGTGTCTGGGACGGTCCGCTCGAGGGCGTTGTGGTAACGCGCTATGGCTATGGCTGCGAAACCCGAAACATCGAGATCCTTGAAGCCTCGCATCCGGTCCCCGATAGCGCCGGCCTCGTGGCTTCGAAGCGGCTGATGAACGCGGTGAGCGGGCTTGGCGAGGATGACCTCGTCATCGCATTAATCTGCGGAGGAGGGTCCGCGCTGCTGCCGTCGCCGCCTGAGGGACTGACGCTCGAAGACGAGATTGCCATGAACGAGATCCTGCTCGCCTCGGGGGCGCCGATTTCCGCGATGAACGTGGTGCGCAAGCATCTGTCCACGATCAAGGGCGGCAGGCTGGCGGCGGCGACCAAGGCGCGCGTCGTCAGCATGGTCGTGTCGGATATCCCCGGCGATAACCCTGCTTATGTCGCTTCGGGCCCGACGGTTCCAGATCGCTCGACGCGGGACGATGCGCTTGACATCATCGCGCAATACAAGATGCCCCTGCCGCAGGCGGCGCTCGATTTCCTTGCCACGCCGGCTGCCAATGCGCCGAGCCCTGATGATCCGGTGTTCGGCCGCCGCGAACATCACGTGATCGCCTCGGCCGGCGTCTCGCTCGAGGCGGCGGCAGCCCTTGCCAGATCGCACGGGATGGAAGCCGCCATTCTGTCGGATTCCATCGAGGGCGAATCGCGCGATGTCGCTTCGGTGCACGCGGCGATCGCCCGCGAAGTGCTTGCCAAAGATCGGCCGTTCCAAAAGCCGGTCGTTATCCTCTCTGGCGGCGAGACGACGGTGACGCTCCGAGGCAAGGGCGGGAAGGGCG
>UBJO01000152.1 GCA_900465665.1 Hyphomicrobiales bacterium
CTACAACCACCGCATTACGGTGTACACCCCGCTCGATCATGGCTTTTAGCCATCGTCCTAGAGGCGTGTCAGTTGTTGAAAGGGATGGTAGCGCCGCTCGAGCGCCATGAATGAGCAGCGTGCGCAAATAGGTATTGCCACGTTTTGATATCCCAAACAGCCGGGGCTTACCGCCGGTGGTGTATTGTCTAGGTACGAGTCCGAGCCATGCACCTAGATCACGCGCTTTTGCAAAGCTGCTCGCATCACCCACAGCGGCCACCAGGGCCGTCGCATTGAGCACGCCTATACCGGGAATGGAAGTCAGCCTGCGCATGGCGGCATCATCGCGTGCCAGCTGGACAAACTCCGTATTCAGGTCGCCGATCTTTGTGTCGAGTTCTCTCCATTCAGCTCGCAACTCGCCAACCAAATGAAGCATACGCGGAGACAATGTCTTATTGTCTTCTGCAAGCAACCCGTCCAATGCGAGTTCAAGTTTTCGTCGTCCAACAGCGAATATCAACCCGCGCTTCAGCAAGATGGCTCGAAGCTGATTGATCAAATTCGTTCGTTCGGCCACAAGGCGAGAGCGCACTCGATGTAGTGTTTGAATATCAAGCTGCTCCTGGCTTTTAAGTTCAACGAAGCGCATGGTCGGCCGAGATGCAGCTTCTGCGATCCCTTCAGCATCCCGGTCATCATTCTTCTGGGCTTTAATATACGGACGAACGTATTCCGGTGACATCAACCGGACCTCGTGGCCTTGCGCAGCAAATTGGCGACCCAGATGATGGGCACCGCAGCATGCTTCCATCGCCACCACGCAACCGGGAAGCTTTGCCACGTAATCAATCAGTGTTTGACGACGCATTGTCCGGCGAGCAACTACCGCGCCGGATATATCGACACCGACTAAGCTGCAAGAGTTCTTGCCCAGATCAATTCCAAGGATCCTTATAGTCATTGGCTCGTTCCTTTCTCTCTTAGATGCTACAGCATTATAGCAGAAGAGGGGGACAAGGGCGGGCCATTCCATAAAGTCTCAAGGCAAGCGAGCAGCGCAGGCCGGAGATCGCCAAGGCTCGTGACCTTTGGATCAACCGCCGAAAGCGGTTCTTCAACAAGGCCTTGTCGCGGCTCATCTTTATCGATGAGACGTCGACTAACACGCGCCTGACAAAACGCACCGGGTGGTCTGCCAAAGGCAGTCGCTTTGCCGCCTATGCTCCCTTCGGGAAATGGAAGACGCAGACCTTCATTGCCGGTCTACGCTGCCATGGCCTGACCGCACCATGGATCGTCGATGCTCCAATGAGCAGTCGCATCTTCGAAACCTGGATCGAGACACAACTTATGCCGACACTATCGCCCGGC
>UBJO01000126.1 GCA_900465665.1 Hyphomicrobiales bacterium
GGGGAGAAGAGACTCGGAGTGGGCCGCTCGCTCCATCCCTTCTCCCCCGCGGGGAGAAGGTGGCCCGAAGGGTTCAGGTGCAACAAAGTTGCACCGGGGACGAGGGGGCTCCGGGCGCGACGCAAGCTACATTCGGGGCCACTGGGCACTACGCCAGCCGCATTCGAAGCGGCACAACGCCAACCGCACCGCACCCACCGCCCCCAACCCAATCAACTCACCGCAAACTTCACCAGCTTGATCGCCTCGAAGTTCTGCACCCCGCCGCCGACCCGCTTGGTCGTGTAGAACAACACATACGGCTTGGCCGAATAGGGATCGCGCAACACCCGCACACCCGTGCGGTCAACCACCAGATAGCCCGCACGAAAATCGCCGAAGGCGATGGCCATCGCATTGGCGGCGATGTCGGGCATGTCCTCGGCCTCGACGACGGGGAAGCCGACCAGCGAGGCGGCTTCGCCTGCCGTTGCCGGCGGCTGCCAGAGGTAGCGGCCTTCGGCGTCCTTGAGCTTGCGCACCTCGGCCTGGGTCTTGCGGTTCATCACGAAGTTGGCGTTCTGGCGATGGCCCGCCTTCAGCGAATAGATCGTGTCGATCAGCGTGTCGGAGGCGCCGGTCGCCTTGAAGCCACCGGCGGCGCCCGTGGTGATGTAGCCGAGATTGCCCCAGCTCCAGGCGCTGTCAGCGACCGAAGTGTAGGCCAGCAGGCCCTTCGGCTTGTTGACACCATCGCCGGCGACGAAGGCGGCGCCTTCCTGTTCGGCGAAGACGGTGTCGACCTCGCTTGAAATCCAGGCCTCGATATCGACGGCGGCATCGTCGAGCAGCGCCTGGGTGGCGGCCGGCATGGCGTAGAGTTCCATGGTCGGGAAAGAGAGCTCGGCAAGTTGGGCGCCATTGGTCTGCGGGCGTGCCGCGGTCTCCGCGACCCAACCGGACGCCATGCCGGAGATCGCGAAGGGCTTTTTCAGCACAGCGCCGGAGACCTGGCGGACGGTCGCGATCGAGCGGATCGGCGACACGACGGAGAGACGACGGCCGATGGCGCTGTCGGTCTCGTCGGGCACGAGATAGCCGCCATCGGCGCCGGAGCCAGAGGACATCGCCTTGGCCTCGATCTCGCGCAGGCCGACCTCGTCGCCACGGCGGATATACTGCTCGAAGGCGGCCTTGTGCTCGGTGATCTCGCCGCTGGCCGGATGCGTGCGGCCGAGCGGCGGGCGGGCCTTTTTCAGCGCCAGCTGGTCCAGCACCTTCTTCTGCTCGTCCATCGCGCGGCTGATGCGGTCCATCTTGTCGCGGGTGACGACATCCGACGTCAGCTTCTGCTCGATCTCGCCGAGCCTGGCGTCGTTGGTTTCCTTGAAGGCCTCGAAGGCTTCCATGAATTCGTCGAAGGCGGCGGTCATTTCAGGCGCGGCCTTGATTTCGGGGGCGGTCTTCTCGGCAATCTGCATGTTGGTCATTGCGGGATCATCCTTTGTGAAGGTCTACTTGAATGTGTCTTGCAGTATCATCCGGGCGGCCCGGCGCATGGCGCGGACGAGCTCGGTCTCCTTGTCGCGGAACCACCGCGCATTCTTGATGTTCTGCACGCGGGCGGACGGCAGCATGGGGAAGGTCACCACCGAGATCTCCCAGAGGCCGGCCTCCAGGATACGGCGCACGCCGGATTTGGCGTCTGTCTTGGCGCGGACGGTGCGAAAGCCGATCGACAGGCCATCCAGCGCGCCGTTCTTCAAAAGCTGGTGCACCTCGCGGGCGCGGCTGACGCCATCGGCGAGCACACCCTCGACATAAAGCCCGCGGCTATCCTCGCGGATCGTCTTCCAGGCGCCGATCGGCTCGGCCGGATCATGCTGGAAGAGCATCCGCACGCCAGCCGCACCACGTGTCTTCAGCGAGCGCAGAAAGGCGCCGCGCTCGATCGCGTCCTTGCCGAGATCGACCTCACCGAAGACGCTGGCATAGCCGGAAAAGGTGCCGTCACGGCTGAGGCCGCGCAGCTCCAGATTGGCGAACTTGCGCGTATCCGCGCCGGGAATGGCCCGGGTGGACAAGCGCGTGGGGATGCGCGCCAGCGCGCGGCTTGCGGTCATGATCATGCTCCTCGTTTGATGGTTTTGTGGCCGGCGCTTTACCGGTTACGGGCGCCGTATCGGCCGGCGATGCGCTGGAGAATGCCGAGCCCCCACCATGCGCAGAGGCTGGCGGCTGCAGAGCCCGACAGCATCACTTCGACAGCAGAGAGCCGATCGACCAGATCCAGGCGCTCGGCGATCCAGATCCCCGTTGGGCCGCCGAAGACGATGCCGCAGGTCAGCCCGGTGAAAAACGGCTAGCCGCCTCGCGCCGGCTCTTCGGCAAAAGATAGATCAGCGACACGGCGGCACCCGCCGACGCGCCCAGCGCCCTGGTCGCCCAGAGGCTGGTATCGTTGGAGAAATCGGCCATTGGTTTGGGCCTTTGTGCGTGGGTGTGTGGGTGCGCGAGACGCGTCTTCGGCGGCAGCGATGCTGCGGCCGGTTCAATTCTTGCTGTCTTTTGAATCTGTTGCGGGCAGCCGCTCCAAGATTGAGTCCGGCGGTTCACACGATGAATCAATTACCGATGAGATCGGCCCAACAAGGTTCAAAACCCGTGCGGTACTCGCGACGCGTCAGTCGCTCTCGTCGAGCCCGTCGTCCTTGTCCAGTTGCTCGCGCTGTCTACCGTGGGTGATGTCGGAGACCATGATGGCATCGCGGCCGATGCGGTAGGTGATGATATAGGGGCCGACGACCAGCTGGTGGCGTCCCGCCAGCATTGGCACAGGAGCGCCGATCTGCGGGTAAGCGGCGAGCCTCCTGATGCCGCCCTGAATTCGCGCCATGGCGGCGTCGGCAGCGCGGGAATTAAACGCGCTCAGATAGCCATATTCGTGGCTGAGATAGTCTGCGGCATCCTTGGAAAGAATGACCTTCATCATGCCGCGTCATCTCTGGGAGACGATGTCAGTTCCCGCATGAACTCCTCGAAATCGACGGTCTCGCCATTGCGGATCTGCTCTTCGCCCTTCAGCGTCTGCAGAACATCATTCCCCTCTTCCATCAGATAGTATTTCAGCGCCCGGACGATGACCCAGCTGCGGCTGCGGTCGGTGGCCTTGGCGATGGTCTCGATGTCCTTCAGCATGTCTTCTGGAATGCGCAGGGCAATCGGGTCGGAGAGAACGGGCTTGGTCATCGGCTTGCTCCTCGATCTGTAATACGCTGTATAACAAATTTCCGAGCTGGCCTCAATGTCGTCCCTCACCCGTCGTCTTGACCGCATTGCGAAACGTCAGCGATATCCGCCGCCGCCGCAAGCGCTTTTCGCTGTCGACGATATCGGCAAGCCGCGCCGGAATCTCATGCGTCCATTCATAGCGCGCTGGGCCATCCATCTTCAGCAGCGAGCGGGGCTCGAGCGTCAATATCCGCTTCTCGCCGGTGGCGGGATGACGGAAGATCATCTCACACGGCGACAGCAGGCTGAGCGAGGCGATATTGTCGCCGAAACAGGGGAGGCAATCGACGTGGGCGCTGATCCCCTGCCCCGGATGATATTCGTTGGCGATGACCTGATCGGGCGGATGCGGGAAGTGCCCCGCCGCGACCAGGCGCGCGACAACCTCGCGGAGCCAAGGCGGTAAAGGCCCGAGATAGGCATCGCCGGTCACCGCCCTAGCGCGATAGTCATAGCGGTATCCAAAATGCTGGACGCGGCGTTTCAGGGTTTCGTCCCAAGGCGACCCATCCAACGCCGCGACGAGCGCGGTAGCTATCTCCTCGGAGAGGAAATCCGGCTGGTATGTCAGACCGTCGGGAAGCATTGAGTGCATCGGCATCATTTACACTCTATGCCTGCATTTGGCCAGACACTCCCCCCTCAATACCCCACCGCCTGCCGCTTCTCCTCATCCGTCAGAAACACCGCCTCGCCCACCCGCTTCCAGAGCTCACCGCGCTCGGCCGAGAGACCCGCGACCTTGTCGAGATCCGGCTCCAGCCGCAGCCCGTCGCCATAGCCTGCCGCCGCCCAGGTCGACAGCGCCGCCAGCGTGCGGGTCAGCATGGGCAGAACCGTCAGCCTATAGAAGGCGCGGTTGGCTTCCTGGTAGTTGGCGTAGGTGTTGTCGCCGGGGATGCCGAGCAGCATGGGGGGAACGCCGAAGGCGAGTGCGATGTCGCGGGCAGCGCCATTGCGGGCCTCGACGAAGTCCATGTCCTTGGGCGAAAGGCCCATGGATTTCCAGTCGAGCCCGCCTTCGAGCAGCAGCGGCCGGCCGGCGCGCATCGGGCCGGAATAGCCTTCGTCAAGCTCCTGCTTCAGCCGCTCATACTGGTCCGGCGAGAGGTTGCCGCCCTCCTTGGGCTGGTAGACGAGCGCGCCGGAGGGGCGCGCGGAGTTGTCGAGCAGCGCCTTGTTCCAGGTGGCGGCCGCATTGGAGAGATCGAGCGCCACCTGGGCGGCCGCCAGCGGCGGAAAGCCGAGATGATCGTCGAGCGGATGGAAGAGCTTCAGGTGCAGCAGGCCGAGCCCTTCGGTCTCGACGGCAAAGCGGCGGACGAGGCCGCCGGCGCGATAGTCATAGGCCTCCGGCCAGCCGTCGCGGCCCTCGACGATGCCGATGCGATCGGGCCGCAGCAGATGCAGCTCGCGCAGGGTGGCGCCGATCTCGACCGGCTCGACATAGGCGTTTCCCGAGAGCAGCAGATGGCCGTAGAGCGCCTCGAAGAAATCGGGACCGCTCATGCGGGCATTCGGCTGGCGCAGAAGATGAAGCAGCGGGTGGTCCGGCCGTTCGCGGTCCTGCTCGTAGAGCAGCAGCGGCACCGAGGCCGCTGCCTCCGACACCATCCTGACGCAGCGATGCGCCACCGGATTGCGCATGAAGCCCTCGCGCGACAAGGCCGCGTAGGAGCGGCCGGTCCAACTCGCCCTGCCCTCCGATGTCAGCGACAGGAAGCCGGCCGCGGCCTTGCGCTCGGTGACGTCGTGGCGGGCGGGCACGGGATTGCGGCCCGCCGCGGAGCCCCACGGCAGGAGAGATCGAAGGTTCATGATCCGGTTTCCTGGTTTGCGTTTGGTGGCGACGTGGACAGCCTCAAAGCTGCCGAAGCGCACGTCACAACCTGCTAATAAGTTAGCATCATGTTAAAGCTCGACTGCTATTTCTTGCACCGGCGCAGAACCGGCACCCCCGCCGGCGCGCCCCGGGTGGAGAAAACCTTTGAAGACTGTCTATAACGCGCTGCGCGCATTGCTTGTTATTGCCAATATTGCCTCGCCTATCTCAGGATATTCAGCCGCTCACGCCGCGACCCCGCCGTCGCATGGCCTGCCCGCGCCGCAGATATCGAGAGCGCTCGACGCGCTGCTGCTGCCCGTTAACAAGGCCGTCATCAAGAAGTTCAAGCTCGCCAAGGGCGAACACGGCGTTCTCGTGCTATCGGTCAAGAAGGGCGGCGTCGCCGACAAACAGGGCATCAAGCCGGGCGACGTGCTGTCCGAAGTGCATGGCCACAAGGTTCACAAGCCCGTCGATGTCGATATCGCCGTCAGCCGCGACCTGAAGGCCGGTAAGTCCGATATCGCGCTCGCGGTGCTGCGCGATGGCGCACCGGTTGCCGTTGCCGCCGTGATCACACAGGAAGAATACAACGAAACCGTCTCGATCACCGAGGTATCGAGCTGGGAAAGCGATACGTCCGAGACGTCGTTCTCCTATTCCGAATATGTGTCGGAGGAAACGCAGACGATCGAATCCTCCTATGAGAGCGAGGAGACCACCGTCGAGGAAGCCATGACGCAGGAGGAGAGCTCCAGCGAAGAGGAAACGAGCGAAGAGGCGAGCGACGAGAGCTCCGATGACGCAAGTGACGACGGCGCCGATGACAGCGGCGGCGACGACGGCGGCGAAGAATAAACCCAAACGACAGGAGGCCGGACAACGCCCGGCCTCCGCACATGAATGGTTGCCTGCGCAGTGAATGTTACAGGCTCAGTCCAGCATCAGAGCGCCGAGCCGATGATGTTGCAAAGCCCGGTGCGCACCACTTCCTTGGTGGTCAGCTGGCCTGCCTGGATATCGAAGACGGCATCGACGCGTACGCCGGCACCCTTCTGGCGGGCAACGACGCGCAGGGTCTGGATGCGGCCGCTGCCTGTTGTTTCCTGGAAGGCGTCCACCGAGGAGAGTTCCTTGTTCACCTTGATGCCGGAGAAGCCCTCGGCGGCGACCGCCTGGGCGAGGTTTTTCAAGACGGCTGCGGATTTCGCCTTCGGAAACTCCTGCCACGTCTTGTAGCTCAGTGCCGTCACCATCGGCACGCCCGACACCTTGAAATTCGCCTCGCAGGAAGCCGCCTCGGCCAAGCCCGCCCCCGAAAGCAGCAGCGCCGCCGTCATCACCATGATCTTCAATTTTATCTCCTGAAACGTGTGCTTTCCCAACTCAATGGGAATATCCGACTTCAGGTTGAATTAAAACCGGAAATATGCACGCGGCGGCAACCGGTGCGTTTGTGACGTCCGAGAGCGTCAGCTGCGAAGATCAGGCAGCGAGATCAATGCGGGTTTGGATGTAGTCGTCGATCAGTGCCCGCGCGGCCGCTTCCACGAGCCTCGAATTCTCGCACTCTGCCAGCGGGAGATCGTCGGTATGCAGTATCTTGATGAACAGCGTGCCATCCTGACGCTCGACCGACGCCTGATAGCCCTTGTAAGTGATCGGCTTCATAGATCTTTCCCGTCGGTCAGATAGTTGCGTATCTGGTTGACACGATTGATCGCCCATCATCGCAACTGAATTCCAGTCGCAATGATTTTACAGGCAGTTCTTGTTAGCAACAATCCAATTTCCAAGGCCGCCTCGTTGGCGAAGCACAGGCACGAGCAGCTAAGCCCCAATCACCCCAGCGGCTGCTTCACCGCCAGATCACTCTCGTAATCGGCCGCGATGCGCATCTCGCGGATGGGGCGGACGAGGCTGGTGGAGAGATCGTAGTTCGGATGCGCCTTGTAGGCGGCCAGCGCCGCCTCGTCGTCGAACTCGCCGTAGACGATAAGATCAACCTCGGTGCCGAACTGGTCCGTCTTCACGTTGGTGCCGATCTCGAGCAACCGCGCGTGCGGTATGGCCGTCAGGATCGACAGGCCCTCGCGGACCTTGTCCATGTTTTCGATCGGCGCCGTGAAGAAGACGATGTGACGGATCACGCGGAACTCCTGTATGTCTGATTGGGCTCAGCCCGTAAGCCGGGCGATACCACGGCAAAGCCACTGCTTCAACCGGGCGAACCAGCCGGAGGGGCGCTCAGGGCGAATGGCGGCAAGGAAGGTCTTGCCGAAGCCGGCCAGTTTCTCGGCACGGTCGGTGCCGTTGACGATGCGGCGGGCGTTGATCCAGTCGTCATTCGTCGCGTTCAGATGGTCGGCGAGCTTGTGCTTCGAGAAGCTGCCCTGAACCATGCCCTCGATTAGGATCGACACCGCCGGTCCCATCTCCATCGCCCGGTCTGGCTCGGCGACGAGATCGATGCCCGTAAGCGCGCTCATCGCCTCGTAATTGCGCTTGTGGGTGAGCTGCACCAAGCCGCGGCCAAGCCAGCTCTTGCCGTCCTCGTCGGGCCGCCAATAGGGCGTCTTCACCCACGAGAGCTTGCCGCTCGCGAATGCATTTTCCAAGATCTCGACGGCGCGCGCATCGGTCGTCGCCAGCGTCTCGCGCACGGGCTGCATGGTGTAGGCCGTCTCGTGGAAGGCGGTCGCCAGAATATAAGCCAGCCAGCGCGGATCGGCGTCGGCCATGCGCTCTTCCCAGAAATTCAGAATCGCCGTCATGCCCTCGACCTGCGGGGCCGAAAGCGTGCCCTTGAACAGCGCCTCGCGCACCGTGTCGAAGAAAAACCGCCTGTCGATGTGGATAACCATAGCGTGTAATCCTAAAAGCTGATGAGGACTTGATGTCCTTAATCGATTAAATTTATTTTAATCGTTTAAAGCGTTTAAGGCCCTGATTTACAGACCGTTTGGCGCATGGCAGTGATGATCCATCATTCAATTCGTCTTCGGAGGACCGCATGACGCAGCCCGTTCACAGCAATCAGCCGATCATTCCCCAGCACGTGACGGACCAACTCGAAAGCGAGTGGCGTCAGGTTCGCCCCGTGCCGCAGGCACAACGTCCGGCGACGCAGCAACAGCAGCGTTAAGCGCAAGTGCCTGGGGGTGTCAAACACCCCCTCACGGCCACCCTCTCCCGGAGCGGCAGTTACAGCCGCAAGGCTTCAAATACCCCGCACACGCGGCTCCCCGCCGCCCTCAAGCATCAAAGCCGTCAGCGCCCAGACCAGCGCATCCAGCCGGTCGGGCGAGCGGCCCTGGGATAATCCGTCCGGGCCGAAATCACACATCTGATCTTCCAGCGCCATGAAGCGTCCGGCATGGGCGACACGCCCCTGCTCGTAGAGTGCGGCGACCGGTTCAGCGCGCAGGAATTTGCCGCGCGTGGCGCGCACCGTCGTCACCGGCAGCGTCTCGTCGATACTTTTCAGCATCGCGGTGACCATGTCGCCGCCCTGGTTGATCTCGGCCACGACGCGGTCGGCGGCGAAGCGGCGATAGGCTTTCGCCACCGCACCCGCCCAGCCCGCCGGGCTTGCGCCCTCCACCGAGCAATCGGCCAGCACCACCGCACGGCCGCTCGCATCCAGCCCGGCGACAACGATGCCGCAGCAGGAATTCGCCCCTGCCGCCGCCGGCGGATCGACCGCCACGACGATGCGGCGGAGATCGCCGGAAAGGCGGATCGTCACGGCATCGAACATCTCGCGGCGCCAGAGCGCATCCTCGCGATCCTCGATCAGCTCGCCATCCAGCTCCTGCCGCCCCAGCCGCGTGCCGCCATAGCGGTTGGCGAGCGCGTCGATGAAGCCGGGCGCCAGGTTTTGGGCATTGGCGCGGGTGCTGATACGCGTCGTCAGCGTCGTCGGGTCGGATATCAGCGCCTTCAACAGCGGCACCGGGCGCGGCGTCGTCGTCACCAGTTGGCGCGGCGCTGAGCCGAGCCGCAGGCCAAACTGCAGCATGTCCCAGGTCTCCTGCCCATGCTTCCACTTGGCGAGCTCGTCGCTCCAGGCGAAATGAAACTGCGGCCCGCGCAAGCTTTCGGGATCTTCCGAGGAGAATATCTGCGCCACCGCGCCGTTCGGCCAGACCAGCCGGCGGCGGGAGATCTCGAATTCGGGACGACGGCTGCGGGCGATCCGCATGATGCCCGAGATGCCGTCGATCATCACCTCGCGGGCATCGCCCAGCGTCTCGGCAATCAGCGCGATGCGCAGATCCGAGGAGCGACCGGCGCTGGCAATCGCATGCACCCATTCGGCCCCCGCCCGCGTCTTGCCCGAGCCGCGCCCGCCCATGATAAGCCATGTGCGCCAGTCTCCCGGCGGTGGCTGCTGTTCGTCGCGGCCGGTGAAGGCCCAGAGATTGCCGAGCGAGGGCCAGAGTTTCAGCCGTTCCGCCAGGTCCTCGGCGGAAAGATCGAGCATGTCGGCCAGCGAGAGATTGGGTTCGCCGGTATCGGCAACGGCGCCAGCTTCGGCATCGGCGTTGGCCGTGGCGGGCCGGTGCACACCGTTCGTCACAGCGTCAACCACCGGCGCCTCATTGGAAACCGCCGCTGCCACCGTCCCGTTATCCGGTTGCGACATCGCCCCGATCAACGCGGCGGCGGGCCTGCCGGCACCCAGGATTACCGCGCGGTCATCAGCCCGTTTCGCCACGATCGCATCCATTTTATGACTGTAGCCCAGCAAGGCGCCAGCGACCTTGCCCGTATTGGCGTCCGCGACGCGTCGCTCAACCCGGTTCGGCTTCGCGGCTGGCGAGCGCTGGTCCGTCGTCAATGTTTGGGGGAGCGCCGTCGCGCTGCCATTCGGCCAGCAATTGTCGGGCGCGGGCTTCGGCTCGCTCTTCGATGCGTGCGAGGAATTTCGCTTTGACATGGTCGAGCCCCCTCGCCGCTTCGCTTTCCTCGGCCGCCTGCTCGCGGTCGCGGGCAAACTGGCGCTGCAGCTGGTCGATCTTCTCCAGCGTGCGGACGATCAGCGACATGGCATCGGTCGCGGCCTTCAAATCGGCGCGGGCCAGCTTGGCGGCAGCATCGTCGCCACCGCTGGAAGCCGCCTGCTCGGCCGCCCTTCGCAGATCACGAAAGGCCGAAAACTGCTCGCGCATCTCGGCCGTCATCTCGTTCAGGAGCACCCGCAGCTCTTCGGCCGGCGATGCTGCGGACTTGGTCTCGAGCATACATGCCTCGGCCACCACCTTTGCCCTGTCCGCGTCGAGAGCCTGGGCGGGATCGCCGTCATAAGCCTGGTATTGGGGAGCATGGTGAGCCGGCCAGAGGCCAAACAGCTCCGGCGCGAAATCGTCGATATCGGTCATGGGGAAATCCCGTTGCAACAGGCGTTGCGTGGAGAAGCGGCGGTGCCGGCAGCAATGATAGATCGGCCAGGAGACCGTGCCCCTCGCCGCGTCCTGCCCGCAACTTTCCGACTATGCCATAACCCTATCAAAGCACCGTTACGCCGTCAAGGATTATTTTCCTATTGTCGGAAAATCCTCCTGCACTTCCCCGTCGAATTGCAATTTATCTATGTCTAATCTATTGATAAATATGGGTTTTCTGGTCTTTCTCCTGGCTATTTCAATGAATCCTCAAGAAAGCCACGGCTAGAACGGATCGCAGCAAGGGGCGATCGACATGCAGGCCATCCAGATACGACTAGCGGAGATTATCGAGGCGTTGAGCAAGGCGCTCGACCTCACGGAGGGCCAGCCGCCCGGCCATTGCATCCGCGCCTGCTATATCGGCACCCATATCGGCCGCGAGATCGGCATGGCGGATGAAGCGCTGCAGGAGCTTTATTACACGCTGCTCCTCAAGGATCTCGGCTGCAGCAGCAATGCGGCGCGGATCTGCGAGCTTTACATGGCCGACGATCTTTCCTTCAAGCGCGACTTCAAATTGGTCGACGGCAGCCTCAGCCAGGTGCTGCGCTTCGTGCTTTCGCATACCGGCATGCAGGCCGGCCTTGCCGAGCGCTTTCGCGGGATCGTCAACATCCTGCAGAATGGCGGGCGCATCGCCACCGACCTGATCCAGACCCGCTGCCAGCGCGGCGCCGAGATCGCCAGACAGATGCGCTTCTCGGAAGGCGTGGCCGATGGTGTGCTCAGCCTCGACGAACACTGGAACGGCGGCGGCAAGCCGCTCGGGATATCAGGCGAGGACATCCCGCTCTATTCGCGCATCGCGCTCATCTCGCAGGTGGCCGATATCTTCCAGATGAGTGCCGGGCCGCAGGCCGCCATCGCCGAGATTGAAAAGCGCGCCGGCAGCTGGTTCGACCCCGCGCTTGCCGCCGCCTTCATCCGCATCGCCGGCCGCGACACCTTCTGGCAGACGCTGCGCTCCGAGGCGCTGGAAGCCATCGTGCTCGACAGCGAGCCCGGCCAGCAGGCGATCATGGCCGATGACGATTATCTCGATGATATCGCTGCCGCTTTCGCCCGCGTCATCGACGCCAAGAGCCCCTATACGTCGGGCCATAGCGACCGCGTGGCGCTGTTTACCGACCTGATCGCCGAGGAGATGGAGATCGACGAAAAGGGCCGCCGGCTGTTGCGCCGCGCCGCCCTGCTGCACGATATCGGCAAGCTCGGCGTCAGCAACAGCGTGCTCGACAAGCCGGGCAAGCTCGACGACGAGGAATGGGGCCAGATGAAGCGCCATGCCGAATTCTCCGAGATGATCCTCTCCCACATCGGCGCCTTCTCCGACCTCGCCCGCATCGGTGGCGCCCATCACGAGCGACTGGATGGCAAGGGCTATCCGCGCGGCCTGATGGCCGATGAAATCCCGATGGAAGTGAGGATTGTCTCGACCGCCGACGTGTTCGACGCGCTCACCGCCGACCGCCCCTATCGCGCCGCCCTGCCGATCTCCAAGGCGCTGTCGATCCTCTGGGAAGGTGCGGGCCAGGCGCATGACCCTATCTGCATCGAGGCGCTGCAGCGGGCGCTTGCGAGAACCGAGCTGGAGCGGCCGGACAGCGCGTCCGAAGACCAGCGCGCGGCTGCGTGAGTTTTTCTGATTGGCCTCGCAATATTCTATTGTGCTAAAATAAAAATCATGACCCGCGAAGAGCTTGCATCCTTCGCGCTCAGCCTGCCCGAAGCGGTCGAGAGCGCGCATCACGGCACACGCGATTTTCGCGTGCGGACGAGGATTTTTCTCACCATGCCGGAGCAGGATTATTGCGTCGTCAGGCTGACGCCGGAGCAGCAGCACATGACGCTGGCGGTCTCGCCGAAGGAGACGATCGCGGTTCCCGGCGGCTGGGGGCTGCGCGGCTCGACGCGGCTGTTCTTTCAGCTGGCGAGCGACGCGCTGGTGCAGGATCTGGTGCGCCGCTCCTGGCAGAACGCCGCGCCGAAAACCCTGCAAAGACAGTTCGTTGTCATCCCTTCCCCATAAGTCGATTCAGCCAGAATCCACTCAGCGATTGCCCACCTCATCCGGCGTCTTCGGCGCATCGTCGCCCACCGTCAGCGGCCAGTCGACGACATAGTCCTCGTAATTGTCGACATCGATGCCCGTCTCGTCAATGGTGCGGCCGCGCGCCGAAATGCCGGCGATGTGCACCGTCTCCGGGTCGCCGGATACCAGCGGATGCCACCAGTAGAGGTCGCGGCCTTCGTTCAGCAGCCGGTAGCCGCAGGTCGGCGGCAGCCAGGGGATCTCGTCGACATTCTGCTTGGTCAGTTGTACGCAATCGGGCACGAAGTCCCAGCGATTGCGGTAGCTCGAACACTGACAGCTTTCACTATCCAGCAGTTTGCAGCGGATCGAGGTGAAGTAGATATCGCCGCTATCCCACTCCTCGAGCTTGTTGAGACAACAGAGACCGCAGCCGTCGCAGATGCTTTCCCACTCGGCATTGGTCATCTCGTTCAGCGTCTTTTGCTTCCAGAAGGGTTGCTCTTCCATCATTCCGTTCTTGCAACAGCACCCGCAAAATCGCGTGAGTGCTTTCCATTTCTCTTGTTCTTCGGTGGCAAATCAACCAAAGATTCACCCTGCGCCGGTTACCCCGGATGCGAGCGGCAGATTTGCCATAGTTCGACCTCAGGCTACCAGACGTCGAACTGACTGATCGGGCGGGAATATAAGACGTGACGGATCCGGACAATCCAGAAAAGCAGCCGCACAAGAAACGCCACTTGCTGCTGAAGATCGATTCCTGGATCGATTCCACGATCTGGAACGCCGGTTTCCGTTCCGCCGAAATCTGGGAAGACATCACCATCTTCTTCCGCCGCTTCCGCGTTCGCGGCTGGAAGCGCGTCGTGTTCGAACTCGCCGGCGAAGGCCTGACATGGGGTTCGGTCGGTGCCGTCTTGATGCTTGCCCTTGCCCAGCCCGCATTCGAAGCTACCAAGGAAGATTGGCGCAATCGCGGCGATTATGCCGTCACCTTTCTCGACCGTTACGGCAACGTGATCGGCCATCGCGGCGTCATCCACCAGAATTCCGTGCCGATCGACGAGCTGCCGGACAGCCTGATCAAATCGGTGCTGGCGACCGAAGACCGTCGCTTTTTCAGCCACTTCGGCATCGACGTGATCGGCCTCTTCCGCGCCATCGTCACCAATGCGCAGGCCGGCGGCGTGGTTCAGGGCGGCTCGACGCTGACGCAGCAGCTCGCCAAGAACCTGTTCCTCTCCAACGAGCGATCGATCGACCGCAAGATCACCGAGGCCTTCTTGGCGCTCTGGCTCGAGGCCAATCTGTCGAAGAAGGAAATCCTCTCCACCTATCTCGACCGCGCCTATATGGGCGGCGGCACGTTTGGGGCGGCGGCGGCGGCGCAGTTCTATTTCGGCAAGAACATCACCGATGTGAACCTGGCCGAATCCGCCATGCTCGCCGGCCTCTTCAAGGCGCCGGCGAAATACGCCCCGCACGTCAACCTGCCGGCTGCCCGCGGCCGCGCCAACGAGGTTCTCACCAACCTCGTGCAGAGCGGCATGATGACCGAGGGCCAGGTGATCGCGGCACGTCGCAGCCCGGCCACCGTCGTCGACCGCAACCAGGTGGAATCGCCCGACTTCTTCCTCGACTGGGCCTTCGACGAAACCATGCGGCTTTCGCCGCGCTTCCACCAGCATTCGCTGATCGTGCGCACCACCGTCGACATGGGCCTGCAGCACGCGGCCGAGGATTCGATGGAAACGTCGCTGCGCGAGTATGGCGAGAGCTATCACGCCAAGCAGGGCGCGATGGTGATGATCGAAAACGGCGGCGCCGTGCGCGCCATGGTGGGCGGGCGCGATTACGGCGAGAGCCAGTTCAACCGCGCCACCAAGGCGCTGCGCCAGCCGGGCTCCTCCTTCAAGGTCTACACCTATTCGGTGGCCATGGAGAACGGCATGACCCCCGACAGCATCGTCGTCGACGCGCCGATCTCCTGGGGCAACTGGAGCCCGCACAATTACGAAAACCGCTATGCCGGCCGCATCACGATCGCGACCGCGGTGGCGCAGTCGATCAACACCATCCCGGTCCGTCTCGCCAAGGAGAAGTTCGGCATCGCGCCGATCCGGGCCATGGCCACCAATCTCGGCGTGGAATCGCCGGTTCGAAACGACGTGACGATCCCGATCGGCACCTCGGAAGTCACCGTCATGGACCAGGCGACCGCCTATGCGGTCTTCCCGGCCGGCGGCTACCAGTCGCGACGCCACGGCATCACCCAGATCCTCGATTACGGCGGCGACGTTCTCTACGATTTCGACAAGGACGAGCCGCCGGCCAAGCGCGTGCTCTCCGAGCAGGCCGACGCCTACATGAACCAGATGCTGTCGCGCGTGCCCTATGTCGGCACCGCAAGGCGCGCGGCCCTCGACAACGGCATCCTCACGGCAGGCAAGACCGGCACGACGCAGGCCTATCGCGACGCCTGGTTCATCGGCTTCACCGGCAATTTCACCACCGCCGTCTGGTTCGGCAACGACGACTATACCTCGACCAACAAGATGACCGGCGGCACGCTGCCCGCCATGACCTTCAAGCGCCTGATGGACTACGCCCACCAGGGCATCACCCTGCGTGCCATACCCGGCGTCACCGCGCCCCCGCCCCCCAAAAC
>UBJO01000075.1 GCA_900465665.1 Hyphomicrobiales bacterium
GGGGGAGATGTCCGGCAGGATAGAGGGGGGTGTTGCGCGGCAGAACGCCCGTTACTGCCCCTACCCCGCCGCCTTCTCCTTCAACCGCCGTTCCCTGCAGGCATCGAGCGCGCGGTCGATGATCAGCCCCGGCGCCAGATGGTCCTCGAAGGTCATCTCCACCTCGATCACCCGGCACTTCGCGGCCAGCGTCTCGGCCTTGCCGTGGTGGCCCGTGAGGCGCACGAAGTCCTTGGAGGTGGTGACGATCTGGAGGTCGTCGCGGGTGGCGGTTTCGAGGATGTCGTCGATCTCGTCGTCGGTCNNGTCGGCGATGCCGGCGAAGGCGAGCACCCGGCGGTCCTTGAGGTCCGCGCCGTCGGAGACGGTGACGGAGGCGGTGAAATAGGGCTTGGCGGCGCGCGCCGCGATGCGCACGATCTGGTCGGCAGCGGCACCCGCGCCGACCTTCAGAAGCGCCGTCGCGTAGCGCAGCTGCAGCTTGATCGGGGCGCGCACCGGGCCGCCCGGGACGATGTGGCCATTGCCGAGGCCGCGCGTGGCGTCGATGACGAGCAGCGCATAGTCGATGGCAAGGCGCGCGCTCTGGAAGCCGTCATCCATGATGATCAGGTCGGCACCTTCCTTGACGAGGCGCCTGGCGCCCTCGACACGGCGGCGGGAGATGACGGTGAGCGCCTCGCGGGCGAGAAGCAGCGGTTCGTCGCCGACGGCCACGGCGCGATGGTGGCCGACATCTACCACGGTCGTCACATCCAGCGAGCCGCCATATCCTCGGCTGAGAAAGCCAGGGGTCAGCCCCTTGGCCTTGGCGGCGCGGGCAATCGCGATCGCGGTCGGTGTCTTGCCGGCGCCGCCGACGGTGAAATTGCCGACGCAGATGACGGGCACCGGCACGGAGGCGCGCTTGGCGTTGACCATGCGGTAGCCGGAGATGCGGCCGTAAAGAAAGGAGATCGGATAAAGCGTCCAGGCGCGCCAATCGGCTTTCGTCCACCAGAACGGTGGCGCTTCGGATACCATCTTTGCCGTCCTGCCTTTCGCGCCACCGGCCCGCTCAACGCGGACGCCACCCCTAACCGGGCGAAAAGAGAAGGCAATTTTCAAGAAAAAGCAAGCCTTTGGTCGATCAGGCGAACTGCAGGTCAGGCAGCAGCCCTTCGAGTTCGGTGATATCGTTGAGGCAATGATCGCTGGCCGCGGCGAGCGTTTCACGCGATCCGGTGCCGGTCAAAACCGCGACCGTCAGCCCCACCTTGGCGTTGCGGCCCATGTGCAGATCGTGGTTGTTGTCGCCGACGACGGCGACTTCCGAGGGGTCGAGACCGGTGGCCGCGCAGAAGCCGAGCACCATGCCTGGCTCCGGCTTGGTGCCGTGGCCGCTGTCGTAGCCGGCGACATAATCGATGTACTCCGCAAAGCCGAAGCGCTTCGCCGTCTGGCGGATCGAGCGTTCATTGTCGCTGGAGGCGACGCCGAGCTTGAAGCCGCGGGCATGCAGGCGGGCGAAGAAGGCGGCGAGATCGGTGACCGGCACGGAGAAATCTGCGGCGTGGGAAAAGAGTTCGTCGAGCCTGACCGTCAGCTCTTCGACCGGGACCGTCGAGCCGGCGGCAACGAGCCCATCCGAAATCTGACGCGTATTGCCGGCGGCAAGCAAGCTGTCGGGAACGATATGGCCGGTGACGGGGTCCATGCCGCAGGCAAGCAGCAGGCGGTCGGCAAGTGCGGCGTCGTCCCTGGCGGCGATGCGTGCCAGCTCGCGGTTCACGGGCAGCCAGCTCTCGTCGTAATCGAGAAGCGTGCCGTCCTTGTCGAACAGGATACCCTTGATCGCCTGCATAGCCCTATCCGCCTCTAGCGTTGCGCCGCCGTCTTCGGCAGCAGTCTGGCCTTCACCGTCAGCGGGTTGATGTAGGGCTCGAGACCCTTCATCGTCGCCGTCAGCGCACCGCGCATTTCTTGCACGGCGGCGGCGCCGGCCTCGATCATATTGCGGCGCGCCGGGTCGTTGGTCAGCAAATAATGCACGCCCTTGGCCAGCATCTCCGTGTCGCGCACCATGCGGGCGCTGCCGCGACGGGCGAGCCGCTGATAGGCCTCGCGGAAATTCTGGACGTTGCTGCCCGATAGCACCGCGCAGCCGAGCATGGCGGGTTCCAGCGGGTTCTGCCCGCCCTCGCCAAACAGCGAGCGGCCGACGAAGGCGACCTCGGTCATGCGCAGATAAAGCCCCATCTCGCCGATCGTATCGCCGAGGAAAACATCGATATCGGGCGTCAGCGCATCGTCGCGAGTGCGGCGGGCGACTTTCAGCCCCTGCTTGACCAGTTCGGCCTCGATGGCATCGGCGCGCTCGGGATGGCGAGGCACGATGATCGTCAGCTGGCCGTTGCGCTCCTTCAGCGTGCGGTGGACGATGCCGGCCGCCTTCTCCTCGCCATCGAAGGTGGAGATCGCCGCCCATGTCTTGCGGTCGCCGACCTGCTGCTGATAGCGGGCGAAGGTGGCGGGATCATAGGACGGCGCGTCGGTATCGACCTTGAGATTGCCGGACATCAGCACCTGGCGGGCGCCCAGATCGCGGAAGCGCTCGGCATCGACATCGGATTGCGCGATGACCAGCGCCAGGTTCTCGAACAGCGCCTCGGCCAGCGCCTGGCGGCGTGTCCAGCGGGCAAAGGAGCGATCGGACATGCGGGCGTTGACAAGGATTTGCGGGATGCGGCGGCGGCCAAGCTCCAGAACGGTTGCCGGCCAGATCTCGGATTCGGCGATCAGCGCGCAGTCGGGCTGCCAGTAATCGAGGAAGCGGCTGACGGCGGGCTTCAGGTCGAGCGGCACATATTGGTGGATGACTTCGGTGCCTACGCGCTCGGCGGCAAGCTTGGCCGAGGTCACGGTACCTGTCGTCAGGATGACGTGGACGTCGCGACGGCGGATCTCGCGGATAAGGGGGATAACGGCATTCATCTCGCCGACGCTTGCGGCGTGGAACCAGACTAGGGGGCCGGCCGGGCGATCGGCGCTGGCATAGCCGGAGCGCTCGAGCCGCCGGGCCCTGTCTTCCTTGCCCTTGGCGGCGCGATAGGTCAGGTAGCCGCCGACGAAGGGCGTGATCAACGTCCCAACCGCCTGATAAGCGCCCAGCGCCAAACGCGCCATGCGGCCGCTCATATAACACGTCTCCGATCAACGATGATCGACATCAACCCATTCCCAAATATCATTGCGGCCGAAATGACCGATCAGTTTGTTCAGAATGCGTCAACAACCGCCCCTATGCCCGGATAAGGCAGGCGGCTGGGTAAAACAGGGCCACGAGGGCCGAAAACTTATTTGCCGGACTTGTCTTCGGGATCAAGCAAGCGGTGCATATGGACAATGAAATAGCGCATGTGGGCATTATCAACGGTCGACTGCGCCTTGGACTTCCAGGCCGTCAGTGCAGATGCGTAATCAGGGAAGATGCCAACGATATCCAGGCCAGAGAGGTCGCGGAACTGCACGTCATCGAGACTTTCCAGTTCGCCGCCAAACACGAGGTGCAACAGTTGCTTCTTTTCACCGGACTTGGTCATTTCAGTCACTTCCTTCATCTGCTCCTCCGCCGTTTCATCTGAGGGATTTTGACGGAAACGTCAACTGCTCAGCGCGTGGCGATAGGGGATAGAAATTCATTCAACAGCGGCTCGGAGCCGGCGCAAAGCTCGCCGTGTCTCACATCCGCGCGGTTATAGGTCAGCGCGGTTCCGTCGAGATTGACGAGACGGCCGCCTGCCCTTTCCAGAATGAGATCGGCGGCGGCCAGATCCCAGTCGTGAGAATTGCGCTTCACGAAGGTGCCGTCGATCGCCGCATCGGCCACCATGGCGACGCGGTAGGCGAGTGAAGGCACATGCTTGACGCGCTCGATCCTGCCACGCAATGGCTCTTTAAAGCCGTTCAGCACATCCTCGGCAATCGCGAAGCGGACGGGCGGCTTCGGCTCCGAGACACGGATCGGCAGGCCGTTCTTCAAGGCGATGCCACCGACGACCGCTTCATAGAGCTCATCGAGTGCCGGCGCGTGGAGCACGCCTGCCACCGGCCGGCCCTTGTGGACGACGGCGACGCTGACGCACCAGAGCTTCTGGCCAGCGAGAAAGCCGCGCGTACCATCGATCGGATCGATGATGAAGAGCGTGTCGCGCGACAGGCGATCGGCGCTGTCCTCGGTCTCTTCCGACAGCCAGCCGTAATCCGGCCGGGCGGCGCGCAGCATGGTTTCGAGGATTTCGTTGGCGGCGAAATCGGCGGCGCTGACCGGCGAGCGGCCCTCGTTCTTCCACCAGACCTCCGGCGACTGGTTGAAATGGCTGAGCGCCACGGCACCCGCCCGCTTTGCAGCGTCGGCGATCAGGTCCAGATCGCTCTGCCAGCGGGCATTGTCCACGTCGCTCATCCCAAGTTCCAATCCGTCAGCGGCTAGAGCATGTCGCGCAAAAGTGTGAAGCGGTTTTGCGATGAAGACATGCGGTAAAAGAAAGACCTAAAGCGCAACGAGCGAATCTGAAAGATCGCGACGCGCTTTAGCCCGCGATCACCGTCCGGCCAGCGTCATTCCTTCGATCGCGATGGTCGGGGCGGCTACCCCGTACTTGCGGTCGATATCGTTGGCAGGTGTTACCCGCATGAACATCTCCTTGAGGTTCGATGCAATGGTCACTTCCGAAACCGCGAAGGTCAATTCACCGTTTTCGATCCAGAAACCGGTGGCCCCACGGCTGTATTCGCCGGTGATCATGTTGACACCCTGGCCGATCAGCTCGGTGATGTAGAAGCCGTTGCCGACGCCACGGATCAGGTCCTCGGGCGAGATATCGCCGGGCTCGAGCGCGAGGTTGGTCGAGGCTGGTGTCACGGCATTGCCGCCGCGCACGCCACGACCGTTGGTTTCCATGCCGATCTCGCGGGCAGTCGACGTCGAAAGGAACCAGTGCTTCAGCACACCGTCCTCGATCATCACCATGCGCTCGCCGGAAACGCCTTCGCCATCGAAGGGGCGCGAGGCCGGGCCGCGCACGATCATCGGATCGTCGGTGATCGAGAGGCCGGACTTCAGCACCTGCTCGCCCATCTTGTCGCGCAGGAAGCTGGTCTTGCGGGCAACCGAGGCACCATTGATGGCGCCGGCGATGTGGCCGACGAAGCCGCGCGCGATACGCGGATCGAAGATCACGGTGACGTTCTTGCCGGTATCGACCTGGCGCGGCTTCAGGCGCTTGACGGCGCGCTCGCCGGCGCGACGGCCGATTTCCGCGGGATCATCCAGCTCGGAGAAATAGATGCGGCTGTCGAAATCGTAGTCGCGCTCCATACCGGTGCCCTCGCCGGCGATGACGCTGACCGAGCGGCCGAAGCGCGAGCCCATGTAGCTGCCTTCAAAGCCGTGCGAGGTGACGAGCACCATGCCGCCGCGACCGGCCGAAGCGCCGGCGCCCGAGGAATTGGTCACGCCATTGACCGCAAGGCCGGCCGCTTCCGTTGCAAGGGCTGCCTCGCGCAGCTGGTCGGCGGAGACCTCGGTGCTGTCGAGCAGCTGCAGATCGGGATAGGATTTGGCGAGCCGGCTCTGATCCGCCAGGCACGCGAAGGGGTCTTCCGGCGAGACCTTGGCCATGGCGACCGCGCGCTCGGCGAGCACCGACATGTCGAAGCCGGGATTGGCCGAGACGCTGGCGACACGCTTGCCGACGAAGACGCGCAGCGAGAAATCATCGCTCTCGGAGGATTCGGTTTCCTCCACCTTGCCGAGCCGCACGCTGACGGACTGCGAACGGGAGCGGACCACCACCGCATCGGCGGCATCGGCGCCCGCCTTCCTGGCGAGATCGATCAGCTGGCTGGCGCGGGAGAGAAGCGTCGAGGAATCAATTTCAGAGGACATGGTTTGGCCTTTCCTTCGCGTTCCATTTATTGTGCGCTACGGAAAGCATCAAGGCCGACGGTGCCGATTCTTTTTCGCGCTGCTTGCGCAACCATGACCATTGAAAGAAGCTTAGCGGATGTCCGAGCCCAACGCCCTCTTCACCGAAACGATCCTGCTGCTCGGCGGCACCGTCGTTTCGGCCCCGATCTTCAAGCGGCTGGGGCTTGGAACGGTGCTCGGCTATCTGGCCGCCGGCGTGGTGATCGGCCCGATCTTTCATGGGCTGACGGATGGAGAGCAGATCCTGAACGTCGCCGAGCTCGGCGTCGTTTTCCTGCTTTTCATCATCGGGCTGGAGCTGAAACCGAGCCGCCTGTGGCAGATGCGGCGCGACATTTTCGGGCTGGGCACGGCGCAGGTGATCCTGACCGGGCTGGTGCTGACGGCACTCGCCGACCTCTCCGGCCTGCTCGACTGGCGCGGCAGCATCATCGCCGGCTTCGGCCTGGCGCTGTCGTCCACGGCCTTTGCCATGCAGATCCTCGAGGATGACGGCGATGTCAGCACGCGCTACGGGCAGCGCTCCTTCTCGATGCTGTTGTTCCAGGACCTCGCCATCGTGCCGCTGCTGGCGCTGATCAATATCCTCGACACCGGCAAGGGCCACGGCACGCCGATCGTCGATTTCGGGATCGCCATCGGCGCTGTCGGCGCGATGATCGTGATGGGGCGCTACCTGTTGACGCCGCTGTTCCAGATCATCGCCAGCACCGGCGCGCGCGAGGCGATGATCGCGGCAGCACTCTTCGTCGTCATGGGATCGGCGACGCTGATGCAGATGGCCGGGCTGTCGATGGCAATGGGGGCATTCCTGGCGGGCGTGATGCTGGCGGAATCCTCTTACCGACACGAATTGGAAGCGGATATCGAGCCTTTCCGCGGCGTGCTTCTCGCCATCTTCTTCATCGCTGTCGGCCTGTCGCTGCAGCTCGACGTGCTCTGGGACAACGCACTCGTCATTCTCGTCACCGTGCCCGTCGTCATGGCGGCGAAGGCGCTGATCATCTACGGGCTCTGCCGGCTGACAGGCTCCGATCACAATGACGCGATCCGCATCGCCTTCCTGCTGCCGCAGGGTGGGGAATTCGGTTTCGTTCTGTTTTCGACGGCAGGTGCCTCGTCGCTGATGCCATCGAGCACGGCGTCTCTCCTGATCGCCATCGTGACGCTCTCCATGGCGCTGACGCCGATCGGCACCAAGCTTGCCAGAAGGCTCGAGAGCGGCGAGACGAAGGAGACGCTGGAAGAGGATTTCGAGGGCGCCGGTGCCGACGTGCTGATGATCGGCTTCTCGCGTTTCGGCCAGATCGCGGCGCAGATCCTGCTTGCCGGCGGTCGTGCGGTGACCGTCATCGACACCTCCGCCGACCGCATCCGCCAGGCCTCCTCCTTCGGCTTCCGCATCTATTTCGGCGACGGCACGCGCAAGGACGTGCTGCGCGCATCCGGCATCGACCATGCCAAGATCGTCGTCGTCTGCACGCAGAAGCGGGAGGTGACCGACAAGATCGTCGAGCTGGTGCAGGCCGACTATCCCGAGGCCAAGCTCTTCGTGCGCTCCTACGACCGCGTCCACTCGATCGCGCTGCGCAACCTCAATGTCGACTACGAGCTGCGCGAAACGCTCGAATCGGGTTTGCTCTTTGGCCGCCGGACGCTGGAAGCCCTCGGCATCAGCGAGGCCGCCGCCTACGAGATCGGCGAAGACATCCGCCGCCGTGACGAACAGCGGCTGGTGCTGCAGGTCACCGAGGGCCTGCAGGCAGGCCGCGACATGCTCTACTCGCAACCGGTCAAACCGGAACCGCTGGTCAAGCCGAAGCGGACGATGGATTTCTCGCAGGACCCGCTGGCGGGCACGGGGGATGCGGTGGCGGATGTTTAGGGAAGCTTCACAGACATCACGAGCGTCATAGGGTTCACCGGCGAGCCAATAAAACCGTAGCGTTCATAAAAGGCACGCGCGTCGTCGGAAAGCGCATGCACGAGAATTCCGCGAATCCCAAGGATGTGGGCTGCTTGCGCCGTTCGCAGGACCGCATCCTGGAGAAGCGCTGAACCCAGCCCCTTGCCCTGCCAGCTCAGATCGATCGCAAGACGCCCAAGTATCGCCATCGGGATCGGATCAGGCATATTGCGACGGATGGGCCCAGGCGCCGCAGAGGCCGCGAGGGCGCCTGACGAGAGGCAGTAGTAGCCGACCACCTGCTGGCCGCTGCACAACACATAAGTACGGGACGCGCCGCTGATCTGATTGGAACGCGCGCGCCTCTGCAGCCAATCATCGAGGCTGTCTACGCCGCTGTGAAACTGCGAGAGATCGTGGCCACCTGCTAGGAGCTCGGGAGGCGAAAGCCTCACGTCCGCCACGGCTTAGCGACCCTCATCAAGCGATCAAAGCCCTCGCCGCCAGGCGGCTTGTCGAGAATATCGAGATAATGATCATAGCTTTCGGCATCGACAGAGACTAGCGCTTGATCGAGAAGCGCTTCCTCGGCTGCCCGGCGCGCTGCATCGATCATGAAATCCGACCGCGTCTTTCCATGCGCTTTTGCGGCACGGTCGATCAGAGACCGAACGTCGTCGCGGACCCTCAGATTGACTGCGCGTGTATGGCTATTGTTGTCGCTCATCATAGCTCCGATCTACATGAACAACATAGCACACAGATACACATTGTGTATCTGGTTTTATCATCCCCGCGCATGCGCCTCGATCGCCCCATCGAGCGCATACTTCAGCTCGTCCTTGACGCCCTGAGACATGGCCAGCACTTCGCGGGCCTTCAGAAAGTCCATGACGCCAGTGCGGCCGACGGCGGGGCGGAGGAAGATGTGGGGGGGC
>UBJO01000067.1 GCA_900465665.1 Hyphomicrobiales bacterium
ACCTTGAAGCCGTCGGCTTCGGCCTTCTTGATGGTCGGCGAACCAGCCTTCAGAGCGATGGCGACGTTGGCAGCACCGCTGTCCTTCAGGTTCAGCGCATGGGCGCGACCCTGCGAACCGTAGCCGACGATGACGACGTTCTTCGACTTGATGAGGTTGAGATCTGCATCACGATCGTAATAGACGCGCATTTGAATTGTCCTTCCCTTTGCTTGTCTTGTAGACTGTCAGTATTCGATAAAACTTGTTGTCAGACGACGGCCGGCATGTCGGCCAGCGCCTTCTCCGTCCCGTAGAGCCGGAGGAAAGCGGTCACCGCCTTCTCCGCCTGGCGCGCGGTATCCGTAACGCCCATGGTGTCGCCGAGCAGCATGCGCACATGCAGGTCGGAAACGATCAGGCCGTATAGCGTGTGATAAGCTTCATCGGCATCGTTGAAGCGCAGCAGACCTGCCCGCTTGCCGGAATCGATGATTGAAGAGGCGTTACAAGCAATCCTTCGGCGGCCCCGCTCGAGCAATAGCCTGCCGAGCTTCGTGCCATCACGCGGCGACCGACTGATTGCGAGACGGTTCATTCTAAGCGAGCTGTCTTCGCTTAAAACTCGCAAAAGGTTATTTGAAAAGTGCAATAAATTCGCTCTCAGAAGGCGCGTGTTTAATCGATCAGCATTAAATCCGAAGATCCGTACTTTGTTGGCTTGGTTCAAGACCATCGCCGACAGCAGGCCGTCGCGGTCGCCGAACCACTTGTAGAGGCTTTCCTTGGAGCAATTGGCTGCGCGGGCAACATTCGAGGTCGTTAGTGCTCTCTCGCCACCTTCCGCCAGCAATCGTAACGCTTGTTCGAGTACGGCTATCTGACGGGACGAAAACTCATGAGAATTGGGGGCTCTTTCACGTCTCTGTATTTGCGATCTCCATGGTAACTCTGAAGTGGGGCCTGGATTGCATCATCAATTCAACAAGATGGGTGGTAGCAACACCAGAATCTCAACCACATTCCGCTTCCAAAAAAGTTGCTCCCCTCCCAGTGGGGATCTTGGCAATGCCTCATATCCTACAAATTATCTTTTCCAAGAGATCCGTGAATTTGCAGATAGCTAAACGAGGTTTCGAAAACGGAGATCGAATACCATTGTGCCTGCCATACCACCCGTAAAGAAAGTCGAAAGGCTCTAGCCCATCGCTGATCTCGGTGGATTGCGATCTCAATCGCTGCTCGGTTGTGACTTCCAAGTTTCGCAAAAACAATTTCATAGCCGGAAAGGTAAGGATCAAGCCCGCAGGAATTTTCCTGTGGAAAGACGATCGGGTTACAGCTGCAATAAAGCGGCCCTTATAAGCCGCTCCCGATGTTCACGTGGACGAGTGCCTCATCCAGATACCCAACTCGATTAAGTTTAGCATTAGACCGGTGAAAGGTCGACAATCTCTTTAAAATAACCGGCTTTCCAACAGCTGAGGGCACTGCCCCCGCGCGTCCGCGGGTGTACCACGGATGCAGTTGGAACCCTGTGTTTTCATTACAGTCGTAACCCGATCTCGTCAGATTGCGAAACATCGATCGCTATCGACCTTTAGTCCAAGCTGTCGACCGTTGTCAGGAAGACGTCACTTGTAAATCATGAAACATTAGAGAGGTAAGATCCCCATGACCCTTCGCAATGGACTTCAGGCTCCCGTGCTAAAGACGTTCGACGAGCTAGAGCAAGTTCAGATTGTTCCGGGAGAGATCTGCACTTTTATCTTGGAAAGCAGTCAGACGAACGGCTCGTTCGCCATCGCCACTGTCGATGTCGAGCCAATGGTAGGCCCCCCGCTCCACATCCACCATGACGCCGATGAAGTGCTTTACGTTCTTGCAGGCGAGATCGACATAGTGTGCGGCGGAAAACGGTTTCGTACAGGACCTGGAGGTTTCGCAGCTATTCCTAAGGGCACTCCCCATACTTTCCGCAACCTTGGTGATAAGAGCGCTAAAGTCCTTGGAATCCTTTCGCCCGGTGGTTTCGAGCAGATAGGTAGAGCAATCCAAGGGCGTCCAGCTGAGGATTTTCCAGCCTTGGCAAACCAATTTCACATGGAGATCGTCGGCCCTCCTATCGACATCGTCTAAATCAATTCGTCGCAACGCTCTCTGACCTTCGCAAACGAAATGAAGAGCTCCAGAGCAGCGAACGTTTGTCAATGCCGGACTCTTCAAGGCGGTGGTGTTCCACCTTTAGTGGGGCACACTGCCTTCTACAAACGGGCAGTTTCGTAAGAAACGGGCCACTCCTGTTGCTATCTCGGCTCAAGGGAAGACGCGCTTGTGCGTGCGAGAGATTCCGAACTGGGACTACCAGTTAAAACAGTCGGTTGGCGGCGTCCCTTCCACCTCACACAATGCGCAGTGCGCAGGGATGATCGCATGGATCTCGGACTTAAAGGCAAGAATGCTGTGGTGACCGCCTCGAGCGCGGGCCTCGGCTACGCTTGTGCTCTAGAGTTAGCTCGGGCTGGAGCCAATGTCGTAATAAACGGCTGCGACGAAGAAGCTCTCTTGAACGCTGCAAGAGGCATCCGCCGAAGTACCGGTTCGAATGTATGCACGGTGTTGGGGGACGTGTCTGTGTGCTCGGTACAAGACGCGCTTCTTTCGGCCGCTCCTCAAATTGACATGCTTGTCAGCAACAACAGTGGACTTCCGTTCCGCGACCTCAGTGATGTCAAACGCACGTCTGTTGTCAGTAGCATGGCGGCTTCGACTCAGGGCTTCCAAAGTGTCGTTGAAGGAATGGCCGATCGCCGTTTCGGTAGGATCGTCGCTATCACATCCTCTCAAGCGATCCGACCGTTGGAACACCAAATTCGAGAAGCCGCCTTTCTAGCTGGAATAGCTCGATCGGTTGCACATGCGAATGTCACTGTAAACTACCTCTTGGCCGGGTCATTTGACACAGAACAGCTTCAGACCGCACATGACATCGAGGCAGAAATGCGTGGGGTGCCAATTGAAGAGGTTGCAGAACAAGCGCGTATCGCTATCCCCGCTCGAAGATTTGGAACACCCTCGGAATTTGGCGCTGTGTGTGCATTTATATGCTCAAAGTACGCAGGGTACATAACAGGCCAAAGCCTTCTTATTAATGGCGGAGGGCAGTCCGGGATGCTGTGAATGACAGGCTATTAGGATTTCCGTGTGGAATAGCGACTTTGGGCATGCGGTCGTCCGCCTTGGCAGGCGTCATCGACCGGCACGAAAAGCCGAATAACCAATGACCGGAGCTCCAACAACGAGCACCCAACGCAATATATAACATAGCTCGCTATGATCGTGCTACGTCGAGGGTGGAAGTCGGAAGTCGGAAGTCGGAAGTCGGAAGTCGGAAGTCGGAAGTCGGAAGTCGGAGGATATTGCAATCGACGATTTGTGATATCTAGTAGTCGTCAGAAATTCTTACTCATAACTGGTTAGTATAACCCACAGCGCCCGAAAATATCTTAAGTAGATTGATTTTTTCTCGCTACTATCAATGCGGGAACATTTTATTTTTAACCCAAATTAACTTTCGGTTTATGCTATTGCAGCGTTATTTCTTCCCGGCAACAACGGGAGGTTCAGTTGGCTGAACAGCAGGGCATTTTTCAAAGCGATCTCTATCCAAACACTTTGCGTGACTCAGGCATCTTAACGTGGAACATCAAGGAAAATATAGTACATGCCGATTGTAATGTGGCTGAGCACTTTGGGTTGAATGCAAACGCATGCGAGCATGGCGTTCCGGTTGAAGATTTTCTCGCGCGCGTGCACGAGGCCGATCGGATCCTCGTAGTGCGAGATGTCACAGATCGGAACACGTCTCCCCACCCTCGTCGATCAAGCTTCCGCGCCCTAAATTCGGCAGGACAATACAGTTTGATATCACTAATGGGCACATTGTTCCGCGATATACCAGGGAACCCCGTTCAATTCGCAGGCATTGTAACCTTGGAAGGTGCCGCCCAGAATCAAAGTTTCAAACTAATGGACGCATGCTTGAACGCGCGCGAAATTGCAATCACATCGGGAAACGAGTTAGCTGCTGGCACTCTGGACCTTCTTATTGGAGTGCTGGGTGGTTGAGCGGACACGTCTTCATGACGTCGCGATGCTAACTCTGAACGCGATCCTAACGCTGAAGCAGAACACGTGCTGAAATAGCATGCGCCATCCCGCAGTCGCCGGATCGACAGCTACTCGGCTACCTCGTTTGTCAAAGAACGTTTTTCATTCCGCCCGCACTAGCGGATTTGGAGCGACAGCCTACACTGCGACGTCTGCCAAGGCGGACAAATGCTTGCCGACAGAACATTCTCGTTCTACGGACCTCGCAACCCCAAGCTCCCATCCGCACGTAATAAATCCCTCTCTGGCGATAAGTCTGCCGACGATGTTCGTTGGCTTAAGCTGTTAAAGCCGCTTTCGGAGCTCCTCCGCCTTAGGAACACGGTACGTCTTTGCTCGTTATGGCCGACGGGTCGATTGTCGGCGCGCTCATCGGCGGCCATCAAGTTGGGATTGTCCCGAGCGGTGCTGCTGCCAGGCCTCGCTCCGATGCCAGTGATCTCCGAGATCAAAGGTTGGAGACACGCGTAAGAAGGGCGTTGGGCCATCTCGATATTCTCCAATGCATGCCAAAGCCTTGCTTGCGTACCAACGTGCAATCAGACGAAATCACGAACCACTTATCGTCAGCTCTCCCACCCGACGAATGCCAGCGTGACCGCGAACATCGGGATAACCTCCCTCTACCCTGATTTTTGGATAGTGTTCCAGCAAGGCAGAAAGCCCCTCTTCCAACTCTATTTTGGCAAGCGCCTCACCCAAGCATCTATGAGCACCTTCACCAAATACGGGATGCCACCTCGGGTTTTCTCGACCCACAAAAAAGATATCAGGCTCAGCGTGGCAGGTGGGGTCACGCATTGCTGACATAAGACTCAAGACAGCTACAGAGCCTCCTGGGATAGTCCGCCCGTCTAAAGATATGTCACCGGCGACATACCGCATCACCGATGCAACTGGAGGCTCGTATCGAAGGGCTTCCAAGACAGCGCCTGGCAAGGCTTCTGTGGAGTTCCTGACTGCTTCAAGCTGCATAGGGTGTTGCAGGAGCAACGACAGCAAGATAACCATTGCCGCACGCGTGGTGTCGCTTCCGCCGACTATGAGCGTTGCAATCTGGACGACCTCCTCCACTGTGGAAAGATGGCCACTAGCGTCAACTGCCCTGACAAAGTCAGAGAGGAAATCTTCACGAGGGTTGGAGCGTCGACTTTTGATCAGGCTTTCCACATATCCATAGAGGTCCGACGCGGCCTGGTTTAGACCGTCCAATTCTGCCAAAGTCCAAGTGTGGCTGAGGCTTCTGGAAACCTTGTAGACGACACCGGTGAAATGCTCGACATCGCTTCCATCGATACCTAGAATCGATGCGACAGCATGAGCCGGAAGCAGCGAAGCGAATTGATCTCGCACATGGAGGGGAGCGTCGGACTTGTGGTTCGCAAGGAGCCTGCGAGAAAGCTCCCTTACGCTGGGTCTCAATTCTTGCATCAATCGGAAAGCGAATTGGCGGGTGAGCGGTCTCCGCCGGTTCCGATGAGTCTCACCGTTGGAGAAAAGCATGCTGTTACTGAACAGTTCGTACAGCGGACCGCTTGTAACGCCGCGCAATCGAAGAAAGTCACCCTCAACCTGACGGGTTTCGGGATGGATGAACATCTTCTCCACATCGCTCGCTCGAAGTATGAGGTATGCCCCGTCCTTTCGCTTGATAAACGGAACCGTCGCCCGAGCCGCGCGGAAGATCGCATGTGGGTTCGCATCGAGATCATCCATCGAAATCTCGTTGAAATCGTAAGTCTTGTCCTCAAAGGCCATCACAGTCTCCATATCTTCGGGACAAATAGATGGTCGGAGCGTTGTCGATTTTGCTTGTTTCAAAAAGTCGATTACAATTGTTGCAACGAAGGTGCGCCAAATATGTCGCGCTAAGGACTCGTAGCACAGATGGCGTCATCGCTCGGAAATGCTCGAAGCGGGAAGCGCGCCCCTAAAGGGTCAAGCCTGCGCCTGACCGCATAGAGGGAGTTGCTTCCGAACTTGGTCGGGATAACTATTGGCCGGTCGCAGGAGCGATCTCCGTCTGCGAAGGCGTGGTAACGCCTAAATGCCGATCCGTGGAAGATTGGCTGTTAGGTGAGACCACACCGATATGGTCAGTGCCGATTGGCCGTTCACTGACCGCACCATCCGACGACGCAACTCGCCAGACGGCATTCCCAGCGTCGTCGGCCACGAGCAGCGCGCCTGTTCCGTCGATTCCGAGGCCAACTGGTCGTCCGCGCGCGTTGTTATCGCTAATGAACCCGGTGACGACATCCCGCGCCTTTCCTGAAGGCTTGCCGTTTTCAAACGGGACATATACGACTTTGTAGCCATTAAAAGTGTCGCGGTTCCAACTGCCGTGCTCGCCGATGAACGCGCCATTACTGTATGCACCAGGTAAGGCTGAGTTGTGCGAGAATGTCAGGCCAAGCGCAGCTACGTGACTGGAAAGAGCGTAGTCTGGAGCAATTGCTTTATCAACCATGTCAGGTCGGGTCGGAAAGACACGGGGATCGAGGTGCTTACCGTAATAACTCCAAGGCCAGCCATAGAACGCGCCGTCCTTGACCGACGTCATGTAATCGGGAACTAGGTCCGGACCTAGTTCGTCCCTCTCATTCACAACCGCCCATAGCTCGCCTGTTTCGGGGTTGAAGCTTAGACCGTTTGGATTGCGCAACCCAGATGCGAAGACGCGAGCAGCTCCAGTCTGGCGATCCACTTGCCAAACCGCTGCGCGCCCTTTTTCGGCTTCGAGACCGTTCTCCGTGGCGTTGGAATTTGAACCAACCGATGCGTAGAGGAACCGCCCATCAGGGCTAAGCGCAAGATCTTTCGTCCAGTGATGGTTGATTGGGCCGCCTGGCAAGGGCGTCAGCATTCTTGGCTCCGCAGTTATTGCGTTCTGTCCAAGCTCATACGGGTAGGCGAGAATACCTACGGTTGAGGCCACATAAAGTATGTTGTCGATCCAAGCCACGCCAAACGGGGAATTCAAATCAGTGAGCAAATCATACCGCTGATCGGGAAGTCCATCCCTATTGATGTCCCGAAACAACGTGATGAGATTGCTTTTCTTATCCTCTCCCTGGTTGCCATGAGAGATGGACATTATCCATCCCCTAATAAAATCTTTGGGCCTTGAGTTCGGCTCACCGGCCGGACTGCGCGACTGGATCACCAAGACGTCGCCATTTGGGAGAGTATGCACTGTACGTGGGCTGACGAGATCTTTCGCGAAAAGTGTAATCTTCAAACCATCCGGGACATGGGGAGTTTCCCCTTCCTTCCATCCAACCACCTTTGCCACCTTTAATGCAGGAAAGAGGGATTGGGATGGCTTAGGCAATACTGGGTTTGGGCCGATTTGCTGTGAGGTGTCGAAAACTGCATCCTGCGCGAATGCTGCGGCTGGTCCAAACAATTGGATGGCGATCATAAACGCAAGCGATACACCGTTCTTAATCATACTCAAATCCTCACGATAAGGCTGTAATATTTGCGAGTCGAGAAGCACGCAGCGACCAGCAGCAGCAGGAAAGTCACCGCCGACAGCGCCAGACCGGAAGGCACTACAGCGGTCCATCCGTCTCGCGCGTGCACGAAACTGTTGAGAAGAGCGACGATCATCGCGAGTAGGTAAAAGACAGTCGGAACGACAGCCGCCCGCAAGGGACGCGTACGCGGGCGCAGTAGATCGAGAAGGCCAGCTACAACAGCGACACCTCCGACGACGAGGCCTGCGAAAAGTAGCCAAGACGAGAAATTTTGCCACATGAGGTTGGCGCTTCCCCAAAAGGCCGCGTCTGTGAGGAATGCGAGGGTAAAACAGACAAAGGGAAAGGGTACAAAGATATTCTGGAGGGGAAACGCGGCCGCGGCAGTGTCAGGCATTTTTATGATAGTCATGGAAAGCTCCAGTGGTAGACGGCGACGAGTTTTGTCTTGTCGTAAAGAGCGTGATCTGTATCCAGCGAACCTCGCCCATAGTCATTGAGCCATCAACTTAAGCAATTCGATCTTGGCTGTTGGTTTTGACACGAAGGTCATCTCATTGCCGACATCCCTTTGGGACAGGCTCACCAAACCCGACGTGACAATGATCCTTGTGTTCGGCCAGTTGAAGCGGACATGGCGCGCCAGACCAAGACCGTCCATGCTCCCAGGCATGTCGATGTCGGTATACAGTGTATCTATCTCGGTATGCTTCAGCAAAGCCAACGCCTCGTCAGCATTTACCGCCTCTAGGGTGTGGTAGCCCGCCTGATCAAGGAAATCCACAATGTTGAAGCGCAGCCACGTCTCGTCGTCCACTACGAGCACGCTGCGGGAGGAAACCTGAAGTTCCCTGGTTCGCTCTAAAACCTCCCGACCGTCAGGGGAAGCCTGGGTCTGCTCGAGCAATTCCCTTTCGAAGACTGCCTGGCTCCAGTGCTTATCATCCTGACCTAAAGGACGCCCGGCTTGCTCCCATAGGTGATAAGCACGCGAAGAAATCCATACGCTTCTGCTGTCAATCATTCGCTGTAGCCTCGCCGGTCGATCGGCCTTTAGATCCGTCAAAAGAAGCTACACCGTACGATTCCACCTCGCGTACGTCGCGTTAAACCTAGTAAAAACGCATCAAACATCGCGCGAGGTCTCGACCATTTTATCGAGGCCCGAAGGCCCAAGAAGTCATGCAGATAAGCTGCACAGCTCAAACGATATGTTGTGTTGACCGATTAACTGGACCATTGAACCGGCAATTCATTCGTTGGCGAAGAGCGGCAAACAGCCAGCAATACAGGTCAGTTCAATGCGATCACGGCTACGTAGCTCAGCAATCTAAAGAGGAGGTGAGCCTTCGACTTCGAAGATTTTTCTATGGAGTTTGAGAAGTTCGACAGGTCGTTCGCTACACGAGGCGCGGCACTTGAAACCTCCGGCGCTTTGTTCTGTGCTGGCGATTTCCGGAGAGGTCGCGACGTCAGTACGCCTTGGACGACCGCGGCGGTACGGGAAAACATCCCATGGCCCCGCGGAATACGTGGGACTTTCGCGCCTTCTTCAGGCAATCCACCACGGGTGGCAGCATGTGCCGGGAAGAATATCTGAACTGACGTTCGCCACTTGATAAAAAAATATGCTTTCGACCATTTGTGCGGGATTCGCAAAGGAGACACAGCATGACTGTCGTAAAAATCGACCCAAACCAAGTCCATCCTCCTGCGGCCGCGTATAGCCACGGCATTCTGACAAGCGGACCGGGACAATTTCTTTTTGTGTCCGGACAACTAGGCATCGATCAGAGCGGCAAATCGCCTTCCGATTTCGACGGTCAGGCAGAGCTTTGTTGGCGCAACATTCTCGCAATCCTTCACGACGCGGGGATGACAACTGATAACCTGGTCAAGCTCACGACCTTTCTGACGTCTATGGATAATGGCCCCGCGTCTGGACGAATTCGGTCCTCCCACATTGGAGATGCGAGACCAGCCTCGACCATAATCTGCGTTTCCGCATTGGCGAGGCCGGAGTGGCTGATCGAAATAGAGGCAGTGGCTTTCAAGTCCTGATAGCTGGGGGGCGTGTATCGCTGAGCAATCGCACTGCGGTGCGCAGTGATAGCACACCGACCGCAAGAACCAGTGCGAACAACCACGGAGCAATCGCGAGAACTCTTTCAGTCCGGCTCTCCGTGGTTATTAGCTCATTTATAGCAGGCCAGAATCTCTTGCAGCCATACTTCCGATCGCTGACCAATCCAACTCACTGCCACCCTGCGCCATGAGGTTCAGGAACCGGTCGCGTATCACGCTTGCAAACGGTAAACTGACATTCATCGCTTCCGCTGCCTCGAGCAGAAGCCTGATGTCCTTCTGAGCAAGTGGAGCGCTGAAGCCAGGCTCGAAGTGACGGTCCGCGATCAACCCGCCATAGGTCTTGTATACAGGCGCTGTGAAAAGCGTGGACGTCAAAACTTCCAGCAAGCGGTGACGCTCTATCCCCCCTCTTTCCGCCAATGCCATCGCCTCGCCTAAGGATTCGATAACCGAAGCGATAAGGAAGTTCCCGGTGAGCTTGACCAAGTTCGCGGCCTTTGGATCTTCAGAGATATGGAAAAACCGTTGTCCCAAAACATTAAATAGAGGACTTACGGTTTCCAATGCACCGGGTGTGCCAGAAGCGACAATGAAGAGCTTCGCGGAAGCCGCTGCGTCGGGTCTCCCGAACACCGGGGCGGCAACGTATTCTTGCCCTCGCATCGTATGATTTTGAGCAATGCGCTCGGATAGAGCTACACTGATCGTGCTGCTAGACACGTGGATCGAACCAGATGGAAGGTGCGCTGAGAGACCATTACTACCGACCACGGCATCTTCCACTGCCGCGTCGTTGGCAAGCATCGTGAATACGACCTTCGACTGGGCGACTTCTTCGAGGCTGTCAGCTATGTTTGCACCCTTTTCCGCAAGGGCTTCGGATTTCGCTCTGGTTCTGTTGTATACGTGCACTTCATGTCCGGCACCAAGCAGATTAGCAGCCATGGCTGAACCCATTTGGCCTAGACCTACGAAACCAATCTTCACGAAGACACCCTTTCTTAGATCGCATTGTGAATATCAACGTGGCTGCCCCCCCGTGAGGCCAAACCACCTTAAATCAAGCCGAAACCTTGTCCTTAAGAGCCGCTAAGCCGTTTTCGTAGATGCCTCGAAACAGCGCAGAAACTTCCGCATCGGTGCTGCTTGTTGGCGTGAACTCGCCGCTCCACTCGACTCTCGAGTTCCTTTCACCGGTCTCTAGGACCGTAAGAGTCGCCAGGTAGTCCGTGACCGGAAAGGGTGCCTGCAGGATGGCATAGCTGTATGTACGACCAATGTGATCATAAGACATCAGCCGCTCGATAATTTCAGCGCCGTCAGGATTGGCCAGAGTTCGGATGCGCCCGCCTTCGCTGAGTTCTGACTTGGGGATGTACGGCAGCCAGTCTGGAAGTGCGCCGAAGCCGCCGATTAAGTTCCAGACCTCGTCTGCCGCAACTGGCAGATCCAATGATGCTTTTGCAGTAGCCATTCCGAGCGCCTCCTATTTGTCGATCGGAAGCGGTGCTTCGTGATCGACGAGGCCGCCTTCACGCAGTTCGCTCCAGACATCGTCCGGCACGATCTCTTTCAGCGCAGCGTGGTCTTCGATAATTCGCTCCGGCTTGCTCGCGCCGGGGATAACGGAAACCACGGCCGGATTTGCCAGCACGAATTGCAGCGCTACGGCCTTGACTGAAACGTTATGGCTCTGAGCGATGTTCTTGACCTCAGTAACCTTATCGATAATGGCTTTTGGCGCGTCCGAGTATTCAAAGTGGGTTCCGCCTGCGAGAACACCCGAGCTGTATGGCCCTCCGATGACGAGTTGGACGTTCTTTTTCTTGGCAGTCGGCATCAGTTTCCGAAGCGACTCGCTGTGATCCAACAAGCTATAGCGCCCAGCAAGGAGCGTTCCATCCGGGTTAACGTCGTCGAGGCTCAGCATACGTTCGACCGGTTCGATTTTATTGACGCCAAGCCCCCATCCTTTGATGACGCCTTCGTCGCGGAGCTTATCAAGCGCCCTCATAGCGCCCTTATGGGCGGTCTCAAAGACTGATAGCCAGTCGTTGCCGTGAAAATCTTGTGCGATGTCGTGGATCCATACAAAATCGATGCGATCAACGCCAAGCCGTTTGAGACTGTCCTCGATCGATTTCTTTGTGCCATCAGCCGAGTAGTCATAAATGATTTCGTTCTTCCGGCCGTATTTGAATAGAGTTCCCTTCTCGCCAAACTCCTGCGGCCCGTCGATCAGTTTATCTAGAATAGCACGGCCGACCTTTGTGCTGAGGACGTAATCATCTCGGTTTTTTTTCGAGATCACTTTTCCCAAACGGATTTCCGACAAGCCGCTACCGTAAAATGGAGCTGTATCGAAATAGCGGGTTCCAGCAGCCCAAGCAGCTTCGACTGTGCTTAGCGCCTCCTCTTCAGGAATGTCCCGGAACATGTTGCCTAGCGGAGCCGAGCCGAAGCCAAGCGGCCCATTGAGCAGGCTGCTCTTTATGGTCATGGATTTCTTCCTTGGTTGAAATTGCCTACACGGGTAGTGTAATTGTCCCGCGCTAATAATCCGCGTTAACTCTTGTGAACTGATGCGAATTGCTACGGTTCATAAGACCGTCGGACGGCCCGCAGCGACGGTCGCAGCTTCGCTTACGTGGCCAACCCCGCCCTGACACGGCTGGGGCAGCGCAGACGCTGGAAGTTTGGAAGTACGGTAACGGTATCAGGCAAAAACGAGAGTTTTCCCGTCTTTTCCGTTTGTTCGGCGAGCTTACGTCTCTCAAAAGGTTGGTCCAAAACTGAGTGCGGAAACCAACTTCATCAATGAGCGCGGTGCGGTTCAAGGCGTAACCGGTGTTCTGCCCCCAGTGCTGCCTTGGTAATTCCAGTCCCAGGGCAGCCGAAGATCGCGCGGTTGCAGGCAGGACGCCCGTGGTCACGCGTGCCGCCACACTTTGATTGCAGAGATCACGAGTATCAAGGCGAGACCCGGCAGCAGCACGGCACTCGGAACGATCCCCAGAAGCTGTCCGCCGATGAATGCGCCGAGGATCGACCCGGCGGCCATGACAGCCAAGAACATCCGGTTGCTTCTGATAACGGCAAAGCTCTGGTCGCGGCTGTAGCGGGTAAAACCAACGATCATGGTCGGCAGGCTCACCGCTAACGAGAGACTTCCGGCAAGCTTGATGTCCGCTCCGAACAGAAGAATGAAAGTCGGTATCAGGAGTTCACCACCAGCAACACCCAGCAAAGATGCGACAATGCCAATGACCAAGCCCGCGACCACGCCTGCTACGACCTGCGCAGTCCCGGTAACAAGGGTCGAACCTGCGGCGATGTCGTGACCGAACAACAGCACGACCGAGATCATGAGAAGCAGAACCGCAATCACCTTGTAGAGCGTCTCCGACTTTAGTCGCATTGCCCAGCCCGCGCCGAGCCAGGCACCAGCCAGGCTCCCGGCCAGAAGGTTGACGATGACCGGCCAGTGCGCCGCGATCTGATCAAAGGGGATGGTCGCCGCTCGAAACGGCAGAGCGAAAGCGACGACGACAAGACTCATGGCCTTGTTGAGGATCACGGCTTCCAACGCTGCGAAGCCGAACGGGCCGATCAGCAAAGGCAGCCGGAACTCAGCGCCGCCAAGACCGATCAGCCCCCCGAGAGTGCCGATAGCGGCTCCGCCGAAAAATGCTACGGGCCGATTGCTGGACAGGCTCTTCAAGGTCGGATCAGCCATGGCGTTACGTTCCCCAAGACATCGCGAGGCATTACATATGACCAAGAAGCCGGGCATCTACAAGGACAGTGTAGAGTTCTGGGTAACAGCTCTACGCCCACTCAGTTGTTGGGGAATTTGTATAGGGGGTAGCAAACGTCGCTTACTCCGAGCCTTAGTATCCAAACTCTCCATCGCGGATACGTAACATGCATACCAACGTACAGGTTGCGGTGGCTCTCGAGAGGATTATCTCCCAGTCAACTGAAGTGGAGACCGCACGCCTTGATGAGAGTGAGCTCACCGAGATTATCGTCGCTACATCGCAGTAAAAGAGTCGTTCGTCTCCTCCCAACCGCGAATGACAACACCATTGAGACGTCCCGAAAGGCCACCTGTCTGCGGGACCACAAGTTACCGCGGACCACCGCATCGCCATCTATCGTCACCGACCTTATCTCGGTTTTGGCATTCATAGTCTGCGCTAGTGTCTCCTCGTATTGCGCCTCCGAGCTTACCGATATCATGTGGGCTATTTGGCCAAGGTTCTAGACGGCACGTAGAGATCATTAGCACGTCAATGCCCCGGAGACTTTTGCTACGGGGCATTCTATTCCTAGTGAAACCTGTTGTGCAGCATGTCACTCAACTTCTGCAGTATGAGGGCCACCATATACATGGAACACTCGCAGTGACGCAGCGCTCCGCATGTTCACAGCGATGCTCGCTCAAGTCATTGCGGGCAGTTTTCCAATCAACTTGTCTAGCGTTATTGGATAGTCACGCACCCGCACACCGGTTGCGTTGTAAATAGCGTTTGCGACCGCTGCTGCGACACCGCAAATACCAAGTTCACCAACGCCCTTTGACTTAATTGGAGATGCGATGGGGTCAACCTCGTCAAGGAAGATAACTTCTTGATGAGGAATGTCGGCGTGCACGGCGACCTCATAACCACCAAGATCATGGTTCACGAAGAAGCCGCGACGGTCATCCACTGCTAGCTCCTCAGAAAGCGCACCACCGACGCCCATCGTCATTCCTCCCAAAACCTGGCTGCGCGCCGTTATGGGATTCAGTATTCGACCGGCAGCGCAGACTGCGACCATTCGGCGAACATGAGTTTCACCTGTGGCAATGTCTACGCCGACTTCAACAAAATGCGCGCCGAACGTCGACTGTTGGTAGGTTTTGTCAAGCCCGCCCCACTGCAACGTGTCCTCTCCGACCAACCCTTCCGGCCCAGCCGCATTTGCCAGCGTCACTGACTTCTTTCCATCGCTGACCTTGCCGTTTTCGAAGACAGCCTCATTTGGATCAACGCCGACCTTTCTGGCTATAGCGTCGCGGAGTTTAACACAGGCGGCGTAAACACCGGACGTCGAACATGTGGCACCAAACTGCCCGCCTGAACCTGACGATATGGGAAACCGCGAATCCCCGAGGTTAACTTCGACCTTGTCCATCGTCAGGCCCATCATTTCGGCGGCCGTTTGTGCGATGATTGTGTAACTCCCGGTTCCAATGTCGGTCATGTCGGTCTCAACTGTGACGACACCGTCTTTGTTCAAGCGAACGCGAGCGCCTGAAGGTATAAGCAAGTTATTACGGATGGCTGCGGCGACACCCATCCCGATAAGTAAGTCTCCCTCACGTCGCGTCCCCGGCTTCATGCGGCTCTGCCATCCAAAACGCTCCGCACCGAGTCTCAAACATCCAACGAGATCGCGATGCGAAAATGCTCGCTCAGGCTTTTCGGGATCAACTTTAGTATCGTTCATTACCCGAAAGTCGACAGGATCCACTCCCAGCTTCTCAGCAATTTCATCGATCGCGATCTCGAGTGCCATAAGACCCGGAGCCTCGCCAGGAGCTCTCATGTCATTGCCTTCTGGAAGGTCCAGAGTAGCAATCCTCATGGAGGTCATACGATTATCGCCGGCATAAAGGAGTCTCGTCTGGGTGACCGCTGCCTCCAGGTTTCCACCCGGCAGATTTCCGCTCCAGCTCTCGTGACCTATCGCGGATATCTTGCCGGATCTCTCCGCACCGATTCGAATTCTCTGGACCGTCGCGGGCCGATGTGTCGTGTTATTCATTATAAACGGTCTGGGCAACGTAACCTTCACCGGACGGCCTGCGGCTTTCGCGCCAAGAGCTGCCAAGACGGCGTCCGCTCGAAGGTAGAGTTTGCTACCAAACCCGCCACCGATGAATGGCGACATCATATGGATTTTCTCCTTGTCGATGCTTAGCGTGGTGGCCAGATCAGTGCGCCACCAGTCGATCATCTGTGAGGACGTCCAGAGTGTCAGCTCGTCTTCGTGCCACATCGCCAATGTGGCGTGTGGCTCCATCATAGCCTGAGTGTGATCGGGAGTGGTATAGGTCTCGTCAAGCGTGACCTCAGAATTGCTAATTCCACTTGAGAAATCGCCGAAAGAACTATCCGTTGGATCTCGAGAAATTTCCGGCTTAAACGCCCGGGCAATCTCGACCTTTAGATTGAACGCACCTTTCTCTTCCCGATATTTGACTTCGACCAGACCGGCGGCGGCTCGCGCCTGTTCGAAAGTTTCCGCGACGACAACAGCAATCGCTTGATGATAATGCTCGATCTTGCGGCCGCCAAACAGGGTCGCAGTGTTGAACTTACCCTTTTTGAGCTCTCCAGTTTCCAGAGCCGTGACTATCGTAATAACACCTGGCGCTTTCTTGGCACGAGCTGTATCGATCGAACTAATTTCGCCCTTGGCGATCCCGGCACCAATAGGATAGCCATAGGCATAAGGAACCTTTGGGTCGTGCCATTCGTACGCGTAAGTCGCTCGCCCTGTGACCTTAAGATGTCCGTCGATCCGCGCGATCGGTTTGCCAACGACTTTAAGCTGATCGATCGGGTTTTTTTCACTCGGTGTTTTGTACTCCATAGCTCAACCCCTCGCCTCCGAAATGACCGCACCAAGCGTGCGCTTTACAAGTTCAATTTTGAACTCGTTGTGTTCAGTGGGACGAGCGTCTGCTAGAAGAACTGCAGTAGTCGCAGCCGCACCGTTTTTAAGTTCCTCGTCAGCTCTTTCGATCCGCCAGGGTTTATGAGCAACCCCTCCCAGTGCGACTCTCCCAGTACCGTCCGGTTGAATGACTGCACCCACCGAGATCAAGGCAAACGCATACGATCTTCGGTCGCGCACTTTTCGATAGATATGCTTGCCCTCTATGGGCGGCGGCAAAACGACAGCTGTTATGAATTCGCCTCGTTCAATCGCCGTTTCCACGTCCGGCGTATTTCCAGGCAGCTTATGGAAGTCAGCGATGGGGATGGATCGGGCTCTTCCGTCTGGCTTCACCGTCTCGACGCTAGCGTCAAACACCCTCAGGGCAATCGCCATATCGCTTGGATGCGTGGCGATACATGACTCACTACTTCCAATGATCGCGTGCTGGCGAGTCACGCCGCCGATGGCGGAACAGCCACTTCCGGGCGATCTCTTGTTACAGGGCTGATTGGTGTCGTAGAAATATGGACACCTTGTTCGCTGCAGTAGATTGCCAGCAGTTGTAGCCTTGTTCCGCAACTGTCCGGAAGCACCTGCTACGATTGCCCGCGATAACAGACCGTAGTCTCGTCGTACTCGATCGTCCGCAGCTAGATCCGTGTTAGTTACCAAGGCTCCAATACGCAGGCCACCATCAGCGGTGGGCTCAATTTGATCAAGGCCAAGCTGGTTGATGTCGACGAGATGTGTAGGTGTCTCAATCTCGATTTTCATTAGATCCAAGATGTTGGTCCCGCCCGCGATGAACTTGGCGTCGGGATTAGACGCCACTTTTTTCACCGCTTCAGCCACCGATTTGGCTCTTTCATAGGTAAAGGCTTTCATGGCCGTGCCTCCGCGACTTCGATGATAGCTTCAATAATGTTGGAGTAGGCTCCACACCGACAGATGTTGCCGCTCATACGTTCCCTGAGTTCGTCCGCGCTTAGATCTATCTTTTTAGTGAGATCTTTCGTGACATGGCTGGGAATGTTGGCCTGTATTTCCTCGATGACCGCTAGCGAAGAACATATCTGTCCAGGAGTGCAGTAACCACACTGGAAGCCATCGTGCTTCACAAACGCAGCCTGCATTGGATGCAAGTCAGTCGGAGATCCAAATCCCTCGATGGTCCTGATGTCAGATCCTTCGTGCATCACAGCGAGTGACAGGCAGGAGTTGATGCGGCGACCGTCCACAATCACCGTGCAGGCGCCGCACTGCCCATGATCGCAGCCTTTTTTGGTTCCGGTGAAATGAAGGTTCTCACGAAGAGCATCGAGCAAGGTCGTTCTGTTGTCTAATGTTAAACTGTGATCCTCTCCGTTGACAGTAAACGCCACATCGGATGTCAGTGAAGATGGGTCTGCCGTCGTTACCGCAGCCGCTCCTCGTGGAGCAACCGCTGTTAGAGCGACCTGCGCGGCCGAAGATAGAAGTAGACCGCGCCTCGACAGCTCAAATTGCAAAGGACTTCTCATTACTATCTCCTTATTTTTCGAACCAACTGGTCGTCTGTCGGCTTTGGGGAAACTGAAAAGAGGATACCCGGAATAAGAAGCAATGTTTAGGTCTGCTCGAAATGCCGCGAGAGGGGTGACTTTGATCGCCTTTAGATCAAAGTTTGCGCGATTGATCCACAGGAGGTCATGTAAGCGTATGTTAAGGCTTCGTATTTCCCGCTGCGGGCTGATCGCGTCTTTCATGAGCTCGAGAGAAAGAGGCCGTTATGTCGCCTTAAGCGGCCACTGGATTTTCCATAAAATTGCAAAGGTTTACAAAGTTTAACCGATGGTCGTCTCTATTAGAGCAAAGATTTGCCGATTTATCGTCAAACCGCCGGCAATCCACCGCTGTCAAACGAGCGAGGTAAAGAATTTCTGGTGTCGGTTTTCATAAGCTGCGCCGAGTGCAATCGGCCGCCATGAGGATGGCTTGCGCCAGTGCGCTGAATGCGGACGGATCGAAGCGGTTGGAGAGACGTCCGCAAGCTCGTCAATTCAAGTTTCAGAAGCTCGGGATCCTCGACAGTTGGGCGGTGCATTGCGCGACGCGTTCCGGCATTCTGAAAAGAAATCTGCTGCCCGAAGGCGATGCGGTTATTTGACGGTCGCGCTGGGCTGGAGCGTCGGCGAAAAGGTTTGATCTCTAACGATGAGTGGACCGGATGAGGCTGCGTTCTTTCGTCAGTTTTGGGTATAGCCAGAAGGTCCGTGGCAACCAAAATACCTGATCGACGACACGACGATCGTGGTAAAGATGGGCTGCAAAGAGGGTGGTGGAAGGTCCCGAAGGACGGTGACGCAAGCTGTTCCTGTCGACCTTGCCAGGATGAAGGGCGCTGTGGCGACGACCATGCGCCAAATGGCGGAAATATGTGCACATCCCGATAAAGCGCAGCGGATCAATGTCAGCTATTCCATTACCACGTTCGATTCAAAGCGACCTTCTCATGGAATTAAGGACGTCCTGCCAGCTCTCGAGGCAGGGTGCGTTTCCCGTCTATCGAAGAATGAGAAGGTACCGTGTCGAACACGGCTCGTGGCAAGACGTTCATCGGTCAATTAAAGCGGCGAAAATTGGCCATCGCCGCCCGCACCCCGATGTGCCTTTGAGCGCGTGGGGTTCCGATGTCCATGGAACGACAATGTTCTGTGGGCATGCCGTCCTCCGCCTTGGCAGACGTCATCGGCCGGGACTTTTACTCCGGCCGATCGTGGCGTCGGCCAAGGCGGACACAGTAGTTCGGATTGTCTAACTAAAACGTGGAAGTGTTCTCGAAAGAGGGTGTTTCCACTCGAAAATCCAAATAGCCAAATCATGTCAGGCAGTTCAAATGGCCGGGCTTTAGACCGGCCATTTACTGGGCCTACTCACGGTGATCTTCGAGTCCCGATCCCTTCGCCACCATAAACGCGTCGGTATCACGATTGGCGTACATCAGCTCAGTTGAGTGCGAGTAGATTTCGATGAGATTGCCCCATGGGTCCTCGCAATACACCGCCTTGAAATCCTCTCCTGGAAACAGGGTCCAAATCTCAGAACGTTGCTTACCGCCCATATCAGTGATTCTTTTCGCAAGGCCTTCGATGTCTGGATCCACAAGGCAAAAATGGAAAACGCCGGTCTTCCAGTATTCGAAATTATTTTCTTTCTTCTCCGACGGCGGCGTAACGAACTGGAAAAGCTCGATGCCAACGCCGTTTGCGGTGGCAAGGTGGCTTACGTAGCCCTCTTCAAATTTTGGCCCGAATATTCCTTTGAACACATTACCTATTTGCGAGCCATCGTTCTTGATGTGCAACGGTCCGATGATATGTCGGCAATTAAACGCTTCGGTGTACCACTTGGTGCCTTCATAGACATCAGTTACCGTCAGTCCGACGTGGGTGACTGAAACCGGATAATACTTTGACATGTTCGCTTCTCCGTTCGTTGGTTAGTCGAGCAGTTGAAGCTAGGGCGGACGAACTTGGAAGACGCGTTAAAGATAGGGAAAATGCGTTAAATATGCCAACTGGCCAAATCCCATCTAAGAATGGCTGAGCAATATCCAAGCACGATACGAGCCCTCATAGGTCATAAACGGAAATCCGCGACTCGCTCCCGCAGCCTATGGCGAGTATGAAATAGCTTGTTCGTATTTCCTCTAGAATTTTCATGCGTAGCTCCTTTCTCATTTCTTAACACTAGTTTTCATGGTTTTCGTTCTGTTATGGCGCGGCCTTAAATAACGTCAATTCTCATCAGCCAGATGGAGAATTGCTATGAGTATTCGAAGCTCGCTTGTTGCTGGTCCTATGGGATTTGGCACGGCTCCTTTAGGGAATATGTATCGGTCGATCTCTGACGATGAAGCTGAAGCAACGGTGGATGCCGCGTGGGAGGCCGGAACCCGCTTCTTCGATACCGCTCCCTTCTACGGAGCGGGACTGTCTGAGATTCGTCTTGGAAAAGCGCTGAGTAAGAGGCCGAGGGACGAATACACCATCGCAACGAAGACAGGGCGGTTAGTGCTCGACGAGCTTGACGATCCGAATACCAGATCGTTTGGTGAGAAAGGAAACATCTTCAAGGACGGACGTCCGAATAAGATCGCCTACGATTATACTGCGGACGGCACGATGCGTTCGATTGAAGACAGCTTGAAACGCTTAGGGGTCGATCGTATCGACTACGTTTTCATCCACGATCTCGCAAAAGATTTCCATGGTGACGCTTGGATCGAGAAGTTTCAAGAGGCTCAAAAGGGTGCCTTCCCTGTGCTCGACAAGCTTCGTGATGAAGGCGTAATCAAATCGTGGGGCCAAGGCACAAACAAGGTCGAGCCAATAGAGATCATGCTGGAACTTGATAGCCCCCGTCCAGATGGAATGCTGCTTGCCGGGCGCTATTCGCTTCTCGATCACGCGTCGGCCCTGCAGCGCCTGTTGCCGCTTGCCGTCGAAAACAGTGTGGATGTAATCGTTGGTGGCCCTTATAGTTCTGGGGCGTTAGTTGGCGGAGCACACTTTGAGTACGGGAAAATTCCTGAGAGAATTGCACACAATGTTACGAAAATCACGGCACTGTGCAAAAAACACAAAGTCCCCGTGAAGGCTGCAGCTCTCCAATTTTCGCTGGCTCATCCAGCGGTTGTCGCAATCGTTCCAGGGGCGAGTAAGCCAGAGCGAATTGCAGAAGACTATGAGGCTTATGACTTCCAAATCCCGAGGGACTTTTGGTCGGAACTGCGTAGCAGTGGCCTCGTTGCGTCGGACGCTCCGCTTCCCGGGGATGCTTAGCGTAGCCGAAACTGGTTCAGCTTAATTGGCGGGGCGAAACCGATTGATCAAGTTTCGCCCCGCGTCGTAGCAAGTACGGAGGCCCTCACCTTGGTGGCTAACCAACGTACCGAGTTTCCCGCAGAAATTTCCGGGTTTGGGTGCTCCCGGCCAACGAAGCCAGCTTTTTGATAACGCCAATTTCTATGAGCCTTCCTAGCCTCCGTGCGGAGACCCAAAGTCAGAACCTCCAAACGCGCCACGGATTGCAACGTGCAGTTACCCCCATTTCACGAGACTTAACGAGCGGGAACTCGCAATTAGCATATTGTTTGCCGAGATGAACCGTCGAGCTTTCATCGCGCCTACAGATTTGAGAGAGCAATTTGGACCATCCTCGCAATCGAATGACGAGGTCTTGGAACATTTATATGTCACATCGCGGCTTCATCCCGCTTTTATGCCTTCGATAAACAGTCGATTTCGTGGTTCAACCAAATTAACTTAGGAGAGACGCATGACAAAACACGTGCTGTTCATTGTTACGAATGCTGCAGTCATTGGTCCAAAAAGCCGAAATACGGGTTTCTTTTTCCCTGAAGTCGCTCACCCGTTCGACGTACTCGATAAGGCGGGAATTGCAATCGAGTTTGCTTCTCCTTCAGGTGGTTGGACGCCATACGACGCCTATGATGAAAAAGATGCGGCACAGAAAGAATTTTTCGAGAGCAAGGCTTTCCGTCGCCTTAATCGGAGCCGGCGGCTGAGCGAGGTTGACAGCGCGGACTATGACGCCATTTTGGTTCCAGGCGGCCTTGGGCCGATGGTCGACATCCAGCGTAACCCGCAAATCCAACATGCAGTCGCGCGAGCATGGACAACAGGCAAATACGTCTCCGCGGTTTGCCACGGCCCCTGCTCCCTGCTTGGGGTAGACATCGGCGACGGAGTACCGTTCGTCAAGGGAAAGAAGTTGACCGGGTTTTCCAAGAAGGAAGAGTACGATTATGCACGTGAAGATGTGCCTTTCGAACTTGAGGACGCTCTTACTGCAGAGGGAGCTATCTATTCATCCACTCCAAATTGGGAACCAAATGTGGTAGTGGATGGTCGCCTCATCACCGGACAAAACCCTGCGTCGGCAGGCCCGTTGGCCAAAGAGCTTCTGACGGCACTCAATTCGATATAAGGAGTAGGCGGCTTCGCGCAGCTATCTGTGTTCTGACGAGGCGGCCGCCGCCTCGTCAGCTGGCGAGTTGGGGATAGAGATCTCCGCTGAGATAAACCTTCCTATTTCATCTTGGATTTCAAAGTTAGCGTCAGCGTATTTCGAAATTTCCAATCAACCAGGACTCATACAGGCTCAGTGACTATCGATCGGACACGAGGGTCTCGTAAGTACAGTCCGCCCCAGGTTGCGATTGCCAGCAGAATGCAGATTACCTGCGGGACCGAAAACACTTCCCCAACCCGAAAATGCGTGCATATTGCTCCGCCGAGAAAGCCGGTGACAAAAATTGCGCCAAGGAATGCAGTCCGTGGGATTGTGTAGAGAAAAGTGCACACGAATATAATTCCACCTATTGCAGGTGCGTGGTATGACGGCATGCCGACAGCCTCCATTTCTTTGGCCAACAAATGAGGCGCGAAAATATTAACTCCCGCGTCGATTAGAAGCAGGATAACCACCGTGCCCGACACCAATATACCCAACCGTTCTTTCATCTAGCCCTACTCCCTGGTCATATAGATTTTTAAGCCCATCGCGTGCCGACCAGGCAGCATGGGCTACTCGACATTTAAGATTTACAAGGGATTGCCTTTGCGCTCACGTTAAAATCTGGGAAATGAAACTGATCTCTCCCAATCCCGTGACGGCGCGCTCAACTCGTTTCCCGCTAGGTGTTTGGCCTGAATCGCCACCGCTGACCCAGCGACGATCCAACCTTCAGGGCATCACATCCAGCGGGCGCGCAGCACCAGTCCTGGATGCAATGTCGTTCAAATACGCACTCTGGTTTGCACCTAAGAAGAAAACAACCCTTTAGGGGTGTTGTGGACGAACCCGTTTGAGGCGGGCGCGGCGGGTAAAAAAAAGTAAAATTTCACAACGCAACATTCGGGCTATAAAGGAGCAATGCCATGCTAGATGCGCCTAGAATCGGACGCGACGATGCGCATTCTTACAGCGGTTCAGTGTTCACTCGCGGAAGTGTTCAAGCGGACTGGCCTGTTTATGAGTTTGGCCCGTTCGTAGCTAGTTCGCGGACGCGCTCACTTCTCAAGGATGGAAGTCCAGTACCTTTAGGGGGTCGCGCTTTCAAAATATTGCTGATGCTGCTGGGATCGCCTGGCACAGCTTTCAGCAAAGAACAGATTCTGCAAAATGTCTGGCCTTCGGTGATTGTCGGCGAAGGGAATGTAAAGGTGCAGATCAGTTATCTTCGCAAAGCCTTGGGCGATCTGTCAGAAGATATCGTGTGCGTATCGGGGGATGGCTACGTGTTCACGGGAGATGTCGTAGTTCAGTAGCCTTGTGCTTGCAAACATAAGTCCCAATCAATATCGTCCTGACGGCAGTTAACCGGATGGAAACGAGAACATGTACTTCGCGAGCGGTTGCACAAGGCTGCGGAGCACCAGTCAAGTCAAGCTTTTGACCCTAATTGCTCTACGAATTGCATTTTTTTTCCTGGTGCCGGTCGATGATCTTAGAGCCGCACCTTCTTTACCGACCGTAGCTACAGCCTTGCCTGTCGTCGAGGAAATACCCGTTTCAGTTGGTAACGACATTCGCTTTCGTCGGATCAACGCCTCACAGGGCCTCTCCCAGACCCGCGTCGGGCAGATTATCCAAGACGATGATGGGTACATCTGGTTTGGCACTCAGCACGGAATTAATCGCTATGATGGCCGATCCTATAGGGTCTTCAAGAATGACCCAGACGACGCCGCAAGCTTGAGCGGTTCTTTTATCTTCGCGTTGTTCAAGGCCAGAAGCGGTACAGTATGGGTGGGCAGCGACCAAGGCCTTGACGCATTCGATAAACGGACGGAGCGGTTCAAACACTATCAGCTCAACGGCGGAAGTCCTGTCGTCCTCAACATCACCGACGATCCCGACGGCATACTCTGGCTGTCGACATCAGATGGACTGTACAGGCTAAACCCCGGTACGGGAGAGACGAAGGTCTTTCAGGCGGACCCATCTGACCCATGGAGCCTCTCAAGCTCCGACATAAAGTCGACCGGTTTCGACAGGCAGGGCACTTTTTGGGTTGTCACAAGTAACGGCCTGGATGCCTTCGATCGGGTTACAGGTAAAGTAGCAGCAAGGATCCCACTTCATGATGCGGTGCGCGAATTCTATTTCCATGAAGACAGCCACGGCGTCTTCTGGATTATCCATGGATCGGGGAACGGGCTGGCGATCTACGATCGTGAGAAAAACCAATTGCGTGAGCTTTCCTTTTATTCAGACAAGCAGTCAGCATCTCTAACAGGGGTCTATTCGATTCTGGAAACCCGCGACGGCACAATATGGCTTGCGACGATGGGAGCGGGTCTACTGAAATACGACCGAGCGGCGAAGAGGTTTATCGCATATCAAGCGAGCGCCGTTGATCCGGATAGTATTGCGGAAAATCGCGTGATCGCACTTTTCGAAGACATGGAAGGCAATGTTTGGACTGGGCTGCACGCGACAGCTCCCAACTTTTTCCCCGCCGTATCACTGCCCTTCAAAGGCTTACGGCCATCGACGCCCTTTTCGAACGCGTTTGGTGAAACTCTTGTCAACGCGGTCTTCTCAGACAGCCGTGGAAGGATTTGGATGGGCGGAGGCGGCGCTTTAACCGTCATTGCCCCCGATACACGTGAGCGTCAAGTGCTCAACCCGTTAGGTCGCGGCTCACCGCTGGAGATACTGTCAATTCAGGAGGCAGCTGACGGAAGTTTCTGGATTGGAACGCTTGGATCGGGGCTTATCCAGTTAGATGCAGATGGCAAATTCCTAAGAAGTTTTCGCCATAATCCAGTTGATCCCCAGAGCCTCAGCAGCGACATAGTAGGACGTATAGTCTTCGATGCCTCTGGCAAATTGTGGGCGACGACATGGAACGGGCTGATTAGCTATGACGACAACACTAAGCGCTTTCAAACCTTCAAATACTCAATGGACGCTGACGCTGAAGTCTACCACTATCTCACGCGGCAACGAGATGGAGTCCTCTGGCTGGGAAGTTCACACGGGTTATATCGGTTCGACCCCGCGACAGAGAAATTTCAACGTTTTACCAATGCCTCGAGCGACCCATCTTCTCTTAGTAATAACTCGGCCAACAGCATCTATGTCGAGAACAATGGCACTGTTTGGGTAGGCACACAGAATGGTTTGAACAGATACGACCCTCATTCTGGGAAGTTTCAAAGGTATTATCAGAAAGACGGTCTCGGCGGTGGAGTGGTCAGCTGTATTTTGGCAGACCGGTCAGGCGATCTGTGGATGAGCACCAACCAAGGCATTTCTCGTTTCAAGAAAGAGAGCTTGGAGTTCGACAATTTCACTGTCGCCGACGGTTTACCTGGCAACGATTTGACTGGATGGGATACGTGCCATGCTGGCAAATCTGGAGAACTCCTTTTTGGTGGTTTTTCGGGCGTTGCCACTGTCCAGCCCGAGGACCTGAAGCGCGACACTTTCGTGCCGCCGGTAGTCTTCACAGACCTACGGCTCAAAGATCAAACAATCAGAGCCGGTGAGAAGCCACTGGAAGACGGGGCGCTCGGTGAGCTTAAGGGAATTGTGCTCCCTCGCGAGCAGAACGATTTCTCGGTCTCTTTTGCAGCCCTTAGCTATCGGGATCCGGAGACCACACGATATCGCTACAGATTGGTGGGGCTTGACGAGACGTGGCACAAAGTAAGAAGCGGAGATCAAAGTATCGATTTCTTCTCCCTGCCCAGCTCCCGTTTTCGGTTGGAAATACAGGCTTCGACAAGTCGCGGACCGTGGTCGGACCCACCAGCCACGTTGAACATCGAAATCACCCCCGCATGGTGGGAAGCCGATTGGTTCCGCGCACTCTGCGTCGCCTTCGCCCTAGCGCTGATGACCGGCCTCTATTTCTTTCGTCTTCGACAACTCGCTAACAACTACAATATCAGGTTAGCCGAGCGTATCGGTGAACGAAATCGGATAGCAAGAGAACTACACGATTCACTCTTGCAAGGTCTTCATGGCCTTTTGTTCACCCTTCAAGCGGTCAGGAACCTCCTTCCTCACCAGCCAGCCAGAGCGCTTGAAATGTTCGACTTGGCTCTGGATAGAGGAGATCAGGCAGTTTTAGACGGACGAAGAGCTGTGCGCGACCTCAGGGAGACACATGGTGCCGAGACAACTCTCTACAAAGCACTGAGCGAATTAGCGCAAGAGACAGAAGATCAGGCTGTCCGAGCGGTCACGGTCATCGTATCTACGACGGGGAATGATCGGAGAATCGCCCCCATTGTCAGGCATGAGATATACTTCATCGTCCGCGAGGCATTCCGAAATGCCTTGGCGCACTCTTCGTGCAATCAAATTTGGTGTGAGATTTTGTTTGAGCGCGAACAACTGAAAGTCATCACCCGTGACAATGGCCGCGGGCTCGATAAGGCCGTGCTCAAAGATGGAACGCGTGAAGGGCATTGGGGACTACAGGGAATGCGAGAACGTGCCCAAAGCCTGGGCGGAAACATGACGATCAAAAGCGATGAAGAAAGAGGGACTGAAATTGTCACAGTTGTTCCCAGCAAAACAGCTTATCTTTAAGTAAGAGAGAGTGCGGAATGCCGATAAGTGATCAAATCCGAATTCTCTGTGTCGATGATCATCCACTTGTTCGAGAGGGTATCAACGCACTGGTATCAGCCGAAACTGATATGACGGTAGTCGGCGAAGCAGAGAACGGTTTTGACGCCGTAGAGGCAGCAAAGACACTCGCTCCGAACGTCGTCCTCATGGATATCCAGATGCCTGGGCTGACAGGTATCGAGGCGATTGTGGAGATACGCAAGCACCTCCCAACGGCCAAGGTAATTATTCTGACAACCTATGCAGGCGATGAGTACGTAAAAAAGGCGATGCTCGCGGGTGCGCAAGGCTACCTTCTTAAAAGCGCCGTTAGAAAGCAGCTGATAAACGTTATTCGCCAAGTTTACAGGGGACAAAAATTTGTCGATCCTGAAGCTGCAAATCAATTAGCAGCACACTATGGCCAGGAAGCCCTGAGTGATCGTGAGATTTCCGTTCTTAAGCTCATCGCTGGCGGGAGTTCAAATAAGCTCATAGCTGTCCAGCTGGCGATCAGCGAGGAAACCGTAAAAGGACACGTCAAGAACATTTTGTTCAAGCTGCAGGCAAATGATCGTACCCACGCGGTAACAATTGGTCTCAGGCGAGGAATAATCACTCTTTGACCGAAAGCCACGGATGCGGCTTTCGACACCAGAAGGTCAGCGAAAGCATCGACAATATTCACGCACGCGGTGGGAAAGAATCGGCTGCTCGGTTTCAATTATGGGGGCGGCCTATCGACTGTCGGAAGCTATTTGCTACGACAAGTAAATTTAGGCGCGGGTCGATCTCAGCGACGGCCTTAAGGCATAAATCGTCATCAGGACTCATACCGCGCTGGCTCGAACATGTTTCCTTGCAGCGCATCTTCACTCCATATCGCTGCCACCGCGAATGCGTGGTTTTCCTTTGTGAATTGACAACCCCCGTTGGGCAAATAACCTTGTTTGAGAAAAGCACCATATCCGACTGCGGGTTATTTTACTCGGCATGACCAAACCGTGACGTATTGGACAAAAAAGGGCCGCCCGACAGGCGGCCCAATGGCGGAAACAAGTCCGCAGGTCCGAGCGGGGGAAGTTCTCGGACACAGTCGATCGTGGGAGGAACGATCTGACACCATTAGTCTTACGCCTATGCTATCCGCATATCTACTGTACTTGAGTATACCCCACACCCAGCGCTGGCATTGATGCGTTCTGACTGTGGACTGGAAGAGTGATGCAATGAGTACCTTCTCCGAAATTAACAAGGCTTAAGGTGGCTAGCCGGTTAACTCTGCAATTGATTGGATACTAAGTAGTCAGGGATATCGGGTGTTCGTCACAAATGGTTGAAACATTAAACCTGCGACCGGGAACATTTTCCTAGAAGGCCACGATTGCCGCCGGCCATTTTTCATAGTGATTTGTTCAAAGATTTGGGCCATATCGGTTACAAATATGAAACGCCCTCCGACATGATCAGGCTGTTTGGATCAGACTGAAAATGCTTGAGGGTAAACGTTAGAGACTTGTTCAAGACGGTTATTTTTTTACCGATAACTTACCTTTTTTGGAGTCAGGCTAGTGACGATAGTTGTTCGTGTTCAGAAGGATAGGTTTGACAGTGCAGCCGAAGTCGCGTCCGTGACGGACGATCGAGACATCGGGGCAGTTGTCACATTCTTTGGTCTATGTCGTGGTGAATCAGAGACTCTAGCCGGGTTGGAAATTGAACACTATGCAACCATGGCCAATGCCGAGCTTAGGCGGATCGCTGAAGCTGCAGCGCAACGTTTCGGTCTACACGCCGTCACTGTTATACATAGATATGGATACATCCCAGTGGGCGATGGCATTGTGTTGGTGGTTGCAGCGTCACAGCACCGAACGGCCGCATTCGAGGGAGCCAATTTTATAATGGATTTCCTCAAGACCTCTGCTCCTTTTTGGAAGCGAGAGCATCTGGTTGATGGAAGCAAGTCGAACTGGGTTGCGTCTAAAAGCTCGGATGAGCTCAAGCGCGACGGTTGGCTGTGACGCCAGGAGCGAAAATTGGAATCTCATCTGGTCGAGCCGTGATCCGAGACGATTCCAGCCCATACCTTACCCGGTCAGCCGCAAATCGCGCCTGCAAATCGAACGCTATTTCGCCGATCTTGCTCAAGCCGACGAGACTACCCAGGTGGAGAGCTTAGCTTACAACTCCTTCGTTGCGGAGTGATTGCAACAGTAGGCGGAGCCGCGTTCAATCCCATGCCGGCGCCAAACCAGTCGGATTCACCAATCTTCCGTCGAGGCGAGCGAGCTTGTGGATGGAGTCCGTGTGTAACGACTACACAAATGCCATTTCGAACGGCGTTGCCCTCAAAGAGAAAGAATTGGACAATCTAGTTAAGCACCGTTTCGCAGGTGGGGCGGCAAATGCCTGAATACTCCACTGCGCGACACTTGAGGGGATGGATTTAAGGAAAGCCAGACCCGAAGGTGGGATGGTATATGGCACAGCCAAGCGCTCAGCTGCGCGTTCTGAGCATCGACGCCGAGGCTTCTTCGTCTGATAGCGTTGGGAATCTCGCTATCGGCTCGAGAGGAAACAGCAACAGGAGTCGCAGTGTCCTCGACAGAATGCTTGCTATCTGTATCAGAGGTCTCGGTATTCGTTTCCCTGTCTCTGCGAAACACGAGTTCAGAAACGACTTTCCATGGTGATCTCATCGGTCCGCACCTTGCACAGGCTTGAATAACGAAGCCGGGCCTATCACAAGCCCGGCTTCAGGACGTATCAGTATCTTAAAAGCCACGTCCCGCACTGGACGTGACAACTCACTTCACGCCAAGCTTCGTGCGCAGATCGGCGTTCTCTGCACGCAGCTTCTCTGCAAGCAACTTGCGAAGCTTCTGGTTTTCAGCTTCGAGCTGCAGAAGGTCGGCAAAATCGTCACTAAGTGTTGGAATTGGTGCGGTAGACTTGGTTCGGGCCTTAGCTGCGGCCGGCTGCTTAACGGGTTTCGCTACACTTTTCGTCACAGTGGTAGGTACCGAAATAGCAGCAGTTTCCTGCTTAGCCTTGCGTCCGCCCTTGGCGCTGGCTTTCGCTGCCAAATCCGCTGCGATTTCTTCCTTGCTGCGACGCGGAGCGCGCGTCTTCTTGGGCTCGGTCGACGCTGCGGGCGTGGGCACTGGCGCGGGCAAAGTCGTCGGATTTTCGGAAAGCTCGTCGGCCATTAAATATCTCCATTAGGTTGGCAAGACTTTCTGGACCGGGATGGCCTAACTGTCAAATATTGCTCTGCCGGGACCCTTGCTGAAACCTCGAAACCGGATTGATAGTTTGGCCCGCTCCGCCCCTCGTGTCCTAGCTGCTGCTCCGTTAAGCGCGCGCCAACGCTCACGCCCAGCGAATCGTGCTAGATCCACAGCCCGGCAAACAGATCGGATGGACAGCATGAGCGGCCAGAGTAAAAATCACCCACCCTATACCTCGACCGATCTGGCGGTCTTCAACTCAGCATTGAAGGAAGCATGCCGGGAGCTGGGTATCGAGCGCGATCGCGTAGCCGTGTTCCGTATTAGTCTTGCGATGGCAAACCTTTGGCAACAAGGTGTTCGGGATCCCGAGCAACTAAAGGCTATGGTACTCAGGTGACAGAGTAGGGCCTCGCTGTGCATTTTGACGCAGACTATTTCTTCCAACGGATCATCAGCGCGCAATCTGGAATCCGGCCATGTCCGTTGACGAGACAAATGACACACCGCGTTTTTCCGAGATCCATTTGCTAGCTTATGTGGGCTGCCTCGGGTGGTGATTGCTGGCGATCAGGAACGCAGCGGTCACGAGAACTCCCCCCTGCAGGTAGCCGCGGAATCCGCCATCCATAGACTTTATAAAGCGGCGGCGGATCATATTCAGAGCACGATATGCCTTAGTTAAATCGCATAAATTCTGGTTAAAAACGGGGCCTGGTTCCCGGGTTGTGCTTGCCATTGGATGCTTACTCGGGAAGTCTCGAAAGCATAAAACTCTGACGGAGCCCAAAAATGAAACCGTACATAATTTGCCTGATGATCACGTCACCAGATGGAGGTCTCCACCCAAGCAAATGGACTAAAAGCCCGGACGGGACTGCTTCGGATTGGTCTTCGCTTTACGAGAATACCCATAAAGAACTCGGAGTTAACGCATGGATGGTTGGCCGAGTGACAATGGCTGAGATTTCCAAGGCTGCATCCCACCCGCCTGAGAGACCCTTCAATGTAGATCGTACACACCATCTCGCAAACCCAGACGCGTCGAGCTTCGCCATTGCAGTGGATCCCTCCGCCAAACTCCATTTCGATGGAGGTGAAATCTACGGTGATCACGTTGTCGTCCTTCTTGGAGCGGATGTCGCAGACAGTCACCTAGCCGAGTTGAAAGCGGATGGTGTCTCATACTTGGTCTCAGAGGAAAGCAATTTCGATATTGCGGCAATGGTGACTGCTTTGGGGGCGCGATTTGGAGTGAAGCGTATACTTCTCGAAGGTGGCTCCGCCACGAACGGATACCTGATGGCATCAGGTCTCGTTGATGAGCTAAGCTTTGTCGTTGCACCGGCTTTGGACGCACGAAAGGGAGCCGACAGAGTGGTTGAATACGGCCAGGACGGCCTAGCGGGGAAAGCCGAACTTTCGCTAATCTCCTGTCATCAATTGGAGTTCGGGGCTGTTCACCTTCGATATGCGGTCCATTATCCGAGTTGAAGCCAGAAACCATTGGTTTGCGGCACGGTTTCCCACCGTGCCGCTCACTCACTTACCTGACTGAATATCCTGTGGTCAGGAGGAAGTCTTTGAGCCGAATGTTGGGTAGTCGGTGTACCCTTCGGCCCCTCCCCCATAGTAGGTCGACTTAACGCCGTCGGCTAGCGGGGCACCAATCTTTAGGCGTTCGACAAGATCCGGATTGGCGATATAAGCTTGACCGAACGCGATCATATCTGCATGTCCAGAATGTACAGCTTTGACTGCAAGGTCGCGGTCGTAGCCATTGTTTGCGATGTATTGACCACCAAATGACGCACGAAGCTCCATGAAATCGAAGTTGGAAGCTGCATTCGGGCCTCGCGTCTGACCTTCAACACAATGCAGATATGCTAAGCCTAACGATCCCAGCCGCTTTGCGAGATATCCATAGGTTCCCTGTGGATCGCTATCTAAGGGCGTATCACCCACGGCACGCGTGATAGGCGACAAACGAACTCCTACTCGATCGGGTCCCCAAATCTCTGAAATAGCTGTTACGACATCGACTGGAAAGCGTGTCCTGTTCTCTACGCTCCCACCGTATTTGTCGGTGCGTCTATTTGTACTGTCTCGGATAAACTGGTCGAGTAAGTAACAGTTCGCCGCATGCACTTCGATGCCATCAAAGTTAGCGTCTCTAGCGCATCTCGCAGCGTTACGATAATCCTCTACAATGCGAGGGATTTCGTCGGTTTCGAGTGCTCTTGGCATCGACGGTCGAGCCTGTGTCTGGTCGGGTAGAAAAATCAGTTCGTCGGCTTGGATCGCGGACGGAGCGACCGGCGCAACGTTATTCTCTTGAAGATCGACATGGGACATCCGTCCTACGTGCCAGAGCTGGCAAACAATCTTTCCGCCGGCTTCATGTACGGCATCTGTCACCTTTCGCCAGGCCGCAATCTGCGCATCGTTATAAATCCCAGGCGTGAATGCGTACCCACGTCCTTCTTGTGAGATATTGGTGGCCTCAGTGATAATCAAACCCGCGGAGGCGCGTTGGCGATAGTACTCTACTGCCAGCTCGGAGTGCACACCTTCCATGTCGGCGCGAGATCGAGTGAGGGGGGCCATCGCCACTCGGTTCGACACATCGATAGCGCCGATTTTCGTTGGCGAAAATAGGTTGTTCGGTACTTGTTGGTTCATCATGTCGACTCCTTCAAAAGTAGACATTTTAACTCCATAGCGTTCCTCGATGCCCGTTAAAATTCATAAAACGAAGAGAATCTAAAGCATGTCGCGCCAAACCAGATTCGGGATTTCCAAATCAGTTGATCCGTGATTCTTTTTGCCCATGGAAGGAGCCACACCATGGGCAAGCCGCATCCGATCGAGTTGCGTGAGCGTGTCGTTGCGTTTGTAAATGAAGGGCATAGCAACCGTGAAGCCGCTCGGCATTTCCGGGTTTCGCCTCGGTTCGTCAATAACATGATGATCCTGCATCGGTCATCCGGTTCTCTCGCCGCCGCCAAGCAGGGCCACCCGCCTGGTGGCGCGAAGCTTATGGCTCATGCTGATTGGGTTCGCGAGCGGATGTCCGCGCATGGCGAAACGACTTTGGATGAGCTGTGCGTTGCACTCGCGGAGCGCGGCATTGAAATCCATCGCGCTACGGTCGGGCGGTTTTTGCACCGGCTCGGACTAAGCAATAAAAACGTATGGCCCGCCCCGTTTGCAAGGAGATTTTACGGTGTGGTGATCAGTCTGCGTCAACGTATACGGTCTCGTGGGATAATTCCCACGGCCAAGATGGACATCCGCACGTTCAGGGCCCCAATAAAGCACTTCGGCATCTAGTGCCATTTTTTTAGCCGGGCTTTCCAAACGCCGTTCGACTGTCAGGCCATCTGCGCAATCCTTCCTGCAAAACCTAGTGGGCTAGCTGATTGACATTGCGTAGCCGATCCAATTACGCAGCTGCTGGATAGCTGCTATCAAAGCGAGTTTCTTTTCGCAGTGCAGCCCAGGCGATACGCGCCAGTTTGTTAGCCAGA